>CAVSQH010000012.1:0-68746 GCA_963730075.1 uncultured Solirubrobacterales bacterium | reverse complement strand
AGATCGAGGTGGTCGGCGAGGCGGCGAACGGCGAGCAGGCCATGGCCAGCACCCGGCGCTTGCGGCCCGACATCGTGTTGATGGACATCCAGATGCCCGACGGTGACGGACTCGAGGCCACGCGGCGGATTACCGAAGACGGCGAGCTGCACAGTCGTGTGGTGATCCTGACCACGTTTGAGCGTGACGAGTACGTGTTCGAGGCGCTGCGGTCGGGCGCCAGCGGCTTTTTGCTCAAGAACGCCCCACCCGAGGAGCTCCTGCACGCGGTGCACGTCGTGACTGCCGGCGAGGCGCTGCTCGCCCCGTCGGTCACGCGGCGGATCGTCGAGCAGTTCGCACGCCGGCCGGTCAGGCCCGAAGCTCGGCACGCGGCTGGACGCCTTGACGCAGCGCGAGCGCGAGGTGCTGAGGATGCTGGCGCACGGTAAGAGCAACGCCGAGCTGGCCGCCGAGCTGTTCGTCAGCGAGGGCACGATCAAGACCCACGTCTCCAGCCTGCTCGCCAAGCTCGGGCTACGCGACCCAGTTCAGGCCGTCGTCCTCGCGTACGAGAGCGGGCTGGTCACGCCCGGCGCGTAGACGCGCCTCTGTCCTTCGACAGACGCGCGAGCGGCAAAGATCTGCGCTGAGGAGGAGCGCAGACGCGCCCTGCGGGCGATGACAGGCGCAGCCGGCGGTCCCACACTGATCCCCAGGCAACTTGCACCAACCTGAGGAGCAGTGATGACCGCAACACACGCCGTACTTGAAGAAGTTCTCCCCGCTCGGAAAGCCGAAGAGCCCGGGCCTGGCCGCGGTCGCCGTCGGATCGGAGGGCCGATGGCCCCCGTCGAGATCCGTGATCTTTCCAAGCACTTCGGCGCTGTCGCCGCCGTCAATCACCTCTCGTTCGACATCGAGCCCGGTCGCGTCACGGGGTTCCTCGAACCGAACGGGGCCGGGAAGAGCACGACGTTGCGCGCGCTGCTCGGGCTGGTGCAGCCGTCGTCGGGGGCCGCCACGTTCGGCGGTCTGCGCGACGACGAGCTCGACGAGCCCAGCGCCCGTGTGGGCGCGGTGCTCGAGGACGCCTCCTTCCATCCGGGTCGCAGCGCACGAAACCACCTGCGCGTCCTGGCGATCACGGGAAACCATCCCCCCCACCGCGTCGAGGAGGTCCTGTCCGCGGTCGGGCTCAGCGACGCCGCCGACCGGCGTGTGAAGGGCTACTCGATGGGCATGCGTCAGCGGCTGGCGATCGCCGCAGCCCTGCTCGGCGAACCGCAAGTCTTGATCCTCGACGAGCCGAACAACGGCCTGGACCCGCCCGGGATCATCTGGCTGCGCGATCTGATGCGCGAGCAGGCGGCAGACGGGCGCACGGTGCTGATCTCCAGCCACGTCCTGGCCGAGGTCGCCCAGTCCGTCGACGACGTCGTCGTGATCGCCGACGGCGAGCTGCGCGCCCACGGGCCCCTGGAGCAGGTGCTCGGCGGCGACGACGGCCCCGCGACCACGGTCCGCGCACAGGACCCGGTCCGGTTGACCGGCGCGCTCGAGCGTCGCGGTCACCGCGTCGACCGCGACGGTGACGTGCTGAACGTCTCCGGCGCCACCCCGGAAGAGGTCGGCAAAATCGCCGGTGACGAGCAGCTGGCCGTGCTCGGCCTGGCCCCCCGAACGCGCTCCCTCGAAGAGGCGTTCATCGCGCTGACGGCGGTGCAGTCATGACCGCGCTCCTGCAAGCCGAGCTGCTCAAGCTCCGCACCACCCGCACCTTCGCCGCGGTCGTCGGCTGCGCCGCGGCGCTGTCGCTGATCCTCGTCGTCCTCGGCGCGGCCCTAGGGAAGCAAACCAAAGCGCACGCGTTGTTCACCAACAGCGCGATCACCTACATCATCGTGGTACTCGGTGCGATCGCGATGACGGGCGAGTGGCGTCATCGCACGATCACAGGCTCCGTGCTCGCCGCCCCCAACCGAGTGCGGCTGCTCGCCGCCAAGGCGATCTCCTACTCCGTGGCCGGCATCGCCCTCTCGATCATCGTGACGGTGCCGACCATCATCGTCGGCGAGCTGGTCCTGTCAGGCCGCGGGCTAGCGACGCTGGGCGCCGGCGGCATCGCCGACGTGCTGTGGCGCAACCTGGCCGTCGCTGCCCTGCTCGGCCCCCTCGGCGTCTGCGTCGGCGCGCTGGTACGCAACCAGGTCGTCACCGTCGTCGGGCTCGTCATCATCGCCGCGGCGATTGAGCCCGCCGTCTTCTCGGCGGTCCCGAAAGTAGGTCGCCTACTCCCGCTCTCCGGGCGGCGTCCTCGGCGGCACCCACGGGGCCCTGTCGCCCGGGCCCGCGCTCGCGGTCATGGTCGCCTGGACACTCACCATCTTCGCGGCAGCCGCCTGGCGCCTGCGTGCCCGCGACCTCGTCTGACGCAAACATCTCGACAAACGACCAACGGACCACCACCAACGGCGGCCGGGGGGCCCTGGTCCCCCGGCCGATCCGTCGGATCGGCCGCAAGGAAGGAAGCCCATGTCAACGTCTGCCCCGCCCGTCCAGATTGAGTTCCACGCCGACCTTCACATCACCCGATGGCGCCCTCCAGTCCAATGGCTACTCGGGATCCCACACCTGATGATCGCCTCGGCGTCGCCCTCCCTGAGGGGGACCCTGACTCTGATCAGCCTCATAACCGTCTTTTCACGGAACAGATCCCGCGGCCGCTGTTCGACCTCATCGTCATGACCTACCGCTACGAGTGGCGGGCCATGACCTACGCCCTGTTCATGCACGAGGACTACCCGCCGTTCGACTTCTACACTCTCCTCCGAGGACGACGGCCAAGAGCCCCACACTTCACTGCGCCTGGCCTACCCCGAGCAGCTCGAGCGCTGGAAGCCGCTGTATAAATGGTTCCTCGCGATCCCCCAATACTTCGTGCTCGCCGGACTATTCATCGCGGCGTGCCTGGGGATCATCGCTGGATTCTTTGTCGTGCTCCTCACCGGGGAGTACCCGAGGAATCCGCGACTTTCTCGTCAGCGCCTACCGCTACGCGCTTCGAGTGGAGGCCTACGTCTGCCTGCTCACCGATCGCTACCCGCCGTTCAACCTCGCCGCCTGAAGCGATCGGCAACTCCTCGCGAGCCGCATCCCGGCGAGCAGTCCCCTCATACGGCCCCATCTCACTACACAATCGCGGCTGCTCGGCGACAGGAGCGGCTACGTCCGCCGGATCCCGCGCGCCGCCATCTTGGCGCATAGCAATCATGCACGCTCGATCTGAGAGGCCCGCATTCGAGAGACCTGCAATCGGCCTGCCGCGTGGCTAGGGGCTGTGCCGGACGGAGCCCTGGTATGCGCGGAATCCGAGCACGCGCCAGTCGGAGTGCTAGCAGCCTCGCCTCAACGATCGGGTCAAAGCAGAAGCTCGCAGCACTGAGAACTCGCTACTCCAACGTCGCCGACACGGGTCTGGTCGCGATGCTGCCCCTCTCGCTGTTCGTCAGGCCGAAGCGGAAGTCTGATCGCCGCTACCGCCGTGGTCGAGACGCCCCCAGCTTCGTGAACGGGGAAGCCTCGGCGGGTCGGGCGTCTCAGTGCCCCGTGTAGACCGAGCGGAGGTCCGGCTCGCCGTGGACGCCTGTCGATACTGGTGTTACGGTTGGCTCCCTAGGGATGGGGCTGGTTGGGCGCGTTGGGCGCGCCGGTTGGTGGAACGACCCAAGGGAGGCGTAGTGGTCGGGATTTTTCTCAGCGCGTGTGCGGCGCGCGTTGCTTTTCGTCGGCTTGATACTCCTGGCGTTGCCGGTCGGGTCGGCGCAGGCGGACACGACGGTCGGCCAGACGGGAGGCACCGCACTATGCGAGCCACTCGGACTTCCGGGGGTCGCTGGGTCGACGTTCGCCGACACGAACTACGTGGTGCCGGCACGTGGAACGATCACGAGCTTTTCGGTGTTCAACATGTCCCCGTTTGGCAACCCGGGGCCGCCCCCCCGCGAAGATTTCCTGGCCCTGCGCCCAGTGTCGGGTAGTGCCTACACGGTGGTGGGCAAGACTGGCCTGGTCACGCTGGCCGGAACGGGACTTGAGACGTTCCATGCCAACATTCCGGTTCGCGCAGGCGACATTCTTGGGCTCTGGTCCGACTCGTTCGGGCTTTCCAACTGCTTTTTCTCTGTTGCCAGCGGCGGTGGTGTTATCGCCGACGGGGACGTCCCTGATCCGAGCAACGGCGACACGGTCGAACTGCCCTTTTCGATCCCAACCGTTGACCTGAGCGAGTCGGCGAACCTAGCGCCACGCCAGAACGACAACAGCCAGGGCAACAACAACAACCAGGGCCAGAACAACAACTAGGGCGGGCGTAATTCATCCCGGGGGTGCCAAGACGACTCCGGGTTGCAGAGCCGCTTGGATCGAGCACCAGGAGTCTTGGCGCGTGCCGATCGGACTTCTGCTCAGTCGCCGACCCGGCTGCGATACACCTAGGTCCTGCTTCGGGAGCTCGTAGTCCTGAAGCGGTCGCCGTCGTCTGACCCGGCGGCGGCCGCGACGATGCGCGTCGTTCGTGAAATGAGAAGCTCGCGCTCGGCGCTGCGCGGTCCTCGGGCGCTCGGATCTCGATCAACCCGCCACAGCCGGTGCCACGGCCCTGATTCGGGTGAACACCGACCTCTGTAGGTGCTCGATTCGGGGGCCGGTCCTAAGGCGAATCGATCACCTGTCTTAGACCCTATGGAGGGTGACATCCGGTGCGTCTGGTAGAAGCTGGTCGGTCCCCTCCCGTTGCGTTGGGGACGTTGTAGAGCCTCGCGAGTTGGCCCTCGCGCGGCGGTCCACAACTACATGCGAGAGGAGCCGACCATGACGGCAAAGGCTACGCGCCTTGTCGGTCTTGATGTGCACGCGCGCCAGACGCACGCGGCGATCCTGCACCTGGACAGCGGCGAGCTGGCGGTGAGCGTGCTGCGGATGGCGCCGCTGGAGGTCGTCGGCGTGCTGGAGCGCTTGGGGCCCGGGGTGGTGGCGGTGTATGAGGCGGGGCCGACGGGGTTCGGGCTCGCGCGTGCCGGGCGCGAGCAGGGGATCGACGTGCGCGTCGTCGCGCCGGGGTCGATCCCGAAGGGGTCCGGCGACCGGGTCAAGACCGACCGCCGTGACGCGATCCGGCTGGTCCGGTTGCTGGCCGCCGGCGAGCTGAGCTTCGCGTTCGTGCCGACGGTCGAGGACGAGCACTTCCGCGATCTGGTGCGGTGCATCGAGGACATCCGCGGTGATCTGATGCGCGCCCGGCATCGGCTCGGGAAGTTCCTGCTCAGGCGCGGGCACCGCTACGAAGGCGGCAACTGGACGGGCATGCACATGCGCTGGCTTGGCAAGCTCAGCCTCGAGGACGCCTGCTCGCAGGCGTGCTTTGTCGACTACCTCGCCGCGGTCGAGATGCTGATCGGCCGCCGCCAGACACTGATCGCCACGCTCGAGCAGCAGATCCCCGAGTACTCGCACGCCTACGTGATCGCCCGGCTGCGGTGCTTCCGCGGGATCGACACGCTCTCGGCCGCTGGCGTCGCCGCCGAGGTCGGCGACTTCGCCCGGTTCCCGAAGCCGACGCTGCTGTCGGGGTTCCTCGGGATCGTGCCCTCCGAGCGGACCTCTGATACCAAGCGCCGGCTGGGGTCAATCACCAAGGCCGGCCCCGGTCACGCCCGCCGGCTGCTGGTCGAGGCCGCCCACCACTACCGCTACCCACCCCGCACAGGCGACGTGCTCGCCCGCCGCCAAGCAGGGCAGGACCCACGGATCATCGCCATCGCCTGGCGCGCCCAGCGCCGACTGCATGCCCGCTGGCAGCACCTGCGCCATCAGCGGCACAAGCCCGCCGGCGTCGTCGCGATCGCCGTCTCCCGCGAGCTCGCCGCGTTCCTCTGGGAGGCCGCCACCCTTGACTGATCGCTGTACCCAAGATCGCGCCCGGGACGCTGCCGGGGCGAGCACGAGCACACAGGAAGGCCCATCACCATCGCGCGAGGCTCGCGAGAGCACTATGGGCAGCCGGCTCGTCCGGCCGCGCCCGCTCTTAGACGGCGAGCCGCGACGAACACCGGGTCTTGAGGAACAGCCCTCGAATATCAGTCTGATCCCGCAGTCGACCACACTGGACCTTCCGCTCGTGCCGCCCCGACAGCGCCCCAGCCGCGACCAACAACACATCCACCGACGAGCCAGGTTGACAAACGCTCCTCCATATCAGTGGTCTGGCTCGGAAGTTCGCGCACGTATCGCCTGAGGGGTCAGGCGGCGAGGGAGGTGGGTTGGGCGTCGGTCTTGGCGAGGAGCTTGTGGAGGTCCTCGCGGGTGAACTTCCATTGGAACGGCGCGGCGATCTGCTCGTAGCGGCGGCCGAACGCGAGTAGCTGTTGCTCGAGGGTGTCGAGGTCGGCGAAGTCGTTGGGGGTGACGACTTTGCGTTGCACGACGGAGAAGTAGATCTCGGCTTGGTTGACCCACGAGGCGTGGATCGGGGTGTGCACGACTGTCATGTTCGGCCACGTGCCTTGGAGGCGGTCGATCGAGCGTTTGCCGCGGTGAGCTGAGCCGTTGTCGATGACCAGGAAGACGCGCTGTGCGCGTCGGTAGGGGTGTTGGGACATGAACTGGTCGACGAGCTGATCGAACGGCTCGATGCCGTCTTTGGGGGCGCAGCGGTCGAAGATCTTCGCGCGCCTGGCGTCCCAGGCCGCGAGGTAGCAGAGCGCGCCTTTGCGTTCGTACTCGTGCTCGACTTTCTGGCCCTCGCCGCGGCGGGCGGGACGGGTCTGGTGCTTGCGCTTGCGCGCTTGGATCGAGGGCTTCTCGTCGGCGCAGACGACGTAGTCGCCGGGGTGCAGGCGCTCGCCCTGCCAGGTGCCGGCGTAGAGGTCGAGGATCGGCCCGGCGCGTTGTGCGAACAGCGGGTCGCGCGGGAAGATCCAGGAGCGGTGCTGCCACGGCTTGATCGCGTCCTCCGACAGCCACCGCCAGACGGTCACGCCCGAGATCTGCTCGACGATCCCGCGCGTGATCGCCTCGCGCGCCAGCTCTGACGAGGACCAGCGCGAGAGCGGCACGCCGCTGTCGACGGGCAGCTCGCAGGCCATCGCGATGACCTCAGCCCGTACGTGAGGGGGGAAAAGTCGGGGGCCGGCCCCGCCGCGGCAGATCTTCCAGGCCGCTCAGGCGCGTCTCGAAGAACCGCTTGCGCCACTGCGAGACGACCTCGCGGCGACAGTTGCACCGCTCAGCGATCTGGTCGTTACGTAACCCTTGCGCGGCGAGAAGCACCATCTGGGCACGCACCACTTGCCAATACGGCAACGTATATGAGCGCGCCATAGACTCCAACACGCTGCGCTCCTCGTCACTGAGCTCGATCAGATAAGGACTGTGCCTGGGCATCAACACTCCCACTCCAGCGGGATAGGATGCCACAGAAGCTAGGCCCAGAACCGGACGTCTAATACGTGATCGTATTTACGAGAGCGACCACTTAGGCCCAGCCCAGTTGCCGCAGGGTGATCCCGGAATGCCAAATCTTGGTCATATGCCGGATCCGGTCGCCCTGGAAGTCCATCACGTAGACGTAGTCCGCATTAGCGCTCTTCCCGGTCGGTGGGACGGGGCCGCCTTCGCCGGTGTGGGTGCCTGAGAACACCGCATACGCGATCACGTTATTTCGCTCCTCATCGGCCGCGAACGACTTCAGCTCGTAGCGGCCGTCTGGGAGCAGAGTCAGGAGACCCTTCATCCAATCGGTGTACTGCTCCAAGGTGTGCACATCCTCGAGAGGCTCGGCTTGTGCCGAGAAAGTGGCTTCGGGAGTGCAGAACTGCTGGCATGCTTCCCAGCCCTTGCCTGTCTCGCAGGCGTCGAAAAAGGCTCGCGCGACCCCCAGAACTGGAGCGGTGGTGACGTCGCTCATCAGATCCTCCTCGCTCGTTGGCAGGGTTAGCCTAGGCCAGCGCGCCTTGGCGTTCAACCGCGGCGCGCCTGGAGGTCCGCCGGGGCGCGCGCTTGGGGCGCGTCCAACGTCTTGAACTGGGCTTCCTGAACCGTCGCCGCGGTGAGGCCAACCGGTGTCAAGTCGGGCTCACTGGAGCAGCGTCGCCCCTGGTCCGAGCGACATTCGCTACCAGCACGCCCGAAGTTTCAGCGGGACGCCCGCTTCGTCGCCACTGCGGCCACGATCCATCGGCTCGCTTCCGGACGCCGAGCACCCGAAACAGAAGTTTGACGTCAGGGCCACGAGTCGACCGCGCACCTGTGCTTGTGATTCCGTGGCGCCCGGGGCGTGCCCCGGGATTCGTTGGGCGAGCATCCCGCTGCGACTGGCCGAGGGCCACTGCCAGCGGTGCGAGCTCACCAGAGCGGCGAGCTAGCGCGCTCCCATAGGTCAGCGTGCTAGGTATATTACCTACCAGACGTTAGGCTCGCACGTGTAAAGAGCACAGGGCTGCAGGGTGACGGTCGAGAATAGATACGTGCTGGCCGGGGTTGACCCGGCGACCGAGGAAGGGCGGCTAGCCCTTCTTGAGCGGCGCTTTGACCGTCGGACGATCCGCCGGCTTGGGGACCTCCGTGTCAGAGGCGGCTGGCGATGTCTTGAGGTCGGCGCCGGGCGCGGTTCGATTGCCCGTTGGCTGTCAGAGAAGGTCGGCCCGACCGGATCCGTGGTCGCCGCCGACATCGACGCGCGCTTTTTGACGGGGCAGCCCGACAACGTCGACGTGCGCGAGCTGGACATCCGCGATCTGGAACTCGAGCCCGATTTCGACCTCGTTCACTGCCGGGCGCTGTTGATGCACCTCCCGGAGCCGGCTGACGCGTTGGCGCGAATCGTGGCGGCGCGAACAACACCCCCCGCAACGCGGGGGTACCGACCAAGCTTCGACTCCGCAGCAGCCGGTCCAGTCAACCTTCGTCTCGCTCGACGGCGTCACTGAGGACCCGCGCGGCTGGGCGATGGGTTACTTCAACGAAAACGCCCAGCAAGCAGCCCTGGAACAGTTGCAAGCCAGCGACGGGATGCTGATGGGACGAGGCACCTACGAGTACTTCACCGCGGCCCCGCCAGCCGACAGCCCGTACGCCGACGCGATCAACTCGATCCGCAAGTACGTGTTCTCCTCCACCCTGGAGCGCGCGGACTGGAACAACTCCACGATCATCGCCGACGACCCCGTGGCCGCCGTGAACGAGCTCAAGCAACAGGACGGCCGTGACCTCATCATGTACGGGCACGGGCGACTCAGCCAAACCCTGCTCGAGCACCACCTCCTCGACGAAATCAGATTGGCGGTTCACCCACTACTACTCACCGGGCGAGCGGCCGGTAATGGCAACGGGCAGACGCCCACGCTGAAGTTCATCGCCGCGACCCCACTGCCGAGCGGCGTCGTCGTCCTCTCCTACCAGCCGGACGACAGCAAAACCGGATGAGCCAGGCGGGGCCCCAGCCCGCTGGCCCGCGCAGGGGGGGCGGCAACCGGGCCGCCCGGGCCACAGCCGCGCGCTGCAGGACTCTCGGCGGAAGTCAATCGATCGCCCGCGAAAGCGTACCCGCCACCTAAACACGGGCGCGGCCGTCCGCGCCGTCGCTCCCGACCGGCTCGGCTTTCGCGCCGTCGCCGCTGCAGCCACGAGGTGAGGACTGCTGCTTTTTTCGAGCCCCGCGAAGCCGAAGGAGAAGCGAACGACCGTGCGCCAGACGCCTCGAGCGGTGCCCGTCGTTCGTAACGCGGAACTGTCGTGCGTGCGCTGATGAGGCTCGCGAGCGCGTGCTTCCAGGCGGGTGCGCGAGCCGTGCTGGCCGCGTCACCATCGTCGACAGCCGCGACCATGCCTACGCACATATCGGGCATCAGCCGCCGCGCGCTGTTCCCTCTCGTCCTTTGGTGGCGTCTCAGAGCCCTTCATCTGGGCGCGATCGGTTTCCGGAGCGCACCGAGCAGTAGTCCGAATGCGGCCGGGTCGCGTCTCTTTGACGCGTGGAGAGAACCCCCTCTACTCGATCCGGGTGCTAACAACGGCATCGACAGACCAGACGGTGTTCCCCTGTATCTCCACGCGCTCTACGCCTGGCAGCGCCGGCCTGGCCGACGAGTCGTCCGCTTGAGCGCTCGATGACCGCGACCATCCCGAAGCCGCAGCGTATTCGTGGGTGCTTGAATGACAACCGATACCGAGGCGTGGTCCAGGCAGGGCCTCGTCATGAACCCACGGACGGCGCACGAGCAGATGAAGCGGACGCGACGCCGCGATCCGCGAGTCCGTCGCTGCGGGCGTCACGCTGCGCGAGATCAGCAAGATCGCCGGACTCAGCCACCAGCGCGTCGCGCAGATCGTCAAAGCACACTGAGCAAGCCGTTGTTAGCGGCGCCGCGCGTTGTTCACGCTGAGTGCGTGGCGATGCCACAAATCCACACCCACCCTCAGATCGGATACCTTCCCCACAACAGGGCACGATCTGGGGGTTGTGATCGCAGGAATGTGGGGCCGGTTAAGGGTTGGCGCGGGCATCGGGATCGCGAGGCGAGCTTCATGGGTCGCGCTCGGCCTAAGCCCACTCGTCGCGGTCGCGTCAGCGCGAGCGGAGACCTTCACGACAACGTGCACCGGAACCACCGGTGATCCGCATTCGCTCGTCCTGGCGATCGGTTTCGCGAACCTGACGGGCGGGTCGAACGTCGTCCAGCTGGGCGCCAGTTGCACGTACACGCTGACCGCGCCCAACAACTACTGGTATGGCCCCGACGGGCTGCCCGCGATCACTAGCAACATCACGATCGCCGGCAACGGCGCGACGATCGCCCGCAGCCAGGCGGCGGGGACGCCGCCGTTCCGGCTGTTCTTCGTCGGCGCCGATCCGGCCAGCGCAACGACCAAGAACTACGTCTCGCCCGGCGCCGGCGTGTTGACGCTCCAAGACGTGACCCTGACCGGCGGCCTCGCCAAGGGCGGCGACTCCGATGGCGGCGGTGGCGGCGCGGGTATGGGCGGGGCGATCTTCAACCAGGGGACCGTCCTGATCGAGAACAGCACGCTGACCGGCAACACCGCGCAGGGTGGGTCGTCGGTGATGGCGGACGGGATCGCGGGTCCGGGCGGCGGCGGCATCGGCACCGAGTCCTTCGACGGGCTCGGCGGCGCCTTCGGGCCGACCCCGGTCACGGACTTCGGTTGCTCCAGTTTCTTTTGCGGCACCGGCGGCACTGGCAGCTTCGGGACCGGTGGCGGCGGCGGCGCGGGCTTGGCCGAGGGCGAGAGCGGATTCACCGCCGCGTCCAGCGCCGCGGGCAACGGCGGTGGACCGATGACCGGGCTCGGCGGCGCGGGTGGCTCGGGCGGCGGCACCGGGGGCGACGGTGGCGGTGGTGGTGGAGCGTTTGTCACCAATGACGCCGGCCAGAAGGGCGGCGGCTTCGGAGACGGCGGCGTCGGCGGCAGCCAGAGCAACGTCGGCGGCGGCGGCGGCGTCGGAGGGGGCGGAGGGCAAGGCGGAGCGACCGGCGGAACCGCGCCGGCGGGCGGCGGTGGCTTCGGCGGCGGCGGGGGCGAGGCCGTCGACGGCGGCGGCTCGGGCGGCGGCTCCGGCGGCTTCGGCGGCGGCGGGGCCCCGGGCGGCACGCCCGGGTTCGGCGGCGGCAGCGCTACCTCAACTACTGCCGGCGGCGGCGCCGGGATGGGCGGAGCGATCTTCAGCGTGCAGGGGTCGGTCACGATCACGAACTCGACGCTCGCGGGCAACAGCGCGATCGGCGGAGCCCCGGGCACGCCCACGATTCCCGACCCCGGCAAGGGCATCGGGGGGGCCGTGTTCAACCTCAACGGAACGCTGACGGCGACGGCCTCGACGTTCGCCTCGAACACGGGCGCGTACTTCGCCTCCCAGATCTACAACCTCGAGTACGACGGCCACCTGGTGCGCACTGCGCAGGAGACGCTGCGCGACACGATCGTCGCGAACGGGATCGGCGCGGCTCACGACCTCGCCTCGGACATGAGCAGCTACGGCATCACCACGCCGACCGGTTCCAGCGCGAGCGCGAACGTCGCCCAGTTCGACCTCGTCCGCACGATGACGACCCAGGAGAGCGGCACGATCACGTCGTCCGCGTCGCTGCTGACCGCCGATCCGCGGCTCGGCTCGCTGAAGCGCAACGGCGGGCCGACGCCGACGATGGCGCCCGGGTCCGGGAGCCCGGTGATCGACGTCGGGTCCGCGTTCGGGCTGACGGCCGACCAGCGCGGCGATCGCCGTCCGTTGGATTTCTCCGGGGTCGCGAACGCCGCCGGCGGCGACGGCTCGGACATCGGCGCGTTCGAGGTGCGGCCTGCGTGCGCGAGCCAATCCGCGCCGACCGAGGCCTGTCACCTGCTGACGGTCACCGTGGCCGGCACCGGCAAGGGCGCGATCGCCGCCACCGGCATCGCCTGTCCCGGGACCTGCTCGGGCAGCTACGGCGCCGGGACGACGCTGACGCTCACAGCGACGCCGGCGGCGGGCTCGCTGTTCACCGGCTGGAGCGGCGCGTGCACGGGCACCGGCGCCTGCGCGGTGACGATGAGTGCTGACCGGATCGTGGCCGCCACCTTCGCCAAGGTCGCTGGACCGGCGATCAGCGCCGTGTCGCAGTCGCACCCGCGCTGGCGCCGCGGCAACCGGCTCGCGTACATCACGTCGAAGCGAAAGCCCCCGATCGGCACGGTGTTCTCGTTCTCGCTGAACGAACGTGCCGCCGTGACGCTGACGTTCACCCGGCTGCTCCGCGGCCGCAGGGTGTCACGCGGCAAATGCGTCGCGCAGACGCGCAAGAACCGGCACAAGCCCCGCTGTCAGCGAACGCTCAAAGCGGGCTCGCTTCACCGGTTCGCCCACGCTGGCATGGACAAGCTCCACTTCTTCGGGCGGCTGTCGCCCACGAAGCGACTCGCGCCGGGCCGCTACACCGTCACGATCATCGCCACCAATACCGCCGGCCGGTCGAAGCCGCAGCGGCTGACCTTCACGATCGTCGCGTAGACGGCTGCGCGCGCGTCAGCACCCGCACGACCTCGACCGCCTTGTCGACGTCGGGCTCGGATGCGCCGGGAGCCAGTTCATCGAAGCTGACGCTGCTGACGAATGCGCCGACCGCTCCGGCGACGGTGTCGTCGGGGTACGGGCGGATCGCTGCCGCAAGCGCCGACGGGGGCGACCGGCGCGACCGGACCGCAGGGTCCCAAGGGGCCGGCGGGGAAGGTCGAGCTGATCACCTGCAAGACGGTCACGGGCCACGATCGCAAGGTGAAGAAGTGCAATGGCAGGCTGGTGTCGGGCACGGTCAAGTTCACGACCGCCGGCAAAACGGTGCACGCGACGCTTTCTTGACGCGGCGTCGTGTACGCGACCGGCGCCAACGTGCCGGCCGCCGCCGGCGGCTCGCCGCTTATTGATGAGCGACCGGCGGCCGCTTCGGCGCGGGCGCTACACCCTCACGCTGCGCAGCCGGCGCGGACAGCGGCACAGGATCCAGATCATGCTCGGCCAACCGGTACCGCGAGCGCGGCGGCCCGCGCCATGGTGCCACCCACGCGGCCAGCCGGTCTGATTTCGGTCCGCGGTCAAACCCTCCTCCGGTGAGGGTAGAGCAGCAGCGGGCGCTCGCGAACGACGTCACTGCCGCCGCAGTGAGCGGTGGGCTCTCAGCAACGGGCGCAGCCGCCGCTCTTCTGCGACACAGTCACCTATCTCGGCCCAGTGAGGTGCTCGCTCGGATCTGCGGCACTGACGCCGCGCCGCGACGAGACACCGCTTTCTCAGACGAGGGGCAGTCAGACTCGGTCAGGTGCTTGCTCGCCGCCGGCTAACAAGTCGGGGTTTTGAGGTCCTGGCCTACCCGTCAAGAACAGGCGCTGCGGGCGCGCCTGCTCGTCGGCGATCAGCCCGACGCGTCGCGTGCTCGTAAAAATCGTGCCTCGAGCCGCTCGGCGGGTGTACGGTGGGCGTGGCAGCGAGTCAGGAGGGTGGGGGGATGTCACGTAGTGGTGGTCTGTTGGTGCAGGGATCTGTTGGGCAGCGGGGGAACTTTGAGGTGGTGGGGCCGCGCCTCGGCGGCGGCTTCTGGCATTTTTGGCGCAACAACGACGTAGCTGCTCACCCGTGGCATGGACCTGAGCTGGCGATGGGCAGCGAGGGTGACGTCAGCGCGGTGATGGTGATCGAGGACACGCTTCACCCAGGAGAGCTGGCGTCGCTGCGGCGTGAAGGGAACCATCTGCGCTTGGCCGCCCGTGGACACGTCAACGTGCACGGCGTGATACGCCCCCGCTGGGGTGCTTCTGATGAGCTGCCTGGTGGCGCTGTCGCCGCCGGTGCGCCCGGGTTTGTGCAGAGCGTCGGGATTCACGGCAACTTCCAGGTCGTGGCGCCGCTCACGACCGGCGCGCTCGCGCACTGGTGGCGCGACAACGGGATCGCCGCCCGGCCGTGGCATGGCCCCACTGGCTTCGGTCACGGCACGTTCAGCGCCGCGGCGCTGATTCAGAACGACAATGGGCACCTCGAGGTGATCGCCGTGCGGGGATCTCACCTGGTCCATTTTTGGCGTGACCAGGCTGACACGTGGCACGGCCCGACGGCGATCGACGGCGGTACGGTCTCAGGTCAGCCCGGCTTCGTCCAAGCGAAGGACGGCACTTTCCAGGTGGTCGCGCCGCTCGCGGCAGGAGGGCTTGGTCACTGGAGTCGCGGCACGAACGGGCGGTGGACGGGGCCTACCGCGTTCGGTACCGGAGCGGTACGTGCGATCGGCTTGATCCAGGGGAACTTCGGCGCGGGCAATCTCGAGGTCGTCGCGCGGCTTGACCACGGGCTTGATCACTACGCTGCCGAGCCCGCCGGCGGCGGCTGGCACTGGCACGGCCCGACCGAGGCCTGGCGGCAACCGTCGCTTGATCCGGCGATTTTCGGTCGCTGCGAGGTGGCCTTCAAACCAGATGGCCCCTCGGCGATCCATGTCTCGACGCTGGCGACCGGCCGCGCGTTTTGCTTTGGCTTTGGCGACGGTGGCATGGGACCAGACCCGGGATCGTTCGTGATCGACCCCGCGAACGGGCAGACCGCGATCCCGGCGACCAAGCACCACCTTTTCTGCTCCGGTCACGCGCTGCTGCCCGACGGCCGAGTGGTGATCATGGGCGGACACGGAGACGAGATCAAGACGATCCATCTGTTCGACCCAGCGACCGTCACGATCGAGCACCACGACGACATGCAACACGGGCGCTGGTATCCGACGGTGACGGTGCTCCCCGACGGCCGCGCGGCCGTGATGTCGGGCTCGCAGCACACCGGGCCGGTCACCGCGAAGAACCCCGTCAACGCGACCGTCCAGGTGTTCGACGTCAGCAAGCCCGCTGGGCATCGCCTGTCGGCCGAGGAGCCGACGCCCTCGCCGTTCTCGACCAACTTCCCGCCAGGCCATCAGGAGATCGACCTGTACCCATGGAACTTCGTGCTGCCCGACGGCCGATTGATGGTACACAGCCGCAACTCGACCCGGTTCTGGCATCCCGGCACTCCTGGGCACTGGGACAGGAAGGTGCTGAAAGCCAAGCGCAAGGAGTCGCGCACCTACCCCGGCCAGGGCACCGCCGTGATGTTGCCGCTGCTGCCCGAAGACGACTATCGGGTGCGGGTGATGGCGATCGGCGGCGGCGGGGTTGACCGCGAGGTCTTCCTCCACGGCGGGCACAATGACGATCCGTCGACCAACACCGTCGAACTGCTCGACCTCGCCGCGGCCAGGCCAGGTTGGAAAGACGTCGCCGCGATGCACCACCGCCGCGTCCTGTGCGACAGCGTGCTGCTCCCAGACGGCAAAGTGCTCGTCGTCGGCGGCAGCGCGACGGGTAAATCCGACGTGGCGGTCGATCCCGTCCTGCCTACCGAGCTGTATGACCCGGACACCGATACGTGGACCGAGCTCGCGCCGATCAACTGCGCGCACCTCTACCACTCGACCGCGCTCCTGCTTGCAGATGGGCGCGTGATGCGCGGCGGCAAGGATGGGCAGTTCCAGCGCGATCCATACAAGTACTTCGAGCACCGGCTCGAACTGTTCTCGCCTCCGTATCTGTTCTTCGGACCGCGGCCACAGATCTCCTCGGCGCCGGCTGCGGGCAGATACGGGCACAACATCACGATCGGCTGCCCCACGGCCCGCAAGATCACGCGGGTCGCAGCGATCCGCGCCGGCGCGGTCACCCACAACTTCAACATGGACCAGCGCTACGTCGGCCTGAAAATCGCCGGCAGGACCGCGGGCAAGCTGACCGTCAAGCTACCGCCCAACGCCAAGATCGCCCCGCCCGGCGCGTACATGCTGTTCCTCGTCGACGGCGCCGGGGTCCCGTCCAAAGCCCGCATAATCAAAGTCAGCTAGCGCGCCGTGACTAATTGATGCCGATCGCGGCGTCCGAATTGCCCCTGTCAGTCCGAAGCCTTACGAACGCCCAAAATGCGACGCAAGCGAATCTGCCGGCCCTTAGGATCGGTCGGCGGGCGCTCCCGCCGCCGGGCGCCGGTGGATCCTTCAACGAGGCGTCGGCTAAGTCGTCCCCTCCACCTCTTCGCGGGGGCTGGCGGATAAAACGCGCGAACGTCGGGCCCCGCAGTGGCGGGCAGGCCAGAAGCGATACTGCTTGCGCACCGCCCCGATGTTGCCGCACCCCCGCCGGACCGGACGCTCGAACGTGATCGTGCTACGAGCGCCTGTGCGCAACAAGAATCCCGCTCCGTCGCCGTTGCGGTTACGTTGTCCAGGACTGCTGCTCTCGAACCGCGCGAGGCCGAAGGAGAAGCGAACGCTGCTGCTCTCGTGCGTGCCACTGGCGAGTTGGTTGCTAAAGGTGTAGCGCGGCAGTCGTGCTTCGGTCCTGTCGGCTCCGGGTCAGCTCTTGGCGTGACGGCTCTCGGGATAGCGTGGCAAGCCGTCTTCGGGGATCGGCTCCCACGCCGCGGCGTAGCGCACGAACTGACGGACGCTCGGTCGGACGCCTGGATCTCGGTCGAAGGTACCCATGCGGATCCCGATCGGGTCGGGGTGCGCGAGATTACGGCCGAAGAGCGATGAGCCGCACTCGCCGCAGAAGCACTTCTCGCCTCCAACATCGGGGTTCCACACGCGCAAGCTGTCTTCGCCAGCGACGATCCGGAAAGCGCCCTCCGCAGGATGTGCGCTCGCCGACGCCCCGGCGCCGCTGCGACGCTGGCAGCGTTTGCAGTGGCAGTAGCTCGCGATTGGGATCGGCGCAGCCACCTCGAACCGGACGGCGCCGCAGTTGCAGCCGCCGGTGAGCGGGAAAGCGGTCATGTTCGGTGATTCCTCCTCATGTAGACCGGAGTGCAAACACTACGAGCGTGATGCCAACGAGCCGATCATGGTGCAGCAAGTCGCCAACAGCGACGGCGCCAGCTGAAGCCGCCAATCCGGCCGCCGAGGCGGCTCGTCGCTCGTGGAACGAGAAGTGAGCTTCCTGGCCGGCCGACGCTCGTTTCGCGCCACCGGCGAGCGAAGCGACCCTCTTGGCGGAGCGAGTAGCCGCACGCGTCTACCTATGCAGCTCCGTGACGAACGAGCGCGTTGGCTCCGCGTTTGCTGCCCCGCTCACGGCGAAACTCAGGGCTCCCGGGTGTGCCGCCGCCAAACGAAAGCGAGCGCGCAGCTGTCCGCGCGGATCGTGGCCATGTCCTCCGGTTGTGCGGATGCCAGTCGTCGCGTCAAACGCAAGTCCTACCTGCCGGTGCGCCTCGAGGTGCCGTCGTCCGATGCGCTGCCGCTATCCCCGTCGGATCGAGGCGTTGTAGAGGCGGTCCAGTAGGTTGAGCATCGCCGGTGAGGTCACCTGGTTGCCCGGACAGCACGTTGGCCCGTTTACTGCGCTAATTCCGATCTCCAGATGCGGTCCGGTCGAGATCCCGACGATTCCGCACCCCACCTCGGCGATTGGCTGGCCGGCCCGGACGGCGGATCCGACCGGTACGAGCGCAGGCGCAGCATGACCGTAGTAGATGTAGCGGCCGTTGAGCGGCCCTCCCGCCACTCGCAGCACGGGGGCATCAGGCCCGAATCCGGAGATCCCCTCCTGCACGATCACGCCGTTCGTTACCGCCACCTCGGCCGTTTTCGGCCCGCACGCACGCCCCGCCGTCGAGATGTCGACACCCTGGTCAGGTGACCAGCTGCTGGGCGGCTCGACCACCGAGAGCGGCTGGAGTGGGAAGACGAAGCCTTGCCCGGCGGCGAGCGAGTTGAGCTCCCGGGCGAGTTTCTGCTCGGCCCTCAGCTCCCGTCTCACCTCCGCGAGCGAGGGTGCGTGTGCGTTGGGATCGCCGACCGGCGTCCCGCCTGCGTCGGCATACGCCTGCGGTGCGGCGCCCGCCGTCGGCTGGATCGACTGCGGGTGGGACTGCAGTCCCACGGCCGCTGCGCCGTTCGGGTCGGCACTGCCAGAGGACGTGCCCGAGCCACAGGCCGCAAGCCCCATCGTCGCGGCGGTCAGGGCCGTCCAGCGCGCAACTCGCATGGCGTGAGTTCAGCACACGTCAAGCTGCAGTGCGGAGGCCGCGCAGCAACAAACGTTCGCTTCGCGGGTCTCACCAGCAGAGCGGTGTGACCGCCCGGTCAAGGACCGTCGGACCGGTTCCTCGCTCCCGAAAAGACGACGTTGAAGCCGCATTGTCTCTCACGGTGCGGGTGCTGCGTTGCGCCAGGTCCGTCTCTCGGTGCGAGGTCGAGAATCCAGCCCTCGCTTATCGGCTTCGCCGTGAGTGCTGGAATGGTTGACCGCCGCCGGGGCCGCATACTGTCAGGAAGCGTTGTACAGCTCTCGCACGATGCGGTACATCTCGGCCGCGGTCTCGAGCTGCCCAGGGCAGCACGGGGGACCAGCGGGCGTGCTGATGCCGATCTCCAGATGGGGCGAGTTGGAGATCCCGACGATTCCGCAGCCGACTTCGGCGATGTCCTGTCCCGCGGACACGTGCGCGCCGACCGGCACGAGCGCGGGGCGCGCGTGTCCGTAATACACGTAGCGCCCGCGGAGCGGACCGCTGCTGACCTTCAGGATCGGCGCGTCGGGGCCGAAGCCGCTGATGCCCTCGGCGACGATCGTGCCGGGGGCGATCGCGACCTCGATCACGCGCGGGCCGCACGCGTCTCCTACGGTGCCGATGTCGACCCCCTGATCGAGCGTCCAGTGGCTCGGTGGGAGGACCCGGCCGATCGGCCGCAGCGGGAACACGAGCCCCGCGGCGGCGATCCTGCGCCGGCCCTCGACCCACGCTTGCAGCGCCCGGGCCGTCCGCACGCCGACCGTCCCGCTTGCCGGGTGCAGGTGCGCGGCAAGCTGGAATCGCATCGCGCTCCGTTGCGTCATCGGCCCGAAGATCCCGTCCGTGCCGGTCGGGATGCCGACGGCGCCCAGCCACCACTGAAGCGTGCGCACGTCGCCGCCGCGGTCGCCCGTGCGCAGCACGCGCCCGAACGGCGAGGCGACCCGCGCGACCCTCCGGCCACGCGCGACCCACGACCCCAATCTCGTCAGGGTGCGGATCCCGACGGTCCCGCTCGCGGGGCTCAGACGTGCCGCGAGCTGAAACCGCAGAGCGCTCCGGCGCGTCAGCACGCCGAAGATCCCGTCCGTGCCCGTCGGCGATCCCCACATCGCCCAGCCATCGCTGCAGCGTCCGCACATCGCCGCCCCGATCCCCGACTCGGAGCACTCTTCGAAACGGCGGGCGTCGGACCGTGCGGTTGCTGCGTCCGATGCTCCTCCCGTGAGCGACCCACCGTCGCAGCGTTCGCGCTGTTCGCACCCCGACCGTCCCGCTCGCTGGATGAAGGCGCGCCGCGAGCTGAAAGCGTCGGACGCTCCGTTGTGTGAGCCCACCGAAGATCCCGTCCGCGCTCGTCCGTATCCCCACAGCGATTAGCCACCGTTGCAACTTCCGCACATCGCCACCCCTCTCCCCCGCCCGCAGCACGCGCGCAAACGGCGAGGCACTCACGGGCGTCGCGGCCGATGCGATGCCGGCAGCCAGTCCAACCACCAGACAGACCAACAGCGACGCGACCCATCTGCGTCCAGGTGAAAACGAGGTGAGCGGATGGCGAAAACACATTGCGCATCCGGCGACAAGCACGATCGAACACGGCTCGGTCTAACCGAACCGCCTCCGCGCCCACTCGAAGTCGCGGACTCAGCGCACTTCGATCTCAACGGTTGTATCCCTGCCGGCAAAAGGTCATAGGAATTAGACATGTCGGTTAGCCGACAGTCGACCCCGCCCGGCAGATCGCCCAAAAACGGGGCGCGGCGACCGTGTCGCCTGGGTGAGGAGTAGCGGGCCCAGTCCAATGCCAAGCTCTACATAGGGACATGCACCCTTTGGCGAGTACAAGGCCCGCGCGTCCGCGTTTGCTCAATCCCGTGACCCGAGCGTGAACGCAGGCCGAAATGGCTCGTCACCGCAGCTGCATTGTCGTCGTTGGGGCACTCTTGTCCTCACGCCCGTTTCCGGCCCAAAGCGGCAGCCGCATCGGCGGTCGCAAGCACGGCCCGCCCCGAGGTGGGTTGCCCTGCTCGCCCAAGCTCAGGTCTGCCGTCTGCCGTCTGCCTCAGATGATGGATCGACCAAAGCGCAAAACAGCCGATCGCTGGCAATCCAACGCCGCCGCAGCCTCCCGCCCAACCCTCAAATCGAGGCTTCGTCTCGATGCCGGTCCCGGCGATCGCAGGTGCAGCGCGGTTCGATCCCGAGCCGCTCGCGGAGCTCGGGTGGCGGTGGTTCGCACATTCGCTGGACACCTCTCGCTTGATTGCGTGAGTTCCGAAGGCGCGCCTTCGGGGACGCGCGCTGCGCGCGCGGCCGGAAGCGCGAGCACGACCGCGCCCTCATCACCCGCACAGCGGGCTGCGGTCAAACGACAGCCGCCCGTTGCGCCAATCGTGTCGGCGAGCCGGCCGAGCACGCCGGCCTCGATCGGGCAGCGCCCGCCACACTGCGCCGTTGCGGTGGTGTGGCGCGCGTTGAATCTGGGTCGCCGGCACCGTCGCCGAGCTCAACGATCCGGACGCGCTCACGATGCGGGATCGCTCCTGCAGATTGGGGATCACGGACCCGCGACCCGCCGACCGCACCGCACCGGCCGGTGCGCGCTACGGCTCAAAATCCCTGCACACAGTTACCTTTTAGCTGCACCGCACCCCCGTGTTGCAGCGTTTGTGCCCAATCCGTGCGCGCCCGTCATGCCCTCTCGCTCAACAGAAACCCTGCATTTGCTGGGTTTTTACATCGGGGCGCCCGGATTTGAACCGGGGACCTCACCGACCCGATCATGGACGAAATCCGAAGTGGGTGTAGGAAGTACCTGCAAACCCATGGGTTCGCATGCGGCCAGCGCACTCGCCAGGCCCACGGATATCGCGGTCGATTACCGGGGTTTCGGCAGGGAGATGGATTCCCTGCCAAAACCGTGCGGGTGTCACTGAAGCCAGTGAATGAAGCTCTCATACGTGGCGCCGGCGTCGATCAGCCGCTCCAGCGACGTGACCAGCGGGCCGATCGAGGCGGCGCCCTGCGGGAACCGGCGCGGGTTGAGAATCACGATCCCACAGTGCGGCCGGTTTTCGCCCAGATAGAGACGATCGAGTTCGAGGAAGTCGTCACGGTTATACGTCACCAACGAACGCTCGGCCGCCTGCGCGTACTCGAACAGGTCTCGATCCGTGAGCCCCCGAAGCTCACGACGCTCGATGACCGCCTCGACGTCCTGGTCGCGGGCGCGTAGCTGCTCGGCCACGACGGCCGAGATCATCTCGTCGAGCAGCAGCTTCACCGCGTGAGGCTCTGCTCACGCCAGCGCCGCTCGGGCCGCGTCCGCCTCCTCCGCGTTGCGCCGGATCCTCTCATCGACCTCGGCGGGATACTCGCTGTAGTAGCCGATCGCATCGCGCACCTGGCGGACACTCAGGCCCGACCACTCGGCCGTCGCCTGAATTGCGTCGTCCCCTTCGAGACCAGTCGAACGCAGCGCGCCGATCACCTCCCAAACGTCCGGTCCGGCGGCCAGCCCGGCGCGCCGGCCGGTCGGCCCATCGCGGAACACGATCCCGGGATGGTCGTCCATTCGCACCCCCTCATCGATATAGCGCTCCGCCAGCCGCGACTTGTTCAACCCTGAACGTGCCCCGCGGCGTTCCAGGCGTTCAACTATGGCCGCGTCCAGGCGTGCGGAAAACTGGCGTGCAGGAGATATGTCGTACATTGTAACGCACCGCATGACAGTGGCGGAGACGAACTTGCGGATCTTCCCGCCTTCCCCGCCAACCGGGCGTCATGGTTCGCTCTCGACGAACTGCCGCGCCTCGGTGATCAGCCCTCGCCATCGGTCGATGTCACGATCGGCGACGAGTACCCGTTGGCGGAAGACCCTCCCTGCGGGAGCAAACGGCTCCCCGACGGTCTCGATGACCAGCTCTCGCACGCGAGCTTCGGGCAGCTTGACGATGAGATCGCCGGAGCGATGGTCACACGCCGCAAAGAACGCGCCACCCACGCGCAGGCACGGGAATCCCATCATGGTGCCCGTCTCGACATCGTCCGCGGTCAGCGTCTGCTCCGCGAACGCTGACCGGGCACGACCCCCGGCGTCTCAAATCAATGAGCGATGTCAGTCTCAGCTGGCTGCGACCGGGCTGTCCCTGTCGTCTCAGAGCACGAGGTCTTCGTCCGGCTCGAGGAGCGCCTTCAATCGCCGGAGATCGGCCATGTTGGCCCGGTGCATCGCTCGAGTCATGACGGGTGCCGTGACTGCAGCGAAGCCTGAAGGCTCTCCCCGATTGCGGAGAGTCATCCGGGTCGATCCGACCGCGTCCTCCCAGGTGTACGTCGTCTCCATTGGGAACGGGCCCTGCTCGGTCGCCATCACCAAGCGACGACCAGGGTCGAGCTCTCGAACTTCGTAGGTGTAGTCCAACGTCCGGCCGAGGAACTGGGCGCCGAACCGGACTCGGGAGCCGACGACTACTGGCGGAGGGGTCTCCCACTCGACCGCCTTGATGTGCTTGTACCAGGCCGTCGCGTTCGACGGATCGGCCGCAAAGGCAGAGACCTCGTCGCGAGGGCACCTGATCTCGATCTCGGTTACCACATCAACGGCTATCAAAGAAGTCTTTCATGGCATTGTCTGTCGCTGCGGAGAGACATGCGCCCGCGCGCGGATGGCGAGCTGGTGGCGGACGGCGCCCAGCGCCGTCGGCGGCTCTCTCGCCCAGGTAGAGCCAGGCTGCCGCAAACGTACGGCGTCAGTGGGCTGACGACGGTCGGCGAGCTCGCGCGACGCACGGGCCTCTCAATCCGCTGTATCCGCGAGTACGAGCGACTCGGGTTGATCTACTCAGCCGGTCGCAGCGAGGCCAACTCCCGACTGTCCCGACGAGGTCGCGCTGTGGTGCGCGAGCACGGTCGAACGGCGGCTCGCCTCGGAACAGCCAGCCGGCCCTGACTTTCACACGCAGCGCATGGGTTAAGAACCTGCCATCCCGTCAGCGGACGATGCTGCTTTCCACTGCGGCGGTGAACGCGTTGAACATCTCGGTGGAGGGCGGCAGGACCTGGCTGATCAAGACTGCCGCGAGATCGTGATCGGGCCAGGAGTACCACAGAGTCCCAAGGCCTCCGCCCCAGCCGTAACGGCGACCAGCGGCGCTCTCGACCACACCCACTCCGTAGCCCCACCCGCCGGAATCCAAGAACGCTGCCGCTGACGGTCCGGCCCGCTGTTCGGCCGTGAGGCGGTCAGTGGTCATTGCGGTCGCCGAGGAGGGTGTCAGCAGCCCACCGCCCGCGTCGAGCAGCATGCCCGCGAAGCGCAGAAGGTCCCCGGCCGTAGACACCAGGCCGCCCCGGCCGTCCGCAAACGGGGGCGGGGACGCCCACCGACTGCCGGCGATGCCATCAAAGAGCAAGAGGCCGTTCTCGCCTCGGACGAAAGCCGGGACGACGCGTTCCGGGTCTGCCACGAACGCGGTGTCGGCCATCCCGAGCGGCGTGAACAGGCGCTCGGTGAGTGCCGCTTCAAGCGAGCGGCCAGCCGCGCGGGCGACCGCTATGCCCAGGACTGCGAACGCGAGCTCATAGCGCCACACGCAGCCCGGCTGCTCGAGAAGCGGCAGCTGCGCGAATCGCGCGATCCACTCAGCGGGTGGCGGGAGCGCCTGCGGGTCCGGCGGGCCGAACCCGAGTTCGAGCTCCGTCGCTCTATCGACAGCCGGGCATTCACTCTCGAACACCCAACCGAAACCCAACCGCATAGTGAGCAAGTCCTCGACCGTGACGAGCCGCCGTGCCGGCTCGGTCTCATCGAGCGGGCCGTCAACGCGACGCAGCACCCGGCGACCGGCGAGCTCGGGAAGGAAGCGCTCGACGGGGTCGTCGAGACTCAGCACGCCGTCCTCGGCCAACAGCAGCGTCACCGCCGCGATCATCGGCTTCGTGTTGGAGCTGATCCGCACCTGCGCATCGACGAGCAACGGGATCTCGCTCGCAGGCGCGGTTGTTCCCAGCGCGTCGAGAATCACCTCGCCGCGCTCTCGCAGGCCCACCACAGCACCTGGCACAACGCCCGCATCCACGAACGGACGGATCGCGGCGATCAACGGCTCGGTCCGCACCTGGCTGATCATCGCACCGTCGAGTTACGCCGTCTTTTGTAGCTGAGCCCAGGACCTCACCGCAGACTTTTAGCGAGGTCGCGCGGCAAAAGGCCCGCAAAACGAAACTTTCTTAGCTACCAACATCAGTGCTTACTGCCCAATGAACGGCCTCACTGCCAAACCCTTGTGGGGCATGCCGCCAACAAAAAACCGCGCATTTGCGGGGCTTTTATCGGGGCGCCCGGATTTGAACCGGGGACCCTCACCGACCCGACTAACGAGCGCACCCGTTCATTCAGAACAAGAAATACCTGCAAAGCGTCCAGTTTGCTGATGATCGAGAGCGACCTCAGACCCGCGGATTGTGCGGGCGATTACCGGGGATTGGGCACAGAGATGCGTTTGTGCCCAATCGTCGACTTGGTGTGGGCCTCCGACAGCAGCCGAGACCGCAGCGCTGCTCCCGCTGGCCGCCAGAGCAGGTCAGCTGGTGGCGCTGGGCTCGTGATGCCACGGGTTGATGAGCGCAACGCCGCAGCCCTCGAAGTCGCCGGTGTTGCGGGTCACGACGGTGAGCCCGTGGATGCTGGCGGTCGCGGCGATGAGACTGTCGACCGTGTTGCGCGGCGCGGCGGCGTTGAGGCGGCCCCACTCCTCGGCAACGCGGACATCGATCGAGACGATCCGGTCCGCGAACCGCGTTCGCAGGTCGCCGAGCCAGCCGGCAAACACTTCGGCCTGAGCGGGGTCGCGCTCAAGCAGCAGCTCGATGCCCTTGCGGATCTCACCAAGCGTCAGCACGCTGAGATGCAGGTCTACGTCGTCAACCTCGCCAGCCCACGCGCGCACACTCGGATCGCGGCCGCGGCGGATCTCAGAAACGACGTTCGTGTCGAGGAGAAAGCTCAAAGATCAACGTCGCGGCTGCGATCCTCGGCACGGTCGAGCTCGAGCGCATCGAAATCCGGAGCAGCACGAATGAACTCGACGAGGCTGGGGCCGCCGCCCCGCAGTCGTCGGTAATCCTCGGCAGACACGACCACGACCGCCTCCTTGCCGTGCTTGGTCACGATCTGCGGGCCATCGCGCCGAGCACGCTCGACGAGTTCGCTGAAGTGCTGCTTGGCTGTCTGTAACTGCCAACTCACCATCGGCCTCACTATTCTGGACAGACTAGACAGATTCTAGCAGTCGTGACGCAGGCCGAGCGCCCAGTGCCACCGACTACAAAGCTGCCCGCGACCCTGCCTACCGCGCAAACCAGGGAATTCTGACGTTGATTGGTGGCGTTCGCCGTGGGCGGGTGGGTTACGGGTTTGGTGATCGAGCGCCCGGCGCTGGCGCTTGCAGCGCTAGTAGCGCCGTGTGCAGCATCAGTTCGACGTAGCGGTCCGGCTTGACGCCGGCATCGTTGACGAGGTCGTCCCACTGCCGGAAGGACGTGAGCTCTCGCAGCAGGACGGCCGCCTCGGGGATCGACCAGCTGGGGTGCAGGCTACGCTCGTCACGCAGGCGCGCGGCCAGTGCGGTCGTTCCGCGCAGGCGCTCGGCTGTTCGGTCGCGCCAGGCGGTGGCGTTCGCGGGGTCGCGGTGTCGCGCGGCGTAAAGCGCGCGGGCCAATGGGGCGATCTTTGGATTGCGTGAGGCTTGCATCTCGAGGAACGCCCGCAGCGCCTCCGCGCCCGTTGGCGCGCCGTTCACTCTCGCCAGACCTGCAGCAAGCGACTCGCGGTCATCGGTGTACTCGACGAGCGCGAGTAGCAGCGCGCCACGGTCGGGGAAGTGAAGGTACAGCGCTTGGCGGGAGATCCCTACCCGAGCGGCGATCGCCGACATGTTTAGCGGCTCCCCGCTGCTCGCCTCAACGAGTCCGCGGGCCTCTGCGAGGATCCTCTCGCGCGTGCTTGACACATGTCAAGTGTAGCGCTACGCTGTCTGCTTGACACCTGTCAACCTGAGCGAGGAGACCTAGAGATGCTGAACAGCTATCCACGAACGATCGACAACGGCGCCGGTGAGCGGTTCACATTCATCGGCCGCCGAACGGACCCAGACGGGCGCGAGTACTTGGACGTCAGCAGCGAAGTGTCCCCAGGCTCAGGTCCCCCAATGCACGTTCACAACCTGCAGACCGAGTCGATCACCGTCGACGAGGGGCGGATCGGATACGCGATCGGCAACGGCCGCGAGCAGTTCGTGGGACCCGGCGAGACCGTCCAGTTTCGACCAGGCGAGGCGCATCGATTCTGGAACGCCGGAGCGGAGTCCGCACGGATCCATGGCTGGGTAAGCCCGCCGCACAACTTTGAGTACTACCTGACGCAAACGTTCGACTCGATGAAGCGCACAGGGAAGGCACCGAACCCGCTCGACATGGCGTTTCTGCTCGGTCGCTACCACACCGAGTTCGGTGGCCGGCCGATCCCACTACTGGTCGAGCGGTTCGTGTTCCCGCTCATGCGTCTCGTCGGGCGACTCACCGGCAGGTACGCCCGATACGGCGACGCGCCCGAGCCCGTCGCTGCCTAACCCCGCAGGCCGGCAGGGCGCACCAGGCCAACCTCGACGCTGACACCTGGCCGCCCGCGCGGAACGCTTGCGGTCGCCTGCCTACCGAAGGCGATGTTGATGCTCGACATCGCCGTGGCCAACAACGCGGTAGCCGAGACGCCTGATCTACCACCACGAACACCGGAGAAGGGATCACCATGACAACCACCGCAACACACCCACACCCAACCACCGCGCCCGCACACGACCAGCGTCGGCAGATCGACCGGCCCCGAATTCCCTTGTGGGCGGCGCTGGCGAGCGGCGTCGTCATATCGGTGGCGCTCGGGTTCGCGCTGCGCGCGCTCGGACGCGAGCTCGCAGACGTCCCGGCAGCGCTGACGCCCCTTCAGCCAGCAGCGCTCCTCCCGGCCACGATCCTGCCCGTCCTCGGCTGCGGCTACGGCTTCTACATGTCGTTTCACGCCAAGCCCCGGCCGTACTCGATGCGCCTGTTCGTGGGCATCGGCGCACTCATGGGCCTCGCCGGGGTCGCCATCTCCGCCACCAAACTCCCGGCCTCGGCCGGTGGCGGCTCAATCATCACCACGATCGCCGTCGCCCTCGCCCCCACGCTGCTGATCATCCCCGCGCTGCTGACGCTCGTGCCGCGCTCCAAGGCACAGCGATAACCACGGCGGTGGCAGGCATCTCCCGCGCGACCGGGCCTTTCCTGTGCGCGACGAGCAGGACTCGCGCCGGGTTTGGTCGGCAGACCCGCTCTTCGCCAATCTCGGGTCTCGTCGCCAAGCGCAGTCCGCACTGGTCCTCGACGGCGGCGGCCCCTGGGAGCTGGCTCTTTTCGGCGCGTTTGGGCACACATTGGGCACAAGGCCGTGGTCTGGGCCGGGGGCGCGCCCTGAGAACCCGCCGATTAGCAGGGATTATCCGCCGGCATGAGTCTTCGGTGAACCGGACACATCACCGAACCGGGCGGTGCGGCCCGGTGTTCTGCACGATCTGCCACCTTTGCAGGGATTTCTCCGGCGTGATGGAGTCGGCCCGGGGACCGCATCCAGCTTCTGCGATGATCAGTACGCCACAAACCGGCGCGAGAAAAGATGCCGATTTGCAGGGAAAAATCGGGGCGCCCGGATTTGAACCGGGGACCTCACCGACCCGAACGGTGCGCGCTACCAGGCTGCGCCACGCCCCGATCTGGCGAGTGTAGTCAAAGCGAGCCGGTCAGCCCGTGGACCACGCCGCCGACGGTGCCGGTCGCTCCCTGCACGGTGTTGTCGACCGCGCCGGTCGCGCCGCCGGTCGCCTGGTCAACGGCGCCCGTCACGCCGCCGGTCGCCTTCTTCACCACACCGGTGACGCCCCCGGTCGCACCGCCCGTCGCCTGGTTGACGGCACCGGCGACCGCGCCGGTCGCCTGGTTGACGGTGCCGGTGACGGTCTTGGTCGCGCCGTCGACAGTGTTCGTCACCCGCTTGACGGTGTTCTGGGCCCCGGACGTGACCGCGTCCGTCGCCCGCTTGGCTGTCTGGGAGACGGTCGACCGCGCCAGGGCGGTCCCCGAACCCGTTGACGACGATCCGCCAGAGCCCGAGCCCGAAGTCGCGCCATGGCTCGGTGGCGCGCCCGGCCCGGAGCCGTGACGGTCGCCGGTCGCGGAGGATTTCGCCGTTCGCCGGAGAGACGGTCGCACGAGGCTCGCAGGGTGGCTGCTACGAGGCGCGGCCGCCCGCCGCACCGGCGCCCGCGACCGCTTCGGATCGGAGCCGGTCGCGCCGCGGGCCGCCGCGCCGCCGCTGCTGACCGCCGCCGGCGCAACCGCATGGCCGCGGCCCGCCAGCCCGGCCACGACCACTCCACCAGCACCGCTCACCGCGATCACCGCGGCGGCGATCGCCGCGCCGCCCAGTGACGAGGCACCCCCGTAGCCGGCGACGGTTGCCGCGTTCTGGGCGGAGTGCACCGCGAACGGGTGCGCGCCGGTTCGGTGCAAGGCGTTCCCGGAGCGGCCGCCTCGCCGCCACGGCCAGCGCCAGAGCCCGAAGGGGAACAGGACTGCGATCTTGTCGGCGATGCTGCGCGGCCGCAGCAGTGCCTCGTCGACGCCCGCCAGGTGCGCTGTCATGCGGCACGGCTGACAGTGAGCGAGGTGACGTGCGAGCTGACGGCGTTGACGGATCCCGAGCGACCGTCGCGACTGAAGCAGCTGGTCGTCGATCAGCGTCTGGACCTGCTGGCAGCGGCGGCCGCTGGCCAGCTCTTCGTATTCCTCGGCGAGCTTGCGGCGGGCCCGGAACAGGACGCTCTCGACCATCTGGCGCGACATCCCGGTCCTGCTCGCGATCTCCTCATACGACAGACCCTCGAACTCGCGCATCACCAGCAGCTGATGATGGCTTTCCGAGAGGCCGCCGAAGGCGCCGCGAAGGTCATTGAGTCTCTGCCTGCTCTCCACCGCTGCGGGCGGCGTCGGCGCGATCGATGAAAGCGCCTGAGGACCGCCGGTCAGCTCGTCGTCCGCGTCCAGCGAGACCTCGCGCGAGCGGCGGTTGCGCCGGAACTCATCGATGCACGCGTTCTTGGCGATCTCGTATATCCATGGCTTGAAGGCGATCGCCTGCTCGCTGGATCGCAGCCGCCGCAGGGCGGACATGAAGACCTCCTGGGCGATGTCCTCCGCGCGCCCGTGGTCGTGGACGCGGCCGATGATGAACGAGCCGATCCGTTCGCGGTAGCGGGAGTAGAGCTCCTCGAAGGCACGGTCGTCGCCGTCGCGCGCGAGGTCGATCAGTTCGTCCTCGCTGCACGCCGGGGTGATCGAGGTGGCTGAAAGCATCACTGCCATTTGGCCCGCTTCAACGTGAGTAGAACCCTTTCCCTACCGGCGCCGCTTGACTGAACTGTAGCGTTTATTCGAGAGGCGTGCAGCGGCCCTCGGCCGCTCAAGGGTCCATATACCCGTTCTGGCACCGATGCTCACCAAAGTCGCGCAAATTGACCCATCCACTAGACGATTCGGCCAATTCTCGTTGCCCCCGTCCGGCCTAGGAGGCATACTTTGTCGCCACTGGAGTGAACGGCGAAGGAGGATCCCCGATGGCCAATCACCTGACGCCCAGCGAGCTAGCGAAGGAAGCTGGCTTGGAACGGCGCGACGTGATCATCAAATGCGTCGAACTGGGCGTCCCGATCTTCAACGGTCGGATCGACAAGACCCTCTTTCTCTCGAGCCTGCGTGAGCTGACGGGCTCGGGCTCGCAGCAGCCCCGGGCCCAGGTAGCCGGCGCCTAGCCGATCGGTGGCCGGCGCCTAGCCGGTCTTTTCCTCCTGGGCGGATTGACGCAGCAGCGTTGACGTGGTCTGCTCGAGAATCTTGCGCCACGCGCGGGTTGATTCTCGCTCTGCCTCGAAGTGCTTGACGACCTTGCGCACCCTGGTCGCGGAAATGTCGATCCCGTGCCGGGCGCAGATCCGCTTGAACCGTTGATAGTCGTTGGCGAGCTTGAGCGTCACCGACTGGAACCCGTGACGCGCGATGTCGACCCGTGAGGCGTAGTTCATCACGCTTGTCTGGAACATCAGCTCGTCGCTGGCCTCGGGCTCGATCAGGATGATGTCGACGCCCGGATACCTTTGCTCCCAGTGCCCGGCGAGCTCGTGTAGGCGCTGATGAGCGAGCAGCTTGAAGACCTGGTAGCCGATCTGCGGAAAGCCCATATCCGATACGCGCCGGACCTTGGGACCGGTCAGGCTCGGGATCCGCTTCTCGAATGTGTTGACGAATGGGACCAGCGGGTTGACGACGATGATCAGCTTGGCGCCGGCTTGGACGGCAACGTCGAGGTTGGTCGTCGACACGATCCCGCCGTCGACCAGTTCGCGGTCGCGGACCTTGACCGGCTTGTAGATCATCGGCAGCGCGCTGGATGCGCTGACGGCCTTTGAGATCGGGACGTCCTCCCACCCGTCGGCGCCGAACACGATCCGCTCGCACGTGTCCAGGTCCGTCGCGGTCAGAGTACAGCTCCTTCTGGAGCAGCCTGAAGTCGTCGGTACGGTCGGGGTCGGAAAGGATCCGGCGGACGTAGCGCTCGATTCCCTCCCCCGAGTAGAGCCCTGAGGGGAGCGCCCCCGCGAGGCCGAGCACCACGTCGACAGCCGAGATCTGACCCAGATCGCGCGTCAGCAGTCGCACCAGCTGGGCCACCCGAAGCGGGAAGGTCACGCCACGGGTCACGAACTCCCTGTAATTGGGCTTCAGCAGCGACCCGACGCGAGCGTCGGGAAACGGGGTCGGGACCTGCTGGACGATGACCCGCATCATCTCCTCAGGGGTGACGCCGTTTGCGACCGCCGCGGCGACGAACGAGCCGGCACTCGTACCGACATACACGTCGAACTCATTCACGGTCCGGTTGACCGACAGCAGGTTCAGCGCCCGCAGGGCGCCGATCTCGTAGACGCCGCCGGTGAACCCGCCGCCACCGAGGACGAGGGCGGTCTTGGAGCGCTTGCGACGGCGATTGGCAGCCGAACTCGACGCCGCCTTGCGCTCCGTCGCCGACGCATCGAGCTTTACGACTTGGCCCATTACGTAGCACGGAGTCTAAAGCGCGCCTATGTCGCCCCTCCCCAGGTTGCTACCGATTGTAAGCACAACGGAACCGAAGCTTTCGCCGCCCTGACCGGTTACATACCTTTGATGCTGCGGATCTCAGCCAGGCTTGCCGCGCTGTTGGCTGTCGGCGCGCTGGTGGCTGCAAGCGCGGGCGGGGCGTCGGCCCGCGCGGCCCAGATCGCCACCCCGGCGGTGCGAGGACTTGATCGCGCGCTCAACGCTGGCATGCGCGCGGCCGGCCTGTTCAGTGGTGCCTACGTCCTCGATCTGACCAGCGGGCAGGTGCTCTACTCGCACAATGCCCGCGTCGGCCGGCTGCCGGCGTCGGTCGAGAAGCTCTACACGACGTCGACCGCGCTGCAGCAGTTCGGGCCGTCGGCGACGCTGACGACCGCGGTGCTGGGGGTCGGCCGGTTTCACGGCTCGACGTTTGACGGAACCCTGTATCTGCGCGGCGGGGGCGATCCGACGTTCGGTTCGGCCGCATTTGACCGGACCAGCTACGGCACCGGCGCCACCGTCCAGCAGCTGGTCTCGAACCTGATCACCTCGACCGGGATCAAAGCGCTGAACGGGGCCGTGGTCGCCGACCAGTCGATCTTCGACTCGCGGCGGGGAACGCCGGCCACCGGCTACGCGCCGTCAACCGAGGTCGAGGGGGAGCTCAGCGGTCTCTCGTTCGACGCCGGCTGGACCAGCGGCTCCGAGACCGCGCTCGTCACCCACCCGGCGCTGCAGGCCGGTCAGCAGCTCGTCGCGGCGCTGAAGTCAGGCGGCGTCAAGCTCCCGGCGCACCAGGCGGTCCGAGCTGGGATCACGCCGCCCGGGTCACGCACGCTGGCGGTCGTCCGCTCGCCCCGGATGTCGACGCTGATCGCGCTCACGAACACGCCGTCGAACAACTTCTTCGCCGAGACGCTGCTCAAGGACATCGGCGCTCACTACGGTGGCGGCGGCTCGACGGCCGCCGGCGCCGCTGTCGTCCGCGCGACGATCGCCAACCGATTCGGCCTCCACCCGCGCCTCAATGATGGCTCCGGCCTGTCGCGCTACGACCGGACGACGCCGTTCGACGTCGTCTCGCTGCTGCGCCAGCAGGCCGGCAACGCCCCATTCACCGGCTCGCTGGCGGTCGCCGGCCGGACCGGGACGCTGATCGACGAAATGCGCGGCACCTACGCCCAGAGCAGATGCATGGGCAAGACCGGAACCCTGCACGACGTCTCCAACCTGGTCGGCTACTGCCACGCCCGCGACGGCGACACCCTTGCCTACGCGCTGCTGATGAACGGGATCGTCCCCGACTACGCGCACCCGATCCAGGACAGGATGGTCGTCGCGGTGGCCAACTACGACGGATAGCCACGCCGCCGGCACGGCTAGGTCGCGAGCAGCTCCCTCAACCCGGATTCGTCGATCACCGCCACGCCGGCCCGCTCGGCCTGCGCGAGCTTGGAGCCGGGGCTCTCACCGGCGACGACATAGTCGGTCTTGCGCGATACCGAGCCGGTGACCCTGCCGCCGGCCGCGGTGATCATCTCGGTCGCCTGCTCCCGAGTCAGCTCGGGCAGGGTGCCGGTCAGTACCAGCGTCCTGCCGGCCAGCGGCCCCTCGCCGGGCGGCGGCCCCTCCTCCTCAAACCGCAGACCCCGCTCCCGCAGGTCCGCGATCAGGGCGTCCATCTTCGGGTCGTGGAGCTGGTCGTGGATCGTGCGGGCCATCTTCGGCCCGACCCCTTGGGTCTGCTCGATCCCCTCGACGTCGCCGTCCATCAGCGCGTCGATCGTGCGGAACTGCTGGGCAAGGTTGCGCCCCGTCACGTACCCGACCTCCTCGATCCCAAGCGCGAACAGGACCCGACCGAACGGCTGGCGCTTGGACGCCTCGACGGCCGCGACCAGCTTTTCGGCCGAGACTGGGCCGAAGCCGCTCTGCTGCGCGATCTGCTCGCCCTCGAGGCGGTAGAAGTCGGCCGCCGTCTTGACCCAGCCTAGATCCATGAACAGGCTTACCTGCTTCTCGCCGAGACCGTCGATGTCCATCGCGCCGACGAAATGCTTGAGCAGCTGCCAGCGTCGGCCGGGGCAGTCGCGGTTCGGGCAGCGTGTGAACACGGCGCCATCGGGCTTGATCGTGGGCGTGTTGCAGACCGGGCAGCGCTCCGGCGGGACGGGCGGCGGCGGCCGGTCCTTGTGTTCGGCCACATGCGGCGCCGGCGACAGGACCTGCGGGATCACATCCCCGGCGCGCAGCACGATCACCTCCTCGCCCTCGCGGATGTCCTTGCGAGCGAGGTCCTCCTCGTTGTGCAGCGTCGCAAGCTTGATCGTCACGCCCGCCACGTGGACCGGCTCGAGCATCGCGTACGGGTGCAGATCGCCGAACTTCCCCGGATTCCAGCCGACCCGCTCGAGCTTGGTCACAGCCGTGGTCGGCGGGAACTTCCATGCGATCGCCCAGCGCGGATCACGCCCGACGACGCCGAGCCGACGCTGGAGCTCGAACTGATTGACCTTGACCACGACGCCGTCGATCTCAAACTCGAGCGAGCCACGCCGCTGCTCCCACGAGCGGCACTGCTTGACGACCTGATCCTCGGTGGTCAGCTTCTTGACGTCCGGGTGGACGGGGAAGCGATGCGCCCGCAGCCATTCGAGCGCCTCCCAGTGCGCGGTGAGCGTCAGGCCCTCGGTGACGCCGATCGCGTAGCACCACAGCGACAGCGGGCGCTCGGCCGCGAGCTTGGGATCGAGCTGGCGGATCGTGCCGGCGGCCGAGTTGCGGGGATTCATGAACGTCGATAGGCCCGCCTCGGCGCGGCGCTCATTGAGCGCCGCGAAGTCCGGCAGCGCCATGTAGACCTCGCCGCGCACCTCCAGCAGCGGTGGCGGATCGTCGGTCTCGAGCCGCAGCGGGATCGAGCCGATCGTACGTAGGTTGTGGGTGACGTCCTCGCCGACCTCGCCGTTGCCGCGCGTCGCCCCTCGCTCGAACACCCCGTCTCGGTAGATCAGCGAGATCGCCAGGCCGTCGATCTTGGGCTCGGCGACGAACTCGAACTCGGGATCCTCGATTCCCTCCCGCGCCAGGTGGTTGCGCATCCTCTGGATCCATGCGCGTAGCTCCTCGGCCGAGCGAGCGTTCGCGAGCGACAGCATCGGCTCCGGATGGCGGACCTTGACGAGGTCGGAGACCGGCTCACCGCCGACTCGCTGGGTGGGCGAGTCGGGCGTGACCAGCTCGGGGTGCTCGGACTCGATCCCGCGCAGCTCGTCGAGGATCGCGTCGTATTCGGCATCGCCGATCTCGGGGTCATCGAGCACGTAGTAGCGATAGCCGTGGTGCTCGAGCAGCTTGCGCAGCTCGGCCGCGCGGGCGGCGAGATCCGGCGGGCTCACGGCTCGATCACCTCGTCGGCGGCGTCCCGCCCACTCACGGCTCGATCACCTCGCCGGCGGCGGGCGCGATCAGCCGGTCGAGGTCCTGGCGCTGGAGCGTGTCCAGCCCATCACGATCGGTCAGGTCGAAGTGGATCGGCGTGACCGCGATCCTCCCCGCCGCGACGGCCGCCAGATCGGTCCCCGGCTCGTCGCGCTCGTAGATCGCATCGCCGTAGATCCGGTACAGCCGCCTGCTGGCCGAAGCCTCGTCGACGAGCGACAGCTCGTCGCGATAAATCCGCTTGCCGAGCCGTGCGACGGACACCCCCTTCGGCGCCGCGCCCGGCACATTGACATTCAGCAGCGTGCCCGAGGGCAGCGCGATGCTCTGGAGCTCCGCGACGAGCTGCGCCGTGAAGTTCGCTGCGGCCGAGAAGTCAAATCCCGAGCCGGCGCGGAAATCGAGCTCCATCGAACTCGACTGCTGCGAGACCGCGATCCCCGGCAGCCCGAGGACGATCGCCTCGAACGCCGCGGCGACCGTGCCCGAGTAGGTGATGTCGTCGCCGAGGTTGGAGCCGTGGTTGATCCCCGACACGACCAGCTCGGCCACGAAGCCAGCGATCAGGCCGAGGTTCGCGAGCCGTACGCAGTCGACCGGGGTGCCATCGGTCGCGTAGCCAACCGTCCCGTCCCCGAAGTCGACCTCCTGGACCCACAGCGGTCGCCGGGTCGTGATCGAGCGGGCCATCGCCGAGCGATTGCCGTCGGGCGCGATCACCGCCAGCTCGACCTCGGGCATCGCGACCAGTGCTCGGCGCAGCGCCTGAAGACCGGCGGCCTCGATCCCGTCGTCGTTTGTCAGCAGTACTCGCACGCTGCTGCATGCTATGAGGCTCGGAGGCGCCGCGGCCTCTGCCCCAGTGACACAGTTCTCCGCCGCCCCGAGGTCCGTCTCGGGACGCGCATCACCGCGGCCCGAATGGTGAACTTTCTCTCACCGCTCGGGCCGCGGCCGCCCCCGTAAATGCGCCTGCGCCCTTCCTGGATGCAATAGTACGATTTTGTGGGGTAAAGACAAATCGAACATTCGTCCAGGCCGGTGGCGAACCTGGCCTAAATCTGCTGCAGCACACGTTTGCAACCGTAGCCGGCTCCGGCGAGGTAAAGGCCGTGTGCAGCCGCTGTGAATCCGGCAACCCCGCGGGGCCGCCCCTCCAGCAGTGATTTGAAGTCCTCGAGCGAGCGTGACCCGCGCGCGACCTCGAGCATCGTCCCGACCAGGACGCGGTTCATCTGGCGCATGAACGAGTCCGCCTCGATCCAGAACTCGAGCAGGTCGTGGTGCTCGGTCCAGGACGCGGCCAGCACGTCACGCGAGAACCTCACGTGGGTGGTCTCGGTCGGCGTGAACGCGGTGAAGTCATGGGTCCCGTTCAACGCCCGCGCACACGCGTGCAGCGCGGCGCGGTCCACGACACCGGGCCAGTGAAGCGAGCGGCCGTTCTCATGCGCGCTGCGCGCCTGCCGCGCGAGCACTCGGTAGCAGTAGGCGCGACTGGTGGCGTCGCGGCGCGCGTCGAACCCGGGCTCGGCGGTCATGGACTGCAGCACCGCGACATCATCGGGCAGCAGGGCGTTGAGCGACCGCACCCTGGCCGGCTCGCCCTCGTAGCTGGCGACCTGCCTCCACGCGTGGACGCCGGCGTCGGTGCGCCCCGCCACGGTCACCGCGACCGCCGGCACACGCAGCGCGGTCGCCAGCGCCCGTTCGAGCTCGCCCTGGACCGTGCGCTGGCCCTCCTGCCGCGCCCAGCCGGCGAACTCGGTCCCGCGGTACTCGATCTCAAGACGCGACGTCAACGGCGCCGCCGTCGCTCAGACCAGCTCGAGCAGGACCATCTCCGTCGAGTCGGACCGCCGCGGCCCGAGCTTCATGATCCGCGTGTAGCCGCCCGGCCGCTCGGTGTAGCGCGGCGCGAGCTCCTCGAACAGCTTGTAGACCGCGAATTTGTCCTGGCCGAGTGCCGACAGCGCCAGGCGGCGAGCGTGCAGATCGCCGCGCTTGGCGAGCGTGATCAGCTTCTCGACCTCGGGCTTGACCGCCTTCGCCTTGGCCTCGGTCGTCTTAATCCGCTCGTGCTCGATGATCTCCTTGCTCAGGTTCATCAGCAGTGCCTTGCGGTGCGAGGAGCTGCGGCTGAGCTGATATCGCTGACGCTGGTGGCGCATCGGGCTAGCTTAGTCGTCGCGGAGGGCGAGCCCGCGGTGGTGCAGAGTCTCGATCACCTCGTCGATCGACTTCTTGCCGAAGTTGGGGATCGCGTTGAGCTCACCCTCGGTCTTGGAGACGAGGTCACCGACCGTCTGGATGCCGGCCCGCTTGAGGCAGTTGTACGACCGCACGCCGAGCTCGAGCTCCTCGATCAGGATGTCGTCCATCGCGTTGGGCGGACGGGAGTTCGGGCCCGGGTGGCCACCGCCGGGTAGCCCCTGCTCGATCCCCGGCGAGGTCGCGCTGTCGCGCAGTTCCGTGACCCGCCCCGGGTCGGTGAAGATCGCCAGCTGCGAGATCAGGATCTCGGCCGCCTCCCGGAGCGCGGCATGGGGGTCGATCGAGCCATCGGTCTCGATGTCGAGCGTGAGCTTGTCGAAGTCGGTCTTCTGGCCGACACGGGCCTGCTCGACGTTGTAGGCCACGCGGCGGACCGGCGAGAAGATCGAGTCGATCGGGATCACGCCGATCGGCTGGTCGGGAGACTTGTTCTCCTCGGCCGGGCGGTAGCCGCGGCCGCGTCCGATCGTCAGGTAAACCTCGAGCTTGGTCTTCTTCTCGAGCGTCGCGATGTGGGCCTCGGGGTTGAGGATCTCGACGCCCGAGGGCAGGTCGATGTCGTTGGCCGTGATGTCACCCGGACCGGTGACGACCAGCGGCGCCTCGATCTCGGTTGCGTCGGAGTGCATCCGGCAGACGATGCCCTTCAGGTTCAGGACGATGTCGGTGACGTCCTCCTTGACGCCGCGGATCGTGGAGAACTCGTGCGCGACGCCCTCGATCCTGACGCTGGTGACCGCCGCGCCGGCCAGCGAGGAGAGCAGCACACGCCTCAGTGAATTCCCAAAGGTGTAACCGAAGCCTCGGTCCAGGGGCTCGATTGTGAACGAGCCGCGAGTGTCATCGACCGACTCGCCTGAGATTCGGGGGACTTGGAAATCAAGCATCACACGTCCTAACATCGTGGGTTCCTGCCCGCCCAAGAGGCGGCGTTCAGCGCCGCGACAGGCCATCCGGCCGTGCGGCTAAAAGCTCGTCTACTTCGAGTACAGCTCGACGATCAACTGTTCCTGCACCGGCGCGGCGATCTCTCGCCGCTCCGGCTTGCGCAACACCTTCGCCGTCAGCGAATCGTGATCCGCTTGGAGCCAAGCCGGGACCTGCCCGGTCAACTCGGTCGCGTCACGGATCACCTGGGCTGCCGTCGAACCCTGGTGGATCGCGATCACGTCGTTGTCGCGCAGCTGATAGCTCGGGATGTTCACGCGGCGACCGTTGACGGTCCAGTGACCATGCAGGATCAGCTGCCTGGCCTGCCTGCGAGATGCCGCAAAGCCGAGACGGACGAGCACGTTGTCAAACCGGCACTCGAGCATCCGCAGGAGGTTCTCGCCGGTGACTCCCTGCTGACGCGAGGCCTTCTCGTAATAGATCTTGAACTGCTTCTCGAGCACGCCGTAATAGCGCCTGGCCTTCTGCTTTTCGCGCAGCTGAACGCGATACTCGCTCTGCTTCTGGCGGCCGCGACCATGATCGCCGGGCGGGTACGAGCGCCGCTCGACGCCGCACTTGTCAGTCAGGCACCGCTCACCCTTGAGGAACAGCTTCTGACCCTCGCGGCGGCATTGCTTGCACTGCGGTGAGGTGTCTCGTGCCATCAGACGCGCCTGCGCTTTCTCGGGCGGCAGCCGTTGTGTGCCTGGGGCGTGACGTCCTTGACGCCACTCACCTCGAGGCCGGCCGCCTGCAAAGAGCGGATCGCCGTCTCGCGGCCCGAGCCGGGGCCCTTGACGAACACCTCGACCTTCTGCAGGCCGTGCTCGATGCCCTTGCGCGCGGCGGCGTCGGCCGTCACCTGCGCGGCGAACGGAGTCGACTTGCGGGAGCCCTTGAAGCCGGCGCCACCGGCCGACTCCCACGCGATCACGTTGCCCTCGCGGTCGGTCAGCGAGACGATCGTGTTGTTGAACGAAGTTTTGATGTGCGCCTGCCCGACTGGGATGTTCTTGCGCACGCGGCGCCTGCCGCGCTGTGGTCGACGGGGTGCCGGCATTACTTCTTAGCCGCCTTCTTCTTACCGGCGACCTGCATCCGCTTGGGCCCCTTCCGGGTGCGCGCGTTGGTCTTCGTGTTCTGGCCGCGGACCGGCAGGCCGCGCCGGTGGCGCAGGCCGCGGTAGCAACCGATCTCCTGCAAACGTTTGATGTTCTGCGAGCGCTCGCGGCGCAGGTCGCCCTCGACGGTGAGCGACGAGTCGATCATCTCGCGCAGCTGGACGACCTCGTCCTCGGTCAGGTCGCGCACCTTGCGGTCGGGCTCGATCCCCACCTTCGCCAGCAGCTCATTGGAGGTCGAGCGGCCGATCCCGTAGATGTAGGTGAGGCCGATCTCGACCCGCTTGTTGAGGGGAATGTTCACCCCTGAAATTCTCGCCATGCGCTCAGCCTTGCCGCTGCTTGTGACGTGGATTCGAGCAGATGACAAGGACCCGCCCATTCCGGCGGATGATCTTGCACTTTTCGCACATCGGCTTGACCGACGGTCGTACTTTCACGCTCGCTTCGCTCTCGTCGTGGGAACAATTGAGTGGTACCTTCGGCGCAGCTCTGGAGACCGGTCCGGTCGCCGCTACCACGCCGAGGAGCGCCGCAGCACGAAATCGCCGCGCTAAAGGCGCACCGCGCGATGTTAGCAGGGGCGATCAGGCGGCTGCGCGCCCGCCCGAGGCCTCATGCCACGGGGTCAGAATCCGGGGTCCGTCAGCCGTGATCGCGATCGTGAACTCGAAATGGGCCGCCAGCGAGCCGTCCTGGGAGTAAATCGACCAGTGGTCCTCGCCGACCCGCACCCCGTGGCGGCCGGCAGTGACCATCGGCTCGACCGCGAGCACCATCCCCTCCTCGAGGACGATGCCTGTCCCGGGCGTCCCGTAGTTCGGGATCTGGGGCTCCTCGTGCATGTCGCGGCCGATCCCGTGTCCGACCAACGAACGCACGACCGACAGCCCCGCCAGCTCGACGTGCTGTTGCACGGCGTGCGAGACGTCGCCGAGCCTGTTGCCGGCGCGGCACTCGCGGACCGCCGCGAACAGCGACTGCTCGGTGGTGTTCAGAAGCTTGGTCGCAACCGGCGAGATCGAGCCGACCGGGAAGGTCCGCGCTCCGTCGGCCACCCAGCCGTCGAGCACGACGCCGATGTCAACCGACAGGATGTCTCCCCGGCCGAGTTTGTATGGCCCGGGAATGCCGTGGACGATCATCGAGTTGGGCGAGGCGCAGATCGAGCCCGGGAAGCCCCGATAACCCTTGAATGCCGGCGTCGCGCCCTGCGAGCGGACGTAGCGCTCGGCCGCCTGGTCGAGCTCTTTGGTCGTGACCCCGGGCCGGATCTTGGCGGCCAGCAGACTCATCGTACGGACCAGGATCGCGCCCGCGGCCGCCATCTGATCGATCTGCTCGGGACTCTTCTTGATGATCATCAGAAGTTCAGCTTAGTGCCGTCGGCTCAGACGTTCTCCTCGAGCCGCAGAGTGGCGATCACCGCCCGGATGTGATCGTGGACCTCGGTCGCGGTGCGGGTGCCGTCGACCCGGCGCATCAGCCCCTGTTCCTCGTAGTGCTCGACCAGCGGCTCGGTCTGCTCGTGGTAGACGCGCAGCCGGTTCTCGACCACCTCTGGCGTGTCATCGTCGCGCTGGATCAGCCGTGAGCCGTCCTGGTCGCAGACGCCCTCGTGCTTGGGCGGGTCGAACTCGACGTGGTAGTTGTGACCCGCCTTGACGCACACGCGCCGACCCGACAGGCGGCGGATGACCTCCTCGTCGGGCACGTCGATCAGCAGCGCGGCGGTCACGCGTCGTCCGAGCTCTGACAGCTGCCGGTCGAGCGCGGTCGCCTGGTCGAGCGTGCGCGGGAAGCCGTCGAGGATGAACCCGTCGGCGGCGTCGTCGTGTTGCAGCCGCTCGCCCGCCATCGCGACGATCAGGTCATCGGGGACCAGGTCGCCCGCGTCCATGTAGGCCTTTGCCTGCATGCCGAGCGGAGTCTCATCACGGACGTTTCCGCGCAGCATCTCGCCAGTCGAGATGAATGGAAGTTGGAAGTCGTCCTGCAGGCGGTCTGCCTGCGTTCCCTTGCCCGCGCCCGGAGGCCCGAACAGGATCAAATTTAGTTCAGCCACCGCCCCCACTGTATCCGGTCAGCCCCAGGCCGGGGCCCGTTCTGGGCGGCAGGTCAGGGACGCCGCAGGCGTCCGGAGCAGAGTGGTGCAGGCCCGACCCGGGCTACTTAAGAAGCCCTCGTAGTTGCGCATCATTAACTGCGCTTCGAGCTGTTTCATCGTGTCGAGCGCAACCCCGATCACGATCAGGATCGATGTGCCGCCGAAGAAGAAGTTGGCGTTGGTTTGATTGATCAGGACCGTCGGCAGCGCCGCGATCGCGGCCAGGAACAGAGCTCCCGGGAACGTCAGCCGCGCCAGGATCCGATCGAGGAATTCGGCCGTCGGCCTGCCTGGCCTCACCCCCGGGATGAAGCCGCCGTACTTCTTGAGGTTGTCGGCCTGGTCGACCGGGTTGAACGTGACCGCCGTGTAGAAGTACGTGAACAGGATGATGAAGATGCTCTCGCCGACTATGTAGTGCCAACTCTGGGGGCTGAAGAAGGTCGCCAGGTCGGTCGCAAAGCCCTTGCGGTTCTGGCCAATCAGCTGGCCGACCGTCGGCGGGATCGCCATCACGCTGGCGGCGAAGATGACCGGGATCACGCCGGCCATGTTGACCCGCAACGGGAGGTAGGTCTGGCCGCCCTGGGTCATCCGCCGTCCGATCACGCGCTTTGCGTACTGGATCGGGATCCGCCGCTGGCCCTCCTGAACGAACACGACCGACGCCACGACGCCCAGCGCGATGAACGGCATGATCACGCGGAAGACCTGGTCGGGGTTGTTCCACCACGCCTGCACGCCGTTCGGGATCCGGGCGACGATGCTCGCGAAGATCAGCAGCGAGATGCCGTTGCCGATCCCGCGCTGGGTGATCAGCTCGCCCATCCACATCAGCAGCACGCAGCCGGCGGTCAGCGAGATCACGATCAGGAAGACCTTGAAGATCGTGAAGTTGGCGATCAGCGTCGTCCCGGCCTGTTTCTCGAAGCTGCGGAACAGGAACACGTAGCCGATCGACTGCGCGAACGCGAGTCCGACCGTCAGGTACCGCGTGTACTGGGTGATCCGCGCCTGGCCGACCTCTCCCTCCTTCTGGAGCTTCTCCAGCGAGGGCACCACTACCTGCAGCAGCTGCAGGATGATCGAGGCCGTGATATAGGGCATGATCCCGAGCGCGAAGATCGCGATCCGACCCAGCCCGCCGCCGCTGAACAGGTTCAGCAGCCCGAAGATCCCGCTGCCGCCGAGCGACTTCTGAATCTGGTTGGCGGCCGAGGAGCTGATCCCGGGCGCCGGAATATGGGTACCGAGCCTGTACAGCGCGAGGATCGCGGCCGTGAACAGGATCTTCTTGCGGATCTCGCCGACCCTGAACGCTCCGAGGATCGTCGCGACCATCGAGCCCGCCTAGTCCTCGATCAGCTGGCAGGTGCCGCCGGCCGCTTCGATCTGCTCGCGGGCGGTGCGGCTGAAGCCGTGGGCGTGAACCGTGAGCGCCTTGGTCAGCTGTCCCTTGGCGAGAATCTTCACAGGCACATTCTTGCGCGTCGCCAGTCGCTTGGCGCCGAGTGCCTCGAGCGTGACCGCATCGCCGGCCTCGAACCGGGCCTCAAGATCGACTAGGTTGACCGGCTGGGTGTGGGTCCGGAACGGCTCGAACGGCATCGACTTGCGCATGTGCGGACCGCGCAGCTTGCGCATCCGCATATGGATCGGGTTCTGGCCGCCCTCGAAGCGAGGCCGCTTCTTGGCGCCCGACCGCGAACCCCAGCCCTTCTGGCCGCGCCCAGCGGTCTTGCCGGTGCCCGATCCCTCGCCACGGCCGACGCGCTTTCGTGGCCGGCGAGAACCCGGCGCCGGGCTGAGGTTGTGGAGGCCGATCCGCTCCTCGCGGGTCTCTTCGCTCATGACTCGTCGACCTCGACCAGGTGGCGGACCTTGTGGATCATGCCGCGGATCTGTGGCGAATCGCTGACCTGCACGGTGTGTCCGATCCGGCGCAGCCCGAGTGAACGGAGCGTCGCCAGCTGGCGCTTGTCGCAGCCGTTACGCGACTTGCGCTGGGTGAGGCGCAGCGTGCTCATCACGCCTGCGCCGAGCCCTCGGCGGCCTCGCCGTTGCTCGCGCTCGCCTGTCCGCCGGCAGGGGCGCTCGCCTCGTCGGCCGCGCCGTCGGCCTGCTTGTCGGTCAGCCCGAGGACCTGGTTGACCGACAGGCCGCGCAGCTCGGCGACCTCGTCTGGCGTCCGCAGCGACTCCAGCCCGGCCATCGTCGCCTTGACGAGGTTGATCGGGTTCTGCGAGCCGAGGCTCTTGCTGAGGATGTCGTGGATCCCGGCGAGCTCGAGCACCGCGCGCACGCCGCCGCCGGCGATCACGCCGGTACCGGGAGAGGCAGGCTTGAGGAACACCCTGCCGGCGCCGAACACGCCGGTCGTCTGGTGGGTGATCGTCGAGCCGTGCTTGGGAACCCGGTACAGGTTCTTCTTCGCGCGCTCGACGCCCTTCTGGATCGCGACGGGGACCTCGTTGGCCTTGCCGTAGCCGATCCCGACGACCTCGCGCTCGTCACCGACCACGACCAGCGCCGTGAACGAGAAGCGCCGGCCGCCCTTGACTACCTTGGCGACGCGGTTGATCTCGACGACGCGTTCCTGGAGGTCCAGGCCGGCAGCTGAAACTGTTCTATCTCGAGCCATTGAAGGTCAGGGTAGCGGGGTCTAGACGTGCAGCCCGGCCTCGCGGGCGGCTTCGGCGAACGCCTTGACGCGTCCGTGGTACTGGTAGCCGCCGCGATCGAACACCGCGATATCCACCCCAGCGGCCTTGGCGCGCTCGGCGAGGACCGCGCCGGCCTTGCTGGCTTGCTCGGCGCCGGTCAGCTTGCGTAGCTCGGGTTCGGTCCAATTGACGGCGGCGAGCGTACGACCGCTGTCGTCATCGATCAGCTGGGCGAAGATGCCGCGATTTGAGCGAAACACGGAGATCCGCGGCCGCTCGGCGGTCCCGCGGACCTTGGCGCGGACGCGGCGCCGGCGCTTGAGGCGACGCTGCGGCTTGGTTAAGACTGTCATGCGCGCTTCCCGACCTTTCGGGGGACGTACTCGCCCTCGTAGCGAATCCCCTTGCCCTTGTAGGGCTCGGGCTTGCGCTGCTTGCGGATGTAGGCGGCCATCTCGCCAACCTGTTGCTTGGAGGCGCCGCGGACGACGATCCTGGTCGGCTGGGGGACCTCGAACTCGATCCCGTCGGGAGCCTTGACTCCAACCGGGTGTGAGTAGCCGAGCGCGAGCTCAAGGTCGCGGCCGTGCATCTGCGCCCGATAGCCGACGCCCTGGATCTCGAGGCGCTTCTCGAACCCGTCAGTCACGCCCTCGACCATGTTGGCCACCAGCGTGCGCGTGAGCCCGTGCAGCGCGCGGTGCTCGCCGCGATCGGTGGGGCGCTTGACCAGTACCTCGTCACCGACGCGCTCGACGAGCATGTCGCGGTGCACCCGCTCGGAGAGCTCTCCCTTGGGCCCGTTGACGGTGACCCGCTCGGGTTCGATCGCAATCGTCACGCCCGCGGGCACCGGGATCGGCTGTCGTCCAATTCTCGACATCGTCTCTAGAGGGTTACCAGACCCTCGCCACGACCTCGCCACCGACGCCCTGCTGGCGGGCCTCGTGGCCGGTCATGACACCCTTCGAGGTGGAGATGATCGCGGTGCCCATGCCGCCCTGGATGCGGGGGATGTGGCCGTGGTCGACGTAGCTGCGCTGACCGGGCCGCGAGACACGCTGCATACCGGTGATCACCGGTTTGCGGTCGGCGGTGTACTTGAGCGTGATCGTGATCTGCTCACCGGGACGGCCGGGCACCGGCGGATCGACCTGGTAGGCCTCGATGTATCCCTGTTCCTTGAGGATCCGCGCCAGCTCGCGCTTGAGCTTGGAGGACGGGATCGCCACGTCGTGGTGCTGCGCATTGGCAGCGTTGCGCAGGCGGGTGAGGAAGTCGGCTACGGGGTCGGTCATTGACATGCGGGCGCCCTCACCAGCTCGACTTCGTCATCCCGGGCACGTACCCGTTGTGGGCGAGCTCGCGCAGGCAGATCCGGCAGATGCCGAACTTGCGGTACACCGAGCGCGCGCGGCCGCAACGGCGGCAGCGCGTGTAGCCCCTGGTCTTGTACTTCGGCGTCCGCTGCTGGCGGACTCGCTGTGAAACCTTTGCCATGTGCTCCTTCTAGTCCTTAGCCGCCGTTGTTCGACGTGCCGGCGGGCACCCCGCCGGGCCGGCCTTCCTTCGAGAATGGCATGCCCAGCGCATCGAGCAGCGCGAACGACTCCTCGTCGCTGGCCGCGGTGGTGGTGATCGTGATATCGAGGCCGCGCACCTGATCGATCTCGTCGTAGTCGACCTCGGGGAAGATGATCTGCTCGCGCACGCCGAGCGAGTAGTTGCCGCGACCGTCGAACGCGCGCGGGCTGAGCCCGCGGAAGTCCCGGATCCGCGGGATCGCGATCGACATCAGCCGGTCGAGGAACTCATACGAGCGCTCGCCGCGCAGCGTCACGGCGACGCCGACGGGCATCCCCTCGCGCACTTTGAACTGCGCGATCGACTTCCTCGCGCGGCGGATGTTGGGTCGCTGGCCGGTGATCGTCGCCAGCTGCTCGGTCGCGGCGTCCAGCACCTTGGAGTCCTGCTTGGCGTCGCCACATCCCATGTTGACGGTGACCTTCTCGATCCGCGGCGCCTGCATCACGGTCGTGTAGCCGAACCGCTCCACCAGCGCGGGGCGGATCTGCTCGAGGTACCTGGTCTTGAGCCTTGCGGTAGCCATCTTCCTAATCCAGTCTGGCGCCGGTCCGCTTGCCGACACGGAAGCGCTTGCCGTCCTCGATCTCGATCCCGACCCGGGTCGGCTTGCCGTCCTTTGCGTCGATCAGCATCACGTTGGAGATGTGGATCGGGCCCTCGCGCTCGATCACACCACCGGTCTGCTGGGCGCGCGCGCTCTGGGTCGGGCGCTGGTGACGCTTGACGATGTTGAGCCCCTCGACGTACAGGCGGTTCTTCTTCGGTTCGACGCGCAGGACCTTGCCGGTCTTGCCTCGGTCCTTGCCGCTGATCACCATCACTTCGTCGTCAGATCTGATCCGCGCGGGCATGCGTCAGATCACCTCCGGAGCCAGGGAGACGATCCGCATGAAGTTGCGCTCGCGCAGCTCGCGGGCGACAGGGCCGAAGATGCGCGTTCCGCGTGGTGCACCCTGGGCGTCGATCAGCACCGCGGCGTTCTCGTCGAAGGCGATGTAGGTGCCGTCATCGCGGCCGTAGGACTTCTTGGTCCTGACCACGACGGCGGTCACGACCTCGCCCTTCTTGACCGAGCCCTGCGGGCTTGCGGTCTTGACCGTTGCAGTGATCGTGTCGCCGACGCCGGCGTACCGCCGGCGCGAGCCGCCCCGCACGCGGATCACGAGGATCTCCCGCGCGCCGGTGTTGTCGGCGACGCGTAGCCTGGTCTCGTTCTGGATCACTTACTTTGCCCTCTCCACTACCTGGACCAGCCGCCAGCGCTTGGTCCTCGACAGCGGCCGCGCCTCGCGAACGATCACGGTGTCGCCGATGTTGGCGTCGTTGCGCTCGTCATGGGCATGCAGCGTCCGCGACGTCCGCACGATCTTCTTGTAGCGACGATGACGGCGAGCGGTGTCGATCCGAACGGTGATCGTCTTGTCGGCCTTGTCGGAGACGACGACGCCCTGGCGGTGCTTCTGCACCCCTGGGGTGTGCTCGCGCGCCGGCGTCGGCTCGCCGCCGGTGCCGGCTGACTTAGCCCTCGCCTTGGCACGGCCGACGCGGCGGACCTCGGCCTTCTTGCGGCGCTCGACAACGCGCCCGTCATGGCGCTCCTGCGCGGTCCGGGGACCACGCGGCTGGAGCTTGGCCGACTTAGCGGCGCGGGCCCGCGAGCGGCGCTCCTTGGGAGTCAACACGGGCTGCGGCGCGGCGTGCGGCTCGGCATCAGCCTGCGGCTCGGGCGCGCTCCGCTCGGTGTCCGCGTCGTCGGCGGCGGCCTCCTCAGCGGGTGCCTGGTCGGCGGCGTCCTGGACCGGCGCCTCGCCGGCCTCCGGTGCCTCGCCGGCCTCCGGCGTCTGTTCAGCGTTCTCGTTGATCTCTTCTTCAGCCATTGTCCTGAGCCTGTTCGGGTTGCAACTCGATCTCGCGCGCGCGGGCGATGGTGAGCGCGCGAGCTATCTCGCGCTTGGCGCGCGCGAGGCCGGCGGTGTTGTCGAGCTCTCCGGTCGCGTGCTGGAAGCGCAGACCGAACAGATCGCGCCGGGCGGTGCGAATGTGCTCGCTCAATTCGTTGTCAGTCAGGTCGCGAAGCTCCGAAGCGCGCACCGTCAGCCGTCCTCTCGCATCACGAATTTGGTCCTCACGGGAAGCTTGTGACCGGCGAGCCGCATCGCCTCGCGCGCCAGATCCTCGGGAACGCCGGCGAGCTCGAACATCACCCTGCCGGGCTTGACGACCGCGACCCATCCCTCGGGCGAGCCCTTCCCCGAGCCCATCCGCGTCTCGGCGGGCTTCTTGGTGAACGGCTTGTCGGGATAGACGTTGATCCAGACCTTCCCGCCACGCTTGATCTTGCGAGTCATCGCGATACGGGCAGCCTCGATCTGGCGGTTGGTCAACCACCCTGCATCGAGCGCCTTGAGGCCGTACTCGCCGAACTGGACCTGGACCTGTCCGCGCGAGAGGCCGGCACGACGACCGCGGTGCTGCTTGCGGTGCTTGACGCGCTTTGGAGCGAGCATCAGCCGGCACCACCCTGCTGATCACCGCCGCCGCGCTGGCCGCCGCCACCGCCACCGCCGCGGGGTCCGCCGCCACCGCCACCGCCGCGCTGGCCGCCGCCACCGCCACCGCCACCGCCCCGCCGCGGGGTCCACGACCGCGACCGCCCTGGCCGCCGGGCCCACCTGGGCCGCCGCGACCACCGGGACCGCCACCGCGACCACCGGGACCGCCACCGCGACCGCCGGGACCGCCACCGCGACCACCGGGACCGCCGCCACGTCCGCCGGGACCACCGGGACCGCCACCGCGACCACCGGGACCGCCACCGCGGCCACCGCCACGTCCGTCACGACCCGAGCGTCCGTCGCGTCCGCCGCGCTCAGGCGCCTGCGGCGAGGGCTCGTCCATGATCGTCAGGTCGGTGCCGGTGTAACCCTCGGGCATGATCTCGCCCTTGTTGATCCAGCACTTGACGCCGATCCGGCCGAAGGTGGTGCGCGCCTCGTGGAAGCCGTAGTCGATGTCAGCGCGAAGCGTGTGCAGCGGAACGCGGCCATCCGAGTAGCCCTCTGTCCGCGCCATCTCGGCGCCGCCCAGCCGTCCGGAGACCTGGACCTTGACGCCCTTGGCGCCGGAGCGCATGGCGCTGGTGAGCGCGCGCTTCATCGCACGGCGGAAGGCGACCCGGTTCTGGAGCTGCTCGGCGATCGACTGCGCGACCAGCCTGGCATCGAGCTCTGGGCGCTTGATCTCGAGGATGTTGACCTTGACCTGCTTGTTGGTGATCCGGTGCAGGTCGCGGCGGAGCTGGTCGACCTCGGAGCCCGACTTGCCGATCACGATCCCGGGGCGGGCCGTGTGGATGTTGACCTCGACCTCGGTGGCGTTCTTGCGGATCGTGATGTCCGACAGGCCGGCATGCGAGAGCCGTCCGACGATGTGCTCACGGATCTTGGTGTCCTCGTCCAGGTAGTCGGCGAAGTTGCGCTCGTTGAACCAGTTCGACTTCCAGTCGTGGATGTAGCCCACGCGGATCGATTCGGGATGAACTTTTTGGCCCATGTGTTTGTGGTCAGTCCTTCGGCGTGAGCAGGATCGTCAGGTGGCTGGTGCGTTTGCGGATTCGCGTCGCCCGGCCCATCGCGCGCGGGCGGAAGCGCTTGATCGTCGGGCCCTCGTCTGCGTGCACGGCCTTGACGTACAGGTCCTCGCCGACGAGCTCGTGATTGTGCTCCGCGTTCGCGACCGCTGACTCGAGCAGTTTGCTCCAGTCGCGCGCGATCGCGCGCGGCGTCAGAGCGAGGATAGCTCGCGCCTCCTCGACCGACTTGCCGCGGATGTGGTCGCACACCAGCCGCGCCTTGCGGGCCGACGAGCGCACGTACTTGGCCTGCGCGCGCACCACCGGCGCGGGCTGCCCCGGCTCGCGCTGCGAACGCCGCCGCCGCGGAGCGGGCTTGGCCGGCTTCTTCGCCTCGGGCTCGGCGGCCTTGCGTCGCGGCCGCCGCGCGCGCTTCGGCTTCTCAGCAGAGGGCGTCTGAGCCTCCGCTTCGGGCTCATCGTCGTCGCCCTCCGCTTCGGGCTCTGGAACTTCCTCATCAACCTGGGGGGTGGCGTCGTCGTCCGGGGTGGTGTCATCGTCGTCCGCGTGATCGGTCGAGGTCGCATCCGCGGCTGAAACCGGTCGCGTCTCTTCGGAATCCGCAGCCGCCGATGGCTCGTCCGAGCGCCCGGTTTCAGCGCCGGATGCGTCCTCGGCCGGTGTGTCGGGATTTTCCGATTCAGGATTCATCGCCTCTTACCTGTTCCGGCATGTCCCCGATACAACCTCGTCGGCGCAAACTCCCCCAGTTTGTGCCCAACCATTGACTCCGAGATGAACACCGGCACGTGCTTGCGCCCGTCGTGGACGGCGATCGTGTGACCGACCATCTCGGGAAAGATCGTCGACGTGCGTGACCAGGTCCTGACCATGCGCTTCTCGCCCGAGGAGTTCATCGCCTCGATGCGGGTCATCAGCCGCTCCTCGACGAACGGGCCCTTCTTGCTCGAACGACTCATCGCTTCTTACCCCTCCTGCGGCCACGCACGATGTACTGGTCTGACTTCTTGCCCTTCTTGCGGGTCCGGTACCCGAGCGTCGGGACTCCCCACGGGGTGACCGGGTGACGGCCGGGAGTGGTCGAGCCCTCGCCGCCGCCGTGCGGGTGGTCGACTGGGTTCATGGCCGTGCCTCGGGTCTGGGGCCGCACGCCCATGTGGCGTTTGCGACCGGCCTTCCCGATCTTGACGTTCTGGTGGTCGGAATTTCCGATCGTGCCAACAGTCGCCCGGCACTCGGCGCGGACCATCCGCATCTCTCCGGACGGCAGGCGCAGCGTCGCGTAGTCGCCGTCCTTGGCCAGCAACTGGACGCCGGCGCCGGCCGAGCGCGCCATCTGGCCGCCGCGACCCGGGGTCAGCTCGACGTTGTGGACGACGGTGCCCGGCGGCATCTTGGCCAGCGCCAAGCAGTTACCGACGCGGATGTCAGCGCTGTCGCCGGACTGCACGGTGGCGCCGACCCGCAGTCGCTGCGGAGCGAGGATGTAGCTCTTCTCGCCGTCCGCGTAGTGCAGCAGCGCGATGTACGCGGACCGGTTGGGGTCGTACTCGATCTGAGCGACCTTGGCCGGGATTCCGTCCTTGCGGCGCTTGAAGTCGATCTTGCGGTACAGCCGCTTGGCGCCGCCGCCGCGATGGCGGGCCGTCTTGCGGCCGTGAGCGTTGCGCCCGCCGGACTTCTTCAGTCCCTCGGTCAGCGACTTCTCCGGCTTTGACCGCGTGATCTCGGCGAAGTCCGGGTAGGTGACGAACCGCCGTCCTGGCGAAGTTGGTTTGGGCTTGCGAATCGGCATTACTCAGTGGGCTCGAATGACTGGAAGATCGGGATCGTGTCACCGGGACGGACCTGGACGATCGCCTTCTTCCACTGGCGGGTCCGGCCGGCGGTCTGGCCGCGGCGCTTGGGCTTGCTCTTGACCGACGCGGTGCGAACGGCGAGCACCTTGACGTCGAACAACTGCTCGACCGCCTGGCGGATCTGGGTTTTGTGGGCGCGGTCGTGGACGCGGAAGGTGTACTTGCCGGCTTCGGCAAGGACGAACGACTTCTCCGACACGACCGGGCGGATCACAACCTGGCTGGGATCCATCAGTCCTCCCCCTCCCCGGCACCGCCGGCGCGAGCGACGAGATCGGTCATCGCGGTCTCGGAAACGAGCAGTGACGCGGCGCCGATCACGTCGGCAACGCCGGCGTCGCCGACCGGCATCACGTCGACCCTCTTGAGGTTCCGAAACGACTTCCCGGCCGCCGCCTCGTCGTCTGAGAGCAGCACCAGCGTCGGGCTTGTGGCGGCGGGTGGGCCCCAATTCAAAAGCAGATCAGCCGCCTGCTTGGTGGACGGCTCGTCGAACGCGGCGGCGTCGAACACGGCGATCGACTCGCGGTCGGCGTGCATCGACAGCGCGCTGCGCAACGCTGCGCGGCGCGCCTTGCGGTTGACCTTGAAGGTGTAGTGGCGCGGCGTCGGCCCGAACACGACGCCGCCGCCGGTCCACACCGGCGAGCGTGACGACCCCGCGCGGGCGCGACCTGTCCCCTTCTGGCGCCACGGCTTCGCGCCGCCTCCCGAAACCTCGCCGCGGGTCTTGGTCGAAGCGGTGCCCCGCCGGCGGGCGTTGAGCTCGGCCCGGACGGTCTCGTGCACGAGGGGCATGTTGAAGCGCGCCTCGAACGCGGCACCGTCGAGCGTCGCCGATCCGCCGCCGAGCTTGGGGGCTGTCTTAGGCATCGGTCCGCACCTCTACGGTCGAGCCCTTGGGGCCGGGGACCGCGCCCCGCACCAGCAACAGGTTCTCCTTCGGCATCACTTCGACCACCGTCAGGCCGCGCTGGGTGACGCGGCCGCCGCCCATCCGGCCCGGGCCGCGGATTCCCTTGAACACGCGCGAGGGGGTGGCCGAGGCGCCGATCGATCCCGGCGCGCGGACGTTGTGCGAGCCGTGGGACTTGGGTCCGCTCTTGAAGTTGTGGCGCTTGATCGTGCCCTGAAAGCCCTTGCCCTTCGACTTCCCGGAGATCTTGACCCGCTGTCCGACCTCGAACGCGTCGACGGTCACGGTCTCGCCGACCAGCAGCTCGCCGGCGTGATCACGGAACTCGACCACGTGACGGTGGGCCGAGGCGTCAGCCTTCTTGAGGTGGCCGAGCTCGGCCTTGGTGAGCGACTTCTCCTTGCAGGCCCCGAACGCCAGCTGTACGGCCTCGTAGCCGTCGCGCTCCACGGTGCGGATCGCGGTCACGGGGCAGGGACCGGCCTCGAGCACGGTCACCCGCTCGACCTTGCCGTCGTCGAGGAAGCGCTGCGTCATGCCGAGCTTCTTGGCGAGGATCGCGGCCATAGCGATACCTAGGAGGCCAGCCTGATCTCGATATCCACACCGGCTGGGAGATGGTCGAGCCGCTGGAGCGAGTCGACCGTCTTCGGCGTCGGCTGGTGGATATCGATCAGTCGCTTGTGGGTGCGGATCTCGAAGTGCTCGCGCGAGTCCTTGTCCTTGAACGGCGAGCGGATCACGCAGTACACGTTCTTCTCCGTCGGCAGCGGCACGGGACCGGAGACGGTCGCGCCGGTGCGCGTCGCCGTCTCGACGATCTCCTTTGCCGCCGTTTCGATCGCCGTGTGGTCGTAGGACTTCAGGCGGATTCGGATTTTGTTTTGAGCGATTGTTGCCACGGGTTCTCAGTCAAACGGGGCGGTACCGGACTTAGGCCAGACCACCCCGCCCACTTGTCGTATCTGCTTTGACGAAAAAACAGGCGGCGGGCCGAAGGCCACGCCGCCCGATAACTATTGAATGACTTCGGTTACGACCCCCGAGCCGACCGTACGGCCGCCTTCGCGAATCGCGAACCGCAGACCCTGGTCCATGGCGATCGGCTGGATCAGCTCGATCTCCATCTGGACGTTGTCGCCGGGCATGACCATCTCCGTGCCCTCGGGCAGGTTGGCCACTCCGGTGACGTCGGTCGTGCGGAAGTAGAACTGCGGCCGGTAACCGGTGAAGAACGGCGTGTGACGGCCGCCCTCCTCCTTCTTGAGGACGTAGACCTCGGCCTTGAACTTGGTGTGCGGCGTGATCGACCCCGGCTTGCACAGCACCTGGCCACGCTCGATCTCCTCGCGCTTGGTGCCGCGCAGCAGGCAACCGACGTTGTCGCCGGCGCGGCCCTCGTCAAGGATCTTCTTGAACATCTCGACGCCGGTCACGACCGTCGACTCGGTCGCCTTGATGCCCACGATCTCGACCGTCTCGCCGGTCTTGATGATCCCCTGCTCGATCCGGCCGGTCGCCACCGTCCCGCGGCCGGTGATCGAGAACACGTCCTCGACCGGCATCAGGAACGGCTTGTCCAGGTCACGGGTCGGCTCGGGGATGTAGGTGTCGAGTGCGTCAGCGAGCTCGAGGATCTTGCCCTCGTACTCCTCGTCGCCCTCGAGCGCCTTGAGCGCCGAGCCAATCACGAATGGGATGTCGTCACCGGGGAACTCGTACTCGGACAGCAGATCGCGAATCTCTACCTCGACGAGCTCGAGTAGCTCGGGGTCGTCGACCATGTCGGCCTTGTTGAGGAACACGACGATGTACGGCACGCCGACCTGGCGGGCGAGCAGGATGTGCTCGCGCGTCTGGGGCATCGCGCCATCGGCCGCTGAGACGACCAGGATCGCGCCGTCCATCTGGGCGGCGCCGGTGATCATGTTCTTCACGTAGTCAGCATGACCCGGGCAGTCCACATGGGCGTAGTGCCGGTTGGCGGTCTCGTACTCGACGTGGGAGGTCGCGATCGTGATGCCGCGCGCCTTCTCCTCCGGAGCGTTGTCGATCGAGTCGAACGATCGCACCTCGGTGCCACCGCCGAACTTGTCGTGGAGCACCTTGGTGATGGCCGCGGTCAGCGTCGTCTTGCCATGGTCGATGTGACCGATGGTGCCGACGTTGACATGGGGCTTGTCGCGCTCGAACTTGGCCTTCGCCACTTTGGGGTCGCTCCTTCTTCTCTCAGGTTTTTCGTTCGTCCCAGGACGAACCCATTCAGGATATAAGTTTTCCGTCCGCGGAAGCTGCTACGTCCAGCCTAAGCGGCTTCCTGCTCGCCGCCGGTGATCTTGTCAGCGATGTTGGGCGGCACTTCCTCGTAACGGTCGAACTGCATCGTGTAGGTCGCGCGGCCCTGGGTCGTGGACCTCAGGTCGGTCGCGTAACCGAACATCTCAGCGAGCGGGACGTGACCGGTGACGACCTGCGCGTTGCCGCGCTGCTCCATTCCGCTGACCTGGCCGCGTCGGCGATTGAGGTCGCCGATCACGTCGCCCATGAACTCCTCGGGCGTCACAATCTCGACCGCGAACACCGGCTCGAGCAGAACCGGCTTGGCCCGTGAGACGGCAGCCTTGAGTGCCAGCGAGCCGGCGACGCGGAAGGCGATCTCGGACGAGTCGGTGTCGTGGTACTTGCCGTCGACGAGCGTGACTCGCACGTCGACGAGCGGGTATCCGGCGCGCGGGCCGTTGTCCATCGCGTCCTCGACGCCCTTCTCGACCGCAGGAATGAACTCGGTCGGGACCGAGCCGCCCCGGATCTTGTTGATGAAGTCAAAGCCCTCGCCTGGGGCGGGTTCGACGTTGATGTAGACGATCCCGTACTGGCCCGAGCCGCCGGTCTGACGCACGAGTCGGCCCTCGACCTTCTCGGCCGTGCCGCGGATCGTCTCGCGGTAGGAGACCTGGGGCCGGCCGACATTGGCGTCGACCTTGTACTCCCGCAGCATCCGATCGACCAGCACCTCGAGGTGCAGCTCGCCCATCCCGGAGATCTCCGTCTGCCCGGTCTCCTCGTTGGTCTGAACCTGGAAGGTCGGGTCCTCCTCGGCCAGGCGGCCGAGCGCAACCGACATCTTCTCCTGGTCGGCCTTCGTCTTGGGCTCGATCGCGACCTTGATCACGGGCTCGGGGAAGTCGATCGTCTCGAGCTTGATCGGACGGTCGGGTGCGGCCAGCGTGTCGCCGGTCACGACCTGCTTGATGCCCACCGCGGCGGCGATGTCACCGGCGTAGACCTCCTTGACCTCTTCGCGCTCGTTGGCGTGCATCATCAGGATCCGGCCGATCCGCTCGGTCCGGCCCGTGTTGACGTTGAGCACGCGCGATCCGGCCTCGAGCTTGCCCGAGTAGATGCGGAAGTAGGTGAGCTTGCCGACGTAGGGGTCGGCCATGATCTTGAACGCGAGCGCTGCGAACGGCTCCTCGTCGGAGGCATGGCGCTCGACTGGCTTGTCACCGTTATCGGAACCCTTGGTCACCTCGATCCCTTCGACCGGCGGCACGTCCAGCGGGCTCGGAAGGTAGGCGATCACGGCGTCGAGCAGCGGCTGCACGCCCTTGTTCTTGAAGCTCGAGCCGCATAGCACCGGGGTCATCTGGATCGCGAGGGTCGCGTTGCGAATCGCCTTGCGCAGACGCTCAGCAGGGATCTCCTGGTCCTCGAGAATCATCTCGAGCAGCTCGTCGTCGTAGTGGGACACCTCCTCGAGCAGATGCTCGCGGGCGGCGGCGGCCGCGTCGGCGAGCTCGGCCGGAATCTCGGCCGTCTCCTGATCCTTGCCCAGCTCGTCCTTGTAGAGGATCGCGACGTTCTCGACCAGGTCGACGATGCCGCGGAAGTCCGACTCCGAGCCGATCGGAAGCTGGATCGGGACCGGGTGGGCGCCGAGGCGATCGATCATCGTCTGCACGCCGCGGTCGAAGTCGGCGCCGATCCGGTCCATCTTGTTGATGTAGGCGATTCGCGGCACGTGGTACTTGTCGGCCTGGCGCCAGACGGTCTCGGATTGGGGCTCGACTCCAGCGACGGAGTCAAACAGTGCGATCGCGCCGTCGAGGACACGCAGCGAGCGCTCGACCTCGACCGTGAAGTCGACGTGGCCGGGCGTGTCGATGATGTTGATCCGGTGGTCGTGCCACTCGCAGGTCGTCGCGGCCGACGTGATCGTGATCCCGCGCTCCTGCTCCTGCTCCATCCAGTCCATCACCGCGGCGCCCTCGTGAACCTCCCCCATCTTGTAGGTCCGCCCGGTGTAATAGAGGATGCGCTCGGTCGTCGTCGTCTTACCGGCGTCGATATGAGCCATGATCCCGATATTGCGGGTTTTCTCGAGGGTAAAAGCGCGTGGCATGAGTCTTGAGTGTTCGAAGCTGTGCGGGGGCGAGGCACCGTTCCCCGGTTGCGGCCATGAAAAAGGGCCCAAAAGGGCCCGTTCACGACGCACCTGTCGGGTACGGGCAATTGTCTAGTCGGTCGGCGTCTCCATCGGTTGGATCCTCCGCGCCCGGGAGCGAGCACAGATGAACGCGACCCGACCCGAGGCGGACTCCGAATATAGCAGAGGGGAGCAGGGCCCAAGTGCGCATTTGGAGGCTCCGGACCCGGCTGCAGTGGACGGTCTCGATCGCGATTCCAAGAGCGTCCGGCGCGCCGTCGTGGCCGGCGGCGTGGTCGGTTGCGCGCTGATCCTGGCCGCCCAGTTCACCCCGCTGTTCAGCGTCCACACAAGCGCCAGCCGAGTCGCGATCAAGACCGTCCAGACCGGGTCGCACGACTCCTACGCGCTGGTGCCGGTCGCGATCCTGGGGCTGCTCTTGACGTTCGAGGTGTGGCGGACCCGGAGCCGGCTGGCGCTCGCGGCGATCGCCGTGATCGCGATCGTGTCGCTGCTGATCGCGCTGCTTGGTGATCTCCCGGATGCCCAGGCGACCGGACTGGTCGGCAGCACGGCGACGGGGCTGCGGGTCGCAAGCTCGAGCCCGAGCATCGGGCTCTACCTCGAGACGCTGGGAGCGGTGGTCCTGCTGATCACGGCGGCCGCGGGGCTGTTGCTGCTGGAGCCACCGGAGGGGCGGGCGCCGGTTTCAGGGGCGCGTTCGCCCCAGGCGCGGGGTGCCGATGCGCCCGCGCCTCGGGACGCGTGATCGACTGCCCGATTCGAGCGACTTCAAACCTCTTTTCGGGCGACGGTCCGCTTTCTGACCTTTTGCACAACACCAACGGTTTACCAACACCACGAGCGTTAGATTAAGCGAACGCGAGGGTTGTCCTGCCGCAGCCCCCGGTCCCGTGCGGTAGGCAGCCCTCGCGTTTCTTCTTCGCCAGGCCAGGTCCGCGTGCGTACGGTGCGGGTCGGCTCCAGAGGCGCATTTGCGGACCGCTCCGAGCGCGTTTTGCGAAACGCCCGCGTGCTGTCACATTCAGCGGGGCTCACGCGAGATACGGGTGATGGTGTCGACTGGCAGCCACGATGACGATCTGCTTGCCCGGTTCGCCGGCGGCGATCCCGAGGCGTTCGTGACCTTCTACCGGAGCCACCTCGGGGCGATGCTCGGCTTCTTCCTGCGCCGGACGGGCGATCCCGAGTTGACGGCCGACCTGACCGCCGAGGTGTTCGCGGCTGCGCTGCTGGCCGCCAAGCGGTACCGACCCGGCGAGCGCCCCGCACTCGCCTGGCTGTATGGGATCGCCGCCCACAAGCTCGCCGACAGCCGCCGTCGCGGGCGGGTCGAGGACGACGCTCGCAGGCAGCTAGCGCTTACACCCCTGACCGTCGACGACGACGCGCTGGCCCGCGTCGAGGAGTTGGCGGACCCGGGGGCTGCGCAGACAGCGCTGCTGGCCCTGCCGGCGAGCCAACGTGACGCCGTGCTCGCCCGGGTCGTGGACGAACGGCCGTACGCCGAGATCGCCGCCCAGATGCGGTGCTCGGAGCTGCTGGTCCGTCAGCGCGTCAGCCGCGGACTGCGCACGCTCCGCGCCCAGATGAAGGAGGCCCAATGAGTCCGTTCTTCGATGACCTCGAAGACCAGTTGCGGTCAGCCGCTCGCGTCGAGGCCGGCGCCGACGGCGTTCAGCCCACCCGCCGACGGAGGCGATCGTGGCTGCACGCCGGACTCAGCGCCACGCCCGTGCTCGCGGCGGTCCTCGTTGTACTGGTGGTGGTCGGCGGGGCGCTCGCGCTGCTGGGCCATCGCGGCGGCCACGGATCGCAGCCGCCGGCCTCGCCACCCGCCGGCGGCGGCGTCGGCGCGCTGATCGCCCGCACGCCGAAGCCGCAACTGGACCGCGAGCTTGCCTACATGGCGGCAGCGACGCACAAGACGCTGCTGTCGCGGGCCTGTCAGCTGCATCAGCCGACCGGCGTCTCATTCGTGAACGGCTCACCCGGCGTGGCGCTTAGCTCCGTGCTCGGCGTGCTCAGGCGACCGCAGACGGCCTCCGACCACCTGCGCCCCGCCGCGCTGGCCGGCACCCCGGACGTCTACGCCGGACATACGCGGCTCGCGCTGTCCGCCGGCCGTGTTTCCTACTTCATCGTTCCGGCGCGCGCCGACTCCGCCGCCTCGATCCCCTCGGCGCGCTGCTTTGACCTGCAGCGCGCGGCGCTGCGCGCAGATCTCCCGAACATCGCGCCGGCGCTGAGACGGCCGACGCTCGCCCTGCAGGCGGGGCTGATCAGGTTTGGCCGACACCTCGCGACCCATGAGCCCCGCAGCACGATCTGCCTGGTCACCGCGTCCGGGAACTCGGGCGGGTCGGATTGCGGGATCACGGCCGCGGAGATCAAGCGGGGCGTGCCCGCTTCCTACGGACGGGGCACGTTCAGCGGCATCGTTCCCGACGGTGTCGCGTCGGTGACGCTCAGCTTCCGGGCGAAATCCGGGTCGCCAACCCGGTCGGTGACGGGCGCGGTCACAGGCAACGTCTATGCGGTGCACGTCGCGCACGCGCCGTCGGTTCCGGTGATTCCGACCGTCATCTGGCGCTCGGCGGATGGCCACATCCTGAAGCGGGTGTCGCCTCCGAGTCCGCAGTCCGTGACCACCGCCTGCAGGCACCACCCGGTGGAGTGCTTGATGGCCCAGGGCACCTCGGCCGTGAGCAGCGTGTCGCGCATCACGACCGGGCACGCGCGGGCCAAGGCGAAGCCCTCGCCCTAAGCGCGACGAGCCGCTCCTACCAGCGGTAGTGGGCGAACGCCTTGTTCGCCTGCGCCATGCGGTAGATGTCGTCCTTGCGCTTGAAGGCGTTGCCCTGCTGCTGCTGTGCATCGAGCAGCTCGTTGGCGAGCCGCTGGGACATCGTCTTCTCGCGGCGGGCGCGAGCAAACTGGACCAGCCACCGGACTGCGAGCGTACGGGACCGGCGGGCGGGCACCTCGACCGGCACCTGGTAGGTGGCGCCACCGACACGGCGAGGCCTGACCTCGAGCACCGGGGTGAGCGCCTTGATGCCTGCCTCGAGCTGCTCGACCGCGTTCTTGCCGGTCCGCTCAGCGAGGATCGCGAGCGCGTCGTAGACGATCTTCTCGGCGGTCGACTTCTTGCCGTCGAGCATCACCTTGTTGATCACCTGCTGGACGAGGCGATTGCGGTAGACGGGGTCCGCCTCGACCGGGCGGACCTGAGCTGCTGCGCGGCGCGGCACCTACTTGGCCTTCACGCCGTACTGCGAGCGAGCCTTCTTGCGCTCGCCGACGCCGGCCGCGTCGAGCGTGCCGCGAATCACCTTGTAGCGGAATCCCGGCAGATCCTTGACGCGACCGCCCCGGACGAGCACGACCGAGTGCTCCTGAAGGTTGTGGCCCTCGCCCGGGATGTAGGCGCCGACCTCCATGCCGTTCGTCAGCCGCACGCGGGCGACCTTGCGCAGAGCCGAGTTCGGCTTCTTGGGCGTTGTCGTGTAGACGCGCGTGCAGACGCCACGGCGCTGGGGCGCCGCGACCTTCTTCTTGCGGCCCTTGCCCGATTTCAGCCCGGGCGTGGCGAGCTTCTTCTTCGGCGCGGTGCGGCCCTTGCGGATCAGCTGGCTTGTGGTCGGCATGCGACGCGCAAGGGTAGCAGGGGGCGCCGGAATGAAACGCGCGAGCCAAGCGGCCAACCCGAACCCGCAGCTACGCCGGCACGCCCGCCAGCGCCTGATCGACGTCGACGTGTGGGACCCCGACTGCCTCGGCGACCGGCGCGTAGGTGACCTCACCGCCGGCGACGTTGACCCCGAGCTTCAGTCCTGGGCTGTCGGCCGTTGCGTCGTGTACGCCGGCGTTGGCCAAGTGCAGAATGTACGGAATCGTCGCGTTGGTGAGCGCGTACGTCGACGTGATCGGGACGGCCCCGGGCATGTTCGCCACGCAGTAATGCGTGATCCCGTCGACCTCGTAGGTCGGGTCGCTGTGGGTCGTCGGATGCGACGTCTCAAAGCAGCCGCCCTGGTCGATCGACACATCCACCAGCACCGCGTGGCGCTTCATGATCGAGAGGTCCTTTCGAGTGACCACGCGCGGGGCGAGTGCGCCATGGACCAGCACGGCGCCAATCACGAGGTCGACCTCGGGCAGCCGCTCCTCGATCGACAGCGTCGACGCAAAGCAAGTGTCGGCCCGGCCGCCGAAGGCGATATCGAGCTCGCGTAGGCGGTCGATGTTGCGGTCAAACACGTACACGGTCGCCTGCATCCCGATCGCGATGAAGGCGGCGTGCATCCCAACCACGCCGCCGCCGATCACCATCACGTTGGCGGCCGCGACGCCCGGCACACCGCCGAGCAGGATGCCCCGTCCGCCAAGTGGCTTCTCGAGCATGAACGCGCCGGCCTGGGTCGCGATCTTGCCTGCCACCTCGGACATCGGCGCCAGCAGCGGCAGCCTGCCCTTGGCGTCCTCGACCGTCTCATACGCGATGCAGGTCGCGCCGGACTCCATCAGCCCACGAGTCAGCGCTTCGTCGGCGGCCAGGTGCAGATACGTGAACAGCGTGTGCCGGGGCGCCAGCCGGCTGACCTCTTCAGGCTGGGGCTCCTTTACCTTCACGATCAGCGTCGCCTCGCCAAACACGGCATCGGCGTCGGGCAGGATCGTCGCGCCCTGGGCCCGGTAGGCATCGTCGGGCAACGCCGAACCCTCGCCGGCACCGCTCTGAACGTAGACCTCGTGCCCCGCGTCCACCAGCTCGCGCACGCCGGCGGGTGTCATCGCAACTCGGTACTCGTCCTTCTTGACCTCTGTCGGTACTCCAACTTTCATGTCACAAGCTCCCGGCCTCGAAGTGCCAGCCAAAACTCAATTCGATCGCGCGCGTTGCCGAGGCTGCGCCCGGTCAGCTCCTCGACTCGTTTGATTCGGTAACGCAGCGTATGACGATGGCAGTAGAGACGCTTCGCGGCGCGCTCCCACTGGCCGTTCTCCTCGATGAACGCCTCCAGCGACCGCATCAGCTCACCTCCGTAGTGTCCCTCGCTGGCCTCGATTGGACCGAGAATCGAATCACAGAACAGCTTCAGTGCCTCGTCGTCCTGAAGCGACAGCAGCAGCTGGAAGGACCCAAGATCTTTGTACGTGGCCAGCCGCACGGCCCCGTTGGAGTGGTCGGACACGTCCTGCTCGCCGACCACGCCGAGCGCGATCGCTTCGACTGCGCAGCGACCCTCATGGAAGCTGCGGCGCGCCTCGCCGCCCTCGACGGAGCGCCCGACTCCGACCCGCAGCCCGGGGCCGAGGCCGTCGTAGAGCCGTCCCGCCACCCGCTCTGCGAGCCCGAACAGGTCGTCCTCGGCGAGCCCCGCGACCAGCGCGCACGTCAGCGGACCCGCCGACGCGACCAGCCCCGACGAGGCCTCTTCACGCAGGGCGGTGGAGAGCGCGTCCTCGACCGGCGCTGGCGACCCACGACCGTTGTTGGGGCGCTGCACGACGAGCGCCGCGACACGATCGGAGAGGCCGAACGGCTCGAGCCGGCGCGCCAGCTCGCCGCCGGTCAACTCGCCGGCCACGATCGCGGCCAGCACGTCTCCGGCGAGCCGCCGCTCGGTGTCCCCCGCGACCCGGCCGCGGAGCAGCTCAAGCGCGACGATCGTGACCGCCTGGTGGAGCGTCAGCCGGTCGAAGTCGCTCAGCGGCCCACCGTCCTTGATCGCCACCAGCCACGCCTCGGTGACCCGCTCGGCGCCGGCATCGCCGGCTCCCGGCGATCCGTCTGCGGCGACCGGGAGCGCGAGCGCCCGCTCGGACTCCTCGCCCAGCGGCGGCAGGAAAGCCCTCGCCTCACGTCGGCGGGCTCGGTCGATCAGATCCTCGTGCAGGGCGGCCAGAGAGTCCGGCTCGACGGCGCGGCGGAAGGCACGCTGGACGAGCAACTCGCCCCGTGCGTCGAACACCAGCACCGCTGCGCCGATCAGCGTTGACAGCGTCCCGGCGAGCGCCTCGAGGCCGCGCTCGGAGAGCACGATCCGCTCGAGCCGCTCGTGCGCGGCGATCGCCCGGCGCAGGACCGCGTACTGCTCGTTGACGAGCTTCGTGAATGCCGCCTCGGTGACGGCGATGAACGGCACCTCGTAGGGAACCTCGAGGACCGGAAACTCGCGTTCGGCCGCTGCCTCGAGCAGCGGCTCCGGAACTCGGTCGTGGCGAAACCCGACCCCGAACCCGAGCCCGGCCAGCTGGTGGTCGGCCAGCCGGGCGACGAACTCACGCTGCTGCGCGGACGTCTCGAGCAGCATCCCGGTGGACAGCAGCAGCTCCCCACCGGACAGCCACGGGGTCGGATTCTGCAGCTCGGAGATGTGGACCCACCGCACGGGCAGGTCCACCGCCTCCTCGCCGGTCAGCAGCCGAACGTCGAGACCTTGCAGCAGCTCACGGACTGTGAGCATCTAAGGCTCAGATCATCCTGCAACGAGGCCAGGCGTCAGGACGGGTCCCGCCTCGCTGACCCGTGGGACCCGCCACCGGAGTGCATCCGCTCGGTGGCCTCCGTCAGCACCGGCCGCAGAACGGACTCCATCTCCTCGAACTGCTTCGGGCCCGCGATCAGCGGCGGCGAGAGCTGGATCACCGGGTCCCCGCGGTCGTCGGCACGGCAGATCAGCCCGCGGCGGTACAGCTCTGCGGACAGGAAGCCGCGCAGCAGCGTCTCGGACTCCTCGTCGGAGAACGACTCCTTGGTGTCCTGGTCCTTGACCAGCTCGATCGCGTGGAAGTACCCGGTCCCGCGCACGTCACCGACGATCGGGATGTCACGCAGCGAGTCGAGCATCTCCTTGAACGCGCCCTCGTTGTTGCGAACGTTGTCGAGAATCCCCTCGCGGTCCATCGCGTCGATATTGGCCAGGGCGATCGCCGAGCAGACGGGATGGCCGGCGAACGTGAACCCGTGCGTGAAGTTCTCGGTTCCGTGCATGAACGGCTCCGCGACGCGATCGCTGGCGATCACGGCGCCCATCGGCGCGTACGCGCTGGTGAGGCCCTTGGCGGTCGTGATCATGTCGGGCTCATAGCCGTACTTGTGGGAGCCGAACCACTCACCGAGCCGGCCCCAACCGCAGATCACCTCGTCGGAGATCAGCAGCACGTCGTACTCGTCACAGATCTCGCGGATCCGCTGCCAATAACCCTCCGGTGGCACAAAGCACCCGCCGCCGTTCTGGACCGGCTCCATGATCACGGCTCCGACGGTGTCAGGGCCTTCGAACTCGATCCGCTCCTTGACCGCCTCGGCCAGGTCTTCGACCTCCATCCCATGCGGGAGCCGGTAGGTGTTGGTGTTCGGCACATGGCAGCCGCCCGGCGCGAGCGGCTCGAACGGCTGCCGGATGCTCGTGATCCCGGTCGCCGACAGCGCCCCGAGGCTGGTGCCGTGGTAGGCGACCTCGCGGGCGATCACCTTGGTCTTGTTGGGCTTGCCCGTGATCTTGTGGTACTGACGCGCGAGCTTCAGCGCCGACTCGACCGCCTCGCTGCCGCCGCTGGTGAAGAACACGCGGTTGAGGCTCCCGGGCGCGAGCTCGGCCACGCGGGCGGCGAGCTCGATCGAACGCGGGTGCGCGTAGGACCAGTTGGTGAAGAAGCCGAGCTCCTTGGCCTGGTCGGCGCCGGCCTGCACGATGTCCCCGCGGCCATGGCCGATGTTGACGCAGAACAACGCCGACAAGCCATCGAGATAGCGGTTCCCGTGATCGTCGTAGACGTAGCAACCCTCACCGCGCGTGATGATCGGGATCTCGTGATCCTGATACGCGGACATCCGTGTGAAATGCATCCACAGGTGCCGACGTCCGAGCTCCTGGAGCGAACTGCTCTCGGTTCGAACCGCTTCCTCGGTACTTGCCATGCGAACTCCGATCTGTGACGTTTTGTACAAAGGTAACGAGCGGCTGCTTCTACCACAATTGTCCGCGGCGGCGAATTGTACGTGCCCGCTTGTACATCTCCGTCACGGTTGGTGGCCGACCGCCACCGGCCGATCAGGATCGGTGATCCACTCGCTCCAGGAGCCGGGGTAGAGCGCCGCGGGATGGCCGGCGAGCTCGAGGGCCAGCACCTGGTGCGCCGCGGTGACGCCCGATCCGCAGTAGGCCCCGACCTCCACCCCAGGCCCGACCCCCAGCGCCTCGAACTCGCTCCGCAGCTCGGACGCCCCCCGAAACCGTCCCGACTCAGTCAGGTTGAGCTCGGCGGGGCGGCTGTGCGCGCCGGGGATGTGGCCGGCGACCGGATCGATCGGCTCGATCTCACCGGCGTATCGCTCGGTCGCCCGCGTGTCGAGCAGCACGCCGCCTCGGGCGAGCTCGGCGGCGCCGTCGGCGTCGAGGACAGACATCGCGCCGGGGCGAGCTACGAAGTCCCCGCCGCGCGCCGGGCCGGGAGGCCCGCTCTGCATCGGAAGCCCCTCCTGCAGCCACGCCGCCAGCCCGCCGTCGAGCAGCCCGACGTCCAGATGGCCGAAGTAGCGCAGCAGCCACCAAGCCCGCGCGGCGGCGGTCCCGGTGGCGGCGTCGTAGACGACCACGTCCCGGTCGCCACTGACCCCTGCGCCCCGCATCGCGGCCTCGAACTCGGTCGCGGACGGCAGCGGGTGGCGGCCTCGCGCACCGGCCGGCGCTGCGAGCTCGGCGTCGAGGTCGACGAACGCCGCCGTCGGGATGTGCCCCTGTTGGTAGAGGTCGCGGCGCGCGCCGCCGGCCAGGTCCCAGCGTACGTCGAGCACCACCGGGTCGAGCTCGAGGAGCCGCTGCAGCCCGCGGGCGTCGATCAGCGGTCCGGATGCCGGAGCGTGCTGCATCTGGCTCCCGTTATACGGGAGTGATCCGCCTCACCTCTGTTCGACCGCTCAGGCGGCCGCTGGAGCGGCGAAACCGGCGCGCGTGGCGCGAATCGGCGCGGGCGTCAGCCACGCAGCGATCAAGACCAGGGCGAAGGCGAAGAACTCGATCGCGAGCACGGCCGGATGCCCCGAGAGCGGATCCCCGAAGACGATGATCCCGCCGACGACCCCGCTGACGTTGGCCGCCGTGCCGGTGACCGCGATCACGGGCACCGCGTCGCCGTCCTGGAGGCCCTTGGCCGAGCTGTAGAACGCGGCCACCGAGGCGATGATCGTGACCGCGACCCACGGGCTCACGAGCCCGATCGGGCCGTGAGTACCGACCATCCCCGAGATCGCCTTGATCGCGATGTCGGAGACACCGAACAGAATCCCGGAGGCCGCCCCCAGCATGAAGCCGTGGTGCTGGACCGGGGCGCCGATCCGGGGACCCATGATCAGCAGCGTTCCGGCGACCAGCAGCGCGGCCTCAAATGCGATCATGCCCGGCACCGAGAAGCGTGAGTGGGCGCCGTGAACCGCCGGCAGGCTGAAGCCCAGCAGGACCAGACCGCCGGCCGTCAGCGCGAGCCCGAGCCACTGGCGGCGGGAGATCTCAAGCCCGAAGGCGCGCTCGGCCATGATCGCCAGCAGCACGACGCCACCGGCGAGCACTGCCTGCACGACCGACAGCGGCGCGACCGCCATCGCCGCGACGTGGAAGATCCAGGCCCCGGCGGCGATCAGCATCCCGAGCGCGAACAGCTTTGAGGACGAACAGCGACTTGGCCGTGCGCAGCGGGCGGCGGATGTCGACGGCCGGAGCGGCGCAGGCGCCGCGGTGCTTGAACAGGAAGCCGACGTTGGTCGTCAGCGCGCAGATGAGCGCAAGCAGGATGCCTAGCAGTGGAGTCAAGTTTTGGGAGTTGTGGGTCGGGAGCCGGTGAGAGCCCGTGGTCGCCTCACGCTTTTCCTCGGCAGCTTGGAGGAACGCCTTGAGGGGAGCGTCGGATGTCCAGCGCAAACTGGACACCACTCGAGCCTGGACCGGCTCTCGCAATATACCCTGGCGAACCCAAATAAACGTTAGGTATGAACCGTCCTCTACTTCTGATCGACATCGACGGCGTGATCTCCCTGTTCGGCTTTGACCGCGCCAAGCCGCCGCCGGGGACGTTCGTCACCGTCGACGGGATCCCCCATTTCCTGTCGACGGGAGCCGGCGAGCAGCTGCTGGCGCTGCGCGAGACCTTCGAGCTCGCGTGGTGCTCGGGCTGGGAGGAGAAGGCCGACGAGTACCTACCGTTCGCGCTCGGGCTGCCCTCCGGGCTCCCGCACGTGCCCCTGGAGAGCGAGGCTGACGGGCGCCACTGGAAGCTCGCCGCGATCGACGGGTTCGCCGGCGCCGACCGCCCGCTGGCGTGGATCGACGACGGCCATGACCCCAGCTGTGATCAGTGGGCCGCCACTCGGCGCGCGCCGACCCTGCTGGTCACGACCGATCCGGCGATCGGGCTGACCGCCGCCCACGGCCGGGCACTGTCGGACTGGGCGCAGGCGCTTCGCTAATCGAACGTGCCGTGGCGCCCGGCGCCCGAGCGGAACCGCTCGAGGCCGGCCTGCACGTCGGCCAGCGACCTCAGGCCGTGCTCGAACTCGATCGCCAGCGCCCGGGTCTCGTCCAGCCCCTCGGACTCGAGCAGCGACAGGCGATCCTCGCGCATGCACGTCTGCGGGAACCTGGCCAGCGAGCCGGCTAGCTCCTGCGCCGCCGCCAGGCTCTCGCCGCGCGGCACGACGCGGTTGACGAGCCCGATCGCGAGCGCCTCGTCAGCTGCGACCGCACGTCCCGTGAGGATCAGGTCCATCGCCCGGCTTGCGCCGATCAGCCTCGGCAGCCGGACGGTGCCGCCGTCGATCAGCGGCACCCCCCAACGCCGGCAGAATACCCCCATCACGGCGTCCTCCTCGGCGAGCCGCAGGTCGCACCAGAGCGCGAGCTCGAGGCCACCGGCGACAGCGTGACCGGCGATCGCGGCGATCACGGGTTTCGACAGCCGCATCCGGCTCGGGCCCATCGGCCCGTCGCCGTGGCGGTCGACACGACTGGACTCTGCCGTCCCGATCGACTTCAGATCGGCGCCGGCGCAGAACACGCCGCCCTCCCCGTGCAGGACGGCGACCGCCGCCGCGTCGTCGGCATCGAAGTCGCGAAACGCCTGGGCCAGCGCGGCGGCCGTCGGGCCGTCGACCGCGTTGCGCCGCTCGGGGCGCGACAGGGAGACGGTCGTGACCGGGCCGTCTCGCGTCACCGTGACCGAGCCGTCGCGCGTGACCGAGTCCCGCTCGCTCACGCCGCCCCCACCGCGCGCCGGACGAAGATCCGCAGCGCCTCGACGATCGCGGCCGCGGTCGGGCCCGGTCCCCCAAGCGGGGAGAGCGGTCCGACTAGCGCTTCGCCGCACCCGCCTACCAACGCCGCCGCAGTCAGCTCGACGTTCTGGTCGGGCAGCTCGCCGGCCTCGATCCCGGCCCGTAGCCCCTCAGCGATCACGGCCGCATATCGCTCGCGATATGCCAGGCGTTCGGCGTCGACCAGCGGGTCGACCGGCTCGGCGATCAGCGCCCACGCGAGCCGGCGGTTGCCGAGCGCCCGCCGGGCGAAGGTCGCGAGCACCGTCACGAGCCGCTCGGCGGCCGACGACTCCCGGGGCATCCGGTCGGCCGCAGCGCGCATCGCGCGCTCCTCGCGTTCGCAGACCGAGCGAAAGACGTCGACGAACAGCTCCTCCTTGGAGGCAAAGTGGCGGTAGAGCGTCCCGGCGGCGACCCCGGCGCGATCGGCGATCGCGACCACCGAGGCGGCGCTGTAGCCGCCCTCCTCGATCAGCTCTCGTGCCGCCATCAGCAGACGGTCGCGCGTGGTGGCGGTGGTCGCTTCCACCCTCGTCACCCCTTGAACGTCGATGAGCCCAGATCGCCGAACGGCCCGTCTCGGTCGGCGACCGCCGCCTTGAACCCCTCTCGCGCCGCCAGGCCCTGGAACTCGAAC
>CAVSQH010000011.1:0-407837 GCA_963730075.1 uncultured Solirubrobacterales bacterium | reverse complement strand
CGCCGCGACAAGGTCTGACGCGTGACCCCGACGGTGCCCTCAGGCTCGTTCAGCTGGCGCGCGAGGCGGCGCTAGAGACCGATAACGTGATCGTCGTGGACGAGCAGCTCCGAACGTCCGCCCCAAGGTGTTCGCGGCTGGCGACGTTGCCAATGCCTGGCACCCGTTCTACGGGCGGAGGATCCGCGTCGAGCATTGGGTCAAGGCGCTCAACCAGGGCGCGGGCGATGCTCGGCGAGGCGGTCTTCTACGAGCGGATCCCGTACCTCTTCTCCGACCAGTACGACGTCGGCATCGAGTACTCGGGCTACCGACTGAATGGCACGAGGTGGTGTTCCGCGGCGATCGGCAAGCCGGGGAGTTCGTCGCGTTCTGGCTGCAGGACGGGCGGGTGGTGGCGGGCATGAACGTCAACGTGTGGGACGTCAGCGAGCACGTGCAGGCGCTGATCCGCTCCCGCCAGCCAGTCGACCTCGCCACGCTGCGCGATCCCGACACCCCGCTCACCGCATTGTCCGGCGAGCCTTCGAGCTGAACTGGAGAACCGATGGCACCAAACCCGAATCTCAACCGGCTGCACGAGGCGGGGGTCTCGATCTGGCTCGACACGCTCTCGCGCCAGTTGTTGGAAAGCGGCGAGTTCGCCGAGCTGATCCGCGACTTCAGCGTCACGGGAGCGACGTCGAACCCGACGATCTTCGCCAAAGCGATCACCGGCTCTGACCTCTACGACGAGGAGCTCCGGCGGTTGGCCTCCAAGGGCGAGCGTGACACCCAGGAGCTGTTCTTCTCGCTGGCACTCGACGACGTGCGCGCGGCGGCCCGTGAGCTGCGCCCGACCTTCGATCAGAGCGACGGCCGCGACGGGTTCATCTCGTTTGAGTGCACCCCCGACCTGGCCGACGACACCGAGGCGACGGTCGAGCAGGCCGCCGACCTGTGGCGGCGGCTCGATCAGCCGAACGTGATGATCAAGGTGCCCGGCACCGAGGCCGGCTTGCCCGCGATCGAGGAGCTGACCCGCCGTGGCGTGAACGTCAACATCACCCTGCTGTTCTCGATCGAGCGCTACGAGCAGGTGATCGACGCCTACCTGCGCGGCGTCAGCACCCGCGCGCAGGCCGGCGAGCCGATCGGGCAGATCAGCTCGGTCGCCTCCTTCTTCCTCTCGCGCATCGACACCAAAGTCGACGCTCAGCTCCCGGCTGATTTGCCGCTGCGCGGTCAGGTCGCGCTCGCCAGCGCGCGCGTCGCCTACCAACGCTACCTGGCCAAGTTCGCCGGACCCGAGTGGGACCGCCTGCAGGCCGTGGGCGCGAAGCGCCAGCGGCCGCTGTGGGCGAGCACCGGGACCAAGAATCCGGACTACTCCGACGTCCTCTACGTCTCGGAGCTGATCGGCCCGGACGTGATCAACACCATGCCCAACCACACGCTGCGCGCGTTCGCCGACCACGGCCAGGTGACGCGCACGCTCGACTCGCACCCCGACGCGGCGGCGCGCACGCTCGTCGAGGCGTCGGCCGCCGGGATCGAGCTCACGTCAGTCACGGCTGAGCTCGAGCGGGAAGGCGTGAGATCCTTCTGTGACTCCTACCACCAACTGCTCGAGTGCATCGCGGGCAAGCTAGCGCTGGTGGCCGTCGACCGCTGAGACGGAGACATGGGCGTTCGGCGGCCAGGGCTACGAGCCGGAGAGGGGCGCTACTCGCAGTGCTCGCGCCCGACGACGTTGCCTTGATCGTCGAAGAAGAACGTGATCGTGGGCAGGTTGAAGTGCGAGCGAACCCGCCGGGCAAGCCGGTGCTCGCGCCAGTTCTCGTTCTTAGTGCCGGGTGCGTGAAGCCTCAGCAGCATGAGGTCGGCGTCGAAGTCCGCCAGCGGGTCGGCGATCGCGGTGACCTGGTCCTCGTCGCCGACCGTCCCGCGGGGCACCAGGCCGTCCGCGTGCATGCGGTCAAAGACGGTGCGTAGACGGTTGCCGGCAGCCATGCGCGCGCGATCGATGTCGCCTGTCAGCGACTGGAGGCGAGTCGTGAGGGTCGGAGCGAGGACGTAGATGTCCGCCGCCTGATCGACGAGGGGGCGGATCGGCTCAGGAACCTCGTTCGCGTCGGCCAGGTTCTCGTCGGTGACCACGAGCACGCGGTGCCGCCCCGCAACCCCTTGTATTTCGGTCGCGACCCCCGGCGTGTCACGGACGGAGGCCGGAGCGGATGTCACACCATCGACGACCGCACCACTCCCGTCAGGCGTCGCTTTCCCGTCGTTCTACAAGCAGGCAGCTAGCTGCGCAAACGAGCGTCCGAGCCGAGCTCGGACGCGTGACGATCGACCTGACCGACGCCTACTTCGATGCGCGGGCGGTGGATCTCACGTCTACACCGGCTTAGGCAACATCACCATTCTGGTGCCTCGGGCGTTGGCGTGCAAGTGGTCCGCCGTCACGGCGCGCTGCGCAGCGGGCTTGATCCTCCGCTGCTCAGATTGCCGCTCGTCCGACTCGACGCCAGGACGAACATCGGGGCGTGCGCCTCCGCCGATCAGACGCTGATCTGCGACGCTGGCCGCTCTTGTGTCGACGACAGAGCTCGCGTCGGTGAACGCGCAGAACGGCAGACTCGCGACTGGCCGACACGGCTCCCACCGAGGATCCAGCACGCGACCGCTCCAAACTCGGCAGGCACACTCATCGCGCCGAGAGCAGGATGCCTGCCTCTCGCGCGACAGTGTCCGGCTGCGGTGATGCACCACGCTCGCGCCAGGTCAGTTTTTCCGCGCCGCGCCGCGTGGATGCTGGCGTGCGCCGCCAGCCTGCTCGGTGTGCTCTACGCCGGCGTCAGTGCCTACTGGGGCGCCGGCGGCACGGCGCTGCTTGACACGATCGGCGGCACGCTCGAACGCGAAGGCCGTGCCCGCGCCGCTGGCCTGTTGGCCATCGTATGGATCACTGTCGTGTTGAAGCTCGCGGTCAGCGGCGTCGGGCTCCTCGCCATCGCGCAACATCGCTGGCTGAGCGCCCGCCAGTGCCGGCTCGCGCGCGGCGCGGCCTGGCTGGCGGCCAGCGTCCTAACGCTCTATGGCGGCGTCCTGACCGTGATCGGCTTGCTGGTACAGGCCAACATCGTTCAAGCGTCCGCCCACGCAGACCACACGGCGCTGCGATGGCACGCCTTCCTATGGGATCCCTGGTTCCTGGTCTGGGGGCTCTTGCTAACAACGGCGCTCGCGATGACGCGCCGGCCCTCCACCGATCGCCTGCCGCGCCAGCGCGAATCGCCCGCGCGTTCTTGCTCACGCGGACGTGGGCGCTGAGCACATTCTCGACCGCGACGAACAGCTCACGGGCGTCATCGACTGGTCCGACGCGGCACTTCGCGCGCCTCTACCGCGACTGCGGCACGGTCTTTCGGACTGAGATGCTCGACGCAGCCATGTAGGCGGTGTCATTTCTGTGGGAGTTTCCGGCGGGTTTCTCCGGGGCTGCGCAGCGAGTTCTTCGCCGCTGCGCGGCGCTCGAAAACCTCGCATCGCTCTGCGCTCGGCGAGCTCCAGCCGCCGCGCGATCGCCGCCGGTCGTCGCCGTGCTGGCGGGCCCCCACGATGCTGTCGTCGGCGTTGGCGAGTACCACGGGCCGGCTGGTCAGGCTGCTGCTACGCCCGGGTTCGGCGGGGGGGTCCTGCAGACAGGCTCGACCCGAAGCGATCGCGACGCTCGTCAGTGAACGCGCTCACCTCGGCCGGTCCGTGTCGAGCTCCTTGGCAAAAACACCGACGCCTCCTTCAGGATCGAGTTCGGCCGCCACAACTCGAACACCTCAGCACGAAGCCGCTTGACTCCTCACGCTCGTCAGTGCTCAGCCCCTCGCGCCTGCCGGCGTCGACCTCCGCGTGCCGCACCCGCTTACGCAGCGCCTCCTCACAGCGGACACGCCCAGATCGCGCGCCACGCGCGCGATCGGACGGCCTGACTCGAACCCCAGCCGGACCCGGCGATCCATCAACCCATCTGGGTACTTCTTCGGAGCAGCCATGACGGTGGAATTCCTTCCTCGAGGACCCAAACCCTCGTTTGGAAGTCTCCGTCAAAGCCAGGCAAGCTCAGATCGGGACCTATGCCGCACCGGCCGCCTGAGGTACCAACGACCTTGTGGCCGATCGTGGGATCCCCAGCAGGCAGGCAGGCAGCATCATCGTAATATCATTACGTTTTGAGCGGACCGTGATGGGCGCAGCACTCCCAGGATCGTGGATGCGCTCGGCGGCCCAACCCGAAACGCCAAACGTTGTTGACGAAGAGCTAGAAGACGGTCCATCCGGTCGGTGGGAGGTGCACGTGAACGTGCCGTACGAGGTCAAGAAATCACCCGAGGCCACGCAATCAACCGATGCACCGACCGAGTTCGAGCCATTCCCGCTGCCGGAGGTGCTCGATGGAGATCCGCGCGGCCAGGTGCACTGGCTGCGCACAACGGGGAGCGGCGAAGCGACCTTGATGGCCGGCGTCTTCGTCGGGCAGCCGTCGCGCTTCCGGTACACCTTCGAGACCGACGAGACCTTCCACGTGATCGAGGGCCGAGTGACGATCGTGCTCGACTCAGGTCAGTCGGTGATGCTGGGCCCTGGTGACATCGCCTCGTTCCCGCAGGGCGCGCAAGCGACTTGGGAGATCGCCGAGCCGCTGCGAAAGTTCTTCGTGCTGAGCGGCTGACGGCCTCGCAGCGTCGGATGGTGGAGCCGTGAGTAGTGGGCGCGCTCCTGGCGAAGCCAGCAGAATTTGAGCGGGGTCTCAGATAGCCGCCGGCTCTCGCGCAAGCTCGCTGAACAGCTCGTAGGCTTCGGCCGGCCGTGCTCCGTCGTGCACGACGCTTGCTACGGCCTGGATCATCGCCCTCGGGGCGTGACTCTGGAAGATGTTGCGCCCCATGTCGACGCCCGCAGCGCCCTCCTGCACCGCCCGATATGCCATTTCGAGTGCGTCCCTTTCTGGCAGCTTCTTCCCCCCGGCCATTACGACTGGAACAGGACATCCGGCGGTGACTCGCCCGAAGCCCTCTGTGCAGTAGTACGTCTTTACGAACTGCGCACCAAGCTCGGCACAGATGCGCGTCGCGAGTCCGAGGTAGCGTGCGTCCCGGGTGAGCTCCTTTCCCACCGCGGTGACTCCGAGCACGGGCAGTCCGTAGCGGTAGCCGGCATCGACCAAACGTGTCATGTTGTGCACCGACTGGGTCTCATGCTCACCACCCACGAACACCTGGACCGCGAGGGCGTGCACACCCATCCGGAGCGCGTCCTCAATATCGACGGCGATCCGCTCGTCCGAGAGCTCCTTGAGCACGCTGGGTCCGCCGCTGGCTCGCATCACGATGCCGCCCTGGTGGCTGGCCGGAATCGTTGAGCGCAGGATTCCTCGCGTCAACATCAGGGCGTCGGCGTACGGGGCAATCGGGACGATGGTGAGGTCGACGCGCTCGAGTCCCGTGGTCGGCCCCTGAAAGTAGCCGTGGTCGATCGCCAACATCACCGTTCGCCCGCTGTCAGGCCGAAAAATCCGACCTAACCGATTCTTCATTCCCCAGTCGTACGCGCTAGCTCCCTTCAGGAAGAATCCCCCGTCGGCCCACGCGAGATCTTCGTGAAAGTTGCGCTCCTTGTCGTTATCCGCCTCTGGCATGGATTTGTAGCTCCTCGGTTTGATCAGGTGCCGGCGGCGCGCCAAAGAGGGCGGACCAGCCCTGCCTCGGAAAGCTCGAGCGACCGGCGATACAACTCACTCCAGCGGATATAGAGCTCGTCGTACGCCGCGGCTACGTCGGGGCGCGGCTCGACAGTGCGCTCAAAGCGGGTGATCTGGTTAGCCGCCGCTACGGGATCGGGGAATACCTCGACACCGACCCCGGCGTAGATCGCCGCTCCGAGTGCAGTGGACTCCTTGACCTGCGGGATCCGGACTGGCAATGCCAGCGCGTCCGCGATGATCTGCGGCCACAACGTGCCCTTGGCAGCGCCGCCGGTAAGGATGACTCCGTCGATTGGGAACTCGATCAACTCCTCGACAATTCCGAGATGTCCTCGGGACACGTAGGCTGCACTCTCCTCGATGGCGCGGAAGCACTCGGCCCGCCCGCTGCGCTGGGCATCTGAGATGTCGAAGCCGACAAATCCCGGGGAGGCGTGCACCCAACGGTTAGCTTGCATCAGATTCGAAAAGGTTCCGAATACGCCGTTGGCTCCGGGCGGCACTGAGGCCGCTTTTCGTTCCAGCACACTGTAGACGTCCACTCCGTCGCGCTTGGCCTCCGCAGCCTCAGGTTCGCAGAACGCATCGCGAAACCACCGCATCACGATCCCACAGTAAAAGCCGATTCCCTCCAACATCCAGCGATCGGGAACGGTGTGGCAGAGCGTCCGCAAGCGTCCGGCCGGATCTATCAGCGGCTCGGCCAGTACAACCGTGTGTTGCCAAAAGCTTCCCCCGACGATCGTGAAGGATCCGGGCTGCGCGATCCCGAGCCCCAGCAACGCGAGCTGCGTATCGGCGCCACCGGTCACCACCGGTGTCCCCTGACGTAAGCCGGTCTCCTCGGACGCTTGTCGGCTCACGGTCCCGATGATCGTTCCCGGATCTGTTACCTCCGGAAACACTGCTCGGTCCAGATTGCAGAGCTCGATGATGCGGTCTGACCAGGTTCGCTCACCCAGCTCAAACATGCCGGAGCTTGAGCCGAGCGAAGGATCGGTGACGAACTCCCCGGATAGCCTGGCGAGAACCCAATCGGCGAGCATTCCGATATGCGCGATCGAGCCGAATATCTCCGGCTCGTGACGAGCGATCCACAAAAACCGGGCCGGTGCTGTGATCGAGACCCAATCTCCAGAATGCTCGTAGATCTCCTGTGCCGCGCCTGACTTCACCAGCTCAGTTGCCTCATCCGCGGCTCGCGAGTCGGCGTTAGGGCAGGCCCATATCTCGCGGCCGCGAGCGTCGTACAGGACCATCCCCTCACGCATACTGGTGGCGCTCACCGCTTTGACAGCTGGCGCGCCGCCAGCCGCGGAAGCGAGCACCGCGCGAACACATTCACAGATCAGCCGCCAGTTGGTCTCCGTGTCGAATACCTGAGACCCGTCGACACTGGGAAGGCCACGATGGAAGTATTCCCGCTGAGCGATGGCGACCTGACCACCGTCCGGAGCGACCAGCACGGCGCGACAACTTCCCGTGCCGGCATCAACGGCGAGCAGGAGATCGTCGCTCATTCGAGCACGGCCGCATTCACGACGTTGGCAAGCGGCTCATCGGCGGCGAAACGCTCGATTTCCTGGGCGATCATGCGCGCACCCTGCAACAGAGTCTCGGACGTAGCCCCACCGATGTGCGGGGTGAGGACGACGTTCGGGTGGCGCAGAAGGCGCGGCTCTTCGCCCGGTTGCCCCCAGGCGAACACGTCAAGTGCGGCGCCTCCGAGGTGGCCAGAATCAAGCGCAGCATCCAGTGCCTCCTCGTCAACCAGCGACTCGCGCGCTGTATTGACCAGGAAAGCGCCCGGCTGCATCACGGCAAGCGCACGGGCATCGACCAAATGCTGGTTGCTGTTGGTGGCACGGGCGTGCAGAGAAACGTACCCGGACCTAGTAAGCAGATCCTCGAAGCCATCGACCTGCTCGACCTCGGTGACTTCAACATACGGGTCATACACCAACTGCCTCATTCCGAAGGCCGTCGCTCGTGCCGCGACGCGTCTCCCGACGTGTCCATAGCCAATCAATCCCAAGGTGTGCCCTCGCAGGTCGTTCCCCATGAACTGCGATCCCTCCCAGTTGTTACGCACCTGTCCACCCTGCTCGAGAAAGCGCATGGCCGTGGGTATGCCTCGAGCCAACATGACCAGAAAAGCGATCGTCAGGTCGGCCACAGCTTCGGCGTTCTTCCCGGGGGTGTTGATCAGAGGGACTCGCCGATCATTCACCGCCTGTATGTCAACGTTAACCGGACCGCCTCGGGCGCAGCAGACGAGTCGTAGCTCACTCGAACCGGCGAGAACGTCATCTGTAACCGGCGCACCATGTATGGCGAGGACTTCGACTCCAGTCATGTGGTCGGCAACCTGATCGGGCGATCCAAGGTACTCGCGGAGCCGAAGCTCAGACTCGCTGGCCGGTGCGAAGGCGGCGGCGCCATCGATGTCGATGTACTCGATCTGATGGCTGCACTGGAGCTTCTCGAACGCCTCCTTGAAGAAGCTGCGAGGCATATAGGAGTCACCGACAGCTAGGACCCTCATCTAGCCCATCCGTTGCACCGTCATCCGAGCTGCCGCACGGGCTGCAGGGAGTCCAGGTCCCCGGCGAAAACCTCATAGATCATGGGCCGGGTATCCAGGTAGTAGAAGTACATTTCATCGATCCACGCGCTGAGCAGGATTTCAGTACCGTCCTTGGTCAGCTGCTCTAGGAGCGACTTGGCGACCTCGATGCTGGGCGCCCAATAGCCGACGTGATGTATGCCCTCGCCGTGCGTGGTGAGCCAGTCGTGCAGGATGCCGTTTGGCGACGTCGGCTCGAGCAGTTCGACATACAGTCCTGGCGATATCTCCGTCTCGGCGCCGAGCCAGGTGAACTCTGCCGGCGATCCGCGAACCATGAGCTCGCGCACCCGACCAGGAACGTATTCGTACACATCCCACGGTCCCCATCCCATCGTGTCGCACAAGTGTGAGACGCTACTGTCGAGGTCGGCGACAATGGAGGCAACTTGATGAACCCCGGGACGTCCCGGCTCGCCGTTCGCCGCCGCCGGCCCAGCGTGCAACCGCGGTTCTGTCACAGCATGCCTTCCGTTTCCGTTATACCGGCAAGCCGGTGGTTGACCGCCTCGAGTGACGTTTGCGCTGGCACGTACACGGATTCGTACAGTTGCTCGTACAGTGCCGCCCGTCCTGGGTCGGGCTCGATCGGCACGGTCTTCGGCGAGAACGTCGCGACGGCATCCTCGTAATCTCGGAACAGCCCGATCCCCAACCCGGCAAGCATCGCGGCTCCCCGGGGGGTTACGTCCGGGTCATCTACCACCTCAAGCTCTCGCCCGAGCGCGTCGGCGCGGGTCTGCAGCCAGAGCCTGTTCTTCACGCCGCCCCCCATGACCACAAGGCGCCCTGCCTGCACGTCCGCCGCCATCGTGAGCGCGTCTACCGAGGCGCGGGTCTGGTAGCTGAGCCCCTCCAACACGGCCCGGGTCATGGCCGCCCGGGTCGTCGAGCCGGTCAGACCGACGAACGCGCCGCGTGCCTGCTCATCGTGGCGCGGGCCGTAGGAACCGAACAGGTGCGGGACGAACACGACTCCTCCAGATCCGGCGGCCACGGCCGCGCACGCGGCAATGATCTCGTCCCACTCGCCCGGAGCGTCACCGTTGGCCTGAAGTTCGCGCCGGCACCATTCCGTCACGCCGCCAGACAGCGCCTCGATCCGCAGCGCCCAGCGGTGCGGCGCCACGTGCGGGTCGCAGATGGCCCCGCTCTCGCACGCGACCGCGGACACGCACGGGTCACGAAGGCATGCGGCGGTGAGTTCCCAGGTGCCGGTGAGGATGCCGACGTCACCTGGCTCGGTGAGGCCGGCGCCGAAGACGCCGATCATCCAGTCCGCGCCGCCGAGTACGACCGGTACGCCGGCGTTGATACCGGTGGCGCGTGCCGCCTGCGTGGTGACCTCGCCGATCGTCACCCCCGCCTGTCTCGGCTCGACGAACAGGCCTTGGGGGAGGCCGAAAGCGTCGAGCAAGTCCTCGCGCAGGCGTAGCCCGCGTTGATCGAGGGTCAGGGTCTGGGAGGTAATCGAGTAGTCGGTGGCGAGCACGCCCGATAGTCGGTACGCCAGCCAATCACCGACGAACACCCAGCGAACCATGCCGTCGGCGAAGCGCGGCTCGTGCTCCGAGAGCCAGCCGATCCAGGCGGGAGGGTAAATCGAGTTGAGGCGGTTACCCGCGACCGCAAACAATCCCGTGTCGGTCAACCCGCTGCGAGTCAGGATGTTCGCGGTTACGGCCGATGGATCCAGCCAGGTGACAAAGGGAAAATTGGGCGCATCGGCGTCGTTCAGCGGCACGCCGATCAATCCAAGCTGCGCGATCGCGAGCGCATCCACAGCGCCGGCGAAGGGCTCGACCACGCGCCGGCAGAGATCGGTGACCGTCAGCCACAGCTCCTCCGGCTCCCAGATATCGACGGGCACTCGCGCGACCTGGATCCGGCGGTCGGGCGGGTCGGCGCGTTGTTCGTGGAGCTTGCGCCCGTGCTCGTCGTACACCACGGCCTTGAATGAGGTGGTCCCGAGGTCGAGCGCCAGCAGCCGGGTCATCATCGCGCGCGGGTCAGCGAACGGGCAGACGGCCATCGAGCCGCGCGACCGCGAATGGGCCCAGTTCCAATGGCGCCGCGAGTGCAGTTGACGTGACGGGCGCCCCCGATCGCCCCCTGTAGGCGAGTGGATCGGCCAGGGCTTGCAGCGCGGTCGTGTCGTCGAGCACGCGAATCTCCATCTCCACCGACTGACCAGGATCCAGCACGACTCTCAGCGGCGCCGGCGTGAGGTTGGCGATCAGGATGCGTAGTCGATCATCAGTGCGAAGGGCCAGAGCCGCCAGCTCCGACGGCCGGCCCGGCTGGCAGCGCAGAATCATCGTCTCTGGTCCAAGCTCGAGCACGTCGGCGAACACGTGGAACATCGCATACGCTCCTCCCGAGCGCACCGTTGCGAACGACTCTCGCGAAGGAAGCGGCGCATCGCCGGGGATGATGCCGCGGCAACCGACCGTCTCATAGTAGGTGAGGCTCGCCGCGCCCGCCTGCGCAAGCGCCGAGATACTGCCCACTGTCCAAGCCGCGGCGAACAACGACGATTGACGAGGATCAACCGAGAATGGCAGCAAATCGGTCCTCTCGGGAGATGGCTCGGTCTCGATTGGATCGCGCGGACGCAGGGTGATCGGACCAACCAGAATCGGAAGGCCGGCCGCGAACGTGGTCGCGGTCGTGACCGTGCCGGGTTGCGCCTCGAGCGACTGCGCTATCGACCCCTCGTCGAACGTATGGACCTGTGGCGTAATCGAATACACCAGCCCGTCCATCGCGCTGGGGTCGGGCCGGTCGCGGTTCAGCTCGGCAAACCAGCCATCGGTGCCACCGATCACCGGTACCTGGAGACTGTGTTCGGCGCACACGCGGCGCGCGTGAGCCGTCATCTGCGGGCTAGACATTTGTTGACCGCGGGTGAACACGAGCAGGCGCGCCGACGGCATCGCCGCCAGCTCGGGCACGAACCGATCGAGCTGGCCCTCGCTCTCGGCGAAGGCGGCGACCTCGAGCGGGCAACCGAGCGCGCTGGCGGCGTCCGCTCCAGCGGCCAGGCTCGCGATCCAATCGTCGCGCGCGAGATCGACGTCGAGGCGAAGGTGGCGCGGATGTGCTCGCGCCAGCAGGTTGGTCTCCGCCGTGGAATGGTGGGCGGTCGCTCGTGGGAAGCCTAGACCGATCGAAGGCAGCGGCCGCTCGCCGTCCCTGTCGAACGTCACCCGTAGAAGATCGGGGCCGGCGCTCCTGGTAGCCGGGCGACCGGACACGTGAATCGTCACCTTCTGCGAGAACCGCTGACCGGTCGACGCGTCGAACGGATAGCCGAGCTTCAGCGGCGTGCAATATGTCTTAAACGAGGCGTCGGTCCAGTTGCGCTGGTCCTCCATCTCGAACAGATCGCCCTCGAACAGCATGTGGACCTGAACTCCACTCGCCAGGGACACCTCGAGCTCGCTGACGGACGGAAACAGCGGCCAGTCAAGACCACCTTCGAACAGTTGCGGGCCGATCGTGAGCGGCAGCGTTCCCTCGAGTGGGCCATCGGGTGAGCGGCCGTGGTACCTCTGCCCGGCGTACTCCGGCGGGGGATGGAGCAGGCAGAATCCGATCCTGCAGTACCGGAACGCCGTGAGCGCCAGCCCGTCGAACTGGAACGACACCGTTCCGGACGGGTCACCCTCGATCCGTCCCGTCCAGTCGAACGACAGCGGGGGCTGCCGATGGCTCATCGTGAAGCTGCTCGCAAACTCGCCGTCGCCGCGGTGCAGCTCCAGTCCGGCCGGGGTGCCGGGGACAGTCCCCCACTCCTCGTCGCGGACGGCCATGTAGACGCCGCGCAGAATCTCAACGTCGCCGGCGCGGACCGTGCGGATCTGCGGCCCCTCGAGCTCCACCTTCAGCCCGCCGGCGTGCACGATCTCGCACTGGGGCGGCGCCTCGTCCCGTCCGTACCAGAGTTCGCGCCGCGATAGCCGGCGCTCGGAGGCCAGGCCGCTCATCGGTCGCCCGCTTGCCGCTCGGACCCATTGGTCCAGCCAGGACCTCGGGCGTTGATCTGCCACACGTCGACGATCTCGGCGCCCGAGGCAACGAAGTACACGTCGTGTAGGTTGATCGTGCCGCCGCTATAGCCGACGGTCACCTCGAGCACATCCCCAACGGCCGGGCGTGCGTCGTCGGCCTCGAGATCGAGCAACATGTGCTCCTCGTGCAGCTCTCGCAGCCTTCCGACCGGTGGCACCGGCCCTGACACGTCTCCCGCAATCGTCTTGGCCCCACAGTCGAGGACCGCGGTCGTCCCCTTCCGGCTGACGGTCGTCGCGAGCACCGTCAACGCGGGGTGGAACGCTGGGGCGAGGCGCGCGTAGCCCGCGTCCATCACTACGTAGGTCCCAGCCTGCAGCTCGGTCACCCGGGGATCCGCACCCGTCATGTCGTACGTGTTCGTGCCGCCCGCGGACACGATCTGGATCTCACGTCCGTCGGTGCGCAGCGCATCGACGTGCTGCGCGAGCAGGTCCATCGCCTCGCGTGCGCCGTCGCTGCGCCGCTGGCGATCGGGCTCGGTCACCACGTGTCCCTCGTAGCCCATCACGCCTCGGAGGGTGATGCCCGGCAGCACGTTCAGCCACTGGGCCAGCGCCCGGCCCTCTTCGATCGACCGCACCCCGCCTCGGTGCATGCCGACGTCGACTTCGGCTAGTACCCCGACCTCGGTTCCCTCGCCACAGGCCGCGGCCGAGAGCACGGCTGCGACGTCGGGGTCGTCGACCGCGACGGTGACCCGGGCCTCGCCGGCGAGCTGGGCGACGAGTGCCGCCTTGCCAGGGGAAACGACCTCGTTGGCGATCAGGATCTCGTCAAAGCCGCCGCGGACGAGCGTCAAAGCTTCCGACACCGTCGCCGCGGTCATACCGATCGCGCCGGCAGCCACCTGTTCGTGCGCGATCTCGAGGCACTTGTGCACCTTGAAATGAGGACGGACGGCGGTGCGCCCGGCCGTCGATGAGGCCATCGTGGCGATGTTCTCGCGCATCCGCTCGAGATCGAGCACGAGCGCCGGCGTCGGCAGTTCGGTTCGCGCACGTCCGATCATCCGGCGCGGCGTCAGCTGAGCACCTGATAGCAACCTGCCCTGAGCATTCATCTCTGACTCCTTCGGTGCGGTGGTGACGAAACGCCGACCAGTCCGGTGATCACCGCGCCCCGCGGCCGCGAATCATCGACGCGGGCCAAAAGGCGAGGGTCGATTCGACCCAGATCTACAGGCATGTCTGCCCTCCGTCGACCGTGAAATAGCCCCCGGTGGCGTAGCTCGCGTCGGGCGAGGTGAGCCATGCGACGATACCGGCGATCTCAGCCGGCTGGCCGATGCGGCCGAGCGGGATCAGCCGCTCTGCCTCGGTTAGCAACTTGGCGTCGGCGACGACGTGGGCGTTCATCGCAGTGTCGATGAACCCCGGCACGACGATGTTGACGCGTATCCCGAGCGAGGCCAGCTCGCCCGCCATATTGCGCGCGAGTGCATGACACCCACCCTTCGAGGCGCTGTAGGCATGCTCACCGTAGGCGAAGCCGTACATCCCCGTCGGCGATCCGATCATCACAATCGAACCTCCTCCAGACGCCGCGATCAGCCGGACGGCGTGCTTGCACGTGATGAACATCCCAGTCAGGTTCGTGCGGATGATTCGCTCCCAGACCGCCAGCTCGAGCTGATCGACGCGAGCGTCGCCGGTAGTGCTCATGGAGATCCCCGCCGCCGCGACGGCAGCATCGAGACCGCCCCAGGCGTCTCTAACCCGGTCGCACGCGCTAACCACCGCCGCCTCGTCAGCGACGTCAGCTACCAGTTCGAGAACGTCAACTCCGTGCCCGCGTGCCTCCTGCGCCACAGCGGCCAGCTCGCGTTCTCGAACATCTACCAGCGCGACCGAAGAGCGCTCGGTCGCGAGACGAAGCGCCGCCGCCTTGCCGATGCCCGCCGCCGCCCCCGTGACCAGCACGCGTCGTGGTGGGTCGTGCATCAGGCCCGGAGTGGGCATTTCAGCGCAGCGCCTCGCCATCCCGCATGGCGGGCGTCGCCGCCCCAAGCCTGGCCAGAATGTCGCCGAGTGTGTCGCGGCCGCGGACGAGATCGATGACCGCGCGTTGCATGTCGGGGGGCGATGGATGTCCGATCACGTTGCGACCGAATGCAGTGCCGGCTGCTCCGCCGCGGAGTGCCTCATCCGCAGCCTGCAGCGCCTCCCGAGGCTCGCGGGGAGCACCGCCGGCGACCACGATCGGGATCCCGGCCAGCTCGCAGATCCTCGCCATGGCCTCCGTCGAGCCGAGGTAGGAGACCTTCGCGAGATCGGCACCGGTCTCCCGAGCGGCGCGGGTCGCCCAGGCAAGCGCCTCCACCTCACTGGTTCCGCCAGGAGCAGGAGCTGGGGCTATGTGAACCTCCGCCAGCACGACTATGCCGAGCGCCTCGGCGTCCTCGCACAATCGCGCGAGCGCGGCCAGCGACTCGTTCTCCCGGTCTCCTCCCAGTTCGACATCGATGCAGACGGCATCCGCGCCGATCGACACGCTGGCAAGGACCGTATTGAGGAGGACCGGCGGCCGGTCGTTGTTGTGGAGACCCGTGGCGCCACTCACTCGCACGATCAGGCCGACTGAGCCGGAGAGACGATCGACGAACCGTTTCGCCTCTCCCCACCTGAGGATGACGGCATCCACCCCGACCGCGCCGGCCATGTCCACAAGCGCACCGGTGTCTTGCGCTCCGGCAAATGGACCCACCGGCACGACGATGTCCAATGGCAGGATCACGGCGTGCCCGGATGGATCGATCACACGCCGCATCCGTCTCGCCTTGCCAGGGGCCATCACAGCCGCATCCACCCAGTCCTCCATCGTCGGGGCTCGGTTGCTTGTTCCACCCGCCCTCGCAGAGCGTTTCGAGACACCTCCGAAGGCTACGAGAGCGTGCCGCCTAAGCGTGTATTGTTAGTACATTACTACTAAGTTTCGTCCGCTGCAACTACGGCGCGGTGGGATCCTCGCTCCCGTTCGCATCGGGCTCGGGCAGCGGTGGCTTGGCCTCGACCGTGGCGGGGGACGCGAGATGGCACGCCACCTGCCGACCGGAGGGGAAGGTCTGCACGGCCGGCACAACACGCCTGCATATGTCGATTGCCTCTGGGCAGCGGGTGTGGAAACGACAGCCCGCAGGCGGATTGACAGGACTTGGAATGTCGCCGCGCAGCGACACCCCCGCTCCGCTCCAGCCTGCCGCCGGGTCGGGTGGGGGCACTGCGCGCAGGAGCGCCCGGGTGTACGGATGCGCAGGACGCGAGAAGACCTCGTCACGCCCGCCGACCTCGACCAGCTGGCCCAGGTACATGACGGCCACGCGCGTGGCGATGTGACGGACCACGGCGAGGTTGTGTGCGATGAACACCATCGTCAGCGACAGGTCGTCCCGCAGGTCGGCGAGCAGGTTCAGGATCTGTGCCTGCACCGAGACGTCGAGGGCGCTGACGGGCTCGTCGGCAACGACGAACTCGGGTCGCAGCGCAAGCGCTCGCGCAATGCCGACACGCTGGCGCTGTCCACCTGAGAACGCATAGGGGAACCGGTTTGCCGCATCGGGTGGCAGGCCGACGAGCTGGAGCATCTCGGCCACGCGATCGCGACGCTTCCGGGCCGAGCCGTAACCGTGCGTCTGCAACGGCTCGGCGATAATCGACCCAACTTTCATGCGCGGGTTCAACGAGGCGTAGGGATCCTGGAAGATCATCTGCGCCCGTCCTCGGAACCGCTTCAACTCGGCTCCCTTCAGCTTGCTCACCTCGGCGCCATCGAACCGGACCGAGCCGCGGGCCGGGCGATACAGCCCGAGCAGAGCGCGGCCGGTGGTCGTCTTCCCGGAGCCCGACTCGCCAACGAGGGCGAGTGATTCTCCCCGCCGAAGCTCGAAGCTGACGCCGTCGACAGCGTGCAGCACCTCGGGTTTCCATTTCCAGCTGCGTGCCGCGAGCTCGAACGTGACGGCTAGATCGTCGGCCTGGACGAGTGGGACGGCGCCGTTTTCCCCACTCATGCGCTCGGGTCGTCCGTTCTCACATCGATCAGGCACGCCGCCTCGTGGGCGGGCGAAGCATCCGCGACTCTCTCCAGGGGTGGGTATTCGGTGCGACAGGCGGCCCGTACCCAGGTGCACCGTGGCGAGAACGGACACCCGGCCACCTCTCGATAGCCGGTCGGCGGTGACCCGGGGATCGTCGCCGGCCGATCGTCGAGCGATGAGTCGATCCGCGGCATCGAGTTCATCAGCCCGAGGGTGTACGGGTGGCGGGGATCGGAGAAGATGTCTTTGGTGGTGCCAGCCTCGACCACGCGGCCGGCGTACATGACGATCACTCGGTCAGTCACGCTGGCGACCACGCCGAGATCGTGAGTGATCAGAATCAGTGCCATGCCGCGGCGTCGGCGCTCGCGCTCAAGCAGGTCGAGGATCTGCGCCTGGATCGTCACGTCGAGCGCCGTGGTTGGCTCGTCGGCGACGAGCACGTCCGGGTTCGAGGCGATCGCGACCGCGATCGCAACGCGCTGGCGAAGCCCGCCGCTCAACTGGTGGGGATACTGGCCCAGCCGGGTGACGGGGTCGGGAACGCCGACCTCCTCCAGTAACTCAAGCGCCCGCCGGCGCGCCTCGTCCGCGCTCATCCCGAGGTGAGCGACCATGCCCTCGGAGATCTGCTTTCCGATCGGCATCAGAGGGTTCAGCGACGTCATCGAATCCTGGAAGACCATCGCGATCCGCCGCCCGCGGACGTCCCGTAGGAGCTTTTTGCTGGCGTTCACCAGCGAAACGCCGCCGAGTGATATCTCGCCGTCGACGATTCGTCCGTTGCGGGGCAAGAGACCGAGCAGCGCCAGAGCAATCGCGGTCTTCCCGGACCCAGACTCCCCTACGATTCCGACGGCCTCCCCGGCTTCGATCCGGAACGAGACATCGCGGACCGCGACGATCCGGCCGTACGACGTTCCATACACGGTCGAAAGGCGCCGCACGACGAGCGCCGCCGAGTCGCGGTCGTCGGGCAGCGTTGCCGATGCCGTCTCTTTCATGTTCCGTTCAGGTCCTCGCGAATCCGGTCGAGTCGATGATGGGTCATCCGAGCCCTCCGAGCTTCACCTGGACGGTGCGCTCAAGAGTCGGATCGAGGGCATCGCGGAGACCGTCACCGACCAGTGAGAAGCCGAGCATCGCGAACATGATCGCGATCCCGGGGAGTAGGACGAGCCAGACGTCGGTGGTGAGGTAATTCTGGCCGTCAGCGATCATGTTCCCCCACGACGCCGTTGGCGGATGGATCCCGAGGCCGACGTAGCTGAGCGCTGCCTCGAGCTGGATCGCGGTTGCTACTCCCAGCGTGCTGAAGACGATCACACTCGGCATCACATGCGGCAGGACGTGGCGCACGAGGATCCGGCTGCGGCTCACGCCCGCCGTCCGCGCGGCCAGCACGAAGTCTCGTTCGCGCAAAGTCACCACCTGCGTGTAGACCACGCGGCCCAGATAGGCGCCGAAGCCGATCCCGACGATGATGCTGATCGACACAACTCCCGGTTGCGTCACCGCCAGAACCGCGGTCGCCAGTAGCAGGATCGGGAAGCTGAGGAGAACGTCTGCCAGACGCATCAGCAGCTTGTCGGTGAACCCCCCGAACAGACCGGCGACGCCGCCGATCACGAGACCGAGCGCAGCACCGATGCCGGCCGAGCCTAGGCCCACGACGAGTGAGATCCGGGCGCCGAACAGCAGCCGCGATAGTTCGTCACGGCCGAGAGGATCGGTCCCGAGCAGGAATAGGCCGCCCGGCGGACGCGGGTTTCCGGCCACTGTCAGGCCGGTCGGGAGTTGCGCATTGGGCGGGTAGGGCGCGATCAGCGGTGCGAAGATCGCGGCCAGGATCAGCAGGATCACGAACACGAGACCGACCATCGCCAGCCGGTCGTGCCGAAACTCATACGAAGCGGTGCGCCAGTAGCCGCGCGCGGCGCCCAGCGGATCGGATTCCCCGATGTCCTGGTGGCCGGGTGCTGTGTCTTCGGCAACTGCGGCGCCGACCCTCCTGGCCCCGGCCCCGGCATTGAACGGTGAGAAGAACGTCCTCAGGCCCCTCCGCGCGCCAGGTCTGGTGGCCGACGGACCCTCGCCTGGAGGCTCTGGTTCTGCGAGGCGGTCCTCCACAAACCTACTTTATCGTAATGTAACTACATGGACAATTGAGGCCCCAGACCTCTCTTGAGCCGAGCCTCCGCGTCCTGAGCCGAGCCTCCGCGGTGCCGCGGCCTAGCCGAGAACCGCCCGCGGACACGATGCTTGAGCGCGTTCCGGTGGTCGCCCCTACAAATCGCCGCTGACGGTTGCATCTTCACTAATGTAGTGACATTATGATGTTCATGCCGCCGTGGACGGCCTGTCACTCGGACTCGCCGCCCCGGTTCGGGCTATGACCGACGCCCGCACGTCGGCTCTCGGGCGCCCCGCCCACGCGTGGAGGCGAGGTCTTCGATGACCCGTTACGTCGTTGGCAGGCTAGGCTGGGCGGTCGTTGTCGTGCTGGCGATGACGGTGATCACGTTCGGGGTGACGTTCCTGTCTCCGGTCGACCCGGCGCGCCTATACGCAGGCGTGCGCGCGTCACACCGGGAGTACGAGCTTGCGCGGCGCACGCTTGGACTCGATCAGTCGGTGATCGTGCAGTACCTCCGTTACCTCGGCCGCCTACTGCACGGCAACCTCGGCACCTCGTTCTCGACCGGTGAATCGGTCCGTTCGCTCGTGCTCGGGCGCCTCCCGGCGACCCTCGAGCTCGCCGCTGCCGGGCTGCTGATCGAGGTGGCAATCGGACTTCCGCTCGGATTTTTGGCGGCGATTCGGTGGCACGGGCCGGCAGATCGCGCCGTTCTCACGGGCTCCTTGCTCGGCGTCGTGGTGCCGCAGTTCGTCCTCGGCTTCGTCCTCTTGTACCTGTTTGCCTACAAGATCCCGCTCTTTCCGCTCGGAGCGACGGCATCGCTGCCCGCGCTTGTTCTGCCGGCCCTCGCGCTTGGCCTGCCCGGTGCCGCCTGGTACGCGCGGATGGTTCGCTCGTCGGTGCTCAACGTTCTCGGCGAGGATTTCGTGCGCAACAGCCGGGCGAAGGGACTGTCCGAGTGGACGGTGATGCGACGCCACGTGCTCCGCAACTCGGTCGGTCCGGCGATCACCATGATCGGGCTCGACTTCGGAATCTTCCTCGGCGGCGTTTTGGTAGTCGAGCAGGTATTCGGCTGGCCGGGAATCGGACAGCAGGCCTGGAACGCGATCAGCGCCAACGACATACCGGTCGTTCTTGGCACCATCATCGTCGCGACGACCGCAGTCGTCGTCTTCAACCTGATCGCCGATATCGCGAACGCACTGCTCGATCCGCGAATCCGGTATGCATGAGAGACCTCCTGGAGTGGCCCCGCCCGCGTCGTGGCGGCCAATCGGGGCCCGAGGACCTTGCGCTGAGCGGCTGGCCAGAGGACGGCCAACCAGGGTTGCGACCACCTGTTGCACCGCCAGCACAAAGATAGTATTGTTGCAACATTGGGCGCCACGCCGCGACGCTGACTCGGAAGGCAGCCTCGAAGTGGTGGTTGCTGGGTCCACGCGCGCTTCTGTCGGCGTGGGCTTCCACCGGAGAGGGAGGCCTGTATGGCCGATGCATTCGAGCCGGAAACGGCAGTCGATTCCATTTCTGGAAATCTGACCCGACGCGAGTTGTTAGGCCAGGGAGCCGTGTTCGGTCTCGGAGCGGCCGGGCTAGGTGCCGTGTTGAGCGCGTGCGGTTCAAGCGCGGCAACGTCCAGCAGCGCCCAGCTCGACAAGCAGGCGGTCCTGAAATTCTCGATGAGCACCACGATCCCGGGACTCGATGCCCAGAAATGGTGGAACGGGGCTGCCGCCTGCGGACAGCACGCGCTGTACGAGTCGCTGCTTACGCTCGATCCATACAGCAATGGCCATCTCGTCCCGCTGGTCGCCACGGGCTTTCCGAAGATCGAGAACAACCATCTGCGCTACACGTTCACGCTGCGACCCGGGATCAAATTCAGCAACGGCATGCCGTTGACCAGCGCCGATTACAAGTACTCGTTCGAGCGCCTTGTGATCCCGTCCTTCGGCTCGGAGATCGGACCTCTGTTCACGTCGCTGCCGATCGTCGGCATGTCAGCGGTCCTGAACGAGAAGGCGAAGACGCTGAGCGGGATCACGACTCCTGATCCTCACCACATCGTGTTCGAGTTCGAGGTTCCCGACAGCGCGTTCATCTACGTCAACTCGCACTACATGGCCGGGGCTGTCCCGCAGGCCCTGGTCGAGCAGATGGGGTTAAGCAAGTTCAACTGGGCGCCCGTCGGTACCGGACCCTTCACCGTCCAGGTGACCAATCGAGAGAGCGCGATCACTCTCAACCGGAACAAGAGCTACTGGAAACCGGGAGTCCCGCAATACGCAGGCGTCACCTGGCGGTTAGGGATCCAGAGTTCGCTTGGCATGCTCCGGATTGAGGACAACCAGGATGACATGATGTACGACCCTGTCCCGTCGGGTTCCGTCGCCACCGTCCTCACACCCCGGTATACGAGTGACCACCAAGCCGTCAAGACGACGCAGAACAACTGCTACTGGCTCAACCTGAGCCTCAAAGACCCAGTGCTCAAGAACCTCAAGGTGCGCCAGGCGATTGCCATGGCCGTCAACAAGCCGCGGATCCTCCAGGCGATGCACGGGCTCGGCACGGTCGCCAATGGGACCTTCTTCTCCCCCCTGAGCCCCTATTACGATGACGGTGTCGCCTACACCTATAACCCGTCTGAGGCCAAGAGCCTCCTTGCAAGCGCCGGCCTGCCGAGTGGTGCCAGCGTCAAGATGTGGAGCTCGAACCGCTTCCCCTTTGAGGCGGTCGCGCAGGTCATCCAGGCGGACCTGTCGGCGATTGGGCTCAATGTCAACTACATCCCGATGGAGTACGACGCATTCGTGACACTCGCCGGCAGCCTTCCCGCCGGGATGATGCTGTGGGCCTACGAGCTGCTATATCCACATGGCTCCTACATTGTTGACACGTCGTTCACCACGGCGGGAATCTCGGGCGGCACCAACTATCCCTACGTCAAGTCCCCGACTCTTGACAAGCTGGCGACGCAGGGACATCGCGCGACCACTCCGTCGGAGATCGCGTCGATCTACCGGCAGATCGGCCGAATCGTAGTGCGCGACGATGTGCTCTGGGTCCCGCTCGTTTACCCGCAACGGCTCGACCTCGTTAGCGCCCGGGTGCGCAATTTCCGGGCATCGGCGAGCTACGGCGAGGACCAGGAGAGGAACTTCTACAAGTACGCGCTCGCGTGATGCGTCCTCACCCAGTCGATAGGGACTGACGTGCCGGTCGGCCAACGGCGAGCGGCGCAACGCCGTTCAGACTCCAGGGAGACACGCTGGACTGACGCAACGATCAGCGAAGAAACCGGGGTTCCGCTCTACCTTCAGATCCGGAATCTGCTGCGCGAGAGGATCCGGCTCGGCGAGTGGAGCGCCGACGACCCAATGCCTACAGAGGAGGATCTGGTAGCGCACTTCGGCGTCAGCCGGACGACAGTCCGGCAGGCAATGAGTGACCTCGCCAACGAGGGGCTCGTCGTGCGCCGGCCCGGACGCGGCACATTCGCCCGTCAGCCACTGATGGTGCTGCGTATGCAGCAGTGGCATAGCCTCACCAAGGACATCGCGCAACGCGGATTGTCGCCCTCCAAGAAGATTCTGTGCGTGGAGCGACTAAAGGCCAGTGCTGAGATCGCTGACCGAGCGAAGGAACTCGTCGAAGGCGACATGCTGCACATTCAGTCGATCCGCTACGCAGATGACATCCCGATTATCGTGCTTGACCAGTACTATCCGTATGAGCTGTGTAAATTCCTCGCTGACGCAACTCTGGATAACCCCCATCTGACGAGTGAGGGCATTCTCGCGGAGCACGGAATCGTTGAAATGCGCGCCGAGGGCGAGATCATCGCGACCACGGCGTCCAAGGCCGAAGCGAAATACCTCGACGTCAAGCCCGGGTCGCCACTGATAGAGATCGCGACCAAGGCTTATAGCGCCGATGGCCGCGTCGTGGAGTACGCACGCGGCGTGGTCGTCACCGCGTCCTACCCCCTGGCCCTCTATAGCGACTGGAGCACCGAGAGCGTGGCCGCGCCTCCTCCCTTCTCTCAGGGCCGATCACAACACAACCCACTGGAGGAGAGGACGTGACCAGGACTTCGAGCGATCTGCCGCGTGGCTTCGCAGGGCTTCAGTATCCGATCACGCAGGTCTCGCTAGCCGTGAGCGACCTCGAACAGACGATGGAGCGCTACTGGCGAGCGTTCGGATGGTCGGGGTGGGATGTGTTCGACCACAAACCGCCAACGCATCACAACACGGAGCTTCGCGGTGAGCACGTCGACTACACGTTGAAGGGCGCGGAGGTGATGGTCGGCTCGCTCAACTTTGAACTGCTCGAGCCGGTCGACGGCCCGAGCCTTTGGAAGGAGTTCATCGCCCAACGCGGTGAAGGCGTCGCGTCGATCGCGGTGATGTTCAAGACCATGGAAGAGGGCGCGGCCGTCAAGCGCGAATTCGCCGCTCGGGGGATGCCGGTGACGATGCAGGCCAACATCGGCGAACACATTGAGTACTACTACCTCGACACGCAGGAGCAGTTCGGCTGCCTGATCGAGTCCGGCAGCGGCCATGCGGTCGACTTCGTGCGCCCGGCGTACGTGTACCCGACCCCGGACGCGCCGCCGACCGAGAAGCCCTCGGCTCTCAACTACGGGATCACCCAGGTCTCAGTCGTCGTCCGCGACCTCGACGCGCGGATGCGCGCCTATCACGAGGCGTTCGGCTGGGGGCCATGGAAGATCTTCGAGTCCGACGGGACGACGATCATGCACGACTGTGAGCTCGACGGCCGACCGGTCGACTACTTCAACATCCGCTGGGCGGAGACGCAGGTCGGTGATCTGAACTTCGAGCTGATCGAGCCGCGGAGCGGGGACAATCCCTGGCAGCGGATGCTCGACACCAAGGGCGAGGGGATCGGCTCACTGGCGGTGATGTTCAAGCTTCCCGAGGAGTCACAACGGGTCATCGACCAGTTCGCGGCCATGGGCCTCGGAATCACGGCCAAGGCTGGGATCGGCGACCACATCGAGTGGTATTACCTCGACACCGAGCCGGGCTTCAAGTGCGTCATCGAGTCGGGCAGTGGCCACGCGCTCGACTTCATGGACCCGGCCGCCATATATCCCGAACCGACCGCTGGCTAACTGCTAGACGTCCTCGCCGCTATCCGACATGTCGGCGTTGACCGCCTCGTCGAGCGGCCGGATCACGAGCTCGCTGATCACCACGTGCGGTGGCTGCTGAAAGGCGAACACGAGCGCGCGAGCGACGTCCTCCGGCGCTAGCGGATGCATCTGCTCGAGCAGGGCGCGGACGGAGGCGGGTCCCCGGGTCAGTGGCGTGTCCACAGTCCCGGGCTCGACGACGGTGGCGCGGACGCCGTACTCGGCGCACTCCATCCTCAGCGCGTACGAAAAACCGACAACCCCGTATTTGCTTGCCAGGTACGCGGGCTCGCCCACGTATGGCTCGCGACCCGACGTCGACCCAACGATCATGATGTGACCCTCGCGCTGCCGTCGCATCACCGGCAGCGCCGCACGGACACAATGCATCGTGCCGAGTAGGTTCGTCTGCACAACCGCGGCCCACCGGGCCGGATCGCCGCTCGCGATCCGGCTCTGCTCGGCGATGCCGGCGTTTGCGACCATGAAGTCAAGCCGTCCCAGATCAGCGCTCGTCTGGTCCACGAGCCGCTGAACCGCCTGATAATCGGTGACGTCACATTCGGCCACCGTCGCCGCTCCCCCGAGCTCACCCACCTTGGCGGCCAGTTGCGGTCCGTGGTGGGTGGCGACATCAGCCAGAACAAGCGATGCTCCAAGACGGGCAAATTCCACGGCCGTCGCGGCACCGATCCCCGACAAACCCCCTGTGATTATTCCAACGGGCCCCTTGACGGTGCTCATCGAGTCCGGAGTGTATTGAGAGCAGTGCGCCACGCGTCTGTCAGTCCAACGCCCGTGCAAGCTCCTCGGTGCTCAGCATCCGGACGACAGCGGGATCGTCGGGGTCGCCGTAGGCCGCGTAGGCTGGGAGCAGGATCTCCTCTTCGAGCCGGAAGTGTTGCGTCTCTTCGGCGTGCCAGTGGCTCAGGAACACCGCGCCAGCCTCGGCGGCCGTCTGGTCCGTTGCGCGGCGTAGTTCGCGGGCGATCACCAGCGCATGGTGATGATCCCGCGGAAAGAGGCAGCAGGGCCGGATGGCGCTTCACTGTACGCTCGCGCCCTGGCGCTCAGCTCGTGACGCCGCGGTCGCCGATCCCGCTGAGCTCGATCAGGCAGCCGGCCTCGTCTGGGTCACGCGGCACGAATTCGGCGAGCTCGGCGTCGGGTTTGAGGACGTCGAGCAGGCCGCGGGTGATACCACGGTGGAGCGTGCAAACGACCGGCTGGTTCTCTCGCACGGCGTCGCGATACGGGCAGTTGCGCAAACAGATCGCGAGCCGGCGGACCGACCCCAGCTCGGCGAACCGGTCGAAGATCGTTCCGAGCGCGCCGCGCACCGCCTCGTCGGGATCGAGCAGGATCTCGCCCTCCTCCTCGCCCCACTGAAGCCCGACCGGCAGCGCCTTGCGCAGCTCCCCGCGCGCGGCCTTGTTCCGGATCCCGCCCTCCAGCCGGGCCCGGAGCACGTGCAGCTCGGCCTCGGACATGGTGCCCTTCAGGCCGAGCAGCAGCCGGTCGTTGAACGAGCCGGGGTGATACAGCCCGTCGGCGTCGCCGATCACCGTGTCGGTCACCCCGCAGAGATCGAGCAGCCGGTACCAGTCGACGTTGTTGCGCGCCAGCCGGGAGACTGGTAGAGACCCTCGACGCTCCGAGGCGTCGCCTCCTGCTCGCTCATCGGACGCTCCCGGGATCGCACAGCCGGTAGCCGACGCCCCACACGTTGATGACCAGCTTGTCGTCGGTCTCGCCGCACAGTTTGCGTCGCAGCCGCGACGCATGGCTGTCGACGGTCCTCGTGCGGCCGAAGCTCTGAAACCTCCAGACGCGGCGCAGCAGCTCCTCGCGGGTGAACACTCGGGTCGGCTCGCCGGCGAGCGTGACCAGCAGCTCATACTCCTTGCCCGACAGCGCCACCGGCCGGTCGAACACGCGCACCTCGCGCGAACGCAGATCGATCACGATCGGACCCGCACGCAACACGCTTCCCGCCTGCCGGGTCTCCGCACGACGTAGCACCACCGCGATCCGGGCGCGAAGCTCGGGATAGGCGAACGGCTTGCGTACGACGTCGTCGCCGCCGCGCTCGAGCACCCGGATCCGCTGCAGGCGATCGGCGTCGCGGCTGAGCACGATCACCGGGATGCCGGGATCGACGCGACCGGCAACCCCTTCGCCGGAACGGATCGCGTCGACTAGCGCGAGCGTCTGCCCATTGACGTCGACGACGATCAGGTCGGGATGGGCCGTTGACAGCAGAGCGAGCGCCTTCGCCCGGTCCGGGGCGATCAGCACCCGGTAGCCGTCGGCGGTCAGATTGTCGGCCAGGAACACGCGCGTGGCGTCGTGCTCCTCGGCCACCAGGATGGTCGAAGTGGACCTGTACATGTGACCTCCTTTGGAGGTTGTGGTTGTGACTGTGTGACCGCCCCGCGGGGCGGTGAGAAACGGCGTCCGCGTCGGCGGGAGCCGGGTCACCAAGGCCGGTGCTCGCTAGGAGTCCGCGAGCGCGCCGTGCTGCGGCCGGGATCGATCCTCTTCGCGGAGCCCGGCTCGTGGCTCCAAGCCGGCGTCGAGCCGCCGGCGCTCGCGGAGCAGCTCGCTCGTCCGCGCTGTTGCGTGATCGGTTGCAGCTCTCCCGTGCCCCAGGACGTACCCTGCCCGGGATGCTCAGCGCATTGGCCGACAGGCTCGACCGTCGAATGGCGAAGGTCATCCTGGCTCGGGCCAGGCGCCGCTGGCCGCTGCTCACGCTGATCCCGGCCGGCTGGCTTGGGCCGCTGGCTTCACCGCTCGCGACGCGCCTGCGTCGTTCGCTGGCCCGTTGCGCACTCACGGCATCGGCCGCGATCGTCGTGATCATCGTGCTGGTTACCGTCCTGCCCTGAGCGGCCCGGGCGTCCGGCGATTGGTACCCGGCCAGTAGCGTCGTGCACGTCGGCCTCCGCGCTTGCGGCTCGCCACGCTCGCGCCCGAACCCGCGGCTGCTCCCGGCGGCGGGCCGAGCGCCGCGTGACTCGGCGCGCCGGCCCTGCTCGGACCGGTCAGACAAACCGACAGTCCGCCTGCTCCCACGGCGCCGCGATCAGGTCCTCGGCCGAGAACCAGGCCGGGATCCCGCCCCGCTCGGGACGCTCGCGCCGGCGCTGGCGCGCCCGCTCGTATGGGCCGTCCTCGCTGATCACCGGACGCGCCTGCTCGACCAGTGACAGCGTCTCGAGCAGGTCCGGCGCGACCGGCGCCGCTGGGTCGTACTCCTCGCCGCGCTCGAACGCGAGCGCGGACAGAATGCGTTTTGACGGGGTGTGCATCAGGTACCCTCCTGGGGTCGGTGCCCGCGCGTGACTCGCCAAAGACGTCGCGTGGGCATTGGTTTTGGCGGCCGTCCCAGTCACTCGGGGCGGCCGTTTCTCTTGTTGATGTGTGTCTGTGTGTGTGGAAGTGCTGTGCGTCGTGGTGTCAGCGCCGGTGCCACGGCGAGGCGGATCCGAATGCGCTTCCTCGCTCGGAGCCGTCGCGATGACGTCACCCCCTCCCCCATCAGCTGGCGCTTCCGTCGACCGGCCGGGTAGGATCGCCCGCTCCCCAACCTTGAGGAAGTGGACCGTGATCGACCGACTGCGTGAACAGATTCAGCAGCGCCTTGACCAGCTCACCCATGAGGCCGACCGGCTCCGTAAGGCGCTCGCCGCGCTCGACCCGCGCTCCTCCGAGACGTCAGCTCGCAAGCCTGCCGAGACGACTGCGTCTAAGCCGGCTGCGTCGGCGACCAAGCGAACCCCGGCCCGGCGAACAAGCAAGCCGGCGGCTCGCCCCCCTCGCCGGACGGCGCCCGGCGAGACCAAGGCTTCCGTGCTCGCCGCGCTCGCCGGCGGCGAGGCGATGACCGCCGGGGAAGTGGCCGACAAGACAGGCCTCGCGCGCGGCACCGTGTCGACGACGCTGTCGAAGCTCTCAAAGAGCGGCGAGGTGCAGAAGGCCGAGCGCGGCTACCGGATCGCCCCCGCCGGCAACTAGCCGCGTCGCGGCAGTTCGCACCTTGCTTTCTGACGGCGAACCGGACCCGGAGTCGCCCGGCGAGAGCGGCGCGCTCGAGGTGCGTCGCTTCGCGGCCAGCGACGCTGGCGCCGTCCGCGCCCTCGACAACGCTGCAAGCAGCGCAGTTGGAACACGTGGTCGACGCGACCAGGACCTTGACCTGCTCGCTGCCGCCTACCTACAGGACGGCGGTGAGTTCCTCGTCGGCATCTGCGGCCGGCGCCTGATCGCGATCGGAGCCCTACGCCACGTCACCGACGCGGTCGCAGAGCTCAGTCAAGTCCGCGTACACCCGGGGTTCCGGCGCCGCGGATTTGGCCGAGCGATGCTCGCCCGTCTCGAGTACCGTGCGGGCGAGCTCGGCTACCGGCAACTGCGCCTCGATATGCCCGTCACGCAGACCGCGGCACACCGGTTGTACGAGAGCGCCGGGTACCGTGCGGTCGGGCGCGGACAGCTCTCTGGCGCCGAGGTCGTGTACTTCGAGAAGGCCCTGCCGTAATCATTTCGCGTAGGTGCCCGCGAGTCGTCCCGGGTTCTGTGATTGCCGCTGATCCGTCGCAGCGCCCCGATCAGCCCGACGTGCCCGACCGCGTGCGCGAGCTGCGCCCGCCACGCCGGCTCGAGGTAGGGGGGCAGGTCGAGCCGACCGGAGTCGTAGGCGCGATGGCACCGACGACAGAGCGCCGTGACGCAGAGGGCATCACCGCACCCGCCGAGCGAGCGCGGGATCAGGTGCGCCGGGTCGATCCGCCGATCGGTCCCGCAGACGATGCAGCACCGTCGGTCGACAGCGGCGCGCTGGCCCTCGGTGGCCGCCATCGATGGTGTTCGCTGGAGCGGCGCTTTTCGCCGCAATGGTTTCGTGGCGCGCAGGGACGCGCGCCGGCCAAGCGCTGTGCGCTTCATCGGTTCTCCTTTGTTGTAAGAGTCGGCGGGCGCCGGCGTCTGCGCCCCGGCCATCAGCGGCGCCCTGCCCGGGTCTCAGCTCTCAAGCCGATGACTTCACGGGCGTCCCGCGGTCCTAGCTTGAAACGTGCAAGGAGAGGAGAGCGGGATGGGCAAGCTAGTCGTGACCGAGTTCGTGTCGATCGACGGAGTCTTCGAGGACCCGGGCGGGGCCGAGGACTACGAGCACGGCGGTTGGACTTTCGAGTACGACCGCGGCGAAGACGGCAACAGGTTCAAGATGGATGAGCTGACGGAGTCGAGCGTCCAACTGCTGGGAAGGCGCACCTACGAAGGCTTCGCGGAGGCCTGGCCCTCGCGCGAGGGGCCGTTCGCCGACAAGCTCAACAACGATCCGAAGTACGTGGTCTCGAACACGCTCACCGATCCGGCGTGGCAGAACACGACGGTGATCTCGGCCGACGTCGCCACGGAGGTCTTCAAGCTCAAGGACGAGACCGAGGGCACGATCCTCGTCGCCGGCAGCGGCACCCTGGTGCGCGCGCTGCTGGCGGCCGACCTCGTCGACGAGCTCCGCCTGATGGTCTTCCCGACGATCCTCGGACGCGGCCAGCGCCTCTTCCCCGACGGCATCGACAGGCTCAAGTTCAAGCTCGCCGAGAGCCGGACGGTCGGGACCGACGGAGTCCAGGTCCAGGTCTACACGCGGACCGGGTAGAGGAGAAAAATGGTCGACCAGCCCACCGCGGAGGACGCCCTGAGGAGGCTCGAGCCGCTGCTCGGCGAGTGGGCGCTCGAGGCCACCTCACCGGACGGCGAGCCGTGGCCAGGCGAGGCACGGGCCAGCTTTGAGTGGCACGAGTCCCGCACGCACCTGGTCGTGCGTACGACGGTCGACGTGCCCGGCGCGCCGAACACGATCTCGATCATCGGCTGTGACGCGGCGAACGGGACCTACTTCCAGCTCTACTCCGACGACCGCGGCGTCTGCCGCGTCTATGAGATGAGCATCGGCGAGGGCGAGTGGAAGCTCTGGCGTGACGGCGACCCGTTTTCCCAGCGCTTCACCGCGACGATCAGCGACGACGGCGACAAGATCTCTGGCCGCTGGGAGAAGGCCGAGGACGGCGCCAACTACACGACCGACTTCGACCTGACCTACACCAGGGTTCCTTGAGAACGGCCCGGAGGCCGCCCGAGCAGGGCGACCATCCGGGCCGTGTGGTGTGGGGTGCCGGTGGGCTGGGCTACCGACCCATGCCGAGCAGGTCAAACGCGCACTCGTCGGGCAGCGCGACCAGCTCAAAGCGCCGGCCGCTGTCTTTGTGCCGGCCGCTAACCAGCGGCGGCGATCTAGCGCGGTCTTGCGCCCGAGCGACAACTCCGGCACGTAGCCGGGCAGGTAGGAGCACGGCTCGGGCCCGTCGAGGGCGCACATCTACCAGCGCCGGGCAGCTTCGCCCAGCCTGCCGCGCGCCGCGGCTAATCCGCGACGACGCGCTCGGTCGCGGCAATCGCGCCGGCTGCCATTATGAGCCCAAACGCGGCGCGGGCCTGCTCGCGCGGCCCGGCGAGGACTTGCTCGGCGGCCGCCAGCAAAGCATCGATGCGCTCCAGCGCAGGCCCGATGGCGCCCGGGTCGGGATCCCGGCAGACCGAGCGGGCGAACCTGAGACCGGGCAACGCACGCTCGGGATCGGGGGGACGCCCGCCATCGACCACCGCGCTGAAGCTCATCAGCACGTAACTGGTGATCCGCGACAGCCTGCCGTTGACCGACCTCACCTGCGGCACGCGGGGCGGCGTCGGTGCAGCAAGCTCCCGGCCCTCGAGTAGCGCCGTGATCGTGCCGCCGGTCAAAAGCGCCACATCCCCTGCGGCGAGGTCGGCGTACGTGGCGACGCGGAGTGTTTGAAACATGCCCGCCGCGGGCCGACCGTAGGGCGGGTCAGAGCCGAACACGATCCGTTCCACGGGCACGCGCGAGAGCAACTCGATCAGGTCGAGCGCCATGCACGCCGTGTCGTAGACGACCTTGGGATGGTCGGCGAGCCGCGCGGCGAACACGCCCATGTCCGCGGTCCCGCCATGGGCGAGTATCAACGCCACCTCCGGGTGGCGCAAAGCCAGATCGACGAGCGCCGCCATCGTCGGCATCCCCCGACCGGCGTGGATCAAGATCGGAACCCCCGCCTCGCCCGCGACTTCGAAGATCGCCTCCGCCGCGGGCGAATCACCGAACCCGAACGCCTGCGCGCGCGGATGCAGCTTGATCCCCCGGGCTCCACGCGCCAGACACCGCCGCGCCTCCGCCACCGGATCATCGGCAGGGTCCAGGCGGCAGAACGGGTACAGCCTGCCGTCCACCTCTCGTGCCCACTCCAGCACGCGATCGTTCGGCTTGCGATACGCGGGCCGGCGTTCGGGATCGTGCAACGCAAACACACAAGCTCGCGCCGATCCGCCGAGCTGATCGAGCTGCTCGACTAACGCCTCAAGATCGAGTGACATCCCGTCCTCGTCATTGCCGAGGTGCGTATGCGCATCGACCACCCCTCCGTCCGCCGGCATCAGCTCTGCCAGCTCGGCAGCCACCGACGCGTACGCCGACTCGAGGGAAGCGTTACTCACTGCCAGCATTATCTTGCCTCAGCGAAGTCCACGGCGCCCTCGGGGAGCCATCGCTACGACCATGACGAACCGCCGAGCTCGCGGTTCTTGATCACGAGCCGACCGGCCGCGTCGCTGCGCTCCGCCTTCGCCGGGCGCACAACGACGAACGGCCCGAGGGCGTGTCCCGTTCCCATCGGGACGAGATCGCCCCCCGGACGGTTCGGTACGTCAGGCGATCAGCCGCTCGTCCCGAGCAGGTCAAACGCGCACCCGTCGGGCAGCGTCACCATCTGGAACCGCCGCCCGCTGTCGGGGTGGCGGCCGGTGAAGCACAGCGCCTGCCGGCCGAGCGGGTCCTCGCCGCCGAGCGGCAGCTCGGGCACATAGTTGACCTTCGGGTCGAGCAGGTAGGAGCAGGGGTCGCGCCCCTCGAAGTGCGCCATCGCGCGCACCTGCATCAGCGTCGGCACATGCGCAAGCCGCCGACGCGAACGCGCCAGCTCCACGAGTGCGCGCATCATGCGGCGTGGGGGATCGTGCCGGCGGCGCTCCTTCGCTGGAACTGCCTCGTCGAGCAGCGGGATGCCGCCCGAGCGAGTGCTACGGTTTCTCCTCACCAAGGAATGCCTCCTTTCGAGGCTTCTGGTCGGCCCCGAGTCATCACCTCGGGGTCGACGTGTTTGTAGGGACGTTCGGTTCGCCCGACGTCGTCGCGACATCGGCTCTCGATCGGCCCATGGGGCCTCCTCTCGTTTCGTGGGCACCTCGCACGGCAGGCCGACGAAGTCGCACGCGCGAACACGACCCGGCCTCGCGCCTGCTCATACCACCGGCTTGGACAGCGACCACGCGACGGCGCGCTCGACGAGCGAGCGAGTCGGCCGGCCGAAGCCCGAGAGCATGGACGCGGCGCGCACCTCGACGGCAAGAATGCGACGACTACCGCTGGGGACCGCGCGGCGACACATCGGCGTGAACGCGGCAGCCGACTCAGAGCACACAAAACGTCTTCGCTGGTGCGGTTCGTTGTCGTCTCCAGCGCCGGGGCGGATCTCAAAGGAACGTCCTGGCTATGTGCCGCGTCTCGGGCTCCTCGTCAATGCGAGGGGGTTGCTCCACCAGAGCAAGCCATCATTCGAGGCCACGCACGTTAACGCGCCCGGCGGCATATGCAAGCCCGATTTTGGGCCCGCCGGCCAGGAGCGTAGCGGGTCCCGGCGCGGTGGCGCCGGGACACTCAAAGCACCGTTTCCGGACTACCCAAGTCTCCGGCCCAAACGCGACCCAACTCCGCATATCCACTCCGCAATAGCAATAACGACTGGGCATTTCGCCGCTAGGGGGGTCGAGCACTGTCGCCGACTTAGTGCGGAGGAACGGCATTCTCCGGCGAAGTCCGCACTAAGCCGCGATCCCCAGCAACGGCGGGGCGCACGGTCACGGCTCGCGGAAGTCCCGGAGGAGTAGCAACGGCCTAGTGCGGACCAGACAGGGCATAGTGCGGTTAGGGGTCCGAGTCGATCCAGCACGGCGGTATGACCCGGCCGGCCGCACAGCCCGAAACCGGGACAGCGAAACGCAGCCGGTTCGCAGTGACAGCATCGCTCGCTTCCACAACAACTTCTGCATTTGAGCCCGCTGCACGCCGTGATGGTTATGGGATGTCGCCGGTCAGGCCTGAAGAACCTGGTAGCAGATCAGCCGCACCCGCTCTGGCGTGAGCGTAGGCGGCCGCGCCGATGACTCCTCATCGATCGGTCGCAGGCCTTCGCGATCGACGACCTCGAGGACGCCAAGCGCGGCGGCGGCCGCTGTCAGATCGCCGTCTCGGAGCTGCCGCCTAAGCGCCGAAAGCTGTCGAAGCACGAGCGGGCTTCGCGGGACCGAAAACGCTGACGCCGCCTCGCGGAGGCTGCTCGCCCGCACGCCGCGTTCGGCGAGGCCACTGCCCTCGCGAGCGAGCAGATCGATCGCCCAGCTCTGGCTGCTCGGCACGCGCGTGGCGCCGCTCGCAGGGTCAAGTCGTTCCTCGTACTCGACGCTGATCGCGGCTTGCGCGGACTCCCAAGCGTCGTAGAGGGTCGGTGCCACGCCGACAGCCAACTCGCGTGGCGTTCCTTCCTTGCAGCGAATGAGCTTGAGGATCTCGAGCTCGTCGGTGAGTGGCTCGCCGGGCGTCGCGAGGTCGACGTACCGCCACGCACGCTCGTCGGTCTCGCCAGGGACTGCGCGCTCACCGAGGAGGACGCGCGCGCAGAAAAAGACCCCGAAAGCTCCGGCGGGCAGCAGCTCATTGCGAAAGCCGCTGCCTGCGCCGTGCGGCATGGCGAGGAGTTCCCGCAGCCGCTCAGCGGCGAGCGCGGCACGAAGCTCCATCCGGAACTCCTCGCCCGAAAACGCGCCGAGCTGTGCCTCGGCGGCTTCGAGGATGCACTCGTCCTCGCCGGCAATGCCGCGGATCTGCTCGGACGTGTCGGCGAAGTTGCGCTCGATGGCAGCGGCGTCTTCGAACACGGGCGACTCCATCCCCACGCTGATGTTGGCGTGCGCGATCTTTCGAAGCAGGCGGTCGTAGAGCTTCAACACCTCGTCGAGCTCGCCGGCTGGAAACAGGTTGAACAGGTAGATCTCCTGCCCGGCGAATGGGCTGTTTAGACGATCGATGCGGCCATTTCGCTGAACGAGCCGCATCGGGTTCCAGGGCATGTCGTAGTTGACGATGTAGCGCGCCTGCTGGAGGTTTTGACCCTCAGACAGCACATCCGTTGCGACGAGCAGGTCCTTCTCGTCCTCGCGCGCGACGGCCCCGCCGCCGGCCTCTTCGGCTGTTGTCTCCGGACAGAACTGGTGAACTCGCCGCAGCCGCTCCGCGGGGCTGTCGTCGCCGGCGCCCGTGACTACCACGTATCGCCGGTCACCGAACCGCTCGCCCCCGTTTGCGGAATCGGCAGCCAGCGCTTCCTCGATCCAATACACCGTGTCGGCGTAGTAGGAGAAGATGATCGCCTTCTCCGGTCCGAGCTGTCGGGTAAGAAGCTCAGAGAGCGCCTCGAGCTTGGGGTCATTGTCGATGGTGGCCCCGGCAACGGCTTCGCGTAGGCCGCGCAGCATCTCGGAGTCTCGCTCGACGTCAGCGCGAAGGTTCTCGCTCTTGTATTCGGTAAGCGGCGACCAGTCTTCGCCTAGGCCACGAGCTAGGGCAGCTGGGTCGTCGGCTTCGCTGCCGCCCGACCGCCGCGACCCGGGCGTCAGCACGCGCCCGTAGTCGAGCGCGGCGATGAAGCGCTCAGAGGCCTCGATCATCGTGTCGAGTGTCAGGCGGAACGCGTGGACGCTCGACTCGAAGCGCTTGAGCAGGCTGGTGCGGAGAATGCCTGCGAGCGTCTGGGCGCGACGGTCGACCTCGTCATCGAGCCGGTAGTTGTCCGGCTGATAACGCGCGAGGGTGAGTTCGTCGATGTCGTCGCGAACCTTCGCGAACAATCCGGGGTAGGCCTCGTCGAGCTCGTAGAACTTAGTCTTGAGCCGGGCCTCCGGAAATTGGATCGGCTTGCCGTCGAGCTGCGCGTTGGGGTAGTGGGTCTGGATGAAGCGCCGCGTCCGGCGAACGCTGGTCGCGTCGATCAGCTTGAACATGGCGCTGGAAGAGTCGCCCGAAACCGCAGCGTCCTCGGCCGCACGGAAATACGCGTTCAGATCCGGAACGCCGATGTCTTTGAACCGCGCCGTGTGCCGCGCAAACAGCATGAGTTGGTGGTAGAGGTCGCGGATGCTGTTGTTGACCGGCGTAGCGGTCATTAGGCAGAGCTTCTTCCGAGCGCCGCCCATGAGTCGCGATAGCGCTCGGTACTGGTCCGTGTCAGGGTTGCGAAAGGCGTGCGCCTCGTCGACGAGGACGAAGCGGTAGGCATCCTTCGAGAGTTTCAGCACGTCGCGATCGCCCCCGAGCTGGCGCTCGGATGCACACGGCGACGAGAGGCGCACTCACGCTGGCGGCCCACAGGCCGAGGAGCGCGGTGCCGGCGGCCCCGATCCCCGCTTCGCCGGCGCGCGACAGCCGGCGGTACTGCTGGCGCCGCGCATAGTTCACCCGGTGTGCCCGGACGATCACAGGTCCTCCAGCTCCGCGCTTGCGCGTGCTGCGGCGTCCAGCAGCCACTTCGGCTGCTTGCCGGGCGCCAGAAGCACCGCTTGGCGGATCGCCTCGCGCGCCGTCGAGCCCTGCCGCCAGTCGCGCTGTCCGGCCCGGCGAGCGAGCCACTCCCACTGCCAACGGCCGCCGGCTCGCTGAGAGCGCCACTGCTGACGCACGACCTCGATCGGACCCCGCGGGGTCTCGACGATGAACGACTCGGAGCGGTCCGCCACGGCTCTACCGGTCACCGGCCCTGCTCCTCCCATCGAGCGCGCTCCCAGTGGTGGCTGAGCTCCGGACCACGACACAGGCGCGCTGCATCATCCTGCGATGTTCCCAGCGGTCGAGGACGCGTCGCCGCCCAGCCCTGAGCGACGTCGCGCAACCGTTTTCTTCGCGACGCAGAGACTCCGCGCCCCCGATCGAGTACTTACCTACTGCCGGAACCTTCGAGACTTCAGCATGGTCGCCAGAACAATCCTGCGCATCGCCGCCGTCGAGCCCTAGACCATGGACAGGCTGCTGACAGCTGACGAGATCGCCGAGCGCCTCGGCATGAAGACCGAGTGGGTCTGGGCTCAAGCCCGTGCCGGTCGGATCCCGCACGTTCGTCTTGGCCGATACCGGCGGTTTCGGGAGTCGGCGGTCGACGCGTGGCTGCAAGATCTCGAGACCGGCGGGTCCGGGCGGCCTGCGACTCCGCAACCCCGCCCCATCCCTCTCCGCCGACGCGCGTAGCCCGGCGACTCGGGTCGCCCGCCGGATCGCAGTAACGCTGCCCGTCAGTCACTTCGCCAGTCCTCAGCCGCGTCGTCAGCGCCAAGGCAGGAACCATTCCGAGGCTCTGGACATGCACGGGCACCCACAAATTGGTGGACAATTGGTGGACACATTGGTGGAGGGCCTGCTGCCCCCAGACGTTGAACTCCGTCTTAGCAGGACTTTCCTTAGGGTGAGCGAGGGGACTCGAACCCCCGACCGCCTGGACCACAACCAGGAGCTCTACCAGCTGAGCTACGCCCACCGTGGAGCGTATGAATCTACCAGCGCCCGGCCGCCGTTCGGCGCGCGGTCGTCGCGGGGTGCCGGTAGGCGTACCCTGTCCGGGCATGAGTAGTGACTCCCAGAGCCGCCGGCGCGATCCGGGGCTCGGTATGCGCCTGCTGATCTCGTGGGTGACCAACGCGATCGTGCTGGCCGTCGTCGCCTGGCTGCTGAGCGGCGTGCACGTCTCGAACTTCGGCGCGCTGCTGGTCGCGGCCGCGGTTTTCGGCGTGCTCAACACGTTGCTCAAACCGCTGCTGCGGGTGATCACGCTGCCGTTTGCGATCCTGACTCTGGGCATCGCCTGGTTCTTCGTCTCGCTGCTGATGCTGGTCTTGACCGACCACATCGCCAGCGGCTTCGAGATCCACGGCTTCTGGACCTACGTCGAGGCGACCGTGATCGTGTGGCTGGTCAACCTGGCGCTGGACTTCCTGCCCGGGCCGTGGCAGATCACCGGTCACCGTCGGCGGCGCAGGACGGTTCTCGGCGGCGCCGTAGGTGGCGATGATCACCCCGGTGGCGGTGGTCATCGATTCGATCAGGCGCAGCCGCGCAAGGTGCCCGGCGAACATCCGGCGTCCTGATCCGAGCACCAGCGGGTGGATCATCAGCACGAAACGGTCAATCAGGTTTCGCCCCATCAGCGCCTGGATCAGCTGACCGCTGCCGAGGATCGTCAGCTGCAGGTCGCCGCGCCGAAGCTCGGCGACCGCATCGGCGGCGTCTCCGCTCAGGAGCACGGAGTTGGCCCACGGCAACGGCTCGGTGAGCGTGTTTGAGGCGACGTACTTCGTTTGCTTGTTGAGTGCCTCGGTGAATGGGTTGCCGGTTCGGGCTGGCCAGACCTCGGCGAGGTCGGTGTAGGTCCGCCGCCCCAGCAGCAGGCCGCCCGGTTGAGTCTGCGGCTGGCCCACTCCGAGCTTCTCGATGATCATCGGGTCGTTGCCCGCTGCAGCGCCCCAGCCGCCGTGCTCAAACCCATCTCGCCGGTCCTCATCGGGCCGGGCCGGTGACTGCATGACGCCGTCGAGCGAGAGGTGGTTGACGATTACGACTTCACCCATATCTCGTCTCCCTTCGAGTTGGCGGCGGCGCGATGGGGCCTTTGGAACCGTTCCTGCCGTATAGACGAAGAGCGTTCCAAGACCTACACCGGCCGACGATTTCTAGAACTAGACCGTATAGTACTGACCGTCAACGGTCAACGGTCAAACCGTCCCCGGCATTGCCGCGCGCCGCGGGGGGCTTGCGAGAACTGGACTGTCCAGTACGATGCCGGGCCAACCGATGCCCTCCGCTCCACGATCAGCGCGACGCCTCACCGCGGAGACGGCTCCGATCCCGCTGCGCCGCTCAGACCGCAAGCGCAAGGCGATCCTCGAGGCGGCCACGGCCGGCTTTCTCCGCAACGGCTACCTCGGCACCAGCATGGACGAGATCGCCGCCGAGGCCGCTGTCTCAAAGCAGACGGTGTACAAGCACTTCGCCGACAAGGAGACACTGTTTCGCGAGATCGTCACAAGCACCGTCGACGAGGTCAGTGACCCCAACTACGACGAGGTCCTCAACCTCCGTGACAGCGGTGACATAAACGCCGACCTCCACGATCTCGCGCTGCGCCAGCTGACCCGCGTCATGCAGCCGCGCCTGCTCCAGCTGCGCCGCCTCGTGATCGGCGAGACGGGCCGCTTCCCCGAGCTCGGCCGCCTGTTCTACGAGCGAGGGCCCGGACGGACGATCGCCGCGCTGGCGGCGGCCTTCGAGCGACTAGCGGCGCGCGGAGTGCTCGCCGTCGATGATCCACAGCTGGCCGCCGCCCACTTCAACTGGCTGGTGATGTCGGTCCCGCTCAACCGCGCGATGCTCCTCGGCGACGACGACCCGCCCCCGCCGGCCGAGCTGCGACGCAGCGCAGACAGCGGGGTGCGGGTGTTCCTCGCCGCGTACGGACCCCGCAGCTAGTTGCCACCGGGCTCGAGGAAGCCCGTGATCGAGCCCATCCGGCCGTCCTGCGCAAGGGTCGCGAAGTCGACTCCGATCGCGACCGGCTCACCGCCGTTGGCGGTCAGCGACCAGCTGAATCGAACCCGGTCGTGGTGCGCGTCGGGCCCCGCGACCAGCGCGAACCGGTGTCCCGGGAACTGCTGCTGCGCGCCGGCGATCATCTCGGCGATTCCGTCGACGCCGTCGCCGGCCATCAGCGGATCGAGATAGCGGGCGTCGTCGGTCACCGTCCGCGCCGCGAGCTCACGTCGCCGCACGGGATCGGTCTCGTTCCACATCGAGATGTAGCGGTGGACCAGGTCGTCGGTGTCTGACATCTGTGCTCCTTTATTGGTTGTCGGGGACGCCCGCCAGACTCCCAGCCACCGGCCGGCCCGTCGATTACGCCAGAGGTAACCGACCCGATGCAATCCGGATAAAGTCTCGCCGTTCCTGGCCGGGTCGACGGCTCGATCCCAGCCGACCAGGCGTCGAGAATGCCCGCACGTACGGGCTCCGCCGAGCACCCCAACCTGCTCCTGATCATCACCGACCAGGAGCGCGCGCCGATGCACTGGCCTGCCGGGTTCGTCGACCAGCGCCTGCGCTCGCGGACGCGTCTGATGCGCCACGGCGTGAGCTTCGAGAACGCGGTCTGCAACACCTCGATGTGCAGCCCGAGCCGGGCGAGCTTCTTCACGGGCCAGATGCCGGCGCAGCACCAGGTCATGGACACACTGACCGAGAATGGCCCGATCTCGGCGACCGAGACCGAGCTCAGCTCCGAGATCCCGAATCTGGCGACGATGCTTCGGAGCGCCGGCTATGACGTCCAGTACCGCGGCAAGTGGCACCTGAGCAAGGGGCCGAACGGAGGCTTCGATGTGACACCCGCGCAGATCGCGGCCCACGGCTTCGACGGATGGATCGCGCCCGACGCCGGCGGTGACACCCAGCCGGTGAACTTCGGCGGCGGGAAAGCCGACCACGACGCCGCCTACATCGACCAGGCGCTCTCGTTCCTGCGCGAGCGGGCCGCACGGCCCGCGGAGCGGCCGTTCTGCCTCGTGGTGTCGCTGGTCAACCCCCATGACGTGCTCGCCTATCCCCGACAGTGGAACGGCGACTACCCGCCCGAAGCGTTGGCCGGCGGCATCGATCTGCCGCCCAGCTTCGACGAGGATCTGGCGGCGAACCTCAAGCCGTCCGTGCACGCGATGGTCAGGCCGGCGATCGACATCGCCGTCGGTCATCTCGAGACCCGCGAGCAGCGCCTGCGGTACGTGAACTTCTACGAGAACCTCGTCGAGCGGATCGACCGCCAGATCGCGCCGCTGATCGACTGCCTCTACGCCTCAGACGGGACGCCGACCGAACTCGGGCGCAACGCCCTGACCGTGCGCTTCTCCGACCACGGCGAGCTGGCGATGGCACACGGCGGGCTGCGCCAGAAGGCCTTCACCGCCTACGAGGAGACGATGCGAGTGCCGCTGATCTTCTCCTACCCGGGGCTGGTCACCGAACCCGGCTACTGCCCGCACCCGGCTTCGCTGATCGACATCATCCCGACGGTCGCGGGGATCCTTGGCGTGGAACCGCTCCGCGACCTCGGGGGAACGGACCTGTCGTCGCTCGTATGAGACCCGGAAGGCCCTCCGATGCAGGACGAGGTGCTGTTCACCTTCGACGACATGCATGCAGGGACCGGGCTCGTTCCCGAGGTTTTGCCCGGAGTGCCGGGCCGGATCCGATGCATCCGCGAACGGCGGTTAAGTACGCCCGCTACTTCGACTCAGAGGGCCGGCACGCTCCGGAGTACGAGATGTATGACCTCGACGAGGACCCGGCCGAGCTCGAGAACCTGGCCCACCCCGACCATCCGCGTTACGACGAGCCCAAGGTCGCGCGCGCGGGCCCGCCTCGCCGACAAGCTCGCCGCCGCAGAGCTCGGTCTCGACCCGCCGGTGTGATCCAGCCGCGTGCGGTCGATCCGCCGCGGCCGGACGGACCGTCGGCGCTCAGACGCCCGCAGCCGACGGTTGCAGCCGCCCGGTCGGCGACGAGCCGAGTACGAAGCCGCGGTACCCCTCTGCCGCGACCTGATCGCACTCGCGGCGATATGGGCCACAGCCACCGACGTAGGGCATGAACACACGCGGCTTGCCGGGGATGTTGGCGCCGACGTACCACGAGTTGGCGACCGGATAGAGGGTCGCGTCCGCGAGCTCGTTGACGTGCCGCACCCACGCCCCCTCGGCGTCCACGGTCGCCTCGATCCGCTGCACTCCGCGGCGCCGCAGGTCGACGATGCAGTCCGCGATCCAGTCGATGTGCTGCTCGATCGACACGACCATGTTGCTGAGCACCGAGGGGCTGCCGGGACCGGTGACCATGAACAGATTCGGGAAGCCTGCGCTGGCCAGACCGAGATACGCCCGCGGCCCTTGCGCCCAGTGTGCTCTGAGCGTCCGCCCGTCGATGCCGTTGATGTCGATGTCGAGCAGCGCGCCGGTGATCGCGTCGAAGCCGATCGCGAACACGATCGAGTCCAGTGTGTACTCGCGTTCGGTCGTTCGCAGGCCTTGTGTGGTGATCGCCTCGATCGGTGACCGGCGGACGTCGGCCAGCTCGACGTTGTCGCGGTTGTAGGTCTCGTAGTAACCGGTGTCGACGCATGTCCGCTTGGTCCCGATGTGCTGTCGCGGGCACAGCGCCTCGGCCACCGCCGGGTCGTGCACGATCGAGCGGATCTTCTCGCGCGTGAACTCGGCCGCGGTGAAGTTCGCGTCCGGATCGCTGAAGTAGTCGGTGAAGGCGTACGAGAGCGCGTTGATCCCGCCCCGCTGCCAGCCGGCCTCATACAGCCGGCGGCGCTCCTCGCCGGAGACATCGAACGCCGACTTCTCCGGCCACGGGAAGGGCACACCCGCGTCGGACCGCTCGGCCTCGCGGCGGCGCTCGGCGAAGATGCGCCGGATCTCGGTCAGGACCTCCGGGTCCAGCCGGTGGTTTTGAGCCGGCATGCTGTAGTTCGCCGTGCGTTGAAACACGTACAGGCGAGCGGCCTGGCCCGCGATCTGCGGGATCGCCTGGATCGCGGTCGACCCGGTGCCGATCACCCCGACGCGCTGGCCGGTGAAGTCGACTCCCCCATCCGGCCATCGGGCCGTGTGAAACCACTGCCCTTCGAATGTCTCCAGCCCCGGGAACTGCGGGCGCTTGATCGATGACAGACAGCCGGTGGCCATCACGCACCACGGCGCGGACAGCAGCTCGCCCGCTCGGGTGGTGATCAGCCAGCGGCCGGACCCCTCGTCAAACGACGCCGTGCGGACCTCGGTTGACAGTTGGATGTCCCGGCGCAGGTCAAAGCGGTCGGCGACGTAGTTGAGGTAGCGCAGGATCTCCGGCTGGGCCGCATACCGCTCGCTCCACTGCCATTCGTCGACCAGCTCCTCGGAGAACGAGTAGCAATAATCGATGCTCTCGATGTCGCAACGTGCACCGGGGTAGCGGTTGTAGAACCACGTCCCCCCGACGCCGTCTCCGCGCTCGAGCGCCCGCACCCGCAACCCAAGCTCGCGCAGCCGGTAGAGCGCGTACAGCCCGGCAAAGCCGGCGCCGACGATCACCACGTCGAGGTCGTCGGCGGGCTGTTGCTCGTGTGAGGCCATTGATCTCGGATCGCCGCTGGGGTGCTACAGCGTGCCAGCGAACTCTACGCAGGTCCCAACAGGACCCCCGGCGCCCGAGCGAAGGAGCTGGAACGTCATTGACGTGGCAGCGAGCTCGACGGCGAGGTCCGACGCCGCTTCAGATGCCCCTCGGTGGCCTCAGCGAGGATCTCGAGCAGCGCCGAGGTTGCCGGCGAGCGGCGGACGCGGGCGAGCGTCGCGGCAGCGATGGTGCGCGAGGGGGCGGAGTTTCCGAGGTTGTGGATCCTGACATCGGCGCGGAGGTTGGTCAGTGCGAGCTCTGGGACGACGGCGATCCCGGCACCGGCGGCGACCATGCCCTGGACGATGTTGAAGTCGTCGCTACGGAAGGCGATCCGCGGCTCGTCCGGCTCGGGGTCCGGGCCGGGTGCGAGGAAGATCCGGCCGTCGCGGGTGGGCGAGCGGGCGAGCTCGATCCGGACCTCGTCGGCGAGGTCTCCGAGCCTCAGTCGCTTACGACCGGCGAGCCGGTGCCCGGGCGGGAGGACCGCGTACCTGGGCTCGTCGAGCAGGTGGTGGAGCTCCATGCCCGCGTACAGGTCGCCGAACCCGTCGGGCTGGTTGCGGGCGGCCACGATCGCGACCTCGAGCTCTCCAGCGCGCAGCATTGGCACCGACTCCTCGGGCTCGGCCTCGAGGACGGACAGCTGGACCTCGGGATACCGAGCGCTGAACAGCGCCACCGCCGCGGGCACAATCGCGGTGCCGGCAGTCGGGACGGACGCCATCCGGACACGGCCGCCGCGCACACCGGCGATCGCCTCCAGCTCGCGCTCGGCGAGCGTCTGTTCGGCGAGGATCGCCTCGGCGTGACGCAGCAGCGCCTCGCCCGCGTCGGTCAGTTTGACGCCGCGCGTCGTCCGCTCGAGCAGCGGCATTCCGGCGCTGCGCTCGAGCGCCGCCATCTGCTGGGAAACCGCCGGCTGGCTGTAGGTGAGCGCCTCGGCGGCTGCCGACAACGAACCGCGTCGGGCCACTTCACGGAAGACCCGCAGGTGCCGAAGCTCGAACATAAGCTCAACTTATATCCAATCCGCGGAGTTGTCTATTTGACCTTATAACCAGTGAAGAGCGATAGTGAGCCGGAGATCGAATCGAGGAGGCCACGATGACCCTCAACCAACCCACGATCAGCGCCGCGCGCCCCCGCATGGTTGGGATCAACCACGTAGCGCTGGATGTCGGCGACCTCGAGGCGGCGCTGGAGTTCTACGGCGCGATCTTCGAGTTGCGCGAGATCGATCGCGAGCCAGGCATGGCGTTCATTGACATGGGTGATCAGTTCGTCGCGCTCGCCGAAGGGCGCAACCAGCCGGCAGATCAGACACGACACTTCGGTCTGGTCGTCGACGATAAGCAAGCGGTCAGGGCCGCGTTGGAGGCGCAAGGGGTCGAGATCGCAGCCGGCCCACGGCTCAACTTCCTGGACCCGTGGGGCAACCTGGTCCAGGTGGTCGACTACCGCGACATTCAGTTCACGAAGGCTCCGCAGGTGATCCACGGAATGGGCCTCGATCACCTGCGCAAGCGACCCGTGGCCGTGCAACAACTGCGCGACAAGGGGCTCACTGATCCCGCATCCGCAATCCCTTCACGCCCCCGGCAGGACTCGAACCTGCGACCCACGGCTTAGAAGGCCGTCGCTCTGTCCAGCTGAGCTACGGGGGCTTTGCAGGGATTTTCTAGGCTTGCGGGGTTGGGGTTGTGGCCCAATCCTGGCCCAAACGATCCTGCTCGGCTTCGAATGCTGCCAGACGGCTCGCGATCCCGGCCGTGGCGCCGTCGAGGAGTGCGCCGTATGAGCGTTCGATCATCAGCACGCTGGTGCCCATGATCCGCGCGAGCTCGAACACGCTCACATTGGCGGCGAGCGCATTGCTAGCGAACGTGCTTCGCAGGTCGTAGATCCTGGCCGGGGTTGCGATCCCGCCCGCCTCGATCGCCGGCGCCCATTCCCGGTTGCGGAAGTTGTTGGTGTTGATCAGCCCGCCGTCGGGCGACGGGAACAGCAGCGGCGTGCTCAACCGTGCCGGGAGTGCGTCGAGCGCGGCGAGAGCGCGAGGCGACAGCGGCACCTGTCGACGGCTGCGGGTTGTCTTACCGAGCTGAACCACGTCGCCGGATGAGACGGTGCGGCGAACATTGAGCACGCCGGCCTGGCGGTCGACGTCGCGGCGCTCGAGCGCCGACCATTCCTCCGGGCGAAGCCGGTCGCGGCGGCGAACGCCGGCAGCGACGCATACATCGGCGACAGCTCGGCGGCGATGATCTCGATCTCGTCTCGGGTGAACGCGCGGACCGTCCGCTGAGCGGGTTGCCGGTTGCGTCCCGCGAGCTTCGCGGGGTTGCTGCTCATGTGGCCCCACCGCACCGCGGCCTCTAGCGTCTGTCTCAGCGCCGCTGAGCGGCCGTAGCGGACTCCGTCGGGCTGCTTGGCCTGCCATCCCGCGATCTCGTCCACCATCCGCTCGAGCTCGCGCAACGTGACGTTGCCGAACCGCTGCTCGGCGTGGCGTAGGCGTTCGGTGAGCGTGTGAATCGTCCGGGGGGCGCACGTCGGCGGCGTGCCGCTCGAGGTAGAGCTTCACGAAAGCGCCGAACGTCATCTCCGGCATCAGCACGGGCTCGCCGAGCAGCTGCGGCTCGATTTGGTCGCGGTAGTGGGTGAGCGCCGCGGACCTGGACGCGAACGGGCTCTTGCGTTGGCGCTTGCCGTCGAGGTCGTAGTAGCGGAGTCCCCACTTGTTGGGGCCGAGCCTCTATGCGGATCCTCTTTGTGTCGCTGGCATCACGTCATCCCCTTGTCATCGTCCGGCTTCTGCGCGCACAGGAATCGCGGTCCGACCCTGTAGCTCCACTCTTGGCCGTTGGTCATGCCGTGCTTGACCTGGACTGGCAGCCGTCTGGTCTGCGCCCGGCCCAGCGCGACCAGACGCCGGGTTGCGCGCCGCACGGACTCAACCTGCGCACGCGTCGGCTCGACGGCCCCGTAGACCACGCTCGCGAGCGCAAACATGGTCTGCGGCTCGTCTGTCAGGTTGGCTTCTACGCGGCGCATCACGGTTCCGGGTCCTCTACTCATAAGTGTTGAGTTTAGGTCGCGCGCGACGGGAAGTCAACGCTTAGCGCCTCTCGGGTTGGCGTCGCCCGATCCGTTAGCCACGTCTCGAGCTCGTCCTCGCGAAACCGGATCGCGCCACCCGGCAACCGGATCGCCGGCAGATCACCGCGACGAGTCCATCTGAGAACGGTCTCGGCGCTCACGCCGAGCGTGTCCGCGAGCTCGCGAGCGGTGATCAGCCGGCCGGTCATCGGCGCCCCTTCGAGGCTGCCCGCGCGAACCGCCACCAGTGCCGCCCGCACAGCGCCTCGTGCCGATGATCCGAAACCGCAACGGCAGCACCACCGGCGGCGGCGCACAACTCGCAGCATCCCGGCAGCGCCGGAAAGGTGAGCGTGTCCGCGGGCAAGTCCAGGCGATCCACCTCGACGCCGCCGTCAAGCAGGTCGCTCCATGCTTCGAGCTTCGCCTCGAGATCCCGGACGCTGCGTCGCCGGTCGGCGAGCTCGTCAAACAGCCACACCGGGATCATTGCTCGCCGTCCACGTATCGACGGCGAAGCTCGGCTATGCGCGCATCATCAGAACCGCCGTCGACGAGCGGTGGGCCGTCGAGCTCTACAGGGATGACAGATTCGCCGGTTTTGGCGCACGCGCGAGCCTTTTCGCCAGCGACGACGTAGGGATCCCTATTGTTTTCGAGGTCGTAGCTGTCGTGTGTGTCATCGCTGCTACTTAGTAAGGGTTTTGGGGTGTTTGCTGGTGCGACAGGTGCGACAGGTGCGACGTCGTTTTTGCTAGGTGTTGCTGTGTTATCGCTGTGCTGATCGCGCCAGCGCCAAAGCGACTCGGACGGGAACGTTTTCGTCCATCCCTGAGCGAGCCTTAGTCGTTTGGCTGCGCGCTGTGCTGTGTGCTTCTCGATGCCGTTTTCGGCGCACGCTTCGATGATCTGCTTGGCGGGATGCCATTCGCCGTCTTTGGGCAGCAGCGCTTCGATGATCCCGAGCGCGTCCTGAGTGCTGCTGTGCTTGTCGCGGTCGGTGTCTTTGCCGATCAGCTCGTCGGCGTCGAGGTCGCCGATCGTGAAGTCGTGGGCGAGCGGAACTCTGAACTCGTGGCCGTTGGCCTCGAAGCGGTGCTCGGCGATCCGGAATTCGACGGGCTCGGGTTTCCGCGAATGGTTGCCCTTGCCGCGAACTAGCACGCGCGTGTTCTCGTCGTCGGGATGCGCGGCGAGCAGTAGGCTCGACCGCGACACGGCGTTGAACGCGACGGTCCCGGACATCAGCTCGCGGAACGTGGTGCCGCGCTTGTTGGGATGCAGACAGCCGAGCGTCGCGATGTCGAGCTCGCGGGCGAGCGACCGTAGCGGTTGCAGCGCGTCGCGGATGGCCTTTTGGCGCCAGTCGTCGGTCCCGGCGCCGAGGTTGTCGAGCAGCTGATCGAAGAACAGGACACCGAGCCCGTGGCGCCTGCAGACGTCGGCGAGCTTGTCTCGATCCTCGCGGACGTTGACAAAGCCGCCGTCTGGCCGGTCTATCTGCTTGACGAACTCGAGGCTGGCGCCGGCTGCGTGCAATCTCGGCGTCCAAGCGTCATCGAAGTCGTCCTCATCGCCGATGATCCCGACACCTACGGGCTGGCCGTGCAGGTCGCCGTGCAGCTTGCCGCGGGTCAGTCCTGCGATCAGCCATGCGATCAGCGTCCCTTTGCCGACGCTCTCGTTTCCCATCAGCAGGTTCAGCGAGCCGATCAGGATCCGGTATTGCCACGCCCAGCGAGGCGGACGTGCGCGCGAGAGGTCGGCGCCGGTTACGCGCAGTCCGCCGCCGTTGGTCGCCTTAACCTCGCCGTGCCCGTTCCGGCCGGTATCCCAGGCATCGGAATCCTTCGGATCGAACCCGTAGCGCCGTAGGAGCTCCATCGCCTCGCCGGGCGTCTTGTCCTTAGCGATCGCCGCGTCATACGCGCCGCCGGGGTTGCCGCACCCGTGGCAATAGAAGCTGCCGTGCTCGAGGTTGACTGAGCATGACGGCGTCCGGTCGTCGTGCGAGTGGGCCCCAGGGTTCGTGAAGCAGCGCACCTTGACGTTCGGCGCGTCACGATCGGGCAGCGTGACGCCGAGCTCCGTGTAGAAGCCGCGGACGTCAGCGCCCATCAGTCGACCGACTCGTCGTCGAACCACTCAAGCGAGAGCTGCTCGCCGAGCCCGCCAGCACGCCAAAGCGCGTCCTGCCTGCAACGCGACCTGATACGCGCACGCTGATCGCTGACCAGGATCGTGCCGCCGCCGGACTGGGTCGCCACGGCCTCGTCGAAGAAATCGCCGAGAACGCCGCCGATGTGGCGAAGCGGACTCACGCCGCCTCGCGGACCGCCGCTAAGGGCGGTTCAGGTTCGCCGTCGTCGGCTAAGTCAGAGGGGCCGGCGCGCGTTGAGCAGCTGCTCGTGCTACGCCGAGCTCGCGGTCGACGCCGGCCACCGCACAACGCGCCGCGGGCACGCGGACGTGTTCCGGGTGAGTGACGCAACGGAAGAACTCCGGCCTTCACGCCGGCAGCGACAACGGGCGCCATCTTGAACAGCCCAGCCCTCTCGCCCATGCGGATAACGGCCTGGACAGCCGGCGGCGCCGGAACGGACCTCGAGCGCCCCTCGAAAGCCTTAGGGCCGTCCTCCCACGCGCCGAGCAGCTGCTCGCGAGTGGAACATCTACGGCGCGGCGAGCTACCGGGCCGAGCCATCGTCGCGTGATCGCGTGGATTCCATAAGCACTCCGTCACAGTAAACCCACGGGCGGATGTCCTGAAAAGAAGAGGCGGCCTGACTCGCAAATTGCGGGAAAGGCCGCCTCAGTGCTTCGAAGTGCTTATGGACGAAGCGCGATCAGACGACGCTTACAACGTATCAGCAGCCGGCGACGACGCTACCGGCGGCGCAGAAACTCGTCGATCGGCTGCCACGGCCTGAACGGCATCACCGGCCCGAGCGGCTGCCCCGTCCTCGGGTCAAACTCGCCGATCGGCTCCCACTGCTCGCCATCGTCGGGATCATCCGGCATCCAGGGGTAGTCCTCCCACTCAGATCGCCTGGCCGAGCGTGGCGCATCAGACCGCGGCTCTTTACCACCCAGACGATCCCACCACGAGCTCACGACGCGAGCCTGTCGTAGTAGCCGTCGCGCAACAACCGGTCGTATTCACTCTCGCGCGGCTCGGGCAGCCCAGCCGCGATCTCGATCGCCATCGCCAACGCCACGAGCGCGTCGATCTGCTCGCGAGACGCGCGCTTGCTGATTATCAGCCCGTGCTCGCGCTCCTTGACCTCCGCGGCCAGCGCGTGCCGACGCGCAATGTCATCGCCGCCGTGACGCAGACGGCCGTGCACGACGATCTCGCGCAGCGTCGCCGTCGCCGACGCCATCCGCACATAAGGCCACTCGACCATCGCCAACCCCTCTTCCTCCAATCGCTGCGCCGTGTGCCACATGAAATGACGGTCATAGACGCACGCTCGCACGCGGAAATGGTCCGCAAGGTCACGGATGAACCCCTCGACCTCGCCAAGCGAGATCTCATCGCCCTTCGCCGGAGTCCAAACGCGCCACAACGCATGGAACACGTCGCCGTCGCGACGGATCACGACCACGGCCGTGCCTGATCGAAGCGTCAACGCCGAGCACCACCTCTGCGCCCTGCGGAACATCCGGTTGCGCGTTGCACCGATCCCACTCATCCGCGGTGATGAACGGCGACTGGCCGCCCGTCCACGTGTTGCAGTGAAACCGCTTGAACGCCAACGGGTGCACGGCGTCCCGCTGCTCCGACAAGCCGTCGATCGTCACCCAACTCGCGGGATTCGCGGCCTTCACGCTAACCAAACTCTCGGGATCCTCCGCGCGCCACTCGAGCATCGACAGGTACGGCCCCGTCGCCCTCGTCAACGCCCCCTCGGTGGTCACGCTCGGCTGCTTACGAGCCCGCTCATACAACTCGCCCAACGGCGTGTCAACGGTCGCGCCAGCCGTCGAGATCGTCACCATCCGCGCACCCGGACGCTTCAGCATCGTTGTTCGCAGCGCGTCATACAGATCGCGTCGCGCGTGCGCGTGCAGCTCGTCAACGATCGCGAGATCCAGGATCAAGCCGTGCTGCTTCGGACCATCCGCGGCGACCACCTTCAACCAGCCTTGCTCGGTACGGATCTCGCGGCGCGTCGTCGCCACGAGCGGCGAAACCTCGGGATGCTGCGCCATCTCGCGGGCGATATCGAACAAGACCGACGCCTGCTCGCGGGACGCGGCGCCGACCACGATCCTCGCATCGCTGCGGCGCAGCAGACTCCACAAGCCGACCGCCGCCAGCAGCGTTGACTTGCCGTTCCCGCGGGGGATCAGGATCAGCGTCTCGCGGCGCTCGCTGAAGATCTCCTCAACGATCAGACGCTGGAAGTCCTCGAGCTCGTGGCCGACCATCCCAAAGAACGCCGCGAACCGGTCGGGCTCAGTCATCGTCGCCGTGCAGCAGCCGCCACATCTCGCCCCGCGGCTCGTCCGTGCCCTCGGCGCGTAATGCCCGCTCGAGCGCGATCGCGGCGGCTGTCTTACCAGCGCGAGCGAGACGCGTCAGGATCGCCAGACTCTCGCCGTGCGTCGCGTACTCGTCCAACGGCCCGGCCTGGCGCAGCAGCTCGCGCACAAACGCCGACCGGCTCACACCATCGCCGCGCATCTCGTCCACACGAGCGACGTCCTGTGGCGCTAGACGGATGGTGATCGTGGTCGTTTCCGTGCTCATCGTGTGTTCATTTCTCGAAATTCAGCCGGCGCGCGCCATTTGCTATCCGGCGGTCTCCATGTGCCGCGCATCGGCTTGGCGACCCTCCCCCTGGCACGAACGGCCGTTTTTGTGAGTGCGCCTGATCTGCGGTTTCCGCTCGCGATTTGTGAAAAAGGAGTAGCTTTTGGGAGTGATAGCGGGGGACGGACCCTTCGCACCCCCGACACCTCCCATTAGTCGGGGAGTAGCCGAGCAGGGCGGGCGGAGACCCCCCTGCCTCATCTGCTCGTCCTGCCGGCGCCTTCCATTTATCACGGCACACGCCGGTGCCGCGGTTTCCGGCTGGATGGTGCCATTGCTTTTGGCTTGTTTGGCGTTGTTGGTGGATGGTGCTGCCGTCGTCATGCGTACTTCTGTGTACGCGCCGCGAGCGCGATCAACTCGGGCTTGAGCAGCAGTTCGCATCGCTGCAACTCTGCCGCGATCAGGGCCTGCAACTCGCGGAACCTGCGTTCGCGTGAGAGTGCGCAGGTTCTGTGGACGATCCACAGCCAATCAACCTGCGTGTAGCCGAGCCATCCACAGAGGAAGCGGCACATCTCGGCGTCTTTGCGCTGCTCGTCTGGCCAGTCGTCCGCGTCGATCGGCCACTCCCACATCCGTTCCGCGATCCCGCCATCGGAGGCCGGGCCGGCGTAGACGCTGATGAGTAGGGCGATCATCGAGTCTTTGTTGATGTCGCGGGCGTCCCAGTCGGGCCGGGTTGAGCCGAGCTGATCGTCACCCGGCATGTCGATGCGACAAGCCAGCGGCGGCCAATCCTGCAGCAGTAGCGCGGTGGCGTGAGCGGCCTCATGCCAAGCCGTCGAGCGTGAGCTCGGCAGAGTCCTGCTGGTCATCGCGGCCGCAGATGCTCGGGCAGTTCGCTCATGCGCGCCTCGTCGGCCGCCGCCTGGTTCTGGCGCAGGCGTTCCGCGTCGGCGAAACCGTCCTCGAGCTGGGATGCGCGCTGGCTGGCGATGCTCGCGGCGCGGGCTTGCTCGGCGGCATCGTCTCGGCGCCGCTCGGCGGCATCAACGATCGCGCCGGACGGGCTCAGTGCCCACTCGATCGGCGGACGGGGCCGGATCCCGGCCGCGCGCTGGGCGTCGGCGACCTGCTCTGCGTGCCGGGCCGCATCTGCTGCTCGCGTTCCTCGAGGCGTTCCGCCAGCAGGCTCCTCATCGCTCGGGCAGAACGCCGGTTCAAGCCGTTGAGCATCACTACGACGTTCGGCTCGTTTCGCTCGCGAGCAAGCCGGGCCAGCTCGGAAGCGAGCTCGGGCGACATGGTCTCATCGTCGCGAAGCAACTTGCTGAACGGGTCATCACCGCGGCGGCCGAACATGCGTTAGCGCTTCGGGAGCGGCGGGCCGGACGGGATCGTAGGGCCGGGGTTTTGTGGCGGTACCGGCGTGTCGGGCGGCAATCTGGGCTTCGGGGAGGCGAGTGGATCGCGCGGCGCCCGTGGTGACGGCGTCAGAGGCGGGCCGGAAGGTGCGTCTGGGCTCATGGGATTCTGCCTTTCGCCTACTGGGGCTTTACGACCGGCCGACGCAAGCAATACGCTCACGTCGGCCGGGTCTCCGCGGCGGAGGACCACGCGGGAGTTGTTAGTCATTGGCGGCCCTCGGGACGTTGCTCCTCGCCGCCTGAGCGGTTATGTTCGGCCTCATGGCCGAGGCTGGCGAGCTTGAGCGTCGAGTCACGGAGCGCCTTCAACAAGCGCTCAAAGACGACCCCCTGAAGCATCCCGCCGTCACACCCGGAGTGGAGGACATCCTTCTCTACTTCAACGCGCTCACGACTGCGCTCGTGGATGTCGCTGTGCTTCTCGCCGCCGAAATCGACCGGCTCAGGCATCAGTCAACACCCCCTCGCTGACTTTCGCCAAGCCACGTAATGCCCCCTCAGCCGCTTTGATCTGACTCTCGATCACGAACAGCTCGCTCTGTACAAGAGGATCATCTCGGTCCGGGAGCAGCACTTTCCGCACTCGCCGCAGCTCGGCGATTCGAGCGGCGGCGTCGGAGCGGACCGCGGCCTGCTCCGTCTCGGCGACGTCAGTCATCGCGATCAGCCTCGGCCCTGACGTGCCGGCGAAGGCCTCGGCGAATCTCGGCGCTCGTCGTGCGATCCCCGCGCTTGGCGAGCTCGCGTAGCTGCTCGCTCAGTTCCGGTGAGATGCGGGTGGTGACGTAAACCGACTTCCGCGCCCGCGCGTGAGTGCTCGTGGTGGGGGCCATCACACGATGCTACTCCACTGAACGGTCGCGTTCAGTGGAGATATGGGCCGGTTTAGCCGTCTCGACGGCGGCTCAACGTCACCGGTCCGATGCCGCGCGCATGTGGTGCCAATGGTGGGCCCCCCGGATCAACGTCCTTACGGATCTGGCCGGCAATTCGCCACCATTGGCAATGAACGTATCGACCGGTCCGGGTGTGAGCTTGAGCGCCGAACAGTCGCAGCTCGACAAGAGGTCTAGCGGAGCGGTGTTCTCTACGGATGGCGGATAGTGGGGCGGGGAGTAGGGTAGGCCCTGCCCCAAATGGGAGGGCCGACTTCATGAGGTCCGATGAGGACCGTCGCACTTATGAGTTGGTCCTCCCGGGTTGCAGACAATCCCCCGGCGCTCCCGATCAGAGCGCCCCGGCCCTCCCGGTTGGGTGGCGCCGGAGGACCTTTCTGACTCAGGTGCTACGCGCTCGTGATCCGGCGACAGCCGCTCGCTCACGGCTCCGGCGTGAACGAGCGATCGAACGCCGCGAGCTGAGCCTCGATCGACGAGCGCACCTTCGGGTCGTGCTCGACGGCGAGCCGTTCGCGCAGTCGCTCGACGCGGCGGCGGTTCGATGTCATGCGCGTCGGGCCGCGTTTGCCTCGGACGGATTTGACGGCGGCGGCGGCGGGCGATCTTACGCGGCCTGGCGGCGGGCGGGAAAGGCGTAGCCTCTCCGGTTGCTCCTCACCCCCGGCCAGCGGTCACGGGCAACCGCCTGGCTGACGGCTACCCGCTGCCGCCCAGCTCTTCGTCCCGTGTCAGCCTGGACCGATGGACCTTCCACGTGTTGTCCTCTAGGTCGGGATCGCGCACGAGTTCGGCCCGGCACTGCGGACAAGTTGCGCGTTCATATCGCGCGTCATGTTGGCCGATCGTGTACTTCCCCATATCGAGGACTCGCTCCCCGCAATTAGGACACGTAAGGTTTACCGCCATTCCGACACCGGTACGCGGGCAATGTACCCCCGCCGCGACCCAATCGCCACCTAAAACGCCCGAAACCGGCGGCCCAGTTGCTCCTCGCCGGAGCGTCCGACGTACGTTTGCTGCTCGTCGCCGACGATCAGCGTCAGCGGGGTAGGCTGCCCGGTGCTCATGGAGCTCATGCCTCTTTGGGCCATGCCCCCGGCCGTCTGCTGCGGTGCGGGGGCGCTCTTCGTGTGGCCGGCCAAGCAGCTAGACGAAGCGCTTGCGCGTGTACGTCTCGCGCAGGCGCATGGTCGCCTTCCATTCCTCGTCGCCCTGCTGCTCGCGGCGCTGCTCGTCGGCGATATAGCCGCGGACGACCTGGATCGCCTCGAGCGAGCCGGCGGCCAGCGGATCGTGGCGCTGCCGCTGGCGTTGTTTGCGTCGGCGACGGGTCGCGGTCGGGGTGGCCACGACCGGCGATGCTACGCCGCGGATCGGCGGCGAAGCTCTGGCCCAATAGTGGCCCAAACGTCCCAGCGGCCGTTCTCGCAACGTGCGGACACAAAGTCTCGAATCGGCATGAAAGCCGTGCAAATAGGCGGGGTTTCGCGTCCCGCGTCGTCACCCGTCGTTTCGGCCGGTACGGCTTAGAAGGCCGTCGCTCTGTCCAGCTGAGCTACGGGGGCCTGGAACCAGAGTAAACGTGAGCGCCCGGCGGCTCGTGACGGCGCGGACTTGACAGCTTCGGCAATGTGCAGGGCAGGCGCTCGCTGCCGCCGAGCGGACGCCGTCGGCAACCGAATCTCGAACAGGGAGAGCGCAAATGGCCAACTGCACACACCTCGATCAGATCCTGGTCGGACGGCCCGAGCAGGTCGAAGGCTGCGAGGAATGCCTGAAGATCGGCGGCACCTGGATGCATCTGCGCGTCTGCCGGACGTGCGGGAAGGTCGGCTGCTGTGACTCGTCGCCCAACCGGCACGCCTCGCGCCACGCGCACGAGAGTCGGCCACCCGATCATCACGTCGATGGAGCGCGGCGAGGACTGGTCGTGGTGCTTCGTCGACGAGGTCGGCTTCGTCCTCCGGACCGCGATGAACGAGCCGCTCGGACTGGGCCTCGAGGAGCCCGCTGACCGCCACGGCGCATTCCCGCGCCTCGACGACGAGCAGCGGGCGAGGCTGCGCGCGCTCGGCACGGTGCGACAGCACCACCGCCGGCGACGTCCTGTTCCGGGAGGGTGACGACGGCTACGACTTCTTCGTGGTCGAGTCCGGCGCGGTGGTGATCGTCCAGGGCTACGGCGGACGAGAACCGCGTGATCGCCGTGCACGGAGAGCATCGGTTCCTCGGCGAGCTCAACCTGCTGACGGGATCGCCGGCCTACCTGAGCGCGGTCGTCCGCGACGCCGGCGAGGTGATCCAGGTGCCGGCAGAGCCGCCTGCGCGAGGTGGTCTCCGACGACGAGGAGCTCAGCGACCTGATCCTGCGCGCATTCCTGGCCACGGCGTTCGATCCTGATCGGTCTCCGGCGCGGGCGTCAAGCTCGTCGGCTCGCGGTTCTCCGCAGGACGCCCGGCGGCTGCGCGAGTTTCTCGCGCGCAACCGGATGCCGTACCAGTGGGTGGACGTCGAGCGAGACGAGGAGGCCGACAAGCTGCTGCAGGCACTCGCCGTCGGCCCGGAGAGACGCCGGTCGTGGTCCGCGGCTCGGAGGTGCTGCGCAATCCCTCCAACGCCGAGCTGGCGCGGCATGCTCGGCCTCGGCGCGCGGGGCGCGCCGCCCGCACTGTGCGACCTCGTGATCGTCGGCGGCGGGCCGGCCGGCCTCGCGGCGGCCGTCTACGGCGCCTCGGAGGGCCTCGACACCCAGGCGATCGACTCGGTCGCGTTCGGCGGCCAGGCCAGCACGTCGGCGCGGATCGAGAACTACCTCGGCTTCCCGACCGGGATCTCGGGCAGCGAGCTCGCCGAGCGCGCGGTCGCTGCAGGCGCGAGCGGTTCGGCGCGCGGCTCGTCGTCCCGGCCGAGGCCGTCAGCCTCGCCCCGAGAACGGCCATTATCGCGATCGGTCTCGAGCGACGGCCAGGTCGATCCGCGGCCGGACCGTGATCGTCGCGACCGGCGCGCACTACCGCAAGCTGGAGGTCCCGGGCCTCGAGCGCTACGAGGGCAACGGCGTCTACTACGCCGCCACCCAGGCCGAGGCCCAGATGTGTGCCAGCGACCCGGTCGTGATCGTCGGCGGCGGCAATTCGGCCGGTCAGGCGGCGATGTTCATGTCGCGTCCGGGCCGCCAGCTGCCGGCTGCTGATCCGCGGCGGCGACCTCGGCAAGTCGATGTCGCGCTACCTGATCAACGAGCTCGAGCGCAACGACCGGGCGCAGGTGCAGACCTACAGCGAGATCGTCGAGCTCAAGGGCGAGGACGGCCTCGAGGCGGTGGTGATCCAGCGACACGCGCAGACCGGCGACGCGGACCGAGACCGAGTGCAAGGCGCTGTTCGTGTTCATCGGCGCCTCGCCGCACACCGAGTGGCTCGACGGTTGCGTCGCAGACCGACGAGCACGGGTTCCTGCTCACCGGGCGCGATCTGCAGGACGAGCAGCTCGGCGCATTCGACGACGAGCGCCCGTACTTCCTCGAGACCAGCCAGCCGGGGATCTTCGCCGTCGGCGATGTCCACTCGGGCTCGATCAAGCGCTGCGCATCGGCCGTCGGCGAGGGGTCGATGGCGGTCCGGCTCGTCCACCAGCGCCTCGCGGCTCGCTGAGCGGCGCCGAGCGCGCCTCGCAGCGAACCGCAGGGTGCCGCACCCGCGGAGCTCGTACGAATCGGGGCGCCCGGATTTGAACCGGGGACCTCCGCCACCCAAAGGCGGCGCGCTACCAGGCTGCGCCACGCCCCGTGCAAGGCCAAGTGTAGACGCGCCCGCCCCCGCGGCCGTCACGCAAATCCGGCCGCCGGCGACCGCAGTCGAGTAGCCTCGGCGCCGGATGCCGGAGATCCTGCCCCTGCAAGCGCTGAGGTATGACCCCGAGAGGACCGGAGGGCTGCAGGATGTCGTCGCCCCACCCTACGACGTGATCGACGCCCAGCGGCGCGCCGCGCTGCAGGCGCGCTCGCCGTACAACGTGGTCGCGCTCGACCTGCCCGAGGGCGGCGACGACCGCTATCAGCACGCGGCCGAGCTGCTCAGCCAGTGGCGCGCCGAGGGGGTGCTGACGCAGGACGAGTCTCCGGCCATCTGGACGCTCGAGCAGGAGTACACGGGACCGGACGGCGCGCGGCGCCCGCGCACGGGGTTCTTCGCGCGCGTGCGCGTGGAGGAGTACGGAGCCGGCCGGATCCGGCCGCACGAGCGCACGCATCCCGGCCCGCGGGAGGACCGCCTCAGGCTGACGCGGGCGACCAAGACCAACCTGTCCCCGATCTTCTCGCTCTACTCCGACCCGGACGGCACCGTGCGCAGCGCGCTGCCCGGCGCGGAACCATGGGCCGAGACGACCGATGACGACGGCACCGTCAACCGGCTCGGCCGGATCCAGGACGCCGCCACGATCGAGATCGTCACCCGGACGGTGGCGCCGGCCGAGCTGCTGATCGCCGACGGGCACCACCGGTATGAGACGGCCCGGGCGTACGCCGACGAGATCGGCGGCGAGGGGCCCCACCGGTACACGCTGATGTGCCTGGTCGCCCTCCAGGACCCGGGACTGACGGTGTTCCCGACCCACCGGCTCGTCAAAGGGCTGCGTCCCGATCAGCACGAGACGCTCGCGCTCGCGCTACGGCGCGACTTCGAGATCCAGTTCCTCTCGTCGACCTCCGAGCTGGTCCCTGCCGCCGGTGACACGGTCGAGATCGGCTACATCGACGCTCATTTCCGCCGTCCGTTCAGGCTGACGCTCAAGGACGGCGCGATCGCCGACGCGGCGCTTCCCGGCCACGCCGAGCCGTATCGCCGGCTCGACACCGCCGTGCTCGAGGCGCTCGTGCTCAAGGGCGCGCTCGAGATGACCGACCACGACATCGACGAGCTCAACGGCCTCGGTTACGCCCGCGACTTCGAGCAGGCCCTCGAGCTGGTCCGGAGCGCCGCCTACGACGCCGCCTTCTTCATGGCGCCGACCCCGATCGAGCGGGTGCGCGAGGTCGCGGCCGAGGGCGAGAGCATGCCGCCGAAGTCGACCTACTTCTTCCCAAAGGTCCCGACCGGGCTGCTCTTCAATCCGCTGACCTAAAAGCAGCGAGCTCAGTGGACGACCCGGACGCCGGCCGACCGCAGCTGCGCGACCGCGCGCTCACCGTCACCGGCATGCACCTCGACTGGCCGCGTGGCGTCGAGGTGGACGATCACGTCGAACCCGCGCTGGTGGGCCTCGAGTGCGGTCTGCTTGACGCAGTAATCGAGCGCCAGTCCTGCGACGTGGACGGTGTCGACGTCGCGGTCGCGCAACAGCTGTTCGAGCTCGGTGTCCTCAAAGCCCGAGTAGCCCTCCATCTCGGGCGTCCGGCCGGCGTCGACGATCGCCTCGATCCGGCCCGAGTCGATCCGTTCGTGAAGCTGGGCGCCTGGCGTGTCACGGACGCAGTGGACGGGCCACGGCCCTCCCTGGTCGGCGAATGAGCCGTGGTCGGGTGGGTGCCAGTCCCGGGTCGCAACCACGAAGGGGAGGGCTCGCGCTAGCGCGTTCACCGGGTCGATCACGGCGTCGCCATCGGGGACCTCCAACGCCCCGCCGGAGCAGAAGTCGTTCTGCATATCGACGATGATCAGAGCTTCGATGGCGCCAATATAGTCCGGCGATGCCACCGCTTGACGGCGAGCTCCGCGAGCGCCTGCGAACCGTGCTGCTCAAGCCCGAGGACGCGGTCGCGCTGAACGTGCGTGGTCGGACCGACGCGGCGGTGCTGGTCGCGCTGTATCTCGACCACGGCGACCTCCGGGCCGTGTTCACCGAGCGGCGCGCCGATCTGCGCCGCCACGCCGGCGAGGTCTCGTTCCCCGGCGGCCGCCGCGACGACTCCGATCCGGACCTTCGCGCCACCGCCCTGCGCGAAGCTCACGAGGAGATCGGGCTGGCGCCCGAGTCGGTCGAGATCGTCGGTGCGCTGCAGCCGACGCCGACGATCGCCACCGGCTACGCCGTGTACCCGTTCGTCGGCTTGATCGAGCCCGGTCAGCGATGGGAGCTGAGTCCGCGAGAGGTCGCCGAGGTGCTGGAACTGTCGCTCGCTGCGCTGCGAGCCGGATACGGCCGGCGGCGGCTGCTGCGCCGGGGGATCCCGATCCGCACCGACACCTACGTCGTCGACGACAAGCTGATCTGGGGTGCGACTGCCCGGATTCTCGCCGACCTCTTTGACCGGCTCGGACACGGCGCGCGGCACGGCGAAGAGCGCGGCGAACACCGTGACGGCGACGCCTAGCTGAGGACCTCGTTGACCGCCATCGCGGCTGCCGCACACCAGACGGCGTGGTCGAGCGGGTCGGCGTCGAGCAGCACGTACGGGATCAGCGAGCGTTCACAGGCCTCACGGATCCGCCTGGCACCGGCGTCGAGCACCGCCCGATCTACGGACCCGGCCCGTTCGTAAACGACCCCGCGCACGGTCGTGTCGAGCATCTGGGTCATCAGCATCTCGAGCCGCGTCCCGTGCAGCGCCTCGAGCTGCGCGGCCCCACCCACGGCCGAGCCGAGCAGCAGGCACGCGACGCCGACATGGTCCAGCGCCGGGGCGAGCGTCGCGATCCGATCTGGATCGCCGATGAACGCCTCGGCCCCGACGGCCTCGATCTCGGCCACCCGGGCACGATCGCGCGTCGTGCCGCGAACCGCGTGACCGCGCGCCAGCAGCCGCTCGGCGAGCGCGAGGCCACGACACCCGCAGCCGATAATCAGGCAGCGCGCCATCCGCCGCCCGGATCAGCTCTCCGGGCGGCTCTGCGCGCCGAACTCCTCCTGTACCTGGGCCCTCGTTCGCTCCGGCAGCCCCCGCGCCCGGCGGCGGGCGTTGGTCGCCTCGAGCAGCTCGTCGAGATCGCGATCGGCGAGGTACGCCTCGCGCTGGCGCCGCTGCTCGTGGAGATCGTTCATCACCTGAAGCTCGAGGTCTGCGACGCTCACCTCGGGCTTTCCTCGGCGCCGCCGGCGCTCGTTGTGAGCGGCGAGCATCTGGCTCAGGTCCTCGGCCTCGAGCGACTCGCGATCCTCGACGATCTCGCGCGCCGAGCGCAGGCCGAGCTGCTCCACTCCCGTCCCCGGGAAGTACTTGCCCAGCAGCCACACCCACAGCACGAGAGCCGCAATGGCGCCCAACAGGACGATTGCAAAGGCATCCACCTAGCACGAGTTTAACCTGTACACATCTCGGCGGACCGATGTCCGGCGATCAAGCGCAACTTCTTCGATTGACGCCGTGTTTATGCGGGCGTCTAACGCCACCGCTAAGCACGGGCCGGAGGCCGGCGGAGGTCTATCCAACGCAGGGCTCAAGGAGGCTTCATGCGTCTTCGCTCCATCGTGCTCGCGACCGCCCTTGCGGCATTCGCGTCGGCGGCCATTCCAGGGGCCGCCACCGCGGCGCCGAGACACAACCGCGGGCTCACGATCCACGCCGCACCGCACAGCATCATCGCCGGGGAGGCGGTCTTGATCTTTGGTCGGCTGCGAGGCCCCGACCATGCCAACCAGGTGATTCGCCTCTATCACCGGGTAAACCCGTTTCCGTTCTTCACTCTGATCGGAACGACGCACACGAACCCCGCCGGGCAGTACGAGTTCACCCGCGCCGAGGGCATCGTGGAGACCAACCGTAGTTGGTACACCCGGGGCCCAGGGTTCACCCACAGCGCCACGGTGCATGAACGGGTCGCGGCGCTGGTCAGCCTGGCCGCCAGCTCGTCGAGCGGCACGACCCGCCACCCGATCACGTTCTCGGGACATCTGACCCCCGAGCACACGGGCGAGGCTGTCGTCCTGCAGGCCCAGAAGGGCTCCTCAAACCGCTGGACGAAGCTCAAGCGAGGGATCGTCGGGGCGGGCTCCAACTACCAGATCCCGTTCGCCTTCCGCACGCCTGGGGCGTACGACGTCCGGGCTCTGTTCGAGGGCGACCGTCGCAACACGCTGGCGGCCTCGGATCCGGTGCCGGTGATCATCCAGCAGACCGAGGTCCCGGACTTCACGATCCAGACCTCTGACCCGATCGTGTCCAACGGCTCGCCGTACACGATCTCGGGAACCCTGCTGGAGGCCGGGACGACCTCACCCGAGCCTGACACCATGGTCAGCCTGTTCGCCCGCCAGCCGCAGGGCGGTCCGTTCAAGGAGGTCACCTCGACGATGACCGGCTCGGACGGGAGCTATCGGTTTGCGAACCTCGAGTCGACGGTCAACGAGCTGTACCAGGTCCGCACCACCTTCCCGCCGGCCCGTCGCTCGGCGGCCCTGTTCGCAGGCGTGCAGGACGTGGTCACGATGACGGCCAGCTCGTCGACTTCGACGGTCGATGGCCACGTGACGTTCAGCGGCAACGTGTCGCCTGACAAGGCGGGACACGCGATCTACCTGCAGAAGTTCGGCAAGGACAACAACTGGCACACGGTCGAGACGCGGTTCGTGAGCGCCGCCTCGACGTTCCAGTTCGGATGGACGTTCGGCACTGCCGGGGCGAAGGAGTTCCGCGCGCGGATCACCGGCGGGCCGGCGAACGTGGGCGGTGCATCAGCACCGGTGACGATCGCTGTCACGCAGCCGCCGCTGGCGACGCTGCCGACGGGCTAGCCGTAACGGAGGTGCAGCTCTCGCGCCGGCCCTCGCCGCTCCGCGGCGGGGGCCGGTTTGCGTTGGCAATCGTCCCAACTAGAGCTGCACTGATGTAGCGTGCCGCGGATGGACTTCGACCTTACTGACGAACAGCGCCTGATCCGCGAGACCGCCCGCGCATTCACCGACAACGAGATCGTCGATCGCGCGCGCGAGAACGATCGCAACGAACGCTTCGACGTCGAGCTCGTGCGCAAGATCGCCGACCAGGGCTACCTGGGCGCGATCGTGCCGCGCGAGTACGGTGGCGCCGGGCTGGATTACCTGACCTACGGGATCATCGTCGAGGAGATCGGCCGCGGCGACTCGGCGATGCGGACCGTGATCTCAGTCCAGACCTCGCTGGTCTGCTCGGCGATCCTGCGCTGGGGGACCGAGGAGCAGAAGCAACGCTACCTGCCCAAGCTGTGCTCGGGCGAGTGGCTCGGCTGCTTCGGGCTGACCGAGCCCGACACCGGGTCTGACGCGGCAAACCAGCGGACGCGCGCCAAGCGGACCGACTCCGGCTGGGTGATCAACGGCGCCAAGATGTGGATCTCGCTCGGCAACCACGCGAACCTGGCGATGATCTTCGCCCAGACCGATCCCGACAAGGCTCACCGCGGACTGGCCTGCTTTCTGGTCGAGACCGACGGCAACGACGGCTTCATCCCCCAGGAGATCCATCACAAGATGGGCCTGCGGGGGTCGGACACCGCCTCGATCTCGCTCAGCGACTGCGAGGTCGGAGAGGACGCGATCCTCGGCGAGATCGGTGACGGGTTCAAGATCGCGATGACCTCGCTGGACTCGGGGCGCTACAGCGTCGCCGCCGGCTGCGTCGGAATCTGTCAGGGCTGCGTCCAGGAGTCGGTCAACTACTCCAAGGAGCGCCAACAGTTCGGCCGGCCGATCGCGAGCTTCCAGCTGGTGCAGGCGATGCTCGCCGAGATGGCCGTCGAGACCGAGGCGGCGCGGATGCTGGTCTACCGGGCCGGGGCCCTGAAGGACGCCGGAAAGCCGAGCACCGTCGAAACCTCGGTCGCCAAGCTCTACGCGACCGAGGCGGCGGTCAAGTGCGCCAACACGGCGATCCAGGTGCACGGCGGTGCGGGCTACGTCGACGACCACCCGGTCGAGCGTTACTTCCGCGACGTCCGGGTGACGACGCTCTACGAGGGCACTTCGCAGATCCAGAAGCTGATCATCGGTCGCGCGCTGACGGGCATCAACGCGCTCGTGCCGTCGTAGTAGTCGGGTGACCGACCGCGCCGACACCACCCCGGCGCCGAGCGTCATCGGCATCGCGGGGGCCGGCACGATGGGCGCCGGGATCGCCCAACTGGCCTGCCTCGCCGGTGCCCGGACGTTTGTCCACGATCCCGATCCGGCCGCGCTCGAGCGCGGCCTGGTGCGAATCGGAGACCAGCTGCGGCGCGGCGCCACCCGCGGACGATGGAGCGAGCAGGACGCGGCCGAGGCCGGCGCTCTGCTGCAGCGCGCGCCCGCGCTCGATGACCTCGCCCCCTGCGAGCTCGTGATCGAGGCGGCGCCGGAGCGGCTCGCGATCAAGCGCGACCTGTTCGGGCGCCTCGGCGCGGTCGTCTCCGAGCAGTGCGTGCTGGCGACCAACACGTCGTCGCTGCTGGTCACGGCGCTCGCGGATGCCGCGCCGAAGCCCGAGCGCGTGGTCGGCATGCACTTCTTCAATCCACCGCCAGTGATGAGGCTGCTGGAGGTGGTGGCCGGCACCGCGTCCGGCGACCGGGCGCTGGCGATCGCCCGGGCGGCCGGCGAGGCGATGGGCAAGCACGTGATCGACGCCGTCGACGGCCCCGGCTTCCTCGTCAACCGCTGCAACCGGCCGTTCGGGCTCGAGGCGCTGCGCCTACTCCAGGAGCGGCTGGCGACGATCGAGGAGATCGACCGGGCGTGCCGGGTCGGCGCCGGGTTCAGGATGGGACCGTTCGAGCTGATGGACCTGGTCGGCGTCGACGTCGGGCTCGACGTCTCGCGGTCGTTCTTTGAGCAGAGCTTCGGCGAGCCCCGCTGGCGCCCGTCGCCGATCACCGTCAAGACGGTCGCCGCCGGCCGTCTGGGGCGCAAGTCGGGACGCGGCTATTACGAGTACCCGCCCGACGGCGGACACCGGCCCGCGGACCCCGAGCCGCGGCCGGTCGGCGGCGGAGATGGCCTGGTGGTGATCGCCGGTGACTCGACGCTGGCCGAGCAGCTGCGCGAGGCGGCCGGCGAGGCCGGCTGGGCGGTCGCCGACCCGCTCGAGGCCACCGAGCTCGCGACCCCGTTCTTGATCCTCGACCTGACCAGTGGCGAGGAGCCCGACGCGCCGCTGCAGGGCGCGCCTCAGGCGATCTGTGTGAGCGCAGGCTCGCTCGCCGCGCTCGATCCCGCGGGATCGGCAGTCGGCTTCCACGCGCTACCGCCGCTTGCCTCGTCGCGGCTGGTCGAGCTCACCCGCGGGCCTGATTCGGCCGACTCGGCGGCGCAGTCAGCCGAGCACTTCTTCAACACGATCGGCAAGCACACGCTGTGGGTCGGCGACGCCCCGGGCCTCGTACTGGGGCGAATCGTGTGCCAGGTGATAAATGAGGCCGCGTTCGCCCTCGGCGAAGGCATCGGGAGCGCGCAGGACATCGACGCCGGCATGATTCACGGCCTCAGCTATCCGCGCGGGGTGCTGGCCTGGGCGGACGAGATCGGCCTCGATCACGTCCTCGGAGTCCTCGACGGCCTCGCGCTCGAGCGAGGCGAGGACCGCTATCGGGCGGCTCCGGCGCTGCGCCGGCTCGGCTGGTCGGGACGCCTCGGACGCCAGACCGGCGCCGGCTTCTTCGAATACAACGACGCCTAGCAGGAGCCGACCCGGGGCGCGCGGGCGGCGTCTTGCAACCCGCGCGGCAATTTGTGATTTGAATATCCGCCCCCATGGGTACCCTGCGCCCCGCCTGTCCGCTGGACGTTCATCCGATTGGCGCCCAAGCAGCTAACCGGCCGGCGGCTTTCAACCGAGGAAGAACACATGAATGACGCAGACACGGCCAGGGGGCTGCGCCTGTTTTCGGTGCGCCTGCGGGAACGCTCTCGGCCCGCCCTAGCCGCCCTCGCGGCAGCCTCGATCGCCTCTTGCACGGCGCTGACACCGGGCGCGGCAGCGCAGCCGGCGAGCGCCTGCGCCAATGCCACCACGCCCGTCGGCGCCGCCTCGCATCGCGTGCTAGACCGGGCCGTTGCCTGCCTGGTCAACCAGCAGCGCCGCCAGCACGGCCTCCCCCGTCTACACGTCAGCCAGGAGCTGAATCGCTCGGCTCAGGGGTGGACGAACTTCATGGTCAGGCACAACGACTTCTTCCACGGCGGTGACTGGACGGGACGGATCACCGCGGTCGGCTTTCACTGGGTGTCGGCGGGCGAGAACATCGCGGCCGGCTATGGCACCCCGGCCCAGGTCGTCAACGCCTGGATGGGCAGCACGGGGCACTGCCGTAACATCCTCGCCCCGGTGTTCTCATCGATGGGCACGGGCGTCGACCCCGAGGGCAGAGGCAGCATGCGCAACATGGGCATGTGGACCCAGGATTTCGGACTCCGTCGCGGGCAGAGCGCGCCCTCGCACAACTGGGGTCCGGCGAACGGCTGCCCGTACTAATCCGGCAGCCGCTGACACCGCGGCCGCCGACCGGGATCAGCCCGAGGCGGCGGCGGCGTCTGTGACGGTCTCAAAAGGGAGCGGCGTGTCGCGCAGGTAGCGCTCGGCGTCAAGCGCGGCCTGACATCCAGAACCCGCGGCCGTGATCGCCTGGCGATACGTGTGGTCGACCAGATCGCCGGCCGCGAACACGCCCGGCAGGTTGGTCAGAGTCGAGCGCCCGTCGGTGACGACGTAGCCCTCGTCGTCGGTCTGCACCTGTCCGATCACCAGCTGCGATTGGGGGACGTGGCCGATGGCGATGAAGGCGCCGCCGATCTCGAGCTCCTCGGTCGAGCCATCGCCGGTGTTGCGCAGCTTGGCGACGGCCAGCGATTTCCCGCCGTTGCTCGAGAACTCATCGACGACGTATGGCGTCAGAAACTCGATGTTGGGAATCGCCTTGGCGCGGTCGAGCATGATCGCCGAGGCCCGGAACTCGTCGCGGCGGTTGACCACGACCACCCGGGACGCGAACTTGGCCAGAAAGATCGCCTCCTCCATCGCCGAGTCCCCCCCGCCGACGATGATCGATGGGACGTTCTTGAAGAAGGCCGCGTCGCAGGTCGCGCAGTAGCTGACGCCCCGCCCGGCGAGCTCCTGCTCACCGGCGACGTCGAGCTTGCGGTGCTGTGCTCCCATCGCCAGCAGGACCGTCTTCGTCAAGTGCAGCTGATCGCCGACCCACACCTTGTGCGGGCTGCCGCCGCGCGACAGCTCGAGCGCGGTCACGTCGTCGGTCTCCAGCCGGGCCCCGAACCGCTCGGCCTGGGTGCGGAAGTGCCCCATCATGTCGGGGCCCATGATCCCCTCGGGGAACCCCGGGTAGTTCTCGACGTCGGTCGTCTGCTGCAGCAGGCCGCCCCAGGCGAAGCCCTCGACCACGAGTGGCTCGAGGTCGGCGCGCGCCGTGTAGAGCCCGGCCGTGTAGCCCGCAGGCCCACTGCCGACGATCACTACGTTCTCGATCTTCTGATCAGTCACTTCATTAAGTATAGCTAGGAGCCTCGTCCGTACGCCACTTGGCAACCGTCTTGCGAAGCTGCAGATAGGCGATCGCGCCAGGCAGGGTCGGCAGCCAGAACGCGAACGCACGATAGGCCAGGACGGCGACGACCGCGAGTTGAACCGGCACGTCGAAGGCCGAGAGCGCGCCGATCATGCCGCCATCGACGCCACCGATCCCGCCCGGGAGCGGCAGCGCGTTGCCGAGCATCCCGACGAAGTACGACATCACGATCACCGCGATTGGCGGCGCGCTCCCGAACGCGTGGAAGCACGCCCACAGGACGGCGATGTCGAACGCCCACCAGGCGGGGGCGCCGAGCAGATAGACGTTGCGGCTTCGGACCAGGTCGATCGCGGTCCGCACGCCGCTGGCGGCCGCCGCCGGCGCCGCCGCGACCTGGCCGGCGATCCGGCTCAGGCTGCCACCCTTCATCCACCGCTTGACAAGCCGGTCGAAGTCCGCCGGCAGCAGCGACACGCCGAGGAAGACCGCGATCACGCCGGCGCCGAACAGCGCCGGGACGACCGTAATCGCAAACGGCGCCGGTCCCGCGAACAACCCGAGGTAGAGGCCCAGACCGGCGATCACCAGCGCACCCATGTAGACGCCGTACAGCAGCGCCATGAACGCGATCATCCGGCACGCGACGATCCTCGACTCGAGTCCCGACCGCGTCAGCGCCCAGGCGGTCAGCGCGATCCCGCCGGCGCCCGCCGACGCAAACAGCCGCGTCGCCGCCAGCCCGGCCATCGTGATCTGGTAGCTGGCCCGCCAGTCGATCCGCGATTCGCCGCGAACGAACACGACCCTGAACAGCACGATGTAGCCGCAGAACGAGCACACCTCGAGCGCCGCGGCGAGCGCGAACCACCAGCCGTTGCCGTGCTGGATCCGGTTCCAGGTCTCTCGCAGGCCGAGCACCCGCGGAAGCACGAAGTACAGGAACGCCGCCGCCGAGACGACGAACACGATCGAAGCCAGAAGCCGCCCGCGGGTGAAGCGGACCCGGGGCATCTCGTCCTGCCGGCGCTCGGGCTCGCGAGCCGGCTCGAGTTCCGGTGGCTTGGCACCGTTGCGGACCAGCCGCTTTAGCCGCGGATCGTCACGCCGACCCGGCTCGGAGTCGGTGCGGGGAGCGGTCGGGCGAGACACGGCACGTTGCTGCTCGATCGATGTCTCGTCGTGCATCGTGTGCCGCCGGTCCTACCCGCCGCTGGCCAGTTGCGCGATCATGTCCAGGCCGCCCACGACCCGCGAGGTGGCCGGGCGCAATCGCGGCGCGCCGAGCCTGACCGTCTCCGCGAGCGCCGCTCCGCCGACCAGATCGATCGCGTAGTGCTCTCCGAGATAGACGAGCGCCAGCCCGAGCAGGGCGGTGTACGTCCAGCCGAGAGCGCCCGCGACCGGACCCACCTCCGAAAGCAGGTGTGCGCCCATCATCGACGTGGCAAAGTGCAGCGACGGCATGGCAGCCAGCGGGTTTCCTCCCAGAACATCGTAGAGGGCGGGCCAGCGTTCACCCCAGAACTCCTCGCCGTACTCGATCATCATCCGCCTCACCCGCGGGTATCGGGGGTCCTCGAGGCGCCCTCGCAGAGCCGCGTACCAGGGCGGCGCGGTCGGGATCGCCCAGTAGAAGATCGCTCCGATGTCGAACACCGCGTACATCCGGGCCGCGGCTGAGCTGAAGCGCTCGGGACGGCGAGCCAGCACGTACAGCACGCTGGCGTGGGGCACTGCGAACCACGTCCAATGGCAGAACACGAGCACCCGCTCGAAGCGGTTGATCGAGCCGGGCGTCGAGAAGCCGCGCTGCAGCCGCATCGTCGGCGGGACCCCGAGGCCGAGCACGCGGTCGGCATCGATCGGGTAGTCGATCCGGACGCGCCGGGCCTGGTGCTCGGCATCGTCGTGAGGCAGCTCATACGCGGCCAGGTAGGCCCACATGTTCAGCGTGCAGACGGCAAGTTCGCGTCTGCGGCTCGGCGCCATCACGAGCGTCAGCGCGACCGGCGCCAGCGATGCGCTCGCCATCACCGCGGCGGGCGGGAGCTTTACGCGGCGGCGCAGCACAGGGGCGATGACGCCCGTCGCGACGAGGGCCCAGGCACCCGCTCTGATGGCCCTCGAGATGCGCAAGGGGCGGCCAGTATAGGGGCGGTCCCTCGCCGAGTGCGCGTCACACGTCGGGCCTCGACAGATAGAATGCCCGCCGCTTTGCGACTCGACTCCCTCCGCGCCCTCCACAGCCGCCGGCGCCGCTGCACAAGCCCCCTGTCGAGCCCGCGGGTCCGCACTCTGCTGTCGGTGACGGCGCTGATCGTGCTGGCGTCCCTGGTGTTCGCCCCCGACGCGTTTGCGGGCTTCATCACGCCCGAAGCGAGGCGGCTCGCCGAACGCGAACCAGATCTCGTCGCTGTACAAGATCATCCTCTACATCGCGGCCGTCGTGTTCGTCGTCGTCGAGGGCGCGCTGGTCTACTCGGTCTACAAGTTCCGCGCCAAGAAGGGCGCGGTCGCCGCCCAGATCCACGGCAACACGCGGCTCGAGATCGGCTGGACCGTCGCCGCGGCGCTGATCCTCGTGGTGCTGACGGTGGTCACATTCATCAAGCTCCCGAGCATCGTCAACCCGCCCAACTCGAGCAGCGGCTTTGTGCTGTCGGCTTCGCTGACCCGTCCCGAGCCCCCGAACGGCCAGAAGCTGACGATCTGCGTCCAGGGCCGTCAGTACATCTGGCGCTACACGTACGGCAACGGCTGCCTCAACAACGCGTTCACGCTCAAACTGCCGTACTCCTACCAGGAGATGGTCGTGCCGGAGCAGACGACCGTGGTGCTCGACATCCAGTCGACGGATGTGATCCATTCCTGGTGGGTACCGTCGCTCGGCGGCAAGGTCGACGCGGTCCCGGGCTACACGATCTACACCTGGTTCAAGGCGCTGCATCCGGGCCTCTTCCACGGCCAGTGCGCGCAGCTGTGCGGGGTCAACCACGCCGCGATGACGGCGCTGGTCAAGGTCGTCACCCCCGCGCAGTACCAGGCCTGGCTTTCCAAGCAGAAGCAGGAGATCACGACCGCCAACGCGCAGGTTCTGCGGCTGAGGGCAATACTCACGTCACAAGGGGATCTGGGGAACTAGCTGATGGCAGTCACCGACTACGCAACCCGGCCGGTCCCGCAGGTCACCCGAAGCACGGTCGTCGCCCCGCGCACAACCAAGCGCTGGGTCGACTGGGTCACGACCACCGACCACAAGAAGATCGGGATCATGTACCTGGTCCTGACCTTCGTCTTCTTCTGCATGGGCGGGGTCGAGGCGCTGATGATGCGGCTGCAGCTGAGCGTGCCCAACAACACGCTGCTGACCTCCGAGCACTACAACCAGCTGCTCACCCTGCACGGGACGACGATGATCTTCCTGTTCGTCGTGCCCGTGATGGCAGGCTTCGGCAACTACTTCCTGCCGTTGATGATCGGCGCTCGGGACATGGCCTTCCCGCGTCTGAACGCGCTCTCCTTCTGGCTGCTGCTGCTCGGCGGGATCGTGTTCTACATCACTCTCTTCTTCCATCCGCCGAACGCCGGCTGGTGGAGCTACCCGCCGCTTTCGGAATCGCTCTATTCCCCCAGCGGCGGCCAGGATGCCTGGATCTTCCTGATCCACATCACCGGCATCTCATCGCTGCTCGGGGCGATCAACTTCTACGCCACGATCGTCAACATGCGCGCGCCGGGCATGAGCTGGGGCCGGCTGCCGCTGTTCGTCTGGGGCCTGCTGGTCTATGCGCTGCTGCTGATCATCGCGCTCCCGGTCGTCGCGGCGGCGGTGACGATGCTGCTGACCGACCGCCACTTCGGGACGCATTTCTTCGATCCAACCGCGCACGGCTCGCCGATCCTCTGGCAGCACCTGTTCTGGTTCTTTGGGCACCCGGAGGTCTACATCATGATCTTGCCCGGGTTCGGGATCATCTCCGAGGTCATCCCGGTGTTCTCGCGCAAGCCGATCTTCGGCTACAAGGCGATCGCGGCGTCGACAGCGGTAATCGCGTTCCTGGCGACGCTCGTCTGGGCGCACCACATGTTCGCCTCGCCGGTGCCGATCGTCGTGCTCGGGTTCTTCATGCTGAGCTCATTCTTGATCGGCATTCCGACGGGCGTCAAGATCTTCAACTGGATCGCGACCCTGTGGCGGGGATCGCTCGTGATGACGACCTCGCTGTGGTTCGCCGTCGGCTTCATCGCGATCTTCACGATCGGAGGCATCACGGGTGTGTTCCTGGCCGTGTTCCCGGTCGACTGGCAGCTCAACGACACCTACTTCGTCGTCGCCCACTTCCACTACGTGCTGATGGGCGGATCCGTCTTCACGGTCTTCTCGGGCATCTATTACTGGTACCCGAAGATGACCGGCCGGCTGCTCGACGAGCGCGCCGGCAAGTGGTCGTTCTGGCTGATGTTCATCGGCTTCAACGCGACCTTCTTCGTCCAGCATGCGCTCGGCCTATCGGGGATGCCGCGGCGGATCTACACCTACGCGCCCGGCCTCGGCTGGTCCACTTACAACTTGATCTCCACGATCGGATCGTTCATCCTCGGTGTCGGGGTCCTGATCACGATCCTCAACGTGGCCCGCAGCCTCAAGCACGGCAAGATCGCGGGCCCGGACCCTTGGAAGGGCAACACGCTGGAGTGGTTTACGTCCTCGCCTCCGCCTGTCAACAACTTCGACTCGATCCCCCGCGTGCGATCGGTCGAGCCGATGCGCGACATCCGGCGCGAGATCGAGCGCCAGACCGACACGATCCAGAAGACCGGCGGCAGCGAGCGGTTCGCCCGCGCCTAGGGAGCAGGCGATGAACGCCTCGATCGCAGCCGCGACGACCGGAACTCGGCCGCGCCAGGTCCTGGCCGACTACTTCGACCTGACCAAGCCGAAGGTCCAGTCGCTGCTGCTGTTCACGACCGTGACCACGATGGAGATCGCCGGCAACCCGTCGCTCTCCAGAATCGCGCTCACCTGCGTCGGCGGGTACCTGTCGGCCGGCGGCGCCGGAGCCGTCAACCATTACTGGGACCGTGACATCGACGCGCGCATGCGCCGCACCGCGACGCGTCCGATCCCCTCTGGCCGGGTCAGCCCGGCAGCGGCGCTACGGTTCGGGATCGCGCTCGCGCTGGCCTCGCTGGTGCTGATGACGGTGACGATCAACCTGCTGTCGGCGCTGCTGGCATTCGGAGGCTTCGTCGGCTACGTGGGCGTCTACACGATCTGGCTCAAGCGCCGCACGCCGTACAACATCGTGATCGGCGGCGCGGCCGGTGCGATGCCGCCGCTGGTCGCGTGGGCCGCGACCACCGGCTCGCTCTCGTGGACAGCGGTTTACCTGTTCGCGATCGTCTTCTACTGGACGCCGCCGCACTTCTGGGCCCTGAGCCTGTTGATGAAGGACGAGTACGCCGAGGTTGGCGTCCCGATGTTGCCGGTCGTTCGCGGCGAGCGCGAGACGCGCCGCCAGATCGTCCTCTACGGGCTGCTGCTGTACGCCGTCAGCCAGCTGCCTTTCTGCGCCGGCGCGTTCAACGGGATCTACCTGATCGGCTCGATCGTGCTCGGGGTCGCGTTCGTCAGCGCGACGGTGATGCTCTACCGGCGCCCAAACCGGCGCAGGGCGCTGCGCGTGTACCTGTTCTCGATGCTCTATCTCGCGCTGCTGTTTGCGTCGATGGTCGCCGACGTCAAGCTCTGACGACCGCCCACGGGTCACGTCAACCGATTAGGATTTCCGCCAATGGACCGAAAGCTCGCCCGCAAGAACATCCGCTCCGGCCTGATCGCCGGCGCCGCCGCGCTGTTCATGTTCGGGATCTCGTTTGTCGCAGCCGTGATCTACATCCACGCGTGAGCGAGGAATTGTGAGTGACGTTGAGCAGCAGACGCCGCCGGTCGGCGAGGAGATCCACCTCCCCGGCCCGAGCCTGATCCCGCTGATCAGTGCGATCGGGATCACGCTCACGATCGTCGGGACCACGCTCAGTCTGATCATCTCGGCGATCGGCCTGATCATCGTGATCGTCACGACCGTGCTCTGGATTCGCAGCACGCGGCGCGACATCGACCAGCTGCCCGAAGAGCACCACTGACGCCTGACCGGTGATGCGCGGGCCGGCAGACGCCCTTGTCGCGACCACCTCGCGACGAGCCGGTGCCGGACCGCGCTAAAGCCGGGCGCTTGCGGGCAGCTCGCAGCTCGCCCCGTCGCCCGACCACACCCTGACGATGTCTCGCATCGACAGCATCCCCGCCAGGTCGCCGTGGGCGACCACGACGAGGTGCCGGAACCCGCCTCTGACCATCGTCGCCGCCGCCTGTTCGAGCGACCAGTCGGGGGATGCGAACGTCAGACTGAGGGTCAGATGGTCGGCGACGCGCTCCTGATCGGGGTTCTCGCCGGCGCCGATCGAATGCAGGATGTCGCGCTCGGTGATCAGGCCCGGGGCCTGTCCGTCGGGGTCGAGCACGACCGCAGCGCCGACCCGCCGGTCGCACATCGCAGTCGCGGCGTCCCGGAGTGAGTGCTCAGGACCGACGGTCAGAAGTACCTCGGTCATCCCCTCCCTAACCAGCATCGCTACTCCGCCTAGTTTGCAACGATTGCCTCAATCATAATCGAGCTTCGGCGTCGTGTACATGCCGACGCCGTTCGTCGCGCGGAACCCATAGGATGCAGAGGGTTCATGCTCGAGGGTGAAGGACAGCGTGTTGCGTAACGGGTTGCGTAACCGCCCCATCTTGCAGATGCTCTGCATCGGGGTGGTCGGGGTCGCGATTCTGCTCCCGATTACGCTGTTTTTGATTCCCTGGTGGCCGACCGCGGCCTCGACCCAGGCGCACAACGATCACACGCTCTACGACGTGCTGCTGATCGCGACCGTGCCGATCTTCGTGCTCGTGGTCACGGTGATCGGCTACTCGATCTGGAAGTTCCGGATGAAGCCCGGCGAGGAAGAGAAGGACGGCCCGCCGATCCACGGCAACACGAGGCTCGAGGTGGTCTGGACTGCGCTGCCGGCGATCCTGATCCTCGGTATGTGCGGCTACTCCTACACGGTCCTGCGCTCCAATGAGGACAGCCGCGCCAACGAGATGACCGTCAACGTCACCGCGCGGCAGTTCGCGTTCGAGTTCTCCTACCCGCGGGCCGGCGGTCAGGTGGTTTCGCCGGCGCTCTACCTGCCCAAGGGCAGGCCGGTGGTCTTCAAGCTCCGCTCGCTCGACGTGATCCACAGCTTCTTCGTGCCCGAGTTCTCCGAGAAGCTCGACGCCGTCCCCGGGATCACGACGACGCTGCGTGTGACGCCCGACCGGATCGGCACCTACCCGGCGGAATGCACCGAGCTGTGCGGCGCGGGCCACTCGCTGATGCGCGCGACGGTGCACGTCCTCACCCCCGCTGCCTTCACAAAGTGGCTCAGCGCCCAGAAGCTCAACGGCCCGCCGCCGGTCGGCACGCCGCCTGCCAATGCGGCCCAACCGGGCATCCCGGGCAGTTCGGGCAGCTCGTCGACGCCCAGCGGCTCATCGTCCTCCTCGGGCTCGTCGTCGGCGAGCAGCGCCGCCGCGGGCAAGGCAATCTTCGTTGGCTCCGGAGGCTGCGCCAGCTGCCACACGCTGTCGGCCGCCGGCACGACCGGCACCATCGGCCCGAACCTGACGCAGCGATTGAAGTCAGACTGCGCGACGCCGCAATCGATGAAGATCCGCGGCAAGACGCTGGCGCAGTGCATCCAGACCGCAATCACCAAACCGTACGCCTACCTACCTACCGGCTACAAGGCGGGCGTGATGCCCCCAAACTTCGCCCAGACGATGAGCTCGACTCAGATCCAATCGCTCGTCAACTACCTGTCGAGCGTGACAAAGTGAACCCTGTCCGTGCGTTTGATCGCAGCTTCGAGCGCGACCACGATTCCAAGGAGGCGAGCTGATGGCCCTTCCGGCAAAGCTCCGAGCCCCCGGCTGGTACCGGGCAGCGCTGTGTGACGTAGTCGGATTTGCATTCGGGTTCGGCCTCACCTGCCTGATCCGGTTCCTGATGCACCAGCATCCGGTGATTGACGCCCACGCAATCACGGTCGTGGCGCTGATGTCGGTCCCCGCGGGCTTCCTGCTCGGCCTCGGCACATGCGACTACTGGCTGTACTGGGCGAGCGGCAGGCCGACTCGTCCCGAGAGCCACTCAGACCACGGCGCGCGGAGCTGGCGCGACTACTTCCGCGTCAACACCGACCACAAGGTGATCGGGATCCAGTACACGGTCACCTCGTTCTTCTTCCTGTTCGTGGGCGGGCTCCTGGCGATGCTGATCCGCGCCCAGCTCGCCAAGCCCGGAATGCAGTTTTTGACCCCCGAGCAGTACAACGGCGTCTTCTCGGTCCACGCCACGGTCCTGATCTTCCTGTTCGTGATCCCCGTGTTCGCGGGGCTGGCGAACTTCGTGCTGCCGCTGATGATCGGCGCTCCGGACATGGCCTTCCCGCGGCTGAACGCGCTCTCGTACTGGCTGCTGCCGATCGCGGGGGTAATGATGCTGATGAGCTTCCTGGCCCCGGGAGGCTCGTTCGCGGCCGGCTGGACGGCGTACGCGCCGCTCTCGACGACGATGCCGATCGGGCAGCTGTTCTTCTCGATCGCGGTTCAGTTCGCGGGCTTCTCGTCGATCTTCACCGCGCTCAACTTCCTGGTCACGATCATCACGATGCGAGCTCCCGGAATGAGCTTTTTCCGCCTTCCACTGCTCGTGTGGGCGAACTTCTCGACCTCGCTGCTGGTCGTGATCGCGACCCCGTTCATCGCCGCCTCGCAGTTCTTCATCCTGCTCGACACGGCGCTGCACTTCCACTTCTTCGACGCGTTCGTTGGCCCGGGCAAGAACGGCAACGTGATCATGTACCAGCACGTCTTCTGGTTCTACTCGCACCCGGCCGTCTACATCATGATGCTGCCCGGGTTCGGGATCATCTCCGAGATCCTCGCGGTCAAGGCCCGAAAGCCGATCTTCGGCTACCGGATGATGGCCTTCTCGCTGCTGGCGATCGTGGTCCTCGGCTTCACGGTCTGGGCCCATCACATGTTCGTCTCCGGGATGGCGCCGTGGATCCGGATCCCGATGATGATCACGACCGCGATCATCGCGATCCCGACCGGGATCAAGATCTTCTCGTGGCTGGCGACGCTGTGGCGCGGCGTGCTGCACATGGACACGCCGATGTTGTTCGCGCTCGGCTTTTTGACGATGTTCACGCTCGGCGGGATCAGCGGCGTGATGCTGGCGATGATCCCGTTTGACATCCACGTCAGCCAGACCTACTTCATCGTCGCCCACATTCACTACGTGCTGTTCGGCGGCTCGCTGATGACGATCTTCGCCGGCGTCTACTACTGGTTCCCGAAGATGACCGGCCGCATGTACGACGAACGGCTGGGCAAGTGGCACTTCTGGCTGACGTTCGTGTTCGCCAACCTCACGTTCGGCCCGATGCACATCATCGGGATCCAGGGAATGCCCCGCCGCGTCGCCGAGTACGCGGCCAAGTTCGCGAGCTGGAACCTGTTCATCTCGATCTGCTCGTTCATCCTCGGGCTGACGACGCTGATCTTCCTCTACAACATGGTCACCAGCTGGCGGTCGGGCCCCCGCGCCGCGGCCAACCCGTGGCGCGGGCTGACGCTCGAGTGGCAGGTCTCGTCACCGCCGCCGATCTTCAACTTCGACTCGGTCCCGACGGTCGTCGGCGGACCCTACGAGTATGGCGTTCCGGGCGCGGTGCACGGGATCTTCAAGCCGCCGACCGAGGCCAAGCCGCTGGCGGCGGGAGTCGGGGCCTCGACCGCGGGCGCTCCGGTCGATGAGGGTGGTGGCACATGAGGACGGTGCTCGTCGTCGCCAATGAGACGATCGGCGGCGGCGCGCTGATCGATGCGGTCGAGCGTTACGCAGCCGAGGAGCAGACCCAGTTCGTGCTTTGCGTCCCGCAGACGCGCCCCCGCTCGGGGTACGTGATCTACGACGACTCGGTGTTCGACGCCGCCCAGGCCCGGGTCGACCTCGCGGTCGGATTCGTGCGCTCGGAGGGCATCCAGGCGGTCGGAGAGGTAGCCGACCCAGACCCGTACGCCGCGACGATCGACGCGGTGCGCGAGTACAACCCCGACGCGATCATCATCTCCACCTACCCCGAGCACCGCTCCGGGTGGCAGCGCCGTGACCTGATCGATCGGGTCCGCGACGCGACCGGGCTCCCGGTCGAGCACGTGGTCGCCGACATCGACACCGAAGGGCTCGCGTTCCACGTCACGCTGGCGGTCGCCAACCGCACCGCCAGCGGCAACGACCTGCTCGACGCACTGAAGGCCAAGGCGACCGCCCAGGGCGACCGCCGCGAGCGGCTGTTCGTCGTCGTCGTGCCGCTCGAGGGCGGCGACTCGAGCGCCACCCGGCGGGCCCGAACACGCCTGGCGATGGTGCTCGGTCGGCTCCGGGATGCCGGCCTGACGGCGGCCGGGATGACCGGCGACCCCGATCCCTACACGGCGATCATGAACGCCCTGCAGTACTTCCGGGTCGACGACATCGTGATCTCGACCTTCCCGGACACGAAGTCCGGCTGGCTGCGGGCAGACCTGATCGAGCGGGTCCGCAACGCGACCGGCAAGGAAGTGCTGCACATCGTGCACACCGACCCGGTTGGGGCCCAGACCTAGGAGCAGGCGATGGAAGCCGCCTCGATAGCACCCGCCGAGCACCACGGACCGCCCCCGGCGCACCAGTCCTCCCGAGTCAACGCGCCGACGCTCGGAATGATGCTCTTCATCATCTCCGAGGTGATGATCTTCGGCGCCTTCTTCACGGCCTACTTCTTCATCCGGGTCGTCAGCCATGACCCGTGGCCGACGCCGGGGACCCATCTCCCGGAGGCCGTGGCGGGCATCAACACGGCGATCCTGCTGTCGTCATCGCTGACGATCCACTGGGCGCTGACGTCGGTCAAGAACGGCAACCGCTTCGGGCTCAAGGCCGGGATGCTGACCACGTTCCTGCTCGGCCTGACGTTCCTGACGATCCAGATCAACGAGTACGTCCACATCGGGTTCGCGCCCCATGACGCGGCCCAGGCGACGATCTTCTACTCGCTCACCGGCCTGCACGGCGCGCACGTGTTCATCGGCCTCTGCCTGCTGCTGATGGTGACGATCAGATCGTTCAGGGGCCATTACTCGCCCGAGCACCACCGCGGGATGGAAGTGCCCGGGATCTACTGGCACTTCGTCGACATCATGTGGGTCGTCGTCTACACGACGGTCTACGTGATCTAGGGCACTGGCTCGCCCGGCTGGCGCCGGCCCCCGAGCGCGGTCGTGCGCACGCGTCCCCCCAACCCTCTCCGCTCCGAAGCCGACGCGTTCGCGTTCCTGATCTGGTTCGTGGTCGCGGTCGCGATCATCGTCGCCGTGATCCTGATCGCGCGCTCGCTCTGACCGGCCGCCCAGCGGGCACCAAACACGCGCCGGCGTGCCACCATTGGTGGGCGTGCACCCGCTGCTCTTCGCCGACGCTCCCGTTCAGACGATCGGCTTTCCCGTGCTGGTCGTGCTGTCGTGGATCCCGTACCACATCCGGGTCCGGACGCTGGCGGCCGAGCGTCGCGCCGTCCCGGGCTGGCGCCAGGCCTGCTATGCGGCCGGCCTGGTCACGCTGCTGATCGCTGCCAGCCCACCGGTCGACACGCTGTCAGAGCAATTGCTGGTCGCCCACATGGCCGAGCACCTGCTGATCGGCGACATTGCCGCGCTGCTGCTGGTCCTGGGTATGACCGGCCCGCTGCTGGCGCCGCTGCTGCGAAACCCGGTGATCTCGAAGCTGCGGGTGATGACGCACCCGGTGGTCGCGATCGTTGTCTGGGCGGTCAACTTCTATGCCTGGCACTCCCCGGCGCTCTACCAGGCGGCGCTGCGCCACGACGCGCTGCACGCACTCGAGCACGCGACCTTCCTGGCGTTCGGGATCTGCGTCTGGATGGCGCTGCTCGGGCCGCTCCCCAAGCCCGCCTGGTTCAACAACGCCGCGCGGCTGGTCTACATCATCGTCGTGCGGCTGGTCGGCACCGTGCTGGCCAATGTCCTGATCTTCGGGGGGACCGTCTTCTACCCCTACTACCGGGCCGGAGATGCCCACTGGCGTATTTCATCAATCGCCGACCAGGTCGCCGCCGGGGGCGTGATGATGGTCGAGGAGAGCCTGCTCACGATCGGGCTGTTCTGCTGGCTGTTCCTGCGTGTCGCGCGCCAGCAGGACGAGCGCCAGGCGCTGCTGGACTACGCGCTGGAGCACGGGATCGAGCTCGACGAGCGGCGCGCGCAGCGGGCCGTGGCCGCGGGCCGGGGCGACGAGCTGCTGGCCCGTCTGCGCGAGACCGCGGCCGGCACCGATCCCGGCGCGGGGGCGCGCACGGCGAGCCCGGCATAGCCCCTATTTCGCGGCGCTCGAGATGAAGTTGACCAAGGCCGTGACCTCGCTCTTGGTCAGCGTCTTGGCGAAGTTGGACGGCATGATCCCGGCCTTGTAGCCCGCCGGGAGATACGCGTACGGGTTGGTGATCGCGGTCTCGATGCACTTCTGCAGCGTCGCCCCGCGGATCTTCTTGGACTGCGCCGTTGCGCAGTTGGCGCGCAGATCCTTGTCGAGGTCCGGGCCGACGGTCCCCGTCGTGCCGGCAGCGGCCAGCGTGTGGCAGCTGCCACAACCGCCGACGCCCGTGAACACGGCCTTGCCGGCCGCCGGCGTGGTACCCGTGACGCCACCTGCGGACGCCAGCGCGCCCGTGTCGACTCCGGGCTTGGCTGCCACCGCACCGACGTACGCGGCGACGTCCTGTGCCTCCTGGCCCTTGTACAGCATCGCCGGCATCGCACCCTCGGTGTCGGGATACCGGATCCAGTAATCGATCAGGCCCTCGATCGAGGTGCTCTTGACGCCATCCACGCGGTCCTGGCGGAATGCATCGTCGAGGTTGGGACCGACGGTCCCGGTCGTGTTGGCGTGCGCGAGCGTGTGGCAGGCGCCGCACTTCTCGACGAACAGCACCTTGCCCTTGACCGCGTTCGAGGTCGGATGCTTGATCGAGCACCCTCCAAGACCCACGAGCGCGACTGCGCTCGCCAGCAGGGCCGCGAGGCTCTGGAGGGGGCGTGCGAACAGCTTTCACCATACGCTCGGGGCGGCACTCTATCCGAGCACGCGGCATCCGGGCGCCGTCGCGGGGTATCGTCACCAGTCGCCGCCGCCTGGGCCGCTGGTAGCATTGCGCCGCAATGAGGTCGCGCCAGAAGTACCGCATGCGGACGCCCTCGACCGGTCGAGAAGTCATCATCGAAGCAGAGCCGGGACAGATCTACGTCGACCGCGAGACGGGTGAGGAGCTGGAGGTCATCGGCGAGCTGCTCCCGCTTGCCCCGACGCCCTCAGAGCTGCCATGGAACGTCGATAACCTGCGCTTCTGCAACTGGTGTGACCAGCTCGCACAGAAGGATCTCAACGACTGCCCGTATTGCGGCAGGCGCATGGCGCCACTCGGCTCCTAAGTGTCTTCCGATCCAGCCGAAATGCGGCCCCGCGCCAAGACGCCGAGGCCCGTGATCGTGATCGCGGCCGTGCTCGCTCTGGTCGCTGTGTGTGGCGGGCTGCGGCGGCGGCGGCTCGAGCACCAACAACACCGCCGGAGCGCCGACGTTCACGGTCCCGACCGGCGCGGTCGCCAGCACGCCACCTCCTCAGACGTCCACCACCAGCTCAACCACCACGAGCTCCAGGCACCGGCACGGCGACCAGCGCCGGCACTGGGACGGCAACCAGCGCCGGGACCGGGACCAGCGGCGGCGCGGCCGCCGGCACGACGCCTGCCACCACGTCGCCGTCCGGCGGCGCCGGCACCGGAGGTGGCGGCACCGGCACGGGCACCAACGGCGGCGCCGGGCTCGGGTCAGCGTTCTGCCAGCAGAACCCCGGGGCCTGCTAGCGGCCGGCGTCCGCCGGCGGCGGGGCGCCGCGCGGCGCCCCCGGTGATCAGTGGACGTACTTCTTGGGGTACGGGGTGTTGACGACCTCGGTCGCGCCGTACTCGACCCTCGTGCCCGAGTAGGCGCACAGGTACCGCGTGCTCGCTCCGACCGATCATCTGAGCCGTCTGCCCGGCCGCGGCGTGCGTGCAGTTGGCCTTGCGGCTCTGGCGGTAGGTGAACTTGGTTGCGTTGAGGTTGTTGTACGTCAGCACCGGCGCCCAGGTCGGCACCGTCAGCCCGATCACCTCGCCGGCCTTGACCGGCAGCGCCGTGAAAGTCGTGAACGACGGCGGCAGCGACAGCGGCTCCTCGAGCACCTGGCCCAGGAACGGGAGCACGTGGAAGGTCGCGCTCTGCGCCGCGACCGTGTACTTGTTGTTGCGACCGGGCTTGAGCACGCTCAGCGCCAGCTGAGGCGTGCCGCCGTAGGCGAGTGTCGAGCGTGTGCAGGAGTTTGCGCTCGATCGTCGCCTTCGGCGAAAGCTTGGACAGACCGACCGTGAACGACACGATCCAGCCGTTCTTCTTGATCATCATCGGGTTGACGACGCCGTCGCTCGTCGTCTGCAGCCGCCGTCGTGCGCGTCAGCAGGATGAAGCACTGCGACAGAGGCATGTTCTTGGGGCATTGCGGCCTGGCGATCGGGGTCGCCGTCTGGCCGATCTGGACGATCTTCGCGTCGGCGGCCGGTGTCAGCGCCAACAGACCCACGATTATTGCTGCGGTTACCAGCGAGAAGGGTTTCATTGTCTTCATTGAACACCAGCCGTCGGCCGCAGTTGCGCGAAACCGCCCAGGCATTGGCCCGTTGCGGTAGTCAAGCACCTACCGTGCGCGACCGCGCCTCACCGTCCCAACCGGTGGTCGGGCTCGGTTCAGTCTCCGAGATTGAAAGTCTGCGCGCGCTAGATCTTGGTGACGTTGACTGCCTTTGGACCCTTGGGACCGGCCTCCTCCTCGTAGGAGACCTTCGAACCCTCGGCCAGTGAGCGATAGCCGTCACCGTTGATGCCACTGAAGTGGACGAACAGATCGCGACCACCATCATCGGGCGTGATGAACCCGAATCCCTTGTCGTCGCTGAACCACTTGACCGTACCCGTTGCCATGTACTCCCCTTCGGCGCTACGCGCTTTGAACACGATCGGGGCCTCTATGACCCCGATCAGACGCGCAAAAAGTAGCAGGGAGCGCGGTCTCGCAGGTGTTGGGTGCGCGATCGCCGTTGCGCGCGCGCTCCTCGGCCCGGCTCAGCGAAGCTGCGCCGCGACCTGTGCGATTTCGTCCGGATCCCCGGGCGCGGGGATCCACGGGAGCTTGAGCGGATCATCGACATAGCGCGGGATCACGTGCACATGTGTGTGGAACACCGTCTGCCAGGCAGCTGGGCCGCAGGCATTGAGCAGGTTGACGCCGTCGGCTCCGAGCCGCTCGCGGAGGCGCTCCGCAAGCCGGCGCGCGGCCAGCATCATCGCCGCGAGGTCCTCGTCATCGGCGGCCAGTATGTCGCTGCTATGACGCCTTGGCACCACCAGCGCGTGGCCTCTGGTCGCAGGGTTGATGTCCATGAATGAGACCGTCAGCTCGTCCTCGGCGACGATCTGCGCGGGCAGCTCCCCGGCGACGATCTTGCAGAACAGGCAGTCGGGATCGTTCATCGCGGGGGGATCGGTCATGGCGGGCAGCTTACTCACGGCGGACACGCTCGCGGGCGTACCCGATCGCCTCCTCGCGCGAGCTCACCTCGCCGGCATAGACGGCCTCCTCGAGCTCGTGCAGAAGCCGGCCGAGCTCCGGGCCCGGCCGGATTCCCAGCTCGGCGACCAGCTCATTGCCTCGGATCGGCGGCCGCGGCGGATTCTCGTTGAACTCCTGCGCCTCGCGGAGCAGCTCGCGCGCCAGCTCGACGTGCCGCGCGATCGCGCGCTCTGAGCCAACGCCGCGGGTCGCGAGCCGGTCGGCGACGCTGAGCACTGTCACGTCGGCCGCGACCGGGCTGCACGCATCGAGGTAGCGATAGATCTCGCGCCGGCCCAACGGCATCGAGTGGACCAGGAATCCGAGCCGGAGGTGGTGGCGGGCGAGGTCGGACACGTACTCCGCCAGCCGGGCGCTGGCGCGCAGCCGCATCAGGATCTCGCCCGCCATCCGGGCGCCCGCCTCGTCGTGGCGCATGAACGTCACCCTCCCCTCCGCCGTCACCTCCCGGGTCTGCGGCTTGGCGATGTCGTGCAGCAGCGCGCCGAAGCGCAGCCCCCCGCCACGGGTCAGGTCGTTCGCCAACGGTGTTGCGAGCAGCTCCCGGACGGCCGCGGCTTGGGCGCCGAACGCAGGCTCGGGGTCGCGTTCGATCGCGATCGCCTCCGCGAGCACCGCGCGGGTGTGCTCAAAGACATCCAGATGGTGAAAGTGGCTCTGCTCGATCCCTCGCAGCGCGGTGAGCTCCGGCAGCACCACCTCGGTCATCCCGGCGGCATCCATCATGTCGAGGCCGTCGATCGCGCGGTCGGCGGTGAGCACCCTGCGCAGCTCGCCGAATACGCGCTCGGCGGCGACCTCAGTCAGCCGCGGCGCACTCGCGCGCGCGAGCGCGAGCGTGTCGGGGTCGACGTCGAACTGCAGCTCACAGGCGAACCGCGCCAGCCGCAGCACCCGGAGCGGGTCACGCTCGAAGCTGTCGCCCGCCACGGCTCGCAGCCGATGCGCGGCGAGATCGGCGAGGCCCCCGGTCGGGTCGACGAGCGTCTCGTCGCCGCCGAGCCGCTGCGCGATCGCGTTGATCGTCAGGTCGCGGCGGACCAGATCGGACTCGATCGTGTCGCCCTCGAGTGGGAGCAGATCGAGCTCCCAGCTCCGGTCACGGGCAACCAATCGCCAGGCCCCGAACTCGTCCGACAACGCGAATGCCGACGCGTCCGTCGCGCGGCCGAGCGCCCGTGCGGTCCGCTGCAGCTCGTCGGCCGGCGCCGCGACGACGACGTCGTAGTCGGCGGTCGCCCGCTCAAGCAGCCGGTCGCGCAGCGCTCCGCCGACGAGCCACGCCTGCTCGCTGATCGCGGTCAGCGCCGGCAGCGGATCGGTCACGACTCCGGCACGCCGTCGCGGTGGTAGCTGCGCGGCACGCGCGCCGAGATGCCGCACAGGACCTCGTGTGCGATCGTGTCGATCCGGTTGGAGATGTCCTCGATCGTCTGGCGCTCGCGTCCGTCGCGGCCGACGATCGTCGCCGGGGCACCGACGCGCACCTCCGGCGCAGGTTCGCGCCCGACGTCGACGGTCACGTTGTCCATGCTGACGGTGCCGACGATCGGATATCGCCGGCCCGCGATCAGCGCATCGCAGTTGTTGCTCAGCGAGCGCCTGATCCCGTCGGCATAGCCGATCGGCAGCGTCGCGATCCAGGTCTCGCGGTCGGCGACGAAGCGCCGCCCATAGCCAACGCTGTCACCGGGGCGGGCGAGCTTCACGGCCGCCACGTACGAGAGCCATTCGAGCGCCGGCTCGAGTCGGTAGCGATCGGGATCCTCGTTGCACGGGTCACAACCGTAGATCGCTATCCCGCAGCGAACCATGTCGAAGTGGGCCGCGGGCTCGCGCACAGTCGCGGCGCTGTTGGCCGCGTGTACGACGATCCCGGGTGCGCGCTCGCGCAGCGCATCGGCGAACGGGGTGAACGCTGCCAGCTGCGCTGCCATGAACTCCGGGTCGCCGTCAGCGGTTGCGAAGTGCGTCATCGCCCCCGCGAGCTCGACCTTGGGCGAGGCCGCGAGGGCTCGCTCGGCGACCGCGAGCGCCGCCGACAGCTCTCTGGTTCCCAGCCGCCCCATCCCCGTGTCGAACTTGACATGGAGGCGCACGGGAGCCTTGACATCCGCAGCCACGAGCTGGGCCACGAACTCCTCGGTCCAGGCGGCGAGCTCGGCCCGGGCCGCGAGCGCGACCGGCAACTCTTCGTCGCTCACCGCGCCCAGCACCAGAACCGGCTCCGAGATGCCGGCGGCCCTAAGCTCGGCTGCCTCCTGCGCGGTGGCGACCGCGAGCATGCAGGCGCCGCCCGCGATCGCGGCACGGGCAGCCCTGACCGCGCCGTGGCCCGACGCGTCGGCCTTGACCACGGCGCACAGCGCCGCGCTGCCGGCGAGTCCTGCCCGTAACGTGGCCGCGTTTCGCTCGATCGCCGCCAGATTGACGCGTGCCAGCGCGCGCCGGGCCATCGGTTCAGCCGCCCAGCCGAGCCTGGGGCAGCGCCTCAATCACGTCACGCGCGATCACGCCCTCAGGGCCGATCCGCTCGGCCGCCAGCCGCCCCGAGTGGGCGTGGACCCAGACCCCCGCACTGGCCGCATGAAACGGGTCCATCCGCTTGGCGAGATAGGCACCGATCACCCCGGACAGGACGTCACCGGTGCCAGCGGTCGCGAGCGCCGGCGCCCCGCCGCGACTGACCGCCACGCGGCCGGACGGGTCGGCGACGATCGTGTCGTCGCCTTTGAGCACCACGACCGAGTTTGCGAGCGCGGCGGCTCTTGTCGCGTAGCTCAGCCGGTGGCGCTCGATCTCCTCCGAGGGCTCGCCGAGCAGCCGGCCGAGCTCGCCGGCATGTGGGGTCAGCACCGTCGCCGCCGAGCGTTTGGCGAGCGCCTCCAGACGCCCGGCGTATGCGTTGAGACCGTCAGCATCGAGCAGCAGCGGTATCTCGGTCCGGCGCGCGAGATCGCGACAGAAGTCGACGGTTCCCTCGGCGCGCCCGAGCCCGGGCCCCAACACCAGCGCATCGGCTCGCACAAGCCGGCCCAGCGCAGGCTCGGCGGCCTCGATCACGAGCGCTCCATCGTCGTCGGGCAGCGGCACGGTCATCACCTCGACCAGCCGCATCTCGAAGATGTCGTGCAGCGACGCTGGCACGAGCGCGGTCACGTATCCGGCGCCGGCTCGCGCCGCCGACTCCGACGCCAGCGACGGCGCGCCGGTCAGCCCCCGGGAGCCCCCGCAGACCAGCACGTTGCCGGCGGCGAACTTGTTCGACTCACGGCCCCGGAGCGGGATCCCTTCGACCACCTGGGACTCGATCAACCCGATCGCCGGCTCGACCGGCGCCCCGCTGGGAATCCCGATCTCGACCACGGCAACCGCGCCCGCATGGGCCTTGCCCGGCGCGATCCAGAGCCCGGGCTTGCCGGCGTGGAAGGTGGCCGTGGCGTCCGCCACGACAGCGACGCCGGCCACCTCGCCGGTCGAGCTGTCGACCCCGCTCGGGACATCGCAGGCGATCACGGCGACCCCCTCCGTCACGGCCGCGTTGATCGCCTCGATCGCTGTCAGCGCCGGGTCACGAGGCTCGCCCTGAAAGCCGGTCCCGAGGATCGCGTCGACGATCGCCGCGGCCCCCCGCAGGCCCGCCGAATCAAACGGTCGCGGTGGCGGCCCTTGGAGCCGCTCGAGATTGGCCCGCGCGTCGCCTCGCAGCTCGTCTGACCGACTGAGCAGCATCACGTCCACGTCGCGACCGCGGTCACGCAGCAGCCGGGCGACCACCAGCCCGTCGCCGCCGTTGTTGCCGCGCCCGCAGACGACGACCACCCGTCCGTCGGGAGCGCCCGCGTCGACGAGCTCCGCCATCCCGGATCCGGCGTTCTCCATCAACTCGATGCCCGGGATCCCACGCTCCTCGATCGCCCATCGATCGGTCTCGCGCTGCTGCTCTGCGTCGGGCAGCGGCGCCAGCCACTCGGCCGGCGGCGTCACTGTCGGGGCCGCTGGGGCGATGAACGCTCGGTCACGGCCACCGCACCTGCATCCCGGCGAGTGTGGGTGAGCGAGACGCGCACGATGACCCCGAGGCTAGCGGCACGCTCGGCCACAGCGCCGTGAAGCAGAACCGCCGGCGGGCCGCCGTCTGAGACGACCTCGACGTCCCGGAAGCTCCATGTCCGCAGCCCGAGCGCCTTGGCCACGGCCTCCTTGGCGCAGAACCTGGCCGCCAGGTGCTGAGCGGGGCGTGCCCTCGAGGCCGCGTAGCTGCGCTCCTGCTCGGTGAACAGGCGCTCGGCCAGCCGCGGGCGACGAGCCAGCGCGCGCTCGAGCCGCTCGATCTCGAGCAGGTCGATCCCGACCGCCGGATGTTCGGTCGCCGAGGCCGGGTCGCGCTCAGGATTCACTCAACCGTGACCGTCTTTGCCAGATTGCGTGGCTGGTCGACGTTGAGCCCGCGCAGACGGGCGATGTTGTAGGCGAGCAGCTGCAGCGGGATCACGGCCAGAATCGGCGCCAGCATCCAGTCGGTGTGCGGCACGCGGATCACGTCGTCGGCGTGCTGGCCGATCGTCTCGTCCCCGTCGCTCGCGACCGCGATCACCCGCGCTCCCCGGGCCCGGACCTCCTGAATGTTGGAAATCACCTTCTCGAGCACCGGCGACTCCGTCGCCACAACGACCACCGGCGTGTGCTCGTCGAGCAGCGCGATCGGTCCATGCTTCATCTCACCGGCCGCGTAGGCATCGGTCGCGATGTAGGAGATCTCCTTGAGCTTCAGCGCCCCCTCGAGCGCCACCGGCAGTCCGATGTGGCGGCCGAGGTAGAGGAAGAAGTCGGCGTCGTAGTTGGCGCGGGCGACCGTCGCCAGCCCCTCGGTGTCGCGCTCGAGCAGCTCGGCGATCAGATGCGGAAGCCGCTTGAGCTCGTGGATCGTCGCCGCCAGCGTTGGCGGGTCCAACGACTCGCGCAGTTCGGCGAGCCGGAGCGCGAGCAGGTACATCGCGGCGATCTGGCTCACGAACGTCTTCGTCGCGGCGACGCCGATCTCCAGCCCGGCGCGCGTGTAGAGGACGCCGTCGGCCTCGCGCGTCGCCTGCGCGCCCATGATGTTGGTCAGCGCGAGCACCTTCGCACCGCGCCCGCGAGCGGTCCGCATCGCGGCCAGCGTGTCGGCGGTCTCGCCCGACTGGGAGATCCCGATCACGAGATCGTCGGGGCCGACGACCGGGTTGCGGTACCGGTACTCCGACGCGATGTCGACCTCGACCGGGATCCGCGCCCACTGTTCGATCGCGTAGCGGCCGACGAGGCCGGCGTGGTACGCGGTGCCACACGCGACGATCACGATCCGGCGGATCCGGCGCAGGTAGTCGTCCGTGATCGTCCCGAGATCGCCGAGATCGATCCCGTCAGCGCGGGCGACCCGCTCGCCGAGCGTCTCGGCGACCGCGCCCGCCTGCTCGTTGATCTCCTTGAGCATGAACGTCTCGTAGCCCTGCTTCTCGGCCGTCTGCGCGTCCCAGTCGATCTCGACGATCTCGCGCTCCACCGGCTCCCCGGCCGCGCTCTGGAACTCGACGCCCTCGGGCCACAGGACGACGATCTCGTCATCGCCCATGTACTGGACGTGGCGGGTGTGGCGCAGGAAGGCGGGGATCGCCGAGCCGATGAACTGCTCGCCCTCGCCGCGCCCGACGATCAGCGGGCACTCCTTGCGCGCGCCGACCAGCAGGCCGGGTTGATCGGCGCTCATCGCGACGAACGCGTAATGGCCCCGCAGCAGCCCGTACGCGTCACGGACGGCGGCAACCAGATCGCCGTCGTTGGCGCGCGCGACCAGGTGCGCGATCACCTCGGCGTCGGTCTCGGAGGTGAAGATCGCGCCCGCGGCCATCAGCTCGTCCTTGAGCTCGACGTAGTTCTCGACGATCCCGTTGACGACGATGTGTACGCGGTCGGTCGTGTCGTAATGGGGATGGGCGTTCTCCTCGGTGACCCGGCCGTGGGTGGCCCACCGCGTGTGCCCGATCCCTGTCCTAGTGTGTGGACGCTCGGCAAGCGCCACCGCCGGCCCGCCGGACGCCCGCACACCGTCGATCGCGGCCCGCAGGGCGCTCAGGTTGCCGACCGCGCGCACGGCGTCGATCCGATCGTCGGCGAGGACCGAGATCCCGGCGCTGTCATAGCCGCGATATTCGAGCTGCTCGAGGCCATCGAGCAACACACTCTGTACTTCTCGGGGGCCGACGTAGCCGACGATGCCGCACATTTGTCAAGCCTCCTGGTCTCGTGGCGCTCTGAGGCGCCGATGTCCCACACCGGGCCCTCAACAAAGCCATCGGCAGATCGGCGACCGATTTTAACGGTGCCGGGGTCAAATGCCGTACATGCGGCGCTTGCAGCCCAGCGCTAGGAGTCCAACCGGTTCTCGACGACTTTCGTCAGGCGCTCGCAGACCGCGTCGGTCTCCTGGTCGCTCGGTGCCTCCACCATCACGCGGATCAGGGGCTCGGTCCCGGAGGCCCGCACGAGCACGCGCCCTCGGCCTTCGAGCCCGGCTCCCTCGCGCTCGATCGCGTCGAGCATCTCCTGAGCGTCCATCACCCGCGTCAGCGTCGCCCGATCGGCGGCTCTGACGTTGACCAGCCGCTGCGGCAGCTTTTGCATCGCGTCGCGTTCGCGCAGGTCACGGCCGCCGAGCGCCTCGAGCGTCAGCAGCGCGCTCGCGATCCCGTCGCCGCACGGGCCGAATCCGAGCTCGATGATGTGGCCCGACTGCTCGCCGCCCAGCGCCCAGCCACGTTTTCGCAGCTCGTCGAGCACATACCGGTCACCGACCGCGGTGCTCGCCACCTCGACGCCCGCCTGCGCCATCGCGGTGTGGAAGCCGTAGTTGGTCATCACCGTGACGGCCACCCCGCTGCCGGGGAGCCGGTCGTGACGGTGCAGGTGGATCGCCGCCAGCGCGATCAGCTCGTCTCCATCGACCACGTTGGCGTTACCGTCGACCGCCAGCACGCGGTCGCCGTCGCCGTCGAAGGCGAACGCCACGTCGTGGCCGACCGACCGCATCTGCTCGATCACGGCGGCGAGATGCGTTGACCCGCAGGCGTCGTTGATGTTGCGACCGTCGGGCGCGTCACCGATCACGTCGACCTCGGCCCCGAGCCGGCGGAAGATCTCCGGGGCGGCGTGGAAGGTGGCGCCGTTGGCGCAGTCGAGCAGCACCCGCAAGCCGGTCAGGTCCAGCTCCGAGAAGCGCGTGTGCAGCTCACGCAGATAGTCCTCGAGCGCCCCGTGGAGGCGATTGACGCGGCCGATCCGCTTCGGGTTGGCGACCGGCTGCGAGAGCGCCGCCTCGATCTCGTGCTCGGTGTCGTCGTCGAGCTTGAAGCCATCGGCCGCGAACAGCTTGATCCCGTTGTCCTCGAAGGGATTGTGGGAGGCGGAGATGACCGCTGCCATGTCGAGCCCGTGGCGCCGGACCAGCATCGGCGCCGCCGGGGTCGGCAGCACTCCGGCCAGCAGGGCGTCTCCGCCGGCGGCCGTGACGCCGGCGGCAATCGCCGACTCGAGCATCTCGCCCGACTCGCGCGTGTCACGGACGATCAGGAACTGCGGCCTACCCCGATCCGAGCGTGCGACCGCCGTCCGGGCCAACGCGAGCGCCAGCTCAGCGGTGAGAAACTCGCCCGCCCGTCCTCGCACTCCGTCCGTGCCAAACAGTTGGCGCGGCATGCGTCGTTCGTCAGCGCTTGGAGAACTGCGGACGCTTGCGGGCCTTCTTGAGCCCAGCCTTCTTGCGCTCCTTGACCCGTGGGTCGCGCGTCAGAAAGCCGCGTCGCTTGAGTTCGCCCCTGAGGTTCGGGTCGGCGTCGAGCAGCGCCTTGGAGATGCCATGGCGCAGCGCGCCGGCCTGGGCCGAGACGCCGCCGCCGTGCATCCGCGCGACGACATCCATCCGCGACTCGTAGCCGACGGTCTCCAGCGGCTGGCGGATCACGCGCCGCAACGTGTCACGCGGGAAGAACGCGTCGAGGTCCTTGCCGTTGATCGAGTAGGTCCCGGTTCCAGGCTTGAGGATCACGCGGGCGACGGCGGTCTTGCGCTTGCCGGTCGCCGTGTAACGGGCCCCGGCAGCGAGGTCGATCGCGGCGTCGGCGATCGGCCGTGCCTCCTCAACAGCATCCTGGTCTCCCTCGAGCGCGGCCTCCTCGGCCTCGGCCTCGGCGGCGGCGCGAGCCTCTGCGTCGAGGAACTCATCGCTCTCGGAGACGATGTCCGGAATCAGGTCGGCGCCCGGGATCTCGGGACGCTCGCGGGGCGCGATCTCGATCTCCTCGACTTGCGCCGGGGCGGCCTCCTCGGCTGCGGCCGGCGCTGGCTCGGCGGCCGGTGCAGGCGGTGCCTCGGCGGCGGGCGTGGGCTCGGGCTCCTCGGCGGCCACGGGCTCCTGAGCCGCCACGGGCTCCTCAGCCGCCACGGGCTCCTCGGCGGCCACAGGCTCCTCAGCCGTGGGCTCCTCGGCGGCCACGGGCTCCTCGGCGGCCACGGGCTCCTCGGCGGCCACGGGCTCCTCTGCCGCGGGCTCCTCCTCCGACGTCTCGGGAGCCGACGGCTCCTCGGTCGTGGGCTCCTCGTTGCGCTGCTCGTCCTCGGGGTGCTCCGCTTCGCTCACGACTCGATCTCCATCGGTTGAGGCTGCTGGGCAGCGTGCGGGTGCTCGGGTCCGGCGTACACCTTGAGCTTGGTGATCTGGCGGCGCGCCAGACGGTTGCGGGGCAGCATGCCCTTGACAGCGCGCCGGATCACCTCCTCCGGCCGCCGCTCGAGCATTTCGGCCAGCGTGCGCGACCGAAGACCACCCGGGTAGCCCGAATGACGGTAGTAGCGCTTGTCGGCGAGCTTGTTGCCCGTGACCGAGATCTTCTCGGCGTTGATCACGATCACGAAGTCGCCGGTGTCGACGTGTGGGGTGTAGGTCGGCTTGCGCTTCCCCCGCAGGGCGTCCGCGATCTGGGTCGCCAGCCTGCCGAGCGTCTGGCCGGACGCGTCGACGATCAGCCAGTTGCGCTCTCGATCTGCGGGTGTAGCTACGTAGGTCTTCATGGCATGCACAAGCCGCGCGACGCCGCGCGGCCGACGTCGATGATAGTCAATCCTCGACGGTGTCGGATGTGGCGCCGAAACGGTGCACCGGCGACCCCAGTCGCGGCCGACGACCGCCACCACCTACGCTCATGCAATGGAGCTTCCGGTGGGCTTGCGCCGGCTGGGCTACCGCGGCGCATATCGCGGCTTGCAGGTGCTGTGGTTCTTCTGGCGACCGCGCAAGCAGGGCGTCAAGTGCCTGGTGACCGCGGAAGACCGGGTGCTGCTCGTCCGCCACACCTACGGCCGGCGCTCGTGGGACATCCCGGGCGGTGCCGTCAAGCGCGGGGAACCGCCACACGTGACGGCGCGCCGTGAGATGGACGAGGAGCTCGGTCTCGGCTCCGCCGACTGGGTCAAGTTCGGCGAGATCGAGGGCCGCATCGACCATCGGCGGGACAAGATCCACTGCTTCCGCGCCGATCTGGACGCGACCCCCCAGCTGACGCTGGATCGCGGAGAGCTCGACGTCGCCCGGTGGTTTGACCGTGCGCAGCTACCGGCGGACCTGAGCCCCTACGTGGTCCCGATCATGAGGGGCGCGTTCGTGCATGACCAGCACCGCCACGCCTGACGGCGCCCGGCCTACTCCCACTCGATCGTGCCCGGCGGCTTGCTCGTGATGTCGAGCACGACGCGTCCCACGGAGCGGATCTCGTTGATCATCCGCGACGCGATCTGCTCGAGCAGGTCGTACGGCAAGCCGAGCCCAGTCGGCCGTCATCGCGTCGTCGCTGGTGACGGCGCGGATCGCGATCACGTTGCCGTAGGTCCGCTCGTCGCCCTGGACCCCGACCGTGCGGATGTCGGGCAGCACGCAGAAGGACTGCCACAGCTCGCGATACAGGCCCGCCTTGCGGATCTCGTCCTGGAGGATCGCGTCGGCCTCGCGGAGCGTGTCGAGCCGCTCGCGGGTCGCCTCGCCGCCGACGATCCGGATCGCAAGCCCCGGCCCCGGAAACGGCTGGCGCCAGACGAGGCGCTCTGGCAGGCCGAGCTCGGCGCCGACCGCGCGCACCTCGTCCTTGAACAGCGCGCGCAGCGGCTCGACGAGCTCGAACTCGAGGTCCTCGGGCAGGCCGCCGACGTTGTGGTGTGACTTGATCGTCGCCGCGCCGGTGCCCCCGCCGGACTCGATCACGTCCGAGTAGAGCGTCCCCTGGACCAGGAAGCGCACGTCGTCGAGCTTCGACGCCTCCTCCTCGAACACGCGGATGAACTCGGCGCCGATCAGCTTGCGCTTGCGCTCTGGGTCGCTGACTCCCCGCAGCCGGGCCAGGAAGCGATCGGCTGGCGTCGACGGCCACCAGCGGCACCTTGAAGTGGTCCCGGAAGGCGGAGATGACCTGCTCGCCCTCGTTCTTGCGCATCAGCCCGTGATCGACGAACACGCACGTCAGCCGGTCGCCGATCGCACGGTGCACGAGCAGCGCGGCGACGCTCGAGTCGACCCCGCCCGAGAGGCCGCAGATCGCCCGCCCGTCACCGACCTGAGCTCGGATCCGCGCGATCTGATCCTCGATCACCGAGGCGGCGCTCCAGGTCCCGCTCGCAGCCGCAGATGTCGATCAGGAAGTTGGTCAGCACCTGCTGCCCGTAGGGAGTGTGAACGACCTCGGGGTGAAACTGGATGCCGTACACGTCCTGCTGCACGGACTCGAAGGCGGCCACTGGCGAGGCTGTCGACGACGCCAGCGCCGTGAACCCGGGCGGCGGCGAGAAGACCGTGTCGCGGTGCGACATCCAGCACGATTGCTCGGCCGGGGTGCCGGCCAGCAGCCTGCCGGTGTCCGAGACGGCCAGCCGCGAGCGTCCGAACTCACCGACCTCGGCGCCCTCGACACGGCCGCCGAGCTCGAGCGCCAGCAGCTGCATCCCGTAACAGATGCCGAGCACCGGCACCCCGAGCTTGAGCAGCTCAGACTGCAGCGGCGGCGCCCCATCGGTGTAGACAGACGCCGGCCCGCCCGACAGGATCACGCCCTTGGGCCGCCGGCGCGCGACCTCGTCGGCGCCGACATGGTGCGGCAGCAGCTCCGAGAAGACGCCGCACTCGCGGACGCGCCTGGCGATCAGCTGTGAATACTGGCCACCGTAGTCGAGGACGATCACCTCGTCGACGGCCGCCGGCACCTCTGACCGCAGATCCTCGACGGAGGCCTCGCGAGCCCGGTCGGATCCCTGGGGAACCTCTAGATCCGCAGCGGCGGAAGGGCTAGTCGGCGACACCGACCGTCGCGGCTCGGCTGCCGGCGCCCATCCCAACGCCCTGCTCGCGCTGGAGGTGCTTGCCCTCGGTCTGGAGCGCCGGCGCGACCATCAGCTCGGCGCGGTTGAATTCCGCGATGTCGCGGTATCCGCAGGTCGCCATCGACGTGCGCAGCCCGCCCATCAGGTTGAACGTCCCGTCGTTCTCACGCGCGGGGCCTTTGATGATCTCCTCGAACGTCCCGTTCTGCGTCGTCGCGACGCGGGTCCCTCGAGGCAGGGTCGGGTGGAAGGTCGCCATCCCCCAGTTGTAACCGCGGCCTGGCGCCTCGTACGAGCGGGCCAGTGCCGAGCCAAGCATCACCGCATCGGCGCCGCACGCGACCGCCTTGGCGATGTCACCGCCGTTGCGCATCCCGCCGTCGGCGATCACCTTGACGTAGTCACCGGTCTCAAGCATGTGCTGCGAGCGCGCGGCCGCCACGTCGGCGATCGCGGTCGCCTGCGGCACGCCGATGCCGAGCACGCCACGGGTCGTGCAGATCGCTCCCGGCCCGACCCCAACGAGCACTCCGGCGGCGCCGGTCCGCATCAGGTGCAGGCCGGTGTGGTAGGACGCACATCCGCCGACGATCACCGGCGTCGGAGCCAGCTCGCGGATGAACTCCTTCAGGTTCAGCGGCGGCCGGCTCTCGTCACGCGAGACGTGCTCGGCCGAGACGACGGTGCCCTGGATGACGAGGATGTCGAGTCCGGCTTCGAGTGCGACCTCGTAGTGCGTCCGCACCTTCTGCGGCGTCAGCGATGCGGCAGCGACCACGCCGTGGGATTTGATCTCCTCGATCCGACGCGCGATCAGCTCGGGCTTGACCGGCTCGCGGTAGATGTCCTGCATCTCGCGGGTCGCAATCTCCCTCGAGAAGCTCGCGATCCGCTCGAGCTGCGAGTCCGCGTCCTCGTAGCGGCAGAAGATGCCCTCGAGGTTGAGCACCGCCAGCCCACCGAGCTTGCCGATGATGCCGGCGCTCTCAGGGGACACGACGCCGTCGAGCGCGGCGGCGAGCATCGGGAGCTCGAACCGGTACGGGCCGAGCGTCCACGTGATGTCGATGTCATCGGGGTCGCGCGTGCGCCGCGACGGGACGATCGCAATGTCGTCGAAGCCGTACGCCCTCCGGGCCTTCTTGCCGCGACCGATCTCTACTTCCATCTGAGGATCGTAGATCGTGACTCGGACATGAAGGGGATCGGCATGGCGGCAACCATCGGTGACCGATCCTAGCAGTGGTCCGGGCACCTCCGGACCGCGTGAGCACCCCGTGCTCGGGTCTGTTCAGCCGATCTCGGCGCCGACCACGAGGCGCTCGGCCTGCACCTCGTTGAGCAGCCGGTCCACGCGCCCCGGATCGATCAGCCCGGCACCGAAGTGCTGGGTCGACTCGGCGCCGCAGGCGACGCCGAACCGCAGGCACTCGACGGGGCTCTGGCCGCCGTAGCGCGCCGCGACGTACCCGGCCAGGAACGCGTCTCCCGAGCCGACGACCGAGCGCGCCTCCTGCTCGCGGATCTGGATTCGGATCAGCGTCGAGGCACCATCCTCGAGCACCTTCGCGTAGCAGCCGTCCGACACGGTCATGATCGACTCGTGCGCGCCGAGCCGGGTCATCTCGATGACGGCCTGGGCGCGGTCGTCTGAGTCGTTGAACTCGTGGCCGACGAGCTCCTCGGCCTCGAGCTCATTCGGTGAGACGAGGTCGGGCTCGCCCTTCATCGCCAGCCGCAGCGCCTCGCCCTCAGTGTCGAGCATCGTGGTCACGCCCAGGCGGCGCACCTCGCGGATCAAAGAGCAGTACGAGTCCGGCTCAACGCCGCGCGGAAGGCTGCCGGCGAACACGCAGATGCTCGCGCCCTTGGCGAGGTAGAGAAGTTTCTCCCGGAACAGCTGCAGCTCCTGGTCGGCGACGGCCGGGCCACGTTCGTTGATTTCGGTATGGAGCCCGGTGGTCGGGTCGAGCACGACGGTGTTGGTGCGCGATTCCTCCCGGATCCGGACGAAGTCGTTGAGGATCGACTCGTCGCTCAGCGCCTCGACGATCCGGGTGCCGGTGGCGCCGCCGGCGAGGCCGGTGGCGATCACCGGCTGACCGAGCTGCTTGATCGCCCGCGCGATGTTGACGCCCTTGCCGCCCGGCATCGTCGTCTGGCCGACCGTGCGGTGGCGCCGCCCGGGCGTGAAGCTCGGAACCTCGAGCGTCTTGTCGATCGCTGCGTTAAGCGTGACGGTGATGATCATGCAGCCTCCAATCCTCCCTCAGCTGCTCGCGCGCGTCTGCGACGCCGCAACAGGAAAGCTAGCGCGGTCGCACCGCCGATCGCGATCACGAGCAGCGCAAGCGTCAGCGGCCGGGTGATGAAGTGCGCCGCGCTGGTCAGCGGGCTGATCGCGGGCAGCGCGCTGGCGAGCCTCAGCGGGACGTGGGCCACGGGCCGCCCGTCCACGAGCACGACCGCGGTGCCGAGCCGGGCGCCGCGAGCGAGTGGGCCGGTCAGCTGGTGCGGCGCATGCACGACCACCCGCACATGGGCGTGGTCGTCGACGACGCGCGTGAACGGCGCCGCGGCGATCAGCGTCGCCGGCCGGCCGGAGCGATAGCGCACGGCCGGCCGCGCCAGCACCTCCCCGGCGCGCACCGGCTTGACCAGATGGAAATTCGCGAACCCGTAGTCGAGCAGCGCGATCGTGTTGGCATCGCGCGACGCTTCGCTTGAGGTCCCGAGCACGGCGCTGATCAGTGTCATGCCGCGTCGGTGCCCGGATGCGACCAGGACGTAACCGGCGTCGGCCGTGTGGCCCGTTTTGACGCCGTCGATCCACGGATGCTCGGCGACCAGATCGTTGCGATTGACCACGTAGCGGACGTGCGCGCCTGACCGCAGGACCGCGTGCGGGAGCGCGACGATCCGCTTGAAGTAGGGCGAGTGCGTCAGGTCGTAGCTGGCGAGCTTGACCAGGTCGGCCGCGGAGGAGTAGTTGCCCGACGTGTCGAGTCCGATCGGCGTCGCGTAGTGGGTGTGCTTGAGGCCGAGCCTGCGCGCCTCGCGGTTCATCATCGCGATAAACCGGCCCACCGATCGGTGACCGACGTTGTAGGCGAGGTCCTCGGCGGCGTCGTCGGCGCTGGGCAGCATCAGCGCCAGCATCAGGTCATGGACGCTCATCCGCTCCCCGGGGGCGAGCCCGATCTGCGAGTCCGAAGGGGCGGCGACGTAGTCGGGCTGGGTGAAGATCTTGCTCAGATTGTGCTCGTGTTGGAGCGTCACCAGTGCTGTCATCAGCTTGGTCGTGCTCGCGATCGGTAGCTCGCGATCGATCCCGTCCCCGTACAGCCGCTGGCCGGTGCTCTGCTCGATCAGGATCGCGGCGGTGACCGACAGCCGTGGCCGGGCGGCGGCGGAGGCGTCGGCGGTCGCGGCGGCCGACCACACCAGGGTCATGCAGCAGGCGACGGTCGCCCCGAGCACCCGGAGGCGGGGGGCGGCCGAGAGGCGTTGCCGCCGCCTCAACGTCGCAGCCTCAGGCGCTGGCCCGTCTGCAGGCTGTTCGGGCTGATGTTCGGGTTGAGCGTGGTGAGGCGGAGGATCGGAACGTGGGTCTTGACCGAGATCTCGCTCAGCGTGTCACCGGATTTGACGACGTAGAACTTGGGGACCCGATGTCTGTGGTGGGAGGAGCGGTGGCCGGTCGCCAGATTGGTCGAGTGCGTGGCCGGCGTGTGATGGGTGGCAAGGCCCGAGTGGACGACCATATAGGTCACCACTGCCACAGCGGCCAGTGCGATCGGCGCCAGGTAGCGCGCGCTTTTTGCCACCATCGCGCCGCCGATCATACAAGCGCGCTGGCGGTTGACTAAGCGTGCGATTGCGGTTGCAGCGAGCGCCAAACGCCGTCGCGCGGACGCGAGACGCCGTCGGCCGGACGCTCGGTCCCGAGCCCCCGTCCCCACCGACCGCCGCCGGGAAGCGGTCAGTCGACAAGACTCCAGGCCAGCTCTCGCAGGCGCGCCGCCTCGGCGCGCGCTGACGGTTCCGGTTGCGAGCCCCGCTGCTCGAACGAATGCACGATCCCGCGCGACGAGGAGATCAGCCCGCCGGCGCGGCCCGGGCGCAAAGGCGGCCGCGAGGTCCTGGACTCTGCCTCCCTGAGCGCCGACGCCGGGGAGCAGGAACGGCGCGCTCGGCATCGCCTCGCGCAGTGACGCGAGACGCTCGGGTGCGGTCGCCCCGGTGACGGCCCCCACGTCGGCGATCCCGGCCTGACCGAGTCCGTGATCACCGAGTTGCGAGACCAGCGCCGCCAGGCGATCGCTGACTGTGCCGCCGCCGGCCAGCTCCTGCTCCTGGACGTCGGCGGCACCGGGGTTGGACGTTCTCACGAGCACGAACAACCCGGCGCCTCGCCCACGCGCGGCGTCGAGCAGCGGCTCGATCGAGTCGGCCCCCAGCAGCGGGTTGACGGTCAGCGCGTCGGCGCCGATCCCGGCGACGGTCCCGAACGGCGTCTCGGTCTCGCCGAAGTACGCCTGTCCGTAGGCCTTGGCGGTGACGTCGATGTCGCCGCGCTTGCCGTCGCAGATGACCAGCAGCCCGTGCTCCTGGGCATCGGTGACCACCTCCTGGAGCGCGCTCCATCCCGGCGCCCCGAGCCGCTCGAAGCACGCGACTTGGGGCTTGACCGCGACGCACTGCTCGGCCGCGGCTTCGAGCACGAGCCGGCAGTGGGCTGCGACCGCCCGGGCCGCTGCGGCGGCAGGCGACCTGCCCGTGGCGTTCGAGCCCTCCCTGCCGGTGAGCTCGAGTGCACGCGGCCACAGCCGCGCCGGATCAGGATCGAGTCCCAGCACGATCTGGGACGTCCGCTCGTCAACCGCCCGGGCAAGCCGATCGCCAAATGATTGCTGGCCAGCAGAGCCGGTCGCCGCCGGACGGACGCCCACCTCGTCCGCTCCGGCGCCGCCGTCGCCGGCGCGTTCTTGCTGCGACGAACTCGAGGGCGCTACTTGACTGCCTTCTTCAGCGAGGCACCGGCGGTGAACTTGGGCACCCGCGAGGCCGCGATCTGGATCCGCTCGCCGGTCGCAGGGTTACGGCCCTCGCGGGCGCTGCGATGCGAGACGCTGAACTTTCCGAAGCCGGAGAAGGTGACATCGCTGCCGCGCCGCAACGCTCCCTCGATCGTCTCGAGCATCGCATCGACGGCATCTCCGGCGTCCTTCTTGCTCAACCCGGCCCGGTCTGCGACCTGGTCTACAAACTCAGACTTCGTCACTTGCTCCTCCTTCTAACTTGGTAGGAATTCTCGACGCTAACACGGTCCCCGGACGACCAAAGCGGCCGAACCTCCCCAATCTGCCCATTCTCACCGCGGCACATCCCCAGTGTGGACAAGATCGCAGCGGTTTCGGCGCAAATTGCGGGAATCAATCACATACTTTAATCTGCGGTTGAAGTGCTCTGCGACCTAAAAAAGCAGCCTAGAAGTGGGCGATCGTGAGCCCTCGAGGCCCCGTGGTGGACAATGGTGCGCGACAACCCGAGCGCCGGCGGGCCGGAACCGGACGATCACAGCGGCCGACAAGCTGCCGTGGCGACCCCGTAACGACCGGCGAACGCGCCAAGATCATGTCCTGCAACTGTTACAGGCGATGACGACGACCAGCTCACAGCGATCACAGACGCCGCCCGCGACGGGCGATCCGTCCCAGCCGGAATCCGTTGCGGCACCCGAGCACGCGGCCGACGGCACCGCCGGCGGCGAGAATACGCACGTGGATCTCGGCCGCCTCGCATGGCTGGCTACCGCGCTGGCGTGCCTGATCGCCGTGCTGGTCCTCGTGGTCGAGGGCTACTACGGCTACGCGGGAGTGACATTCGCGGTCGCGATGTCGGCGGCCATCAACCTGACCTGAGCCGCGCGGGCGGGGTGCAAGGAGACGGCCGGCGCCCACCGCATCGGTGCCTCAGCGGCTCGCGCCGTCGCCCGAATGAGGCTCCGCGATCAGAACCTCGCCGGGTCTGACGCGATCCTCGGGCTCGAGATGGATCAGGACGTCGGCGCCCTGCAGCCGATCGGCGATCAGGTCCTGCAGTTCGTGCGCGGTCCGGTGGGCGTCCTCGAGCGATGTCCCCTCGCGAAACTGGACATGGAGATCGACGTAGCGCCTCGCGCCCGCTCTGCGCGTGCGCAGCTCGTGATACCCGACCACGTCGCGGGTCGCGAACGCCTCGATCGCGTCCCGGATCATCTCGACCTCAGCCGGTGGCAACGCCTCGTCCACCAGAACGCGCGTCGATTGCGCCAGCAAGCGCACCCCGGTGGTCACGATCACGCACGCGACCGCGAGCGCGACTACCGGGTCGATCCATTGGGCCCCGGTGATCGCGACCAGCACCAGCCCGACCAGCACCGCCGCCGACGTCAGCGCGTCGGTTCCGAGATGGGCCGCGTCACCGGCGAGCGCCGGGGACCCCGTGCGCGCCGCCGCCCAGCCCAGCCTCGTTGCGACGCCGAGATTGACGAGCATCGAGACCCCGATCACCGCGATGCCGATCCCGACCAGCTGCACGCTCTGGTGGCTGATCAGGTGGCGGATCGCTTCGAACGCGATCGCCGCCGACCCGATCAGAATCAGAATCCCCTCGATCGCCGCGGCCAGGTTCTCGATCTTCTCGTGCCCGTAACGATGGCTCTCGTCAGCCGGCTCATCGGCCTTGCGCACCGAGAAGAACGCGACCACCGAGGCGACCAGGTCGATGCTCGAGTGCACCGCCTCGGTGAGGATCGCGACCGAACCCGTCAGCGTCCCGGCGATCACCTTGATCAGGATCAGGACCGAGTTCGAGAGCACCGAGAGCGCCGCGGTGCGCTGCTTGAGGTGCGGCTCTGAACCGCTTTCGTCGATCTCGGTCACGGCGCGTCCCCACGCCACCGCAGCATCGCGCGGACCGCGCGGCCACGATGGCTGATCAGGTCCTTCTCCTCGTCGCTGAGCTCGGCCATCGTCCGGCCACCGAAGTCTCCGTCGGGCAGGAACGCCGGGTCGTAGCCGAACCCGCGGTCGCCCTGCGGCTGGACGGCCAACCGGCCGTGGCTATCGCCCCAGAACACCCGCTCGGTCCCGTTGACAGGATCGACGAACGCCAGCGCGCAGACATACCGCAGGCCGCTGCCCGGGGGCGCCTCGCGCAGCAGCTTGTCGAGGTTCTCCTGGTCATCTGACTGAAACCCGGCGTAGCGGGCCGAGGAGACGCCGGGTCGGCCGCCGAGCGCATCGGCCTCGATCCCGGAATCGTCGGCGATCGCGGGCCGCCCGGTCTCGGCGGCGGCGATCCGCGCCTTTGGCACCGCGTTGGAGTCGAATGTGTCGCCGACCTCGGGCGGCAGCACGATCCCGTCCGGGAGCGGCACCACGGTGATCGACGCGGGCGCCAGCAGGCGCTCGAACTCGCGCAGCTTGTGCGGGTTGCGGGTCGCGAGCACGAGCGACGCGGGGATCGCCATCGCTTCAGCGCGCCGTGGCGGCGACCGTCTCGTCCTGCAAGACCCGCAGCGACTCGATCCCGAGTGCCGCCAACGCCAGCAGGTCGTCGAGATGGGCGCGCGACAGCGGCGTGCGCTCGGCCGTCGCCTGCACCTCGACCAATCCCCCATCGCTCGTCATCACAACGTTCGCGTCGACCTCGGCGGTCGAGTCCTCGGAGTAGTCGAGATCGAGCAGCGCGATCCCGTCGACGATCCCGCACGAGATCGCTGCGACCGAGCCCGTCAGTGGTGATCGCTGCGCAAGCCCCTGCTCGATCAGGCGATCGCAGGCGAGCCGCAGGGCGACCATCCCGCCTGTGATCGATGCGCAGCGGGTCCCGCCGTCTGCCTGCAGGACGTCACAGTCGACGTAGATCGTGCGCTCGCCAAGCGCCGTGAAGTCGATCACGCCCCGCAGCGAGCGGCCGATCAGCCGCTGGATCTCGACCGTGCGCCCGTCGGGTCGACCCTTGCTCACGTCCCGCTGCTTTCGCTCGCCGGTCGATGCCGGGAGCATCCCGTACTCAGACGTCACCCAGCCTCGGCCCGAGCCGGCCAGCCAGCGGGGCACGCTCTCCTGGACCGAGGCGGTGCAGATCACCCGGGTCTCACCCATCGAGATCAGGGCCGACCCGGTCGCCGTCCGGACGAACCCGGGCTCGATCGTCGCCGGGCGCAGCTGGTTGGCCGCGCGGCCGTAGCTGCGCTCGCGGGTGCCCGCCGCAGCGCTCATGCCGCGATTCGGGCGCCGAGCTCCACGTGGGTCACCTCCCCGAGCGGCATCTGGAGAAAGCGGGTGCCGATCGTGCGGAACGGGTCCACCTCACCCGTGCACGAGAAGCGGTAGCTGCCCTCGGTACGCCGGGGATTCAGCAGCTCCCTCGAGGTCAGCGCGCGCTCGACGCTGCGGGCCGCGCCCGCGCCCGACGTCACGAGCGTCACCCCACGTCCCAGCGCGCGCTGCAGCATCGGCGCGACGAGCGGATAGTGCGTGCATCCAAGGATCACCGTGTCGACCTCGGCTTCGCGCAGCGGCGCGCAGTACCGGCGCACGGTCTCGACCACCTGCTCGTCGTACGGGAAGCCCCGCTGGATCAGCGGCGCCAGGTCCGGACACGCGACCGTCTCGATGTGAACGTGCGGGTCGGCTGCGAGCACGGCCCGCTCGTAGGCGCCGCTGGCCGCCGTTGCCGGCGTCGCGAGCAGGCCAATCCGCCCGGTCCGGCTTCCGGCCACGGCAAGCTGCGTCGCTGGGGCGACCACGCCGATCACGTCGACGTCGCGCGCGAGGTGCTCCTCCAGCGCGCCGAGCGCCGCCGAGCTGGCCGCGTTGCAGGCGACGACCAGCAGCTTGGCGCCCGATTCGAGCAGATGGTCGGCGATCTCGATCGCGAACTTGCGCAGCTCGTCCTGGCTGCGCTGCCCATACGGGAAGCGGGCGGTGTCGCCGAGGTATTCGTAGTCCTCGGTCGGCAGCGAGACGAGCAGCTCGTGCAGGACCGTGAGGCCACCGACCCCGGAGTCGAACACGGCCACCGGGAGCTCGGCGAGTGCAGACATAACGTCCATGGTGCCAAAGCGAGCGGCAACCCCGCATAAACGGGGTCTGAACAGCCCAGCCTCGGTGTCTGGGTTGCGCATAGCGCCGGTTAGGCACCGAGGCTGAAGACCGACGGCCCCCGCGGATACGCTCGCCGACAGCAGATTCGTGCGCGCGCTGATCGTCACCAACATGTACCCGACTCCCGAGCGGCCCTGGTTCGGGGGCTTCGTCGCCGATCAGGTGCAGGCTCTGCGACGCGCGAACGTGGCCGAGATCGAGGTGTTCTCGTTCAGCGGCGACTACGTCGGCGCCGCTGCGCGGCTGCGCAAGACCCACGCCGGGCAGCGATTCGACATCGTCCACGCGCACTTCGGCCTGGCGGTCTGGCCGGCGCTCGCCGCCTCCGCCCGTAAGCGGGCGGTGACGCTCCATGGCACCGATCTCGCGCACCCGCTGTCCCGCCCGGTGACGCTCGCCGGCCTGCGGCTGTGCGATCTGGTCGCGACGGTCTCCGACCAGCTCGCGCTCCGGGTTCCGCGCTGGGCCGCCCCACCGGCCCGGCGCGCGGTGCTGCCGTCCGGCGTCGACACGGGCCGCTTCGGGCCGATCGACCGCCGGCAGGCGCGCGCCGAGCTCGGGCTGGCGCCCGACGGCCCCTACCTCCTGTTCGCAGCCGACCCGGCGAGGCCCGAGAAGCGCTTCGATCGCGCCCAGCAGGTGGCCGAGGGGGTCCGGCTGCTGACGCTCGGTGACGTCGAGCCGACCCGGGTTCCGCTGTACGTAAACGCCGTCAACGCGGTCCTGGTCCCCTCCGACCGGGAGGGCTTCGGCCTCGCGACGCTCGAAGCGCTCGCCTGTGACGTCCCTGTCTTGGCGACCCCGGTCGGAATCGCGCCGGAGGCGCTGAGCGGCATCTCCGGGACGCTGTGCGCCCCCTTTGAGCCCCAGACCTGGGCGCGGGCGCTCGAGCCCCACCTGCGGGCGGCCGACCCGCGAATCGAGGGGCGGCCACGGGCGCAGGCGTTCTCGACCGACGCGATGGCCGCCCGCGTGCTCGACGCATGGCGCGACCTACTGCACTGCTGACGGCCTCTACGACCAAGGTCCAATTGAAACCTGGACCGGCGCTGACCGACCATCGTGCTCCCACCAACCGTCGATCCACAAGGGAGACGCCACCACGATGAGAACCCGCTACGCAAAAGCCCTGCTGCCGCTCGCAGCTGTCGCCGCGATTTCGGTCCCGGCGGTCGCTCAGGCCAGCCACGGCAGCGACGACCCGCCCCAGCACGTCAGGCAGGAGGACCGCCGCGGCGAGCACCAGCGCGTCGAGCACCGCCGGGTCGAGCGCCACCGCCGCGCCGACGACGGCCCCCGCCACGACCGCCGGGGCAGCGACGACGGCCCCCGCCACGACCGCCGGGGCATTGACGACGGCCCCAACGACCGCTGACCGCTGACAGCGGCGCGGCGCGCTGCATCGACCGCTAATTCACGTTGTGACGCTGGGCCCAGAGCGCCGCCTGGGTCCGGTCGGTCACCCCGATCTGCGCGAACACGCTCGTCAGATGGGCCTTGACCGTCTTCTCGCTGATCTCGAGCCTGCGCGCGATCAGCTTGTTCGGCAGCCCTTCGGCGACCAGCGCGAGGACCTCCCGTTCGCGTCGGCTGAGCTGGTCCTCGGGTCGCTCCTCGTGGCGGGCGGCGATCAGCTCGTGCGCCGCCTGCGGCGCCAGCGGCGAGTGTCCCTTGGCCGCCGCGCGCACGCTGCGGATGATCTCGTCGGGCTCGGCGTCCTTGAGCATGTAACCAAGCGCGCCCGCGTCGAGTGCGCCGACGATCCGGTCTCGGTCCGAGAAGCTCGTCAGCACGACCACGTGCGCCCCGGACCCGGCCCGCTTGAGCGCGGCGATCGCCTCGATCCCGTTGAGCTCGGGCATCTCGAGGTCCATCAGCACGACATCGGGCGCCTCCGAGAGCGCCAGCTCAACGGCCTCGCGCCCATCCGCGGTCGTACCCACGACCGTGATGTCGTCCTCTCCGCCGAGCAGCTTCGCGAGCGCGTCGCGCACGAGCGGGTGGTCTTCGGCGATCAGCAGCTTGATCACGGCAGCGGCACCTCCAGCCTCACCGAGGCGCCCTCACCCGGGGCGGACAACACCTCGAGCTCGCCACCGGCATGGTCGGCCAGATCGCGCATCAGCCGCAGCCCGAAGTGGCCGCTCTCGTCGGCCGCCTCGCCGCCGAACCCGCGGCCGTTGTCGCTGACCGTGAGCACCGCGCGGCGCCCTTCGTGCTCGATCTTGATCGTGATCTCGGTCGCGTCGCCATGCGTCCGCACATTGCGGATCGACTCCTGGGCGACCCGGTAGATCAGCGCCTCGGCGTCGTCGGGGAGGTCGAGCGCGGAGGGAACACTCATCGACACAGCCACGCCGGCGCGCCTCACCGGCGCGACCAGGTCATTGAGCGCGGCGACGAGTCCCGATCGCTGCAAGGTCGGCGGGTAGATGTCAACCAGCAGCGTCCGAAGCTCGCGGATCGTCTCGCGGGTCTCAGACGCTGCGCTGACGATCGCGTCGTGGGCCTCGCCATCGTCGTCGCCGCGCGAGGTCGAGTTCGCGGTCGCCGCGAGCGACAGTGACACGCCGGCCAGCCGCTGGACGGCGCTGTCGTGCAGGTCGGCGGCGATCCGTCGCCGCTCGAGATCTGAGGCATCGATCGCGCGGCGCAGCAGCTCTTCGCGCTCGCGCTGCCGGGCGCGGAGCCTGCCGGCCAGCCAATAGGCGAGCGGCAGCTGGATCAGATACAGGACCAGCAGTGCGCCGAGCAGCGCCGGGAGCAGGCCCTCCCATTGCCGCCGGCTGCTCGCCGAGATCGTGCTCGACCGCTCGTAGTCCTCGTACAGCAGCGGAATCCCACCAGGGCCGCGGATCCCGACATACACCTCGACCAGGCGCGTGAACGAGCGCTCGGTGCGGTTCTCGGGCCGGCTGAGGTCGCTGGCGTCGGCTTGCACGGTGCCGTCCTTGAGCGTCCGCAGCTCGGACGGGCCGAGGGGGAACGTGGAGCCGACCAGCGGCGAGGCGTCTGAGTAGACGATCCGGCCCCGCGCGTTCCAGATCTTGACCCGGACGATCGGGGTTCCCCGCAGGATCCGCTCGCGTACGGCCTGATCGAGACGGGCCAGGGCCGCCGGGTCGCCGCGGAGCACTGCGGGCGTGATCAGCGGCTGCACGATCCCGCGCCCGGCGAGCACCGAGAGCTCCTTCGCCTGCCGGATGGCCCCAGCTGTCGCCGAGCGTCGCACGAGCACGAACGCGACCGCGCCGATCACGACCACCGCCAGCAGGCCGCTGAGCGCGAACCGAGCGAACAGCCTGCCGACCGTCGGGTCGCGTCGGCGCCCACGCGAGCCGCCCGCCGAACTGGTCGGGCGTTTGCCCGACGGCGGTGGCACGGCCGGGTTGGTCACGGGGCGGACGGCGACGTTGGACCTCAGAAACAGCTTCCTCAACAGATCTAGACGCCGCACCGGGGGGAAGATTCCCCGGCCGGGCCGACGTGCGGTCAGCCGGCGAGCGCCGGCCAGCACTCCGCCAGGCGCCGGCGCGCGTTGCGCACCGCGGGCGCCAGCGGCCCCGGCGCAGCCGCGGTGCTCGGCGGCGCGCTCAGCGCCTCGAGCGTCGCCGCCACCGACAGCGACAGGGCGCCGAGCGAATATCCCCCTTCGAGCACACCGCCGACGGGCACCTCGAGCTCGGCGCCGAGATCGCGGATCGAGCCCGCCATCGCCGCGAAACCGGCCTCCGTCACCCGGCAGTCGGCCAGTGGATCGTCGCGGTGTGCATCGAAGCCGGCCGAGATCAGGATCAGCTGCGGCATGAACGAGCGCGCGAGCTCGACCGCCACGCCGTCGACCAGCGAGCAGAACACGTCGTCACCCGAGTCCGGGTCGACCGGGAGGTTGACGGTGTAACCGAGGCCCTCTCCCGACCCTGTGTCCGACGCGGGACCGGTGCCGGGATACAGCGGCGACTGGTGGATCGAGATGAACAGGACCCTCGGTTCGGCATGGAAGATGTCATTGGTCCCGTTGCCGTGGTGGACGTCCCAGTCGAGGATCATCACCCGCTCGAGCCGGTGCGCGTCGAGCGCGTGGCGGGCCGCGACGGCGATGTTGTTGAACAGGCAGAAGCCCATCGCGCGCACCCGTTCGGCGTGGTGGCCGGGCGGCCGGTGGGCGCTGAAAGCGCACGGCGCCACCCCGGCGAGCAGCAGATCGACCAGCTCGACCGCGCCCCCGGCGGCGTGCAGCGCCGCCTCGAACGACCCCTCGCTGACGATCGTGTCGGCGTCGATGTGGCCGCCACCGGCGGCCGCGGCCTGCTCGATCGCGGCGATGAACGGCTCGGGATGGACGGCCGCCAGCACCGACCGGTCGACCTCGGGCGACCGGACCCGTTCGTAGCCGAGCCAGCCGCGGTTTGACAGCTCCTCCTCGATCGCGACGATCCGCGCCGCCCGCTCGGGATGCGCTCCCGTGTCGTGTGAAAGCGACGATGGGTGCTCGAGGAACACGGGTGCGTCGGCCATCGGCCAGTACCGTACCTGCCGGTGCACGGATCGGAGACCCACGTCGCGGTGGTCGGGGCCGGTGCTGCCGGTCTGTACACGGCGATCTGCGCCGCTCGCGACGGCGGCCGCGTGACGCTCGTCTCGGCAACGCCGCTGGCGGAGTCCTCGAGCTACTGGGCCCAGGGTGGGCTGGCCGCGGCGTTGGCGCAGGACGACAGCCCCGATCGCCACCTCGCCGACACGCTCGCGGCCGGGCGCGGCTCGGTCCGCGAGTCTGCCGCGCGGGTCCTGTGCGCGGAGGCCCCGGCGGCCGTCGACGACCTCGCGTCGCTCGGCGTTCGCTTCGACGCCGACCGCCACGGCAACTTCGCGCTCGGCCTCGAGGGCGGCCACAGCGTCCGCCGGATCGTCCACGCGGGCGGCGCGGCGACCGGCCGACGGTTGATCCGCCAGCTGTCGGCGCTGGTCGCCCAGGACGACCGGATCGAGGTGCTCGAGCGCCGGCGGGTGGTCCGGATCGTCACCGACGGCGAATGCGCGCGTGGGGTTCAGCTGGCCGACGGCGGCCTGCTCGAGGCGGGCGCGACCATGCTCGCGACCGGCGGCGCGGCGGCTCTGTGGGCCCGAACCACGAACCCGCCTGGGGCGATCGGCGGCGGGCTGATGCTCGCGTTCGATGCCGGCGCCGAGCTGGCCGACCTCGAGCTGATGCAGTTTCACCCGACGGCGGTCGTGGACGACAACGGCGCCGACGGCTTTCTGGTCACCGAGGCCGTCCGCGGCGAGGGCGCGCGGTTGGTCGACGGATCCGGCCGGCGGTTCGTCGATGAGCTCGCGCCCCGCGACGAGGTCGCCCGTGCCGTCCAGCGCGTGCTCGACTCCAGCAGCGCCAGCGCGGTCGGGCTCGATATGCGCGACGTCGATCCGGCGCTGTTCCCGAACGTCGTCAGCGCCCTGCGCCGGGCCGGGATCGATCCCGAGACCGAGCTGGTCCCGGTCGCGCCCGCCGCGCACTACATGATGGGCGGGATCGCGACCGACCTTGACGGCCGCGCCACGCTTGCCGGTCTGTACGCGGTCGGAGAGTGCTCCTGCACCGGCCTGCACGGCGCCAACCGGCTCGCCTCAAACTCGTTGAGCGAGTGCTTCGTGTTTGGCGCTCGGGCCGCGCGAGCGGCCGTCGAGCACGGGTATGACCGCAACACCGGGCCGATCGCGCCCGCCGACGGCCCCGGGCGTGACCTCGCGATCACTCCCGAGTCCCGTGCCGCGCTGTGGCGCTACGCCGGTCTCGAGCGCAGCGGCGAGGGCCTGCAGATCCTGACCGGAGACCCTCACCCGCTGGTCCGATTGATCGCCCGATCGGCGCTCGCGCGCGAGGAGAGCCGTGGCGCGCACCTGCGGACCGACTTCCCGCAGCGCGACCCGGACCTCGATCAGATGCACTTCACGCTCGCGGCGGGGCGCGACGCGGCCGCCTCGCGCTGGCTCTGACCGAAGCCCGGAAGATCAAACGGGCCGGAGCGCCACTTAACAGTGCGTTAATAATCCGACCCCGGTCAGCTTCACAACCTGTGGGTATCAATCGCCGCAGCTAAGAAGCTTGGCGCTGGCCGGAGCGCCGAAACCCAGGAGACATATAAACCCATGTACCGGTTCAGCCGTGCGATCTACAGGGAGGTCGCCAACGAGGTCATCGAGGATTCGCACGGGAGCTGTCCTCATGCCAACCACGAGCGGGTATTGCGTGCTTGTGAGGCCGCCGTCGAGCGCCTCGCGACCGACCGCCACTACTTCGCCCATCCGTCGAAGACGCTGTTCAGCGATATCCGCATCTACTTCCCGATGAGCGCCCAGCCGCGCGTACTGCGCGTGATCGAGCGCTACCTGGCGTTCGCCGACGAGTTCCTCCGCAGCCAGCCGCAGAACGGCTATGACCTGTACGGCAATCCGCTCCAGTGCCGGGCGAGCACCCGCAAGGGCACCCCATGCCAGCGGATGCCGCTGCCGCACAACGGCTACTGCCCGTCCCATCAGCATCTCGCCGAGACCGAGGAGGTCGAGCCGGCGCTCGCCGCATAAGGGGTTATAAAGGGCCCGCATCCGCGGGCCCGTGTGCCCCACCTCTGGTTTGGCTGCAACCCTGACCGCCCCGGGGGCGGTGTACCGTGCGCCGATGCTGCTCGGGGTCGATGTCGGTGGGACCTTCACCGACGCCGTGCTCGCGTCGGGCGGCCGGATCGTGACCGCGAAGGCGCCGACCACGCCGGGTGACGAGTCCGAGGGCGTCGCCGCCGCCATCGCCGCGGTGCTCGCGCGCGCCGGCGCTCGGGCGGACGAGGTGTCAGCCTTCTCGCACGGGATGACGGTCGCCACCAACGCGCTGCTCGAGGGGAGGACGGCGCGAACGGCGTTCGTCGCCACCAACGGCTTCACCGACATCGTCGCGCTCGGGCGCCAGAACCGACCCGAGCTCTACCGCCTGTGCGTCGCGCCCCCGGCGCCGCTGACGCCCGAGAACCGGCGGTTCGGCGCCCCCGAGCGGATGACCCCGGACGGCCCGCTGCGCGAGCTGCAGCCTGGCGACGCGCAGCGGCTCGCGCGCGCCGTCGCCGGCTGCGATCCGGAGGCGGTCGCGATCGTGCTGCTGCACTCCTACCGCCATCCCGAGCACGAGCGCATGCTGGCGGCGGCGATCGCAGCGCAAGCGCCCAACGTCCACGTTTCGCTGTCGCACGAGGTGGTCGGTACGTTCAGGGAGTTCGAGCGCGCCTGCACGACCGAGGTCGACGCCGCCCTCGCGCCCCTGCTGGCCGGCTATCTGCGCCGGCTCCGCGAGCGGTGTCAGCGCGACGGCCTTCCGGACCCGACGATCATGCAGTCAAACGGCGGCCTGATCGACCTCGAAGCGGCGGCCGGCCACGCGGCCTGGACCGTCCTCTCCGGGCCCGCCGGCGGGGCCGCCGGGGCGGCCTTCGTGGCGCGATCGGGCGGCCACCCGGACGCCGTCTGCTTCGACATGGGCGGCACGTCGTGCGATGTCTGCGTGGTCGACTCGGGCACCGTCCAGGAGCAGAGCTCGGCGACGGTCGCCGATCGCCCGCTGGCGCTACCGATGGTCGCGATTCACACCGTCGGCGCCGGCGGCGGCTCGATCGCCTGGCGCGACGCCGGCGGCGCGCTCCGGGTCGGCCCGCGCTCGGCGGGCGCCGATCCCGGGCCGGCCTGCTACGGCCGCGGCGGCAGGCAGCCGACCGTCACCGACGCCAATCTGATGCTCGGCTTCCTCGCCCCCGACCGGCCGCTGGCCGGAGGCGTGGAGCTCGATCGCGCCAGCGCCGAGCACGCGATCGGCGAGCTCGCCGCCGAGCTCGAGCTCGAGCCGCTTGCCTGCGCCGATGGGATCGTCGCGGTCGCCAATGCCGAGATGGTGCGGGCGCTGCGGGTCGTGACCGTGGAGCGCGGGATCGACCCGCGCCGTTACGTGCTGCTCGCATTCGGCGGCGCAGGGCCCCTCCATGCCGCGGCGATCGCCGGCGAGCTCGGCATCACGAGGATCGTCTGCCCGCGGGCTTCTGGGGTCCTGTCGGCGCTCGGCCTGGTGATCTCGCCGCGGCGCCGTGACGTGCAGCGAAGCGTGCTGCTCGGCGGCGAGCGACTGACTGCCGCCTCGGTCGCCGAGCTGGTCGCGGCGCTCGGCCGGCAGGCTCGGTCCGAGCTTGGTGAGCCGGCGGCCGAGCTGGCCGCGACCTACGAGCTGCGCTACCGCGGCCAGGCGTTCGAGCTCGCCGTCAGCGGCTCTCTGGCCCCGGCCCGGCGCAGCTGCGCGCAGCGTTCGAGACGTTGCACGAGGAGCGCTACGGCTACAGCGACCCCGAGCAACCGCTCGAGCTGGTCACGATCCGGGTATCGGCGACGATTCCGGGGGCCGAGGTCGCGCTGAGCGAACAGGATCACGCCGGCAGTGAGCTGCGCGATCGGCGACCGGCCACGCTCGGCGGGGTACAGGTCGAGCTCGATGTCCTGCGGGGCGCGCCGCCGCCGGGGACCGGGATCACCGGTCCGGCCGTCGTCGAGCTGGCCGAATCGACGCTCCTGGTGCCGCCGGGCTGGGCGGGCGAGACAGACCCGAACGGCACGATTGCGCTCACCCGCTCAGAGCCGGCACAACGATGACCGATCCCGTCCAGCTGCAGATCCTGACCGGCGCGCTGCATTCGGTCTGCGAGGAGATGGGCGCGGTCCTGATCCGCTCGGCGCACTCGGCCAACATCAAGGAGCGCCGCGACGCCTCGACTGCCCTGTTCAACGCGCGCGGCGAGATGGTCATGCAGGCCGAGCACATCCCGGTCCACCTCGGGGCGATGCCGGCGGCGGTCGCAGCGGTGCTCGACCGCGACCACGCGCCGGGCCGCTCGTGGATCCTCAACGACCCCTATCGCGGCGGCACCCACCTGCCGGACATCACCGTGATCACGCCGGTGTTCGCAGGGGGCGCGCTGATCGCGTTCGCGGCCAGCCGCGCCCACCACGCCGACGTCGGCGGGCCCACGCCGGGCTCGATGCCGGCCGACAGCACGACGCTCGCCGACGAGGGGGTCGTGATCGAGCCGCGGGTCCTCGACGAGCACGCGATCGCCGAGCTCAGCGCACAGATGCGCCGCCCCGACCAGCGCCGCGCCGACCTGCGCGCGCAGCTGGCGGCAGGGCGCGTCGGAGTCGATTCGGCTCGGAGAGCTTCACGAGCGAGTCGGCACCGACACACTGCTGCGGGCCTACGACGAGGTGCTCGACTACGCCGAGCGGCGCACACGGGCCTGCATCGCGGCGCTGCCGGACGGGGAGCGTGCCGCCGACGATGTCCTCGAGGCGCGTGAGGGCGACCTGCCGGTCCGCCTGCGCGCGACGGTCGCCGGTGATCGGCTGACGCTCGACTTCACCGGCAGCGCCGACCAATACCCCGGAAACCTCAACTGCCCGCTGGCGGTCACGCGGTCGGCCTGCTACTTCGCGATCCGGGTCCTGACCGACCCCGACATCCCGGCCAACGCGGGTGCCTACCGCCCGCTCGACGTGATCGCCCCGGAGGGCTCGCTGCTCAACGCCCGCTCGCCGGCGGCGGTCGTCGGCGGCAACGTCGAGACTTCATCGCGGGTCGCCGACGTGGTGCTGGCGGCATTCGGGCGGGCGCTGGGGCAGGGGACGATGAACAACGTCACGGTCGGCGATCAGGAGGTCGTCTACTACGAGACGATCGGCGGCGGCCAGGGCGCCTGCTCCGACGCCGACGGCCCGAGCGCGATCCACGTCGCGATGAGCAACACGCTCAACACGCCGATCGAGGCGCTCGAGCTCGAGTTCCCACTCCGGATCGTCCGCTACGGCGTGCGTCGCGGGTCGGGTGGTGCGGGTCGCCACCGCGGCGGCGACGGCGTGATCCGTGAGCTGGAGGCGCTCGCGCCGCTGCACTACTCGCTGATCACCGAACGTCGCCGCCACGCGCCGCCCGGCGCGCAGGGTGGTGCGCCCGGGATGCCGGGGCGAAACCTGCTCGACGGCGAGCCGCTGCCGGCGAAGGCGATCGGCGAGCTGCGGCCCGGTCAGCGCCTGCGGATCGAGACGCCCGGTGGCGGCGGCTTCGGGACGCCCGGCTCGCCCGGCTCACCTGGTGCGCCGCGCTCGCCCGGCGCGCCGGAAAATGGCCCTACGGCAGCGTAGCTTCCGACCTCCTCGGGTCTCAACAAATGGGCAAATTTGCAGGGACATTTTGCGATTTTCGGCTTCTCGCATACAATCGTTGCGTCCCGGTTGCCGACGTTGTAGGTGTTGCGCGCACGGGACGGATTGGAAATACAACCTCGTCTCCCCCTTTACTTCTAAATGCCGATTGCTTTTAAAGAATGGGCCGTCACTGTGCGGGCGCTCGCCGAGGGCGAGCAGCTTCTAACGCTCCGCAAGGGCGGTATCCGTGAACCAGACAGACACTTCAAGCTCGAATACGAGCGGTTCTTTCTATACCCGACGTTCGATCACCAGCGCACGGATCTTGTCCGTGAGTCGCATCGTCCCGAGCTGTCCCGTGCCCTGGAGGAGGGCGTGTGGAGCGACGGCGAGCCCCATCCTCAGGCCCTGAACCGGGGTGAGGAGATCGCCCAGCCCGACCGGGTGCGGATTCGTGCCTGGGCGGAGGTGGCGGCTCACTTCACGATCGCCGACCGGCGCGCCGTCGAGGCGCTGTCGCCGTTCTACGTCTGGACGACCGACTACGCAGAGAAGCGGCTGGCATGGAAGCGCCGCCATCCGTTGCACGTGATCCTGCTGCGCACCTATCGGATCCCGCGACCTGTGACGGTCAAGGTCCGCGACGAGTACGGCGGTTGCCGGTCGTGGCTCGAGCTGACGCGCGAGCTCCCGTTCGAGGGCACTCCGGTGCTGTCCGACGAGGAGTTCGAGCGCGCGTCCGAGGAGATCGCATCGATCGCTTCGGACCGTCAGCCGGTGCTCGTCTGACCGGTTCACGGCCTGACAATCGCCGGTCGCGCACAGTGCGTGATCGACGCCAAATACCTCCGAGCAGCGAGTTGACCCCGCATGACCTGGGTCGAATCGCGCCTGGGCGGGTTCCGCGCCAGGCACGACGAATCTGACACGCGCGACGCACGCCGTGTCCTGCAGTCGCTGACGCTGACCGCCGCCCGGATGGACGGACTGTTCGCCCGTCCGGTCGATGAGATCACGGTCGTCCTGCACGCGCAGCTTCGCATCGTTGACGATGACCAACCCGGTGATGCCGGTGACGTGGTGGATGACGGCCCCGGCCGCCCGCCGCTACATTGCCGGCTGGGCGGGCGCGAGCGAGCTCCATGTCCTCTCCCCGACGGTCCTGCGCGCGCGGGCGTCCAACGTCTCGGGCTCGCGCGAGATGCTCGCCCTCAGCGCCGCCGCGCTCTACGCGCGCAGAGTGATCGTCGCCAACAACCGCGACCTGCACGGCGTCATCGGCCCGATCCGCTGGCGCCGCGAGCTTCGCTGGGCGTGGCTGCTCGAGGGCTCCGCGCGCTGGTTCGCGGGCCAGACCGAGCACGCCAGGCCCGCGATCGCGCGGCGCATGCACGAGGGAAGCCAGCCGAGGTTTCCACCCTCCCTCCGCGACGCGACGCTGCTCGGCGGCACGGTCATCGATCTGCTCGCCCGCGAGGAGGGCGAGCCGGCGGCGGCCGCGTTTGCGTCCCGCCTTGAGCCCCAGGGCGCGAACGTCGCGATCTCGCGCGCCTTCGGCGGCCGGACGCTGAAGCGGACCGAGCAGGCCTGGCGGGTCCACCTGGCGCGGCTCGGCGGCCCCGGCTGACCGGCGGACCCGGCTGACCGGTGCGCCCGGCTCGTCCAGCGACCGTCAGCCGTTGATCACCAGGCTCGCGAGCCAAACCAGCAGCGCTCCCAGCGCGAGCGCGATCAGCAATCCGATCAGCAGCTTGCCTGGCGCGACCGGCGATCCGGACGGCGCCGGGGTGAGCAGCTCGGCCTCCATCAGCACCTCACGGGCGGTCTGCGCCCCGGAGGCGGGCACCAGAATGTCCCGTGGCCCCGCGGCCAGGAAGTCCGGGACATCGAAGCCGGCGCTGCGTCGCAGCATGCTCGGTACGCCCTCCTCGAGCAGCAGGCCTTGGATGAACTCGGCCTCGGCGAGGTTGCGCCCCCCGGCGACCCGGACCAGTTCCCCCTCGGCGAGCTGCGGCTTGATCTTGCGCGCCTGGCGATGGCGCTCGGAGACGGGCTCGGTCTGCTCGACGCCGCTCTCCTGCACCAGCGGCAGCGAGCAGTTCGGGCAGAACCGCTCCTCGGGCGAGAAACGAGCGCCACACTGCGGGCAGACGAGCTCCCCCACGCCGCCCTGCCGGGTGGGCATCAGGTCACCCCGTGCTCCCCGGCCGAGGCGGCCGACCCGGCCACCTCGAGCTCCGCGCCGATGACCTGGCCGTCACGGATCCGGAAGGCCTTGACCTCGGGCAGCTCGCCGGCGAGTCCGACGATCACGTACAGGGACTCGGGATAGAACGCCAGGTTGATGTCGGTCTGTGACGGGTACGGGGCGCTGCGGGTGTGCGAGTGGTAGATCGCGCCGAGATCGAGCCCCTGATCGTCGATCGCCATCTGAATCCGGAACTGCTCGGCGCCATCGATCTCGTAGCGCAGCGGGCTGGCGGCGGTATTCACGGCACGGTAGATCGTGACCGCCTCCCCGTCGCGGGATGCGATCATCCCGCAGCATTCGTTGGGCGCATCCTCGATCGCGTGGGCGACCATCTCGTCGTACAGCTCGCGCGCTATCCGCATCGCGGGCCGAGGCTAGCAGTGCCTCATTGGACGCCCTGCACCAGGCCGAACGGCACCGACTTGTGCGGATCGCCTGGGAACCGCAGCTCGCCGATCAGCGCCTCGTGCTGGGCGTCGTTGGCCATGATCTGGGTGACGAGCCTGATCAAGCGCCGGTCCTCGAGCTTGGTCAGCGCAACGAAATACGCCCCGACTACGACCCGTTCGAGCGCGATCAGCAGCCGCAGTGCGTCATCGGAACCCTGCAACTGCCCGAGCCGCCCCTTGACATTGCGACCGGCGTAGTCGCGGTTGGCGGCCGCCTCGTTCACCGGCGGCTCGGGCGCGGCGGCGCCGAGCGCCGCAAGCTTGGCCTTCAGCAGACGGACATGCGCCTGCTCCTGGCCGCGAAACGGCGCCAGCGTCCGGCGGGCATCGGGGGGCAGGATCGAACCGTCCAGCAGGTGCTCGTAGGTGAACAACAGCAGCAGCTCGGCGCTCAGCAGGCGGTAGACGAGGCTCGACTCGGATTCGGGTGCAGCGCCGCCGGCCGCAGCCGTGGCCGTGGCGGAGCCGCCCGCGGCAAGCGCACGGCCGCTGCCCGCGAGCGTGACGGCGGCCGCGACGGCGCCGCCGGTTACCAGCAGCTCGCGCCGGGTCGTGATCGGTCGGTCGCGCTCGGCCACGGGCGCTCACTCGCTCCCGTTCACGAGCGCGGACGGGACGGGCACCATTCCCTGCGCCAGCCGGAGCATCGCGATGTGCTGCGCATCGCTGGTCAGGATCGTCGCCGCCGCCGCCCTCACCGGCCCCGGTTTGAGACGGGGGATCGCGTCGAGATATGCCGCGATCTGGCTGCGCTCGAGCTCGTGCAGCAGCGCCAGCACCTGCCGATCGTCAGTCGGGTGGCCGAGGTCGTAGCTCGCGTCACGAGGAGGATCGCTCCCGCCCGCCGCCTTGATCAGCGACAGCAGCTCGCCCGTGTGCTGGAGCTCCTCATAGAGAAACTGCTTGGCCAGCTTGGCGTCCGCGCGGGAGAGCAGCGGCAGGCCCGCCGTGTAGGCGGCGACCGTGCGCCGCTCGAGGTCGAGCAGGCCGGTGAGGATCCGCAGATCGCCGCGCTGGACCGGCGGAGCGGCCGACTGGACGGCCGGCTCGGCGGTGTGGTTGGCGCTCCCGCACCCGGCGAGGGCAACCGCGCCGACGGAGACGAGCGCCGCACCGGCACCGCTCAGCAGTGCCCGCCGAGAGGCACCGTCGTCTTCGCTCACCACCAGACGGTCGAGTCCAGATTCTCGATCTCTTCGACCGGGCGCGTGTAGATGCCCGAAGAGAAATACTTCCAGCCGTCGTCGCAGACGATGAACACCACGTTGCCCTCGTCGAGCTCGCCCGCGATCCGCACCGCGACGCGCGCGATCGCGCCCGAGGAGACGCCGGCGAACACGCGCTCCTCGTCGAGCAGCTTGCGGGTGAACACGATCGCGTCGTGATTGGTGACGAAGATCTTGCGGTCCAGCAGGCTGACAGGTCGATGATCGGCGGGATGAAACCGTCATCGAGCGACCGCAGCCCCTGCACCGGTTCGCCCTGCATCGGCTCGGCTGCGACGATCTTGACGTCCTCGCCGAGCTCCTCCTTGAGCCGCCGTCCGTTGCCCATCAGCGTGCCGCCGGTCCCGAGGCCGGCGACGAACGCGGTGACCTCGTCGAGCTCCTCGAGGATCTCGAGCGCCGTCCCGTTGTAGTGCGCGTCCGGGTTGGCCTGATTGCCGTACTGGTAGGGCATGTAGTACGAGGCGTCGCGTTGCGGCCATATCGAGCGCCAGCTCGACCGCGCCGTTGGACCCCTTGCGCGCCCTCCGAGTAGACGATCTCGGCGCCGTACATCCGCAGCAGCTCGGTCCGCTCCGGGGTCACGTTGTCGGGCATCACGACCTTCAGCGGATAGCCCTTGCGGCCGCAGATCATCGCCAGCGAGATCCCGGTGTTGCCGGAGGTCGGCTCGAGGATCGTCTGCCCGGGGGAGATCAGACCCCTTCTCCTCGGCGTCCTCGATCAGTGCCCGTGCGACGCGGTCCTTGACCGAGCCGGTCGGATTGCGGGACTCGAGCTTGGCCCAGATCCGCACCCCTGGCTTGGGGCTGAGGCGCTTGAGCTCGATCAGCGGCGTGTGGCCGATCGACTGGACGATGTCGCCGTAGCGTCCGCCGCAGGGCTTGTTCCGCAAGCTCTCGGCGCCATTGCTTTACGAAGTGTAGCGAGGTCGAGGTGCTCGTCGCGACGGCGTCTCGCGACGTCGTGGAGCCGGCGTTAGCGCGCGCCGCCGGCCATCGCCGGCAGGATCACCAGCGTGTCGGCCGTCGCCGACCGCCGTGTCGAGACCCTCGAGAACGCGCACGTCCTCGTCGTTGAGGTACACGTTGACGTAGCGGTTGAGCTCACCGTCGGCGGCGAACAGCTGCGACTCGGGTCTCGGGATGGGTCTCGACGACCGAGCGCAGGATCTCGCCGACCGAGATGCCGTCGGCGCTGATCTCCCGCTCGCCGCCGACCGACGGGCGCAGCACGGGTGGGATCCGGATCGTGGCCATTGGCGGCTCGCAACCCTAGTGAGCGCCGGCGCAGAACGCCTCGTAGTCGGGGAACACGCCCATCTCCTCGTCGGTGATCGCCTCCGGCTCGCGCGAGCAGATCGGGCACTCCGGGTCGCGTCGGACCTTGACCTCGGTCACCGGGGCGGCGAGCGCGTCGTACATCAGCAGGCGGCCGATCAGCGGGTCGCCCTCATCGAGGATCAGCTTGATGACCTCGGTCGCCTGCAGCAGCCCCATCGTCCCGGGCAGCACGCCGAGCACGCCGTTGGCGCCGCACGACGGCGCCAGCTCGGCCGGCGGCGGCACCGGGAACAGGCAGCGGTAGCACGGCCCGTCGTAGGGCTTGAAGACCGACAGCTGACCGTCGAAGCCGAGGATCGCGGCCGACACGACCGGAATCTGCAGCCGCACCGAGGCGTCGTTGAGCAGGTACCGGGTCGGGAAGTTGTCGAGCCCGTCGACGACGATGTCGTAGCCCGGCAGGATGTCCATGATGTTGTCGGGGCCCAGCCGCACCGGGTACTTGACGACCTTCACGTCGGGGTTCAGCGCCGTGATCGTCTGCTCGGCCGAGTCGACCTTGCGGACGCCGACCCGCTCCGTGGTGTGGATCACCTGGCGCTGCAGGTTGGAGAGGTCGACGACGTCGTCGTCGACGATCCCGAGCGTGCCGACGCCCGCCGCGGCCAGATAGAGCGCCGTCGGCGAGCCGAGGCCGCCGGCGCCGAGCAGCAGCACCTTGGCGTCGAGCAGCTTCTGCTGGCCCTCGATCCCGACCTCCGGGAGCAGCAGGTGGCGCGAGTAGCGGTCGCGCTGCTCGGCGCTCATGAACGCGCGGACCGCTCGACCTCGTAGCCGCGGTCCTTCCAGAGCGTGAAGCCGCCGGTCATCGACGCGACGTTCTCGTAGCCGAGGTCCTCGATCAGCGTCCGCGCCGCCCAGGCCGAGCGCTTGCCCGACGCGCAGTAGAGGATCACGTGCTGCGAGCGGTCGGGCGCGGCGCCCTCGATCCGCGACTCGAGGTAGGCTCTTCGGCACGTGCATGGCGCCGGGAATGTGGCCGGCGGCCCATTCCTCGTCCTCGCGCACGTCGACGACGACGCGCGCCGTTGGAGACCTGCTCGCGCACGACCGCCGGATCGACCTCGTCGATCCTGCTCTTGATCTGGCGGAGAACCTCGGCTCCGGACGGGCTCATGGCGGAAAACTCCTCAAAGGCGGTCAGGAATTCGTACTTCAGTGAGTATAGCGACCCGTGGACCGGCGCGCACAAGGAGTTTTAAGGCTACTCCGGGAGCGGAGCCGTCGCCGGAAGTCCCTGGCGCCGGTACTCGTCGTAGTACACCCGCCAGTCGTCGGTCGCTGCCGGTGCGCAGCGGCGAGCGACCGCCGGCGACCGCGCCGAGCATGTCCAGACACTGGTCCCAGCCGGCCGCATCGCGTGCGGCCTTGTCGGCGCTGTCGAGCGCGACCGAGAACACCAGCCTGCACGCCTCGCCTCCCTCGCGGGGCTCGAGCTCGAACGTCAGCCGGTCGTCGCCCCAGGTAAAGCTGAGCCGCCGCTCGGGATCGACGTCGAGCATCACGCCGCTGATCGGCGGATAGGCCTCCTGCGCAAACCGGAAGGCGATCTCCTCGCCGACCTCCAGGCGGTCGAACTCGACCGTGGTCGGGAACCACTCGGCCAGCTGGCCGGGGTCGGTGATCGCCCCCCAGACCGCCGCCACCGAGTGTGGGAACGTGCGCTCAAAGCGGACCAGTGGCTGTCCGTCGCGGTTCTCATAGCGTCCGGTCGTCGGCATGCCGTCTCCTTTCCAGGTGTTGTCCGAGGGCATCGAGACGCTGCTCCCAAAGCTCGCGAAACGGCGCCAGCCAGGCGTCAAGTTCGGCGAGCGGGGCCGGCTCGAGCTCGTACACGCGCCGCTGTGCGCTGCGGGCGGACCACGACCAGCCCCGCCTCCCGCAGCACGCGCAGATGCTTCGAGGTCCCGGGCTGAGTCAGGCCGAGCTCCTGCACGAGCTCGTTGACGGACCGCGGCCGCGCCAGCAGCAGCGCGATCAGCTCGCGCCGGTGGGGGTCGGCCAGCGCCGACCACGTCGCTGTTGATGCCATTGCTGGAATATAACTGCTTGGGCATGAACGTGCGCCCATGGCTACGATCGACCGCGTGCGCGCCCCGGTCGACCACATCCCCGCCCCTACATTCCCACGGGGGCTGGAGTGGGTCAACACCGCGGCGCTGCGGTCAGACCAGCAGCTCGGCAGGCCGATGCTGATCGAGTTCTGGGACTTCTGCCGCGTGAACTCGCTCCGCACGCTCCCCTACATCGAGGGCTGGCACGAACGCTACGAAACGGCGGGGCTGCGCGTGATCGGCGTCCACGCGTCGGGCTTTGCGCCGTCGGCGGACCCGGCAGCGGTGACCGCCGCGGTCGCGCGACTGGGGATCGGCTACCCGGTCGTGATCGACGCCGCGTTCCAGATCTGGCAGGAGTACGAAAACCTCGGCTGGCCGGCCCGCTACCTGTTCAACCAGCAGGGGATGCTGTTCGAGTACCACTACGGCGAGGGCGACTACGACGCGACCGAGCTCGCGATCCAGGAGCTGCTCGAGCTTCCCCAGCCGACGCTGCCGCCGATCCGCCCCGAGGATCGACAGGGCGCGCTGCTGACGCCACAGAGCGACGACGTCCCGGGGCCATACAGCGGACCGTACGAGGCCGGTGCCGTGTGGGCGGTGCTCGACGGCTCGGGGACGGTGACCGCCAACGGCCGCCCGATCGAGGTCACGCATCCCGGCTGCTATGAGCTGATCGCGCACGAGCGCAGCACCGCAGGGACGCTTGCGCTCCAGGTCGGTGACGGCGTGAGCTGCTACGCGGTCTGCTTCACGCCCGGCGTCGCCGAGGGTTGAGCGTCCAGCAGGTTGACCAGCTGCGGCGGCCCGTGGTCATCGACCCACACCGCGAAGCCGACCCGGTATGGGCTGCGCGAGGCGTCGGGCCCGAGGAAGCTCGGCTCGCTCACCCAGCAGCCGCTGTTGACCAGGGCCGTTCCCGATCCGGTGCGCCACTCGCGGGGGTCATCGCCGTCCAGCGGGCCGGCGCGATGGGTGTGGCCGAAGACGACGTACGGCGCGCCGACGCCGAGCCGCGCGAGCGCCCGGCCGATCCCATACAGGCCGGCCTGCCGCAGCGCGGCGCCCGACAGCTCGGCGCGAAACGGGCCGATCCGGGCCCGGTTCAGCGCCGCGACGCCGACCGGGAACATGGCCGCCATCGCGCGCCTGCGCAGCCGCCGTCGGTCGCGCCGGGTCAGCGCGTCCCAGCCCCGCACCGACCCACCATGGAGCGAGCCCCCGAGCTCCGGCGGGATCCGCTGCGCCAGCGCGTGGATCCAGGCGTAGATCGGCGCCAGCACCGCTTCGTACTCCTCGGCGCTGCCGGCGCCGTTGGCGCTCACCCCGACGATCCGCGTCATCGCGCCGGCCGCGAGCCGCTCGAGCGTCGGCATCGTCAGATGCAGGTCCGCGTAGTGACCGTGCGTCGCGTACACGTCGGGGCGCAGCCAGACGCCGGGGTAGGCGATCCGGATCGCGGCCGGGCTCAGCCACCGGGCCACGCGTGCGAGTGGATCGCCTTCACCGATCTCAACCTGCGTCTCGAGCTCGAGCGGCGGCGGCGGCTCGGACCGGCCGCGGCGCTCGAACCATGCCGAGAGCAAGTGGTGGTCGTGGTTGCCGGGGACGATCACGACCTCGGTCCCGGGCGCCAGTGCCGTCGCCCAGCTCGGTCAGCGGCACCTGCAGCCGCGGCCAGCGCGTCGCGCTCGGGGCCATGGCGGAGCTCGACCAGAGTCGCCGAGCAGGATCAGCCGATCGCAGTCCGCTGCGGCCCTCAGCAGCGGCGCGCGCAGCCGCGGATCCGACAGCGCGTCGCGCTTGGTGTGCGACGCCCAGGTGCAGATCGGAGACGACCAGCGTGCGCACAGCTCGGCCCCGGGTTCGGGCTCTTAGGCGCCGTCCGCCATCGCCTGGCGGATCGCCTTCGGGAGCATGAAGCGGACGTCCTCGGAGACCACCTCGAGCTCGCGCACAGTCGTCGGTGCCCGCGGCTGCGGAAGAACTCGACCAGACGCTGGACGAGCTCCTCGGGCGCGCTCGCGCCGGACGTGATCCCGACCACCCGCTTGCTCCTCCAGCCACTCCTCGGCGCACCTGCGACTCGTTGTCGATCAGGTGCGACTCGGCGCCGTGCTCGCGCGCGACCTCGACCAGCCGGTTGGAGTTCGACGAGTTGCGCGATCCGATCACCAGCACCAGGTCGGACTCGCGCGCCAGCTGCTTGACCGCGGCCTGGCGATTGGTGGTCGCGTAGCAGATGTCGTCGGTGCGGGGACCGATGATCGCCGGGAACCGCTCGCGCAGCCGCTTGATGATCGCGGCGTCTCGTCGACCGACAGGGTCGTCTGCGAGATGTAGGCGACCTTCGCTCGGGTCCTTGACGTCGAGCTCGTCGACGTCCTCCTCGTCCTCGACCAGGACGATGTGATCGGGCGCCTCCCCCATCGTGCCCTCGACCTCCTCGTGGCCGGCATGGCCGATCAGCACGATCGTGTACTCCTCAGCGGCGAACTTCTCGCGCCTCGACGATGGACCTTGGTGACCAGCGGGCAGGTCGCGTCGATCGTGTGCAGCTCGCGCGTCTTGGCGTTCGCGTGCACGCTCGGGGCGACGCCGTGGGCCGAGAACACCACGGTCGCGCCCTCGGGGACGTCGGACTCGGAGTCGACGAAGACCGCGCCGCGATCGCGCAGCTGCTCGACGACGTGCTTGTTGTGGACGATCTCCTTGCGGACGTAGACGGGCGCGCCGTACAGCTCGAGCGCCCGCTCGACGGTCTGAACGGCACGGTCGACCCCGGCGCAGTAGCCGCGCGGCGACGCGAGCAGGATCGTCTCCGGGACGTGGTCACCCATCTGCAAAAGTCTAGGCCGCGTCAGTCGTTGGCGGTGACCGCCTCGAGCAGCTCCGCGAACTGCCGCCGCGCCGCCTCGCGCCGGGCCGGGATGAACTCGGTCGGGACGTCGTCCGCGGGCGCCTCGTAGCCGCGCAGCACCTGCCGCGCGACCGACGCGCGGTGGACCTCGTCGGGCCCGTCGTAGATCCGCGCGGCGCGGGCGATACCGGTACATCGCCTCGAGCGGCAGATCGGTCGAGTAGCCGAGCGCCCCGTGGGCCTGCAGCGCGCGATCGATCACGTCGTGCAGCACCTTGGCGCCGTAGAACTTGATCATCGCGATGTCCTTGCGCGCGGCCGCGACACCCTCGGTGTCCATCTTCCACGCCGCGTGCAGCGTCATCAGCCGGGCCGCGTGCATCTCGGCCTCGGAGTCGGCGATCCAGTTCTGACCGTCTGATGCTTGCCGAGCGCCTGGCCCGTGCGCGTACGCGGTACAGCGAGCGCTCGCAGAGCATGTCGAACGCGCGCCGGGCGACGCCCAGCCAGCGCATGCAGTGGTGGATCCGGCCGGGATAGAGCCGCTGCTGCGCGATCAGGAAGCCGGTGCCCTCGGCACCGAGCAGCGCGTCCGCCGGGACCGGACGTGCTCGTAGCCGATCTCGGCGTGGTTGCCGTAGCGGCCGAAGCTGCTCGTACGGGGTGCTCCATCGTCGCCACGTCGCGGATGACGTTGACGCCCGGGGCGTCGGCGTCGACGATGAACATCGACGCGCGCTGGTGCGGGCGGGCGTCGGGGTCGGTGACCGCCATCACGATCAGGAAGTCGGCGATCGAGCCGTTCGACGAGAACCACTTGTGGCCGTTGATCACCCACTCGTCGCCGTCACGGACCGCGCGCGTCTCCAGCAGCGTCGGGTCCGAGCCGGCGGTCTCGGGCTCGGTCATCGAGAACGCCGACTTCAGATCGCCGGCCAGCAGCGGGTACAGGTAGCGCTCCTTCTGCTCTGGCGTGCCCGACCAGCGCGAGGATCTCGGAGTTGCCGGAGTCGGGCGCGGCGTTGCCGAACACCAGCGGCGCGAACGGGCTCGTGCCGAGGATCTCGTGCATCAGCCCGAGCTTGACCTGCCCGAAGCCCTGGCCGCCGAGCTCCGGGTCGAGGTGCGCGGCCCACAGTCCCTGGCGCTTGACCTGCTCCTGCAGCGGCCTGCCGGCGCGGCGCAGTCCCTCCCAGCCGAGCTCGTCATAGAGCGTCTCCAGCGGCCAGACGTGCTCGCGCACGAATGCACGCATCCACTCGAGCTTGGCCTCGAACTCGGGCTCGGTTGAGAAATCCCAGGACACGTTCTCAGGCTCCAGGATTGGAGACTACCGGTGCGCGGCCTTGCGGGTAGGCTTGTGCCAGCTCCAGTCCTGCTCGCCAAGGGAATTTCGATGTCCCAGCAGCACCTCGACCGCCTCACCTCGATCGACGCGTCGTTCCTGCATCAGGAGGGCCACGCGTCGCACATGCACATCGGCGGCGTACTGCTGTTCGAGGGGCCCGCGCCGGCGTTCGAGGACTTCCTCGACCACGTCCGCTCGCGGCTGCACCTCGTGCCGCGCTACCGCCAGAAGCTCGCCACGCCGCCGCTGGAGACCGGACGGCCGCTGTGGGTCGACGACCCGAGCTTCAACCTCGAATACCACGTCCGCCATACCGCGCTGCCCCCTCCCGGCAGCGAGGAGCAGCTCTTTCTGCTGACGTCGCGGATCGCCTCCCAGCAGCTTGACCGCTCCAAGCCGCTCTGGGAGCAGTGGCTCGTCGAAGGACTCGCCGACGGTCGCTTCGCGATCATCTCCAAGACCCACCATTCGCTCGTCGACGGCATCTCCGGCGTCGACCTCGCGACGGTCCTGTTCGACCTCGATCGTCACCCCGAGCCGCCGGCCGAGGACCTCGAGCCGTGGCGGCCGCACCGCGAGCCGTCGCGCGCCGAGCTGGTGGCGGCCGGCGTCCGCGGGATGGTGACCACGACCGCCGAGCTTGCGACCCGGGCGATCGGCGCGGCGGCCCGTCCGACGCGGACCCTCGGCGCGCTCCGTGACGCTGTCGAGGGCGTCGGCGAGATCGCCTGGGCCGGGCTCAACCCTGCCCCCGAGACGCCGCTCAACGTCCCGATCGGCCCCCACCGGCGCTACGCGGTCGTGCGCGCGCAGCTGTCGGAGTTCAAGGAGGTCAAGGACGCGCTCGGCGGGACCGTCAACGACGTCGTGCTGACGGTCGTCTCCGGCGCGCTGGCGACCTGGCTGCGCTCACGCGGCGTGCGAACCGAAGGGCTCGAGATGCGAGCGCTGGTTCCGGTCTCGGTGCGGACCACGGACCAGCGCCACACGCTCGGCAATCAGCTCGTCGTGATGCGCGGGCCGCTGCCGGTCTACATCGATGACCCGGTCGCGCGGCTGCAGTTGGTCCGCAAGTCGATGGACGGGCTCAAGGAGTCCAAGCAGGCGGTCGGCGCCGCGACGCTGACCGCGGTCAACGACCTCGCGCCGCCGACGGTGCTCGCGCAGGCCTCGCGGCTGAACTTCTCGACACGCCTGTTCAACCTGATCGTCACCAACATCCCCGGCCCGCAGGTGCCGCTGTACGTGCTCGGCCGCGAGCTCCAGGACCTGTTCCCGGTCGCCTTCCTGCCCGAGAACCATGGGCTCGCGATCGCGATCATGTCCTACAACGGCGACGTCGACTTCGGGCTGCTGGGCGACTTCGACGCGCTGCCCGACATCGACATCGTCGCCGACGGAATCGCGGACTCGCTGGCCGAGCTGGTCAGGATCGCCCGCGGCGGCTCGCCGGATGAGGACGACGACGAGCTCGAGTCGCGCTCCACGACCGCTGAGTCGCAGTCACCCTCCACTGCCCCGCAATCGCCGTCGCGTCCGGCGGCGGCGGAGCCGCGACCCGATCAGGCCGCCGGCCACAACGGATCGCCGACGCCGTTCATCCCCTCCGACCACGGCCGCCCCAAGCACGGCCCGGCCGCCGACATGCGGGCCAAGCGTCAGCGCGGCAGCCGCCCGCAGCGCCGGCGCGCGGACTCCTGACCGATGTCGACCGACGACGACCTGATCAAGCCGGGCCAGATCGCCTACCGTCTCGAGCTGACCGCCGCGCAGCTGAAGATCGTGCATACGGCGCTCAAGTCCCTGTACGACGCCCTCGGGCGTGAGGAGCACGACGTCAAGGACGTTGTCGCCGCCGTGCTCGACAAGCTCCCCAGCGAGCACGACATCCGAGCGATCGACCTCGACCGCGAGCTGCACGGCGACTGAACGCGGCCGGAGCCGCGGCTAGAAGCCGAGCGCGAACTTGGCGTCTTCGCTCATCAGGTCCGGCGTCCAGGGCGGCGAGAAGGTCATCGTCGGCTGAACCTCGGAAACCCCATCGAGGTCGCTGACGAACTCTTCGATCTGCTCGGAGACCTGGGGCCCGATCGGACACCCGGGGCTCGTGAGCGTGTAGGTGACCCGGACCGTGCCGCCCTCGACCTCGACCTCATAAATCAACCCCAGCTCGACGAAATCGAGCCCCAGCTCGGGGTCGATCACATCCCGTAGGGCGTCTGTGACCTCATCGACGGTTGCCATTGCACCCAGTCTACGGGACTTGCTAACCGCCCAAATTCCCGCGTGCTCGCGGCCCAAATTCCCGCACTTTCCGGACAACTGAGCGTGAATCCTGAATCCAGAGTTAAAAATCGCCCGTCGGCTTGTCATCCGGCCGCCGCTTTGGGTAGGTTTGCGCGATCGTCGACTTCGAGGACAAGCCGCCGACGCTTCGTTGCCGTGGCGACGAGGACCGGAACACGCAGGGGGTCCGGCGACCTGCGCTCGCTCGCGCGATCCGCGCCCAGACCGACGTGATCGTCGACCTGTCGGAGCTGGTGTTCGCCGACTCGTCGCTGATGATCGACTTCGCCGTCCTCGCTCGCCGCCTGCGCGCACACGGCCGCGCGATCCGGATCTACGGCGCCCAGCCCCAGATCCAGACGCTGATCGAGGCGGTCGGTCTGCACCGCCTGCCCGGCGTCACGATCCAGGGCCCGGCGCCGGCCGTCGCGTAGGCCGGCCGCTCAGACGACCGCAACCGCGGGGGGTCATCCCCAAGCCACCCACCACTTCGAGCGTTGTCCTAGCCTTAGATGAAGATGGTTGTCCTCGCCCTCCTGATCCTCTGGCCGGTGGCCGAACTGCTGGTCGCGATCGGCGTCGCGCAGCTGATCGGAGTCGTGGCGACGGTTGTCCTGCTGCTGATCACGATGCCGCTCGGATTCTGGCTCGCACGACGCCAGGGACGCTCGGCGTGGCGCAGGCTGAGCGCGGCGATCGCCGCGGGCCGACCGCCGGGCCGGGAGGTGGCCGACGGGGCGCTCGTCGTCGCCGGCGGCGCGTTGCTGATCGTGCCGGGCTTCATCACCGACGTGCTCGGCCTGCTGCTGCTGGCGCCGACCCGTGCGCTTGCGCGCCGGGGGCTGATCCGCAATTTCCGCAGCCGCGTGGTCGTCGGAGCGAGCCGCTTCGGCAGCAGCTCGCACCCGTACGACGTCGACTCGACCGCGACCGACATCGACAGCGCCCAGCTGCCTCGATGACAGCCGGCGAGCCGTCACAGCTGCGCATCATCTCGTTCGGGGATCTCGACGGGGAGGTCTGGGGCTCGGCGATCGAGGCTCCAGCGTCCGCGATCGCGTTCCACACACCCGGCGGCGGCGGTGCGGCCGCCGGAGCCGGCGCCTTCTCGCTGACCGAGGAGTCAGACGGCTGGCGGCTGGGTGGCGACGGCTTCGAGCTGCTCGCGGCGCCCGTGCACGACGCCGCCCACAGCGCCGATCCGGGCAGCGAGCTGTGCGTCGTCTCCGGCACGCTCGCCGGCTCCGACGTCCAGTGTCTGGGGACGATCACCAGCCGACCGGGCCTCAAGCGGGGCAGGCTGGGTTCGATCCGAGGGCTGTCGGGATGGTTTGCGTCCGATCGCGGCCTGGAGTTGCTGGCGCTGCGGCCCGCCCGTGCGCGCGGCCACGAAACGGATCAGGTCGCGGCCACGGTGTTCGAGCCTGAGGGCGCGATCGCCGTCGATGACCCGCGGATGTCGACCACCTTCCGAGCCGGTGAGCTTCCCTCGCGAGCGAGCCTCGAGCTGTGGATCGGCGAGGGCGAGGAGCAGTACCCGCGGCGTGCGGCGGCCGAATCCAACGGCGACCCGAGCGAGGTCGACGGCGACGGCGTCAGCCTCCAGGTGACACCTCTGCGGTGTCATACGGGCGGGCTCGACGGGGCGGGCGTATACGTGCTCGCGCGTTTCTAGGGCGGGCCGATCAGGTGGCCGGGATGGAGGCGGTGATCAGCGATTTCGGCGGCGTGCTCACGTCGCCGCTGGCGGGGTCGTTCGCGGTCTTCGAGGAGACCTCTGGGGTGCCGCTGCCCGAGCTCGGCAAGGCGATGGCGGCGATCGCCGCCCGGCGGGGGGTCAACCCGCTATTCGATCTCGAGACAGGACGCCTGAGCGAGCGGGAGTTCCTCACCGCGTTGGCCGGCCAGCTCAGCGAGCAGCTCGGTCGCGCGATCGATCTCGACGGCTTCGGAGAGCGCTACTTCGCCAGCCTGGACCCCAACGACGCGATGATCGACTACATGCGCGAACTGCGACGGCGCGGCTACAGGCTTGCGATCTGCACCAACAACGTTCGCGAGTGGGAGGCCAGATGGAGGGCGATGGTGCCGATCGACGGCCTGTTCGAGGTCGTGGTCGACTCGGCGTTCGTCGGCAGCCGCAAGCCCGAGCCCGAGATCTATCGGCTGACGCTCGAGCGGCTCGGCGTGGCGGCGGACGCTGCGGTTCTGATCGACGACATCGAAGCCAACTGCGACGGCGCTCGCGCGGTCGGGCTCGAAGCGGTCCTGTTTAGGTCCACCGACCAAGCGATTGAGGCTGTCGAGGAGGTCCTGCGCGCGGCTGGGGGCCCCGGCGCGGACGGAGCGGGAGGCGTGCGGGAGCGAGGCTCGTGAGCCGACGCAGGCGATGGCCGTTGGCCGCCGGGCTGGCCGCGCTGGTGGCGGCCGGCGCGCTCGCGGTGGTCGTGTTCGCCTCGGCGGGGACGACCAGCGGTGACCCGGCAAGCTCGACCACGACGGTCAACCCGACCGCGCCGCTCGTCAGGCCCGACTTCACGCTGTCGCTCGGCCGCCCCGCCGGCAGGGCGATCCCGGACGGATATCTGGGCTTCTCGATCGAATTTCAGGCGATCCGCTCCTACACGGGTTCTGACCCCAAGCGGATCAACCCGGTGCTCGTCCGGCTGATCCGCAACCTCACCCCCGGGCAGGCGCCGGTGATTCGGATCGGCGGCGACAGCACCGATGACTCGTGGGTCCCGACGGCCGGAGTAAAGCCGCCGCCGCAGGTGACCTACAAGCTCACCCCGAGCTGGTTTGCGACCACCGGCGCGCTCGTGCGAGCGCTCGGCGCGAAGGTGATCGCGGGGATCAACCTGGGCGCCAACCAGCCCGCGCTGGCCGCCGCCGAGGCCCGGCAGGACGTGCGCACGTTCGGCGGCGCGCTGGAGGCGTTCGAGATCGGCAACGAGCCCAACGTCTACGACAAGATCGCCGCCTACCACACCCCCACGGGCACGACGGTCCTGACGCGGCCGGCGGGATACGAGTACCCCAAGTACGCGGCCGAATTCAGGGCGATCGCCCGGCGCCTGCCGACGCTCGCGCTCGCGGGCCCGGCGCTTGCCGCCGGCCCGACGCCCGTGCCCGGCTCGTGGGTCTCGACGTTGGGTGGCTACATGCGCTCGACTCCGCGCCTGCGGCTGCTCACGATCCACCGCTACCCGCTGCGCAACTGCTTCGTGGCGCCGGGCTCGCCCCAATACCCGACGGTCGGAAACCTGCTCTCGACCTACGCGACCGCGGACCTCGCAGCCGGCGTCCGGCGCTACATCGAGCTGGCCCACGCCGCGGGGCGCGAGCTGCGGATCGACGAGCTGAACTCGGTCGCGTGCCGCGGCAAGCGCGGCGTCAGTGACACGTTCGCGGCCGGGTTGTGGGTGCCCGATGTGCTGTTCGAGCTCGCCCGGGCGGGCGTCGACGGCGTCAACATGCACACGCTCCCCGACTCGGCCTACGAGCTGTTCAAGTTCAGCCACGCGGGTGGCCGCTGGCACGCCGAGGTGCCCCCGGTCTACTACGGCCTCGATCTGTTCGCCCGAGCGGCGCCGCCGGGATCGCGGCTGCTCAAGGTCCACGGCGGCGGCCGCTGGCCGGGCCTCAGCGTCTGGGCGACGCGGGCACCCGACGGCAGCGTCCGGGTGCTGCTCGACAACGAGAACCGCTCGCGCGGCGGCAACGTCGGGCTGCGGGCACCGGCCGGGACGCAGGGCCCAGTGACGTTGGTGCGGATGCGAGCCCCGGGCGTCCACGCCTCGAGGGGCGTCACGATCGGTGGCGCGAGCTTCGGCGCGCGCACATACACGGGCGTGCTCGGACAGCCCCGGGTCGAGGACGTGCAGCGCAGCCGGGGCGCCTACTCGGTGTCAGTACCCGTCGCCAGCGCCGCGCTGGTGACGTTCCCACACGGTTAGTTCTCGACCCCGAGCCTGTCCCAGCAGTAGAGCTCGAGACACTCTGCCGCGAGCGCCGCGCAGCGCTCCTCCGATAGCCAGGGCAGCACCGTGTCGAACGCCTGCTCCTCGCCGACCCCGGCGTCGAAGGCCTCCTCGCCGCGGAATCCGGCGGCGATCTTGAGCGCCTCGCGACGGTTTTCCCCGAGCGATGGGAACACGTTGACGAGGAACTCCTTGCTCGGCAGCGGATGGCCCACCTCGAGCGACACGTGCCACGCGGCGAGCAGCGACAGGTCGTGCTCGTCGAGATCGGCGACCGCCTTCGCGTAGTGGGATTCGAGCTCCGACTCGGGGATCTCGTCCACCCACGCGCGCACCACCTCGCCGAGGATCTGACGGCGTGCTTCTCGACCAACTGAGTCGGCGATAACCCGGATGGCGTTCTGCGGTTCGATGAAGCAGAGGGTCATTGATGCTCCGGCTCGTGGAAACGGACATTCGGGACGGTAGGACCTAGTCCGGACGGAGCGAAAGATGTCTTGCAGCTCAGAGCCCGAGGGCTGCCCGCGCCGTGTCCAGCGCGGCGGGATCGGGCTCGCGCGCGGGATCTGAGCCGAGTCCGGCACGATCCTCGCGCTCCCAGTTGTAGAACCCGACGTCGAGCGCCTCGAGCGGCACCTGACAGGCCTGCGCGAGCGCCGCGGCACGGCGATCGAGCAGCATCGGGTCACCGATCCCGAGCAGTCGCTTGGCGGCGATCGTGACCCCGTCATTGCCGCCGAGAAACAGCGACCCGGCCCGCATCTCGTAGACGCCGAGCGAATGCAGCGTCGCCAGCAGGTCGAACTTCGCGCCCCGCTGCAGCCCGGGCAGTGACAGCCGCTCGAACGCCCGCGCGAAGCGGCGCTCGGGAGTCCAGCCGGACTCGCCGGTGAAGCCGGCCTGTTGTGAGCCGGCGCGCTCCGACCAGGCGCGGTAGGCGTCGAGCGTGCGAGTACCCGCGTCCGGGCTCGTGCGAGCTGCGCGGCCCCAGCTCGAGCTCGAGCGCGTCAGGGTCGGCCACCTCCCCCGAGCTCCACGATGTGCGTCCGCGCGCCACGGCCTCGAACGGCTCGTCGCCGTCCAGCGGGCAGAGATAGGCGATCTGGAACGCCAGCCAACTGCGCTCCTCGATCGCAGCGCCGGGATCGGCGACGTCGGCGTAGAGGCCGGGCGGGTCGGACGCCAGCTCGTCCAGGCGCGCGGTCGCGTAGATCAGCTCTTCGGCCAGCCGCTCGGCGTCCGCGCCGGACTTCACCCCGCCGATCAGCTCGGAGCGGTAGCCGTCATCGGCCCCGCGGGCTAGCCTGCGGACCGTCAGGCCGGCGGGCGCGCGACCGGCGCTCGTCGGTGGCCGCGAGGGCGCGGTGCGTGAGCCGGTGTTCTGCGACGCGGTGCGCGCCTGCCTCTGGGCCCCGGCGCCCGGCGAGACGATCGGCCGCATTTCCACGTGCTGCTCGCGCGAGCAGATCGGGCAGTTCTGAACGAGGCGGTTGTGGCGGCAGAAGGTCGGCATGTGGGGGGATCGCCTAGGTCTCGCGGGGGCTGAGCCCCGCAGCGACGTTCTCGCCACGGCGGTGCTCCCGGCCGCGTGCGATCACCTCACGGAAGCTCTTGAAGCGGAAGATGAAGACCAGCGCCCCAAACCCTAGCGCCGACGTCAGCACCGCGGTCGCGATCTGCTGGCCGACCGAGAACGCCGCGACCTCGGGGTTGTGGGAGAAGATCGTCAGCAGCAGCGCCTGCTGCACGCCGGCGCCTCCCGGCGTGAACGGGAACACCGACGCGACCACCTGAACGGCCAGCACCAGCAGCGCGTTGCGGACCGAGCCGCCGATGTGGAACGCGTCCAACAGGGCCCAGTAGGCGAAGAAGCGAGCAATCCAGCTCGCGAACTGCCACGAGGCCATCCTGCGCTTGTACACGTCCCGATCACGGAGGACCGCCAGCCCCTGGCGGATCCGTTCCCAGAACGCCCGCACCCGGACCGACAGCAGCGCGAAGCCGACCAGGAACAGGATCGCCGGCCGCGGTCAGCACAAACAGCGTGAAGCGCATGTTCGAGGCAAAGAAGCTGATGTCGAACGCCGGCAGCTTGGAGAAGTCCGGCGGCTTGGGGAACACCCCCTGGGTGAACGCGAAGCACATCACCAGTAGCCCCATGAACCAGTCGAAGATCACGCCGGTGGCCAGCGCGGAGGCGATCGTCGGATAGCTGGACTCGGGGATCGCGACCCGGGTCAAGAACAGCTGCGCGATGTTGCCGCCGCCGAGCGGGAACACGTTGTTGATCGCATAGCCGACCATGTACGCGCCCCAGACGTCGCGCCAGCGGACACGGACATCTGGATAGGCGGTCTGGACCGCCCCCCAGAGCGCTCGCGAGCGCAGCAGCAGGTAGACCGCGTACAGCGCCAGTCCGAGCAGCAGCCACGGCCAGCTCAGCCCGGCGAGCTGCGAGAAGAATGTGCCAGCGGAGTCCAGCAGGCCGCTGACGGTGCATGCGATCGACGCATGACACCCGGATGCTGCCGCTACCACCATTCCCACACGGTCGCACAACGGCCAGTCGAGCACGGCCGCCTCGGAGCGCTACGGGGCGCCCAGCGGGCGCCTGACGGAGCTTAAATAGGACCGGGGGACCCAGATCCATCTGGGTCCCCCGGAGAGCCAGGGAAGTGGGGGCGCAGTTCCCTGACCGACAGGGGCGAGTTTCCCCGTCCCAAGCTTTGAGTAAACCTCAAATGCCCCAAATACCGAATCGGACTTCAGAAAACCGATCGGGCGGTTAGCCTAGCACGACATCACAAGCGCCGACAAGAGCCGTTTTGGGTCGCAAATTGCGGGATTTTGGCCCGGTGTTGCTCTCCAACATCGTCCCGCGTCAGGTCAGTGGTTACCGCCCGTTCACCGAGCAATCCGCACCCGACGGCCGCCGGCCCGCAGCCCGGTGGGCACCGGCCCGCAGCCCGGTGGGCGCCGCCGCCTCCACTCAGGGGCGTTTCGAGCGCGTCCCCGGACCGCTGAAGAACTCCTCGCCCGGACGCACCGTGCCTGCGGCCTCGGCCTCGTGGCGCAGCGTGTGGTCCGCCTCCCCGCTCCAGGCACCGACCGCCAGCATCTCCCGGTCGGCATCCATCGGGCTGCCCCCCAGATCGGCGTTGACGATCCGGGCGCATTTCCGGCCCTCGGCGATCGCAGTCACGACCAGCGACTGGCCGATCCGCGCGTCGCCGCACGCGTACACTCGCCCGACCGAGCTGCAGTAGGTCATCTCGGTCTTGATGTTGCCGCGGCGGTCGAGCGCCAGCCCCAGCTCGCTGACCAGGCCGCTGTGCTCGGGATGCTCGAACCCGATCGCGATCAACGCCAGATCCGCCTCGAGCACGAACTCGCTGCCCGGTACCGGGGTCAGATCGCGCGACGAGCTGCCCGTCACCTTGCGCGCGTATACGTGGCTCACCGACCCGTCACGGCCTCCGAACCCTGTCACCTCCGTCCCCCAGCGGCGCTTGCCACCCTCGTCGAGCGCGTATGTGGTCTCGGTGCGCTTGGGCGGCAGCGGCCACGGATGGCGCGGATCATCGCGGTCGGGTGGGAGCTGGGCATAGACATCGAGCATCACGACGCCTGCTGCGCGTTCACGATGGGAGTTGGAGATGCAGTCCATCCCGGTGTCGCCGCCGCCGATCACGATCACCTTCTTGTCGCGGGTGGTGATCTCGCTGCCGGCCTGCACCGGTCGCGACGGACGTCCCTGCGAAGCGGCGACCCACCGGTTGCGCTGATACAGGTAGTCCATCGCCGGGTGGATGCCGGCCAGCTCGTGTCCGGGCACATCGAGCTCGCGCGGCACGCGCGAGCCGATCGAGATCACCAGCGCGTCGTAGCGCTCCTGAAGCTCCCGGGCGCCGATGTCGCGGCCGATGTCGGTGTCGTAGATGAACTCGATTCCCTCCTGCTCGAGGATCGCCACCCGCCGGTCGATGATCCACTTCTCGAGCTTGGCGTCCGGAACGCCGAACCGCAGCAGCCCGCCGGGGCCCTCGTCGCGCTCGTACACGGTGACCGAGTGCCCGCAGCGGTTGAGCTCGGCCGCCGCGGCGAGCCCGGCCGGTCCGGCGCCGATGACCGCGACCGTACGTCCCGAGCGGCGATCGGGGGGCTCGGCGACGATCCACCCCTCCGCATACGCGCGCTCGACGATCGACAGCTCGATCTGCTCGATCGTCACCGGATCGTCGTTGATCGCGAGCACGCACGCCGACTCGCACGGCGCGGGGCAGATCAGGCCGGTGAACTCGGGGAAGTTGTTGGTGCTGTGGAGCTCGTCGCTGGCCTCGCGCCACTTGTCGCGGTAGACGAGGTCGTTCCAGTCGGGGATCAGGTTGCCCAGCGGGCAGCCCTCGTGGCAGAACGGTACCCCGCAGTCCATGCAGCGCGCGCCCTGGCGCTGGAGCTCGGTGGCCGGCTGAAGCGAGAAATACTGCTCGTAGTCGGCCACGCGGCCGCTCGGGTCGCGCTTCTCGAAGCCGACTCGGTGGATCTTCAGGAAGGCTCCGAGCTCACCCATGACGGACCGGGGAGAGTACCAACGAAGTCGCTGATTCCTTAGATTCCGACGTGTGTCGATGATCGAGCATCAGACGTTCGTCCTGCCGGTCTCGGGCGAGTTCTCGCTCACCGCGGCGGCGGCGTTCGGCTTCGGCCCGCATGAGGCCGACGAGAGCGACGGGCGGATGCGGCTCGCGTTCGCGGTCGACGGGGGCCGAGGCTATGCGGGCGCGATCCTCAGCCAGCGCGAGGAGCCCCACGGGCCGGTCACGATCGAGCTGACGTTGCGCGGTCAGGCGCCGGCCGAGGCGGCGGTCGCGCAGGCGGCACGGATCGTCTCGCTCGACCACGACGGAGCCGCCTTCCTGCGCATTGGCGAGCGCGATCCGGTGCTCGGCGAGTTACAGCGGGCGCACCGGGGCCAACGGCCGGTGCTGTTCGCCTCCCCCTACGAGGCGGCCGCGTGGTCGATCATCTCGGCTCGCCGGCCGGCGGCCCGGTCGCGCGCGGTCCGTGATCAGCTCAGCATCCAGCTCGGCGACAGCTTCGAACTCGACGGCGAGCAACTCCACGCCTTTCCGCAGCCCGAGCACCTGCTCGAGCTCGGCGACCGGTTCGACGGCCTGAACTTCCAGAAGCTGACCCGGCTTCGGAGTGTTGCCGAGGCGGCGCTGCTGGGCGACCTCGACGTCGCCGAGCTCCATGCGATCGGGCCCGAGCGGGCTCTCGAGCGGGTGCAGCGGCTGGATGGGATCGGCCCGTTCTACGCGGGGCTGATCGTCGTCCGCGCAAGCGGCTTCGCCGACGCGCTGCTGCAGGCGCCCGAGCCCAAGGTCCTCGCTCACGCGGCCCGCTTCTACGGTGGCCCCGAGCCGCCGACGCTGCAATGGTTGACCTCGCTGGCCGAGCGCTGGCGTCCGTTCCGCACCTGGGCGATGGTCCTGATCCGACTTGCGGGCGAGCGCGGCACGGTCGCCGGCGCTATGCGCTGAGCGCCCCCTCGGCCGCCTCGTGCTCGGCGATCACACGCTTGAAGTCGCGCGGCATCACCTTCACGAACTGCTCGCGCCGCCGCTCCCACGACGCAATCAGGTTGCGCGCCACCAGTGAACCGGTGCGCTGCGCGTGCTCTGAGATCAGCGCCTTGACCTCTTCGTCGTCGGCCTCGGTCAGCGGCTCGAGATCGACGAGATCGAGGTTGCAGCGCGCTTCGAAGCGACGGTCCTTGTCGTAGATGTAGGCGATCCCGCCGCTCATGCCGGCCGCGAAGTTTCGCCCCGTGGGGCCGAGCACGACCACCCGCCCGCCGGTCATGTACTCGCACCCGTGATCGCCGACTCCCTCGACGACCGCGTTAGCGCCCGAGTTGCGCACCGCGAACCGCTCGCCGGCGAGGCCGCGGAAGAACGCCCGCCCAGCGGTGGCGCCGTATAGGACCGTGTTGCCGACGAGCACGTTCTCCTCGGCTCGGAACAGCGCCGACTCGGGCGGCCGGATCGCGACGATCCCGCCCGACAGGCCCTTGCCCGCGTAGTCATTGGTCTCGCCGCGCAGCGCGAACGTGACCCCCGGAGCGAGCCAGGCGCCGAAGCTCTGACCGGCCGAACCCGAGAACGAGATCTCGATCGTCCCGTCGGGCAGGCCGCGGGCTCCGTAACGCCTCGCGATCTCCCCGGACAGGATGCCGCCAACTGTGCGGTTGACGTTGCGAACCGGCACCGGCCCGTGGCGGACCTGCTCGCCCTTGTCGAGCGCCGGGGCGCACAGCTGGACGAGCTCCCAATCGAGCGCGTCATCGAGCACCGGGACCTGCGGCCGGCTGCGCGAGCGCGGCATGTCCGGCGGCAGGTCGGGCATCGTCAGGACCATCGACAGGTCGACGCCGCGCGCTTTCCAGTGGTCGATCGCCTCGTCGGTCTCGAGCAGCTCCGTGTGCCCGATCAGGTCCTCGAACCGCCGGACGCCGAGCTTCGCCATCAGGCCGCGAACCTCCTCGGCGATGAACATCAGGTAGGCGGTCACGTGCTCCGGCGTGCCGCGGAACCGAGCCCGCAGCGCCGGATCCTGGGTCGCGATCCCGACCGGGCAGGTGTTGAGATGGCAGACGCGCATCATGATGCAGCCCATCGCGATCAACGGGGCGGTCGAGAAGCCGAACTCGTCGGCGCCGAGCAGCGCGCCGATCACGACGTCGCGGCCGGTCTTCAGCTGGCCGTCGACCTCGACCGTGATCCGCGACCGGAGGTCGTTGAGCAGCAGCGTCTGCTGGGTCTCGGCGAGCCCGATCTCCCACGGGACGCCTGCCGCCTGAATCGACGACTGCGGCGACGCACCGGTGCCGCCATCGTGGCCGGAGATCGTGACGTGGTCGGCGTTGGCCTTCGCGACCCCGGCCGCCACCGTCCCGACCCCGACCTCGGATACCAGCTTGACCGACACCGAGCCGTCGGGATTGGAACATCGCAGGTCGTAGATCAGCTGCTTCAGATCCTCGATCGAGTAGATGTCGTGGTGAGGCGGCGGCGAGATCAGGCCCACGCCGGGGGTCGAGTTGCGGATCTTGGCGATGTACTCGTCGACCTTGTGACCCGGCAGCTGGCCCCCCTCGCCGGGCTTGGCGCCCTGGGCCATCTTGATCTGGAGCTGATCGGCGTTGACCAGATAGTGGATCGTGACCCCGAACCGCCCCGACGCGACCTGCTTGATCGCCGAGCGGCGCAGATCCCCGTTCTCGTCGGGCGTGTAACGGGAGGAGTCCTCGCCGCCCTCGCCGGTGTTCGATTTCGCCCCGAGACGGTTCATCGCGATCGCGATCGTCTCGTGGGCCTCCCTGCTCAGCGCGCCGAGGCTCATCGCCCCGGTGGTGAAGCGCTTCACGATCTCTTCCGCGCGCTCGACCTCCTCGAGCGGTACCGGCCGGTCTGCGAACCGCAGGCTCATCAGGCCCCGCAGCGCGGCCCGCCGCGTCGACTCCTCGTTTGCCTGCGTGACGAACTCGTCGTAGGTCTGTTGCGGGTCGCGCAACGTGTCGCCGTCAGAGCTCGCTCGAACGGCGTGCTGGAGGCTGGCTATCGTGTCGGGGTTCCAGATGTGCAGCTCGCCGTCGCGGCGCCACTGCAGCACCCCGCCGACCGGCAGCAGATCGCGGCCGGTGCGCGGGTAGGCGCGGAAATGGCGCTTGAGCGCCTCCGTCGCGAGCACGCTCGAGCCGACGCCGCCGATCCGTGACGCAGTGCCCGTGAAGTGCCTGTCGATCAACTCGTGGTCGAGCCCGACCGCCTCGAAGATCTGGGCGCCGCAGTAGGACTGGATCGTCGAGATCCCCATCTTCGAAAACGTCTTCAGAAGCCCCTTGCCGATCGCGCTGACGATCCGCTGCTCGGCCTCCTCGCGCGGCAGGTCGACAGGCAGCAGCGAGCGGTCGGCGAGCTCGTCGAGTGACTCGAACATCAAATACGGGTTGATCCCCGCGGCGCCATAGCCGATCAGCGTCGCCATGTGGTGGATGTCGCGCGGCTCGCCGGACTCGATCACGAGGCCGGTCCGCAGCCGCGTGCCGGCCCGCACGAGGTGGTGGTGGACCGCGGCGACCGCCAGCAGCGACGGCATCGCCACCCGTTCGGGCCCGAGGTTGCGGTCCGACAGGATCAGGATGTTGGCGCCGTGGTCGACGTACCGCGAGGCCTCCTCGCACAGCGCCTGGAGTCGCCCCGTCATCCCTTCGGTGCCGTCCTCGATCGGCCAGGTGATGTCGATCGTCGCCGCGTCGAAGATCTCGTGCGAGACCTGGCGCAGCTTCTCGAGCTCGTGGTTGCGCAGGATCGGCTGGTTCATCACCAGCTGGTGGGCCTGGTCGGGGGACTCGGTCAGCAGGTTGAGCTCGGCTCCGACCCCGGTCTGCAGGCTCATCACGACGCTCTCGCGCAGCGGGTCGATCGGCGGGTTGGTGACCTGGGCAAACAGCTGCTTGAAGTAGGCGAACAGCGGCGGCTGACGGTCGGACAGCACCGCGAGCGCCGAGTCATTGCCCATGCTCGCGACCGGCTCCTCGCCGCGGGTGGCCATCGGCGCGATGATCATCCGCAGGTCCTCCTGCGAATAGCCGAACGCCAGCTGCCTGGAGCGCAGCGGCTCGACCCGTGGCACGCGCGGCTCGCGATCCGGGAGGTCGTCGATGTGCACCACCGACCGCTCGTACCACTCGCCGTACGGCTTGCGGCGGGCGACGCGACGCTTGACCTCCTCGTCGGGGACGATCTGCCCCTCCTCGAGGTCGAGCAGGAACAGCTTGCCCGGCGCCAGGCGACCCTTCCGCTGGACGTGCTCGGGGGCCACGGTCACGACGCCCGTCTCTGACGCGAGCACGACATATCCCTCGGTGTCCTGCACCCACCGGCCCGGTCGCAGGCCGTTGCGGTCGAGCACCGCGCCGGCCATCCGGCCGTCGGTGAAGACGATCGCCGCCGGGCCGTCCCACGGCTCCATCAGGCACGAGTGGAAGTCGTAGAACCCCTTCACGTCGGGATCGAGATCGCGGCGCGTCCGGTAGGCCTCGGGGACCATCATCATCACCGCGTGGGGGATCGAGCGGCCGCTGAGCACCAGCAGCTCGAGCACGTTGTCGAACACGGCCGAGTCCGAGCCTCCGTCGCGGACGACCGGGATCACCTTCTCGAGGTCGTCGCCGAACAGCTCGGACGCGAGCTGTGACTCGCGCGCCCGCATCCAGTTGACGTTGCCGCGCAGCGTGTTGACCTCGCCGTTGTGGGCGATCATCCGGTAGGGGTGGGCGAGCTCCCAGCTCGGGAACGTGTTGGTCGAGAAGCGCGAGTGCACGAGCGCCAGGCGCGAGGCGACCCGCGGGTCGCGCAGGTCCGGGAAGTAGCGCGGCAGCTGGGGCGCCGTCAGCATGCCCTTGTAGACCATCGTCCGGCTCGAGAAGCTGGGGATCGCGAGATCGGGACCAGCCGCCCGCTCGATCAACCGGCGGATCACGTACAGCTTGCGCTCGAACGCGCCCTGGTCCTCGATCTGGTCCGATGCCTGCACCAGCACCTGGCGGATGACCGGCGCCGACAATCTCGCTGTCTCGCCGACGAACCGGTCGTCGACCGGCACGTCGCGCCACCAGACCACGCGCTGCCCCTCGGCCTCGATCGTGTCCTCGATCAGCTGCTCGAGGATCAGCCGCCGTTCGGGGTCGGCGCGGCAGGTAGCAGACGCCGACGCCGTAGCGGCCCGGGGCAGGCAGCTCGACGCCGGCGACCGCGCCGCGCATGAACGCGTCGGGGATCTGAAGCAGGATTCCGGCGCCGTCACCGGTGTTGGGGTCCGCGCCCTCGGCGCCGCGGTGCTCGAGGTTCTCGAGCGCATCGAGCGCCTTCTCAACGACCGCGTGGCTCGCCTCTCCCCATAGCTTGGCGACCAGCGCGATCCCGCAGGAGTCGTGCTCGTAGCTGGGGTCGTAGAGGCCGGTGGCCCCTGGAGGAGCAGACTGGTGCATGGAGTGTGGTGCCCTGTTCGCGGGGTCCGGGCACGGTGAGGCTGGAGCCAAAAGGCTACCAGCGCGTAGGTCCGATTCGTCAGCTTTTTGACTTGGCCCGCGCCTTGCCCGCGCCGTTCTTGGAGCGGGTACCCGATCCCGAGCCGCTCTTGGCGCTCGTGGACGGCTTGCGGGGCTTCTTGGCCGGCTTCTCGGGCTCTTGCGGCGCGTCGCTGTCGCCGGACCGGACCTCGGCGAGGCTCGCCTCGAGCGCGGCCATCAGGTCGGGCGCCGGAGCCTCCTCCTCGGCCTGCGGTTGGACGGCGATCTCCTCGCCCGCGGCCTTGCGCTCGATCAGGTCCAGCACCCGGTCGCGATAGTCGTCGCGGAACTTGTCGGGGTCGAACTCGGTCGACAGCGAGTCGATCAGCTGCTGGGCCATCGTCAGCTCGCGCTTGGTCGCCTCGGCCTCACCGACCGCGTCGAGCTCATCGATCCTGTCGGGCGGCAGAACCTCGTCGCCGAACAGCATCGTCGACATCGTCATCACGTCACCGGTCGGTCGCAGCGCGCACAGCTGCTGCTTGGAGCGGATCACGACCCGCCCGATCCCGACCTTGCCCGCCTCGCGCATCGCCTCGAGCAGCAGCCGGTAGGCCTTGGCGCCACCGGTCGTCGGAGCGAGATAGTAGGAGTGGTCGTAGTAGATCGGGTCGATTTCCGAGACTTCGACGAACTCCTCGATATCGATCGTCTTGGTCGCCTTGGGATCGAGCGCGTCGAGCTCCTCGGGCTCGATCAACACGTACCGGTCCGGGCTCAGCTCATACCCCTTGACGATCTCCTCGTAGGGGACCTCGTCGCCGGTCGTGGAGTCCACCCGTTTCTGGCGGATCCGGGCGCCGGTCTTGCTCGAGAGCTGGTGGAAGCGGACGCTCTTCGGGGAGGTTGCGCTGTAGAGCTTGACGGGGACGTTGACGAGCCCGAAGCTGATCGCGCCTGTCCAGATTGCTCGTGCCATCAGTCAGTTTGTATACCGCACTCGCCGGTCGAGCAAGCATTGATCGCACTCTTGCCGACGGCCCCGGGGGCGATGGGCGAGCAGCTCATCGACCGATCGAGCCCATGTCGGCGTACCGATCGCCGGCCGTCGCACCGGGCGGGGCGGCGTCATCGATCCGCGCCAGGTCGTCCGCGTCGAGCTCGAGCTCGGACGCCTGGGCGTTCTGCTCCAGGTACGCCCGGCGCTTGGTCCCCGGGATCGGCACGACATCCTCTCCCTGGGCCAGCACCCACGCGAGCGCCAGCTGCGCGGGCGTGCACGACTTCTCGGCCGCGATCGCCCGCACCCGTTCGACGAGCTCGAGGTTGCGGGCGAAGTTCTCGCCCGTAAAGCGCGGATTGCTGGCCCGGAAGTCATCGTCTCCCAGGTCCTCGGGCGCCTTGATCTGACCGGTCAGAAAGCCGCGGCCGAGCGGGCTGTAGGCGACCAGGCCGATCCCGAGCTCGCGCAGCGTCGGCAGCACCTCGTGCTCGGGATCACGGGTCCAGAGCGAGTACTCGCTCTGCAGAGCGGAGATCGGATGCACGGCATGCGCCCGGCGGATCGTCTCCGGCGCGGCCTCCGACAGCCCGATGAACCTGATCTTCCCGGCGTCGATCAGCGACGCCATCGCCCCAACGGTCTCCTCGATCGGCACGTCGGGATCGACGCGGTGCTGGTAGTAGAGGTCGATGTGATCGACCTGCAGGCGGCGCAGCGAGGCATCACAGGAGCTCAGGACGTACTCGGGCCGCCCGTTGACCCCGCGCGATGTCGGGTCGTTGGGGTCGCGCACGATCCCGAACTTGGTCGCCAGCACGACCTCGTCGCGCCGGCCGTCGATCGCGCGGCCGACCAGCTGCTCGTTGGTGAACGGGCCGTAGACGTCCGATGTGTCGAGGAAGTTGACCTCGAGCTCGAGCGCGCGGTGGATCGTGGCGATCGACTCGGCGTCGTCGGTGGCGCCGTAGAACTCCGACATCCCCATGCATCCGAGCCCCTGCTCGGAGACGACAAGTCCCTGGCTCCCAAGCGTCCTCTGCTCCATCTCATTCGAGCCTAGCGAGCCGGCACGCCAAGATCTCACGAGATGGCCTCAAAGCGCGTTTCATCAACGGTGCGCCTGCCCCCGTTCCAAGCCCTGCTCGATGCCCACGCCCGTGACGTTCACCGGTTCCTGATCGCGAGCGTCGGGCCGATTGACGCCGACGACTGCTACCAGGAGACCTGGCTGGCGGCGCTGCGCGCCTACCCGAGCCTCAAGGATGCGGCCAATCTGCGCAGCTGGGTGCTGACGATCGCCCACCGCAAGGCGATCGACCACGTGCGGGCGCGGGCGCGGCGGGCGGTGCCGGTCGCCGAGACCGAGCAGCTCGCCGGGTCCGCGCAGACGCCGGCGTCGGACGGCGCGCTCTGGACGCGGGTCGCGCAGCTGCCCGACAAGCAGCGCACCGCGGTCGCCCTGCGGTTCGTCACCGACGCCCCCTATCAGGAGATCGCCTCGGTGATGGAGACCAGCGAGGAGGCCGCGCGGCGCAACGTCCACGAAGGCCTCAAGAGATTGAGAAAGGAATACGTCCATGAATGAGCTCGATTCACTGCAGCGCCAGCTTCGCCGCGCCGCCCGCTCGGCCAGCCCGAGTCCGCCGGAGCTGACTCGGGCGGCCGCCGCCGCGGGGCTGCTCGATGTCGCCTACGCAACGACCGACTCGCCCGTCGGGTCCCTGCTGCTCGCCACCACCCCGGCGGGGCTGGTACGGATCTCGTTCATCGACTTCGAACGCGAGGATGACGTGCTCGAGGAGATCGCCGCCGACATCTCGCCGCGCGTGCTCGCCTCGCCGCGCAAGCTCGACGAGCCCCGTCGCGAGCTCGAGCAGTACTTCGTCGGCGACCGGCGTCGGTTCGAGATCCCGCTCGACTGGCAGCTCACCAAGGGCTTTGGCCGCCGGGTGCTCGAGGCGACCGCGGCGATCCCGTACGGCTCGGTCTCGAGCTACCGCGACGTCGCGACCGAGGCCGGCAGCCCCCGCGGCTCGCGCGCCGCCGGCAACGCCCTGGGCGCAAACCCGCTGCCGATCGTCGTCCCGTGCCACCGCGTCCTGCATTCGGGCGGTGGCCTCGGTGGCTACACGGGCGGGGTGGACCGCAAGCGGACGCTGCTGGCGATCGAGCGTGGGCAGTCCCCGCTGACGGTTGGCTGACCCCGCCCCGCGCCGGTGCCTCGGTACCTAACCGGCCATATATTCCGGTCAGGCACCGAGGTTGAGCCGGCACCCCTCTCTGTGTGACGTATCTCACACTGCGTGCCCTGCGCGCGTGACAGAGGTTTGAGACAGGCACGATCAAACCGGACCGGAGGGACGCCCGTGAACAAGGAGCTCAGAAAGGCGCTACCGCCCGGACCCCGTGCGCCGGCAGCGCTGCAGCTGCTCGGCACCTGGACCAGGCCGACCGCGACGCTCAGGCGGCTGCGTAAGTACGGCAAGCGCGCCACCGTGCAGCTGCCGTTCCAGCCACCATTCGTGGTCCTCTCCGACCCGGCCGACATCAAGGAGCTGTTCACGGCCCCGGCCGACGTGGTCCATCCCGGCGAGGGGGCACGGATCCTCGAGCCGGTGGTCGGGCGCAACTCGGTGATCCTGCTCGACGAGTCGGCCCACCTCGCACAGCGGCGGCTGATGCTGCCCGCCTTCCACGGCGAGCGGATGCAGCGGCTGCGCGGGGTGATGACCGAGCTGGCCGAGCGCGAGGTCGACGGCTGGCCCGCCGACGAGCCGTTCGCGCTCCACTCCCGGCTTCAGAACGTGACCCTCGAGATCATCCTCCGCGCGGTGTTCGGGCTCGAGCGCGGCGCGCGCTCGGCCGAGCTGCGTGACCTGCTGACCGAGGTGCTCGCGTTCGGGGAGAGCCCGCTCTCGGTTCTGCCCGCGCTTCAGAAGGTGCTCGGCTGGACGCCGACCCAGCGCCGCTTCCAGGATCGCCTCAGCCGCGCCGACCGGATGATCTTCGAGCTGATCGACGAGCGGCGCGCGGAGGCCGCCGAGGGCGAGCTCGAGCGAGATGATGTGCTCGCGATGCTGCTCGCCGCACGCCACGAGCCCGAGGAGCCCGGGCTCGAGGGAGCCCCGATGTCGCAGCAGGAGCTCCGCGACGAGCTGATGACGGCGCTCGTTGCCGGCCATGAGACGACCGCGTCCCAACTCGCCTGGGCGCTCGAACGCCTCTCTCGCGAGCCCGACGTGCAGGCCCGCTTGACGGCCGAGCTCGACGAGGGCGAGCACGACCAGTATCTGACCGCGACGATCAACGAGATCCTGCGGCTGCGCCCCGTGCTCCCCAATGCCGAGCCGCGGCTGACCAAGCAGGAGGTGGAGATCGGCGGCGTCCGGTATCCGCCCGGCGTGGTGCTGCTCGCGAGCGCGTTCCTGGTCCAGCACGACCCCGAGATCTACCCCGAGCCGTGGGCCTTCCGGCCCGAGCGGTTCCTCGACAAGGCGCCCGGCACCTACACGTGGATCCCGTTCGGCGGCGGCCGGCGCCGCTGCCTCGGCGCGAGCTTCGCGCTCGAGGAGATGCGGATCGTGCTGCGCGCCGTGCTGACCCGGTTCACGCTGGCACCGTCGGCCCCGCGCGCCGAGACGACCCGGCGGCGCGGGATCACGTTCACGCCGTCGAGGTCGGCGACAGTCGTGCTGCGCACCCGGGTGCCGGCGACGACGGAGCTCAGACCCGCGCTCGCGACGACCGCCTGACCGCGCGTGCCGGCGATCCGTGCCGGGTAGGAATCGACCATGGACCCGATGCGCCCGATCCGTGCGCTGGACAGGACACAGCAGCGCCACCGGACGCTCGCGGTCCCGGTCGCGGTTGTCAAGAAGTTCGGCGACGATCAGGCGGGCACCCTGGCGGCGCTGGTCGCCTACTACGGGTTCTTCTCGCTGTTCCCGCTGCTGCTGGTGTTCGTGACCGTGCTCGGGTATGTGCTCCAGGGTGATCAGAGCGCCCAGGAGTCGATCCGCAATTCGGTGCTGGGCCAGTTCCCGATCGTCGGCCAGAAGATCAACGTCACGCAGCTGCAAGGCAACGCGATCGCGCTGGGGATCGGCCTGTTGACATCGCTGTGGGCCGGGCTCGGGGTGACGCAGGCGGCCCAGAAGGCGTTCGACGAGATCTGGGCGGTGCCGATCAAGAGCCGCGCCGGCTTCCTGCACTCGCGGCTGCGCGGGCTCGTGCTGCTCGTCTCGCTGGGGGCGCTGTTCGTGATCGCCTCGCTCGCGTCGGGGCTCGTGACGGGCGGCCTCGGCAATGACTCGCTGGTGAAGATCGCCGGGGTCGGGTTCTCGCTGCTGCTCAACTTCGGCCTCTTCTTCGCCGCCTTCCGCTTGATGACCAACGCCGCGATCGCGAGCCGGGATCTGTGGGCGGGTGTGATCGCGGCCGCGATCATGTGGACGATCCTGCAGGGGCTCGGCGGCTATTACATCGGCCACGTGCTCAAGAGCTCGCACGGCGCCTACGCGCAGTTCGGGTTCGTGATCGCGCTGCTGATCTGGCTACACCTCGGCGCCCAGATGACGCTCTTCTCGGCCGAGATCAACACCGTCCTGACGAGGCGGCTGTGGCCGCGGAGCCTGTTCGGGCCACCGAAGGAGCCGGCCGATCAGAAAGCGCTGCGGGCGCTGGCGAAGGTCGAGGAGCGCTCCGACGTCGAGAAGATCGACGTCGAGTTCAAGAGCTGATCTAGAACAGGCGGTCGGCGGACTCGCGCCGCGTCGACTCAAGCGGCCAGCTGCACAGCCCACCCTCGGCCGGACACCCGGCGCACAGGCCTCGGTGCGGCGCCGGGCTGACCTCGAACTCCCGCCGCAACACCCCGTCGGCGAGGCGACGCAGCCGCTGGTCGAGATCGTCGAGCTGCGAGCGCTGGTAGGTCGCGCTCACCGGGCGCTCGGGCTGCTCGAGGAAGCAGTAGGCGACCTCGACCGTCGCGGCGCCGCCGCGCAGCGCGGCGAGCGCATAAACGAGCCGCTGGGTCGCATACGGCCCGTCCACGAGCAGCCCCGGATCGCCGCCGTCGAGCCGGTCACTCTTGTAATCGACGACCAGCGCCCCGCCACCGGACTCGCGCGCGAGCACGTCGATCACGCCGTTGACGAGCACCGGCGATACGAGCTCGAACGCGAACCGCTCCTCACGGCGGATCTCGGTCGCGCGCGCGAGCCGCTCGCATAGCGGGCTATCCGCAAAGCTACCAACCACCGCGGCAAGTTCGGCGGCCTCGTCCGGCGTCGGCGCGCGCAGGCCGGCAGCCGCGGCGGCGGCAGCGGCCGCCTCGGGGCTCGGCGCGACCGGCGCCCTGAAGCTGAGCCGCTCCAGCAGCGAGTGCAGGATCACGCCGCGTTCGGTGGCCGGGCGGGCGCCACCGAGCGCGGGCGCCTGCTCAGAGACCGGTTCGGGAGCCGCCGGAAGCCCGAGCACGCGCTCGCAGTAGAAGCGGTAGCCGCACCTTGCGTAGGCGCCGAGCGCCGAGTAGCTGAGCGTCGTCACCGGCGGGCCCGGCCCAGCGGCGATCGGCGCGCGCGCCACCGGGAGCGCGGGTGCGCGCGCCAGCGGGACCACGGGGGCGCGCGCCACCGACACCGCGGAGGCTGGCGGCAACGGAACCGCCGGCGCTCGAGGGCCCGCCGCGCGATCAGCGTCGGCGGACCCGGGCGCGCCGTCCGAACCCCCAGGCGCCACCACCCGCAGCCGAACCCGCGAGTCGCCGAGCCCGACATCGCCGCCCCCTTCCGCGATCTGTTCGCCCAGCTCGGTAACGAACGCCGGCGCGATCCACGCGGCAGGCCCACCGCCGTTGGCGCCGCCCTCGATCCAGCCCTGAAAACGGGTCGCGCCGCTGAGGATCAGCCGCTCGCGGGCACGGGTCATCGCGACGTAGAACAGCCGCCGCTCCTCGCGCTCCTCGGCCAGCTTGGACTCCTCCCCAAGCGCGTTGTAATCCAGCGCCGACACCCGCCCCCGGGCGCCGCTTCGCTGCAGCCGCAGCCCCAGCCGCTGATCCGCCCCGACTCGGACGAGCTCATACGGCGGCCGCACCGAGCGGCCGAGGTCGGCGACGCAGACGGTGTCGAACTCGAGCCCCTTGGCCCGGTGGATCGTCATCAGCCGGATCGCGTCCAGCCCCTCCCCCTCGACCGGCGCCTCACTCTCGTGGGCGCCGCCACCGCGTCCCTGCTCGCGCTCGCTAACCGCGTCCACGAAGCCGCGCAGGTTAGCCCCGTGGTCGCGTTCGTACTCGCGCGCGAGCCGCATCAACTTGCGGGCGTTGGCCAGCCGCCGCCGGCCGCCCGGCATCGCCAGCATCGCGAGGTCGTAACCGCTGCGCCGCAGGACACCGTCGATCAGCTCCTCGAGGCCGGTCCGCGCGGCGAGCGCTCGCTCGGCCGCGAACCATTCGACGAACTCGGCCAGTAGCCGCCGATCGTCGCCATCCACCGCGTCCAGAACGCCGCCGGACTCGAGCAGCAGCGACCATGGATCGACGCCGCGCTCGCGGGCCTCGCCCGCGAGCACCACCAGCGCATCGAGCGACGCGCCGACCAGCGGTGAGGTGAGGACCGTGTACAGCGCCTGCTCGTCGCGCGGGTTGGCGAGCGTGCGCAGGTAGGCGACCAGGTCGAGCACCTGCGGGTGCAGCCAGTAGCCGCGGCCGCCGATCACATATGTCGGCAGGCCGCGGCGCTCGAGCGCGCGCTCGTAGGCCCGCATGTCGGTCGTCGCCCGGATCAGCACCACGATCTGCCCGGGCGCCGTTCCGGCGGCGACCAGCTCGGCTACCCGGTCCGCGAGCGCGCCGGCCTCGGCCAGCCGCCATGGGGCGGCCAGCCCCTCGAGCTCCCAATCGGCTCCCTTGTCGGCCAGGATCAGCTCCACCCTCGCCGCCGCTGCGTCGCCTTCAACCGGATCGCGGCTGGCGATCAGCGGCCTGAACCGATCCCCGAACTCGTGCGCGAAGGCGGTGTTGATCGCGCTCAGCACCTCGGGGCGCGAGCGGAAGTTGACCCGCAGGGTCTGGAGCTCGCCGGCGGCCTGCAGTCGCTCGGCGCGCCGCTCGAACAACTGCACGTCGGCGTGGCGGAAGCGGTAGATCGACTGCTGCGCGTCGCCGACCGTGAACAGGTTGCCGCGCGCGATCGATTCGATCAGCGCGAGCTGGACCCGGTTGGTGTCCTGGAGCTCGTCGACCATGATCCGCTCAAAGCGCTGCGCGTAGCGCTCGCGCAGCTCGTCGTTGCCGCGCAGCAGCGCGAGCGTGAGCAGCTCGAGATCCTCGAAGTCGACACCGGAGACCGCCCGCTTGCGCTCGCCGTACCGTTCGCCGAAGGCGGCCAGCAGACCGTCGAGACGGTCCCGCACCGGCCCGGCTGCTCGCGCTGCGCAGACCGCCTGGTAGGCGGCCAGGGCCTCGGTATACGCGGCGCACGCGTCGGTGCTGAGCGCGGCGCCGTTGGCCGGCAGCTTGACCCACCCGAGCTCGGCCGGCCACAGATCGACCACCTCCAGAAGCGCCCGGCAGCGCTCGAGACGGCGCAGCGCGTCGACGACCCGCGGGCCTGGATCGGCGATCGCGCCCAGCTCGCCGCTGACGAGCTCCAGCGCCCGCTCGAGCGTCTCGGCAGCCGCCGCTCGGTCGCCCGCCGGTGGGCAGGGCGGCAGCCGTGGCACACGCTCGCCGCGGCTTCGCAGCTGCGCGTGGACCGCCAGGACTGCGTCCCGCAGCCGGCTCGCGCTGTAGTCCGCGATCAGCTCCACGGCGCCGTCGGCCGCCGCGATGTCCACCAGCGCGTCGTCGAACGCCTCCTGCGCGAGCGGATCGGACTGCTCGCGATCGAGCACCGCGAACCCTGGATCGAGCCCGGCGGCCAGCGCGCTCGTGCGCAGCACGCGGGCGCAGAAGCCGTGAATCGTGGAGATGAACGCGCCCTCCGTCGCCCGCACCTGCTCGACCGCGCCCAGCTCGCGCAACCGCTGACGGATCCGATCGCGCAGCTCGGCCGCCGCCTTCTCGGTGAACGTGATCGCGAGGATCTTGGCGACGTCGACTCCGTCCTCGATCACCGCGAGTGCGAACCGCTCCACCAGCACCGAGGTCTTGCCGCTGCCGGCGCCCGCGTCGAGCAGCAGGTCGCCGTCGCGCCGCTCGATCGCGCGCGACTGCTCGTCGGTCCACGATCGGCCGCCGGTCATTGACTGCGGCAGATCCCCGGAAATGCGCATCCGTCCCGGGTGCAGGTCTGTGGGCACGGCGTCAGCTTCCCGGCCCGCAGCGCCGCGGCGATCGCGGCCGCGCGGGCCGCGGCCTCGTCGAGCGCGGCGGCGAACTCGCCCGGGTCGCGCGCATCCTTGGCCATCGCGCCGCTGCCGACCTCGGCGCCGTCGACGAACATCCCCCGTGGACGGAGGTCATCGCCCCGCAACGGCTGGTAGAAGCCGCCGACCGGATCGAGTCCGGTCAGCTCGCGCACGGCGAGCAGATAGACCGCGACCTGGAGCTTGCGATCGGCGCTCCAGCGCGCCTGTGGATACTCGCTCCGCGACGCGCCGCTCTTGTAATCGCGCACGAGCGCGGCCCCTGCTCCATCGGTGTCGACCCGGTCGATCGCGCCCCTGATCGCGACCCGCTCGTTCCCTTCTCCCAGCTCGAGCGCCGGCAGCGACGGCCGCTCGTCATCGAACCCGAACCGCAGCTCGAGCCCCCACGGCCGCCATCCGGCACCGCTCTCGGCCTCGAGCGCCAGGTAGCGGCGCAGATCCGCTTCGATCGCACGCAGCGCCCCGGCGCGGACGACGGCGGGGCGGCCGACGCCGAGCCGGGCGCTCTCACCGCCGGAGGCACTGAGCTCGGCGAGCGACCGGTCGAGGATCTCACGGGCGGTCTGGAGCGTCTCAGGCGTCAGCGGCCCGTCGAGCTGCGCGAACACCTGCTCGAGCGCCGCGTGCATCAGGTTGCCGCGCGTGATCGCCTCGGACTCGGGTTCGAGGAGCTCGGGCCGCAGCTCGCCCTCGACCAGCCACTTGACCGGGCAGTCGGCGTACTTCTCGAGCGCGCCCGCCGACATGATCTCGACGTGGCGCAACCGCCCGAGCGCGCGCTCGGTCAGGGTGCGGTCGGGCTCGGGCTGCTCCCCCTCGGCCGGTGCTGCCCGCGCCGCGAGCGTCCGTTCGAGCTCGCGCGTCGTCGGAGCCAGCGCCTCGCTCCAGACGACGTCGGACAACAGCCGGCGCGCGCGACGGCCAGGCCACGGCTCGACGAACAGCGCTGCGACGTCGGCGATGAACGGCGACGGCAGCGCGATGTTGCCCTCCTCGTCGGAGCTGCGGTAGCTGAGCACGACCCGCTCGGTCGCTCGGGAGACGGTCGTGTAGAGCAGGTAGCGCTCGCGGTCCAGCGTGTCCTCGCTGCCGCGCAGCCGCAGCCCCGAGCTGACCGCGAGCTCGTGGCGGCGCTCGTCTGAAAGAAACGGCTCCTGCCGCGCCGGGAGCGGAAAGCCACCCTCCTGCATGCCGATCACGAACACGGCGCGGCAGCGCCGCGCCCTGATCTCGAGTGGATCGGTGAGCCGCACGTGATCGGGCCCCGCCACGCCGCCGGACCCGCTCGGGACGGTGTCACCGGCCGAGACGGCGAGCTCGTCGAGCAGCTCGAGCAGCTCCGCTCGCGACGGCACGCCCCCGAGCTCTGCGAGCTCGTCGAGCGCCCGGGTGACGGCCGCCAGCGCGCGGGCGTCGAGCGACTCTGCGGACGTCAGCACGGGCGCCGCGGCGCGGTGGCCCCCCGCGAACAGGTTCGCGGCCAGGCTGCGCAGCGCTGAGGCGGGATCCGGGCTCGTCGCCAGCTCGTCGAGCTCGGGCAGGCTCTGCCCGAGGCGCGCTCGGACTGCCGCGACCGACACGAGCCCCGCGCCCAGGACCTCGGCTTCGAGGCGGTCAGCGAGCTCGGGACTGTTCAACACCCCCGGCAGGCGCAGGTAATCCAGAAGGCCCTCAGGGCGAGCATCGTGCAGCAGCGCGCACCGGGCCGCGCCGCGCAGGCCCCGCCCGAGCGCGGTGTGCGTCAGCGGCAGCTCACGCTCCCAGCTGAGCGGGATCCCGTACTGCTCGAACACGCTCGCGAGCAGCTGGCCGGTGCTCTGCAGCGAGCGGGCGACGAGTGCGATCTCCTCCCCGCGGAAGCCGTCGCGCAGCAGCTCGAGCACGGTGACCGCGACCAGCTCGGCCTCGGCGCGCTCGCCGCCGGACTCGAGCAGGGCGACGGCCGCGCCGGGATCGATCCGCGGAGCGCCGGGCTCGAACAGGTTGCGCTCGAGGTGATGCAACGCCACCCGCGAGGCGGGCGCGTAGTGGTCGTGCAGCGGCGGCAGCTCGATCGTCGCATCGGCCAGCGCCGAGAGCTCCTGGACGGCCTGTGCCCGAGCCCGAAGCGCGACCCGACCGCCCTCGTGGGTGAGCGAGGCGGTGACGCGGGCGCCGACGACCCGCGCCAGGGTCTCGACAGCGTCGCGCTGCAGGCCGGTCAGCTCGTCGAACCCGTAGAAGAACAGCTGATCGCGGCCCCAGCTGCCCGGATCGGCTCGCAGCGCGTCGAGCGCACGCCATGCGTACAGCTCGCGGTCGACCCGGCCGATCCGGTCAAGCTCGCGGACGTACTCGAGATAGATGCGGCCAAGATCGGCGGCGTAGGAGCGGCGCCGGTCATCATCCTCGGCCCAGCTTCGCAAGGCGGCGACGAACCGCTGCGGGGTGATCAGCTCCCGCTGCAGCTCGGCGATCAGGTTGCCCGCCGACACGCGAAAGCCGGGCGTGGCGCTCGACTCGCGCATGGCCTCGAGCGCCAGCCGCTCGAGCACGGTTCGCAGCACCCGGTCACGCTGGAGCGGCGACAGCGTGGTCGCGACGTAGCCGGTCCGCCGGGCGATCTCGCGTGCCAGCCCCGAGAACGTCAGCACCGATCCGAACACGACACCGTCGGCGGCGAGCTCGCGGCGGTAGAAGCGGGCGTCGACGCCGGTCGGGACGATCAGCAGCGCCCCGCGGGGGGCGACCGCGCCGAACGCGCCGAGCACCTCGCCGGCCTTGGCGGAGTTGGCGGGTCCGAGGACGAGTTCGAGCGGCACCCGTCTATGGTGGCGGGCGGCGATGACGGCTCGCCGCCTCCGGCGTCACGCGGCGGCGGACTGCTCGGCGTCGGCCGTCTCAGGCGGTTTGGCGCCCTCGCGTGCCCAAGGCTCGTCGAACTCGACCCGCCACTTGCCCTCCTCGTTCTGCTGCAGCGCGAGGCGGGCGCGGAAGCTCTTGCCCGAGCGGCCCTTGAACCCTGACACGGCCCTCTCCGTCCGGCCGGTCTTGATCAGTTCGCGCGCGATCGAGATCGGGAGGTTCTTGCCGATCTTCGACTTCCAGATCACGAACCCGCACCCCGGATCGTCGCGCGACCAGCACGAGTAGCCCTTGCGGTTCTCGACGATGTCGCGCCCGCAGACCGGGCACGGACCGAGGTTGGCGCGCGGGATCCGGACATCCTTGAGCTTTGTGTCGAGCTCGCCGACGGTCTCCTCGGTGAACTTGACGATGTCACCCATGAACGCCTCGCGCGAGTCCTCGCCGGTCTCGATCTTCGCCAGACGGTGCTCCCAGTCCCCGGTCAGGCCCGGGCTCGTCAGCGGATGCTGACCGAGCAGCCGGATCACGTTCAGCCCCTTCTCCGTGACGACGAGCGCGCGCGCGTCGCGCTCGATGTAGCCGACCTGGAGCAACCGCTCGATGATCGCCGCCCGGGTCGCCGGGGTGCCGATCCCGGAGTCCTTCATCGCCTCGCGCAGCTCCTCCTCGTCGACCAGCTTGCCGGCCGTCTCCATCGCGCCCAGCAGCGCGCCCTCGGTGTAGCGGCGCGGCGGCTTGGTCTCCTTCTCCTCGGAGGAGATATCGAGCACCGAGACGGACTCGTCGGGCTCGAGCTTGGGCAACTGCTGCTCACGGCCCTCGTCGTCATCGGTGCGTTCGCTGTCGCTCAGTTCGCCATACACCCCGCGCCAGCCGGGGACCAGCATCAGCTTGCCGCGCGTGCGGAAGACGTTGTCGGCGACGGTCGTCTCGACGCGCGTGTTCTCGAACACGGCCTCCGGATGGAAGACGGCTAGGAAGCGGCGCGTGACGAGGTCATAGACCCGCTTGTCGTCGTCGTTCATCTTGTCGACCGGATGGTGCTCTGCATTGGTCGGGATGATCGCGTGGTGGTCGGTGACCTTGAGGTCGTTGACGACCCGCGCCAGCGGCAGCTTCTCGAGCCCGACCACGTAGTCGGCCGCCTGCCTGTACTCGCTGCGCTCGCCGACGAGCCTGGCAATCGGCCGGATCTCGTTGATCATGTCGCCGGTCAGATAGCGCGAGTTGGTCCGCGGGTAGGTGAGCGCCTTGTGCTCCTCGTACAGACGCTGCGCGGCCGCCAGCGTCCGGCGCGCGGTGAAGCCGAAGCGGCTGTTGGCGTCGCGCTGCAGCGAGGTCAGGTCATACAGCAGCGGCGGACGCTCCTTGCGCTCCGACTTCTCGAGCTTGGTGATCGTCCCGTTCTGGCCCTCGCAGGCCACGACCACGGCACGCGCCTCCTCGGCCGTCTTGCAGCGCGGGTTTGACCCCGCGTGGAAGCGGCCCTCGTAGCGGCGCGGAGAGCCCTTGACGGTGTCGAACTGCGCGTCGACGATCCAGTAGGGCTCGGGCGTGAAGTCGCGGATCTCCTGTTCGCGCCGGGCGAGGATCGCCAGCGTCGGCGTCTGCACCCGCCCCAGCGAGACGGCGCCGTCAAATGACGAGCGCAGCCGGATCGTCGCGGCACGGGTCGAGTTCATGCCGACGATCCAGTCGGCCTCCGAGCGCGAGCGGGCCGCGTCCTGCAGCGACGCCAGTTCCGAGCCCGGACGCAGGTGGCCGAAGGCCTGCTCGATCGCGTCCTTGGTCATCGAGTTCAGCCACAGCCGCTGGACCGGCTTCTTGGAGCCGGACTTCTCGTACAGGTAGGCGAAGATCAGCTCGCCCTCGCGGCCGGCATCACACGCGTTGATGACGTTGTCTACGTCGTCGCGCGCGAGCATCCGCTTGACCACGTTCATCTGCTTCTTGGAGCGCTCGTCGCGGACCACGAGCTTGAAGTGCTCGGGGACGATCGGCAGGTCGGCCATCCGCCACTTCTTGAACTTGGCGTCGTACTCATCGGGGTCGGCCAGCTGGACGAGATGGCCCACGGCCCATGTGACGACGTGCTCGGGCCCCTCGAGGTAGCCCTCACCCTTGGTGAACTGGCCGGGCAGCACTCGGACGAGGTCGCGCCCGACGGATGGCTTCTCGGCGATGACGAGCGTCTTGGACATAGGGGTCGCAGGGTAGCGCCCCGCGCAACGGCCGCCTGTGAACGTCATTGCGCCGCGGTCGCGGCCGCTAGGCGATCTGTAACTGATCGACCCGTTGCGCGACCGCCGGCAGATGCAGCTCGGAGGCGGTCTGCTCGGCGCTCGCGATCAGCGCATGCGCCTGTTCGCCGCTGCGCAGCGCCTGCGCGAGATCGAGCTGCGTGTGCGCGACCTGGACCGCCGCGCCCAGGTTCCCGTTGACCTCGAGAGCGAACTCGAGCTGGGTGCGAGCGAGCTCGCGGTCGCCGATCGTCAGCGCCAACCGTCCCAGGTACCGGGCGACCGAGCCGAGGCAGACGGTCGCGATCCCGACGACCACGGTGCGCTCGCGATATGGCGCCAGCAACTCGTGCAGCAGGCGCGCGCGCCGCCGGTCGTTCAGACCCACGGCAACGTCGGCCGCGAGCACCATCGCCACCATCCAGTCGCCGTCACGGGGGATGTCCTCGAACCGTTGTGCGGCGAGCCGATCAAACACCTCGGCGGCCTCGTCGAGCCGCCCCGTCTCGACCAACAGCGTCGCGAAGCCCGCCAGCCAGGCCGGCCGGTGCGGGTTGTCGCTGACCTGTTCGCGCATCGCCGGCTCGAGCTCTCCCCCACGCGCCTGCTCACGCCGGACGGCGAGCAGCTGGATCGCGTAGTACTGGACGGCCGTCTCGCTCTCGGGCCTGAGCCCCGCCGTCAGCGCCTCGTTCGCGAGCCTGTCAGCGGTGTTGAGATGACCCGCGAGCAGCGCCCACATCGCGCGCCAGACCGCCACCTGCCACAGGTAGAGCGGCTGGCGGAGCTCGCGCGCAGCGGCGGTGAACGCCTCGACCTGGGCCTGCACTCCGTCCGGGTCGCCCTGCTCGAGCAGGTCGAGCACGAGCCATGCGTGGCCCTGAAGCACGAGCTCGGCGTCCGTGGCCGTGGTCGCCGAACGCAGCAACTCGGTCGCGTCCGCGACCCGCTGCTCGAGACGGTCCGGGTCCCAGTACGCCCGCCGGCGCGCGGCCGCTGCCAGCGCCGTCGCCCGCGGCTCTTCCAGCTGCTGCGCGATCTCGGTCGCCTCGGCGCTCAGCGCCCGCATCCGGTCTCGTTCGGGCGAGTAGTAGAGCGCTCCGCACAGCCGCGAGAGCAGCCGCACGTGCATCACCGTGCGCCGCGGCGTAACGATCTCCAGCGCCTGGTCGAGCATCCCGATCAGCTCCTGATCGACGACTCCCGGCGGTTGCAGGTAGCGGCGCGAGGCCCCGATCGCAGCGTGGGCGAGCGCCTCGCCGTCGCCGAGCCGCGCGGCGAGCGCGGCGGCCTCGCGGAACGCGGGCCACGCCAGCGACCGCTCGCCGCTGCGCATCCGCGACTCGCCGAGCGCCAGCAGCAGCGCGCAGCGCCCCGACAGCGCCTCCGGCTCGAATTGCTCGAGCACCTCGAGCGCGCGGGCGTAGTGGCCGCCGGCCTGCTCGTGCGCCATCATCTCGGTCGCCTGCTCGCCGGCGGCGAGCGCGTAGCGGATCGCGCGCTCGGCGTACTCGGGGTTCGCGGCGAGCGTGAAGTGGTGCGCGAGCGCGTTCACGTTGCCGTCGCTCCCCCGTTGCTCGAGCGCGACCCCGACCCGCCGGTGGATCCGCGCCCGGCGGGCCGTCGACATCCCCTCATAGAGCGTCTCGCGGATCAGCGCGTGCGCGAAGCTGTAACGCCCGGGCGTCGTCAGCGACTCGACTACCAGTCCGGTGCTGAGCGCCTCTTCGAGCGCGGTCAGAAAGGTCTCCTCGTCTAGCGCCAGCACGTCCTCGAGCAGCGCCGCGTCGAATTCGCGGCCGATCACCGACGCGACTCGCATCGACTCGACCGCATCGTCGCCGAGCCGCGCGAGCCGGCGCGAGATCACCTCGCGGACGTCGTCGGGCAGTCCGAATCGCTGCAGGTCGTAGACGCCTGCGCGCTGGACCTCGACGCCCGCGTCCTGCAGGTGGCGGAGCATCTCCTCGATGAAGAACGGGTTCCCCTCGGTCTCCTCGTACAGCGCCCGGGCGAAGTCCGCCCCCGGCGCCCGCCCGACCGTCGCGCCGACCAGTCGCGCGGCGTCACGTTCGGGCAATCCGGTCAGGTCGATCTGGGTCATCAGCCGCTCGTGGCGCAGGTTCGCCAGTGCCGCCGAGAAGCCCTCGCTCCACCGCTCGATCGCCCGGTAGGCGCCGATGATCGACAGCCGCCCGGGCCGGGGCGCCCGCGCGAGGTGGCGCAGCAGCATCAACGTCGGCCGGTCGGCCCAGTGCAGGTCATCGATTACAATCAGCACCGGCATCGACGCCGACAGGTCGCCCAGCAGCCCCGCAACGGCCTCAAACAGCCGGTAGCGCCCCGTCTCGGCGTCCCCGCCGTCGGTCTCGGGAAGCTCGGGCAACCGCCGTCGCAGCTCGGGCAGCAGCCGCGCGAGCTCGGCGCCGTGAGGGCGCGTCGTGGCGCGCAGCTCGGCGAGCTGCGCCGCCGAGACGTAGTGGCCCAGCGCCTCGATGAACGGCTGGAAGGCGACCACGGTCTCCTCCGGGGCGCGGCCCGCGAGCACCAGCGTCCCGCCCGTATGGGCGCGCATTGCGGTCTCGGCCAGCAGCCGCGACTTGCCGACCCCGGGGTCGCCGCTGACCAGCAGCACCCGCTCGCTCCGCCGGCCCGGCTCGCCCTCCTGCCCGGCCCCCTCGAGCCACCGCTCGAGCTCGCCGAGCTCGGCGACCCGCCCGATCATCGTCGGCGAGGCCAGCGCTCGGAGCTCGGCCGGAAGCGGGATCGACTGTCCCTCGGGGTCGGGCAGCGCGAGCTCGACGTCGAGCCCGTCCAGCTGGCCGGGATCCTGCAGCGGCGCGGGGCTCAGCAACGACCGGTGCGCCGCGATCGCCTCGGCCGACGGCGTCGTGCCGAGCTCATCGCGTAGCAGCGTCCGCAGGCGGTCGAACACGCGCAGCCCCTCGGCGACGTTGCCCTGCGCCTGCAGCGATCGCATCAGCAGCACGTAGCCCGACTCGCGGTAGGGCTCGGCGTCGATCAGCGCCCGTGCGGCACGCTGGACCGACCCGAGTTGCGCGCCGCCCAGGACCAGCCCGGCCCGGCCGACTACCTCGAGCGCCCGGAGCCTGATGTCGCCGAGCTCGCGGCGCCGCGTCTCGAGCCAGTTCGCCTGCGACCCGGGGAGCAGCCCGCGCCTGGCGATGTTGAGCGGGACCTGTGCGAGCGCCCAGGCACCTCTCGGGTCGCCGGCCCGCAGCGCAACATCGGCCCGATCGACATGCGACGCCGCGGCCTCGATGTCGATCCACGCCGGCTCGGGGAGCTCGAGCACGAGCTCGTCGCGCCCGCTCAGGACCGGAGCGCCGAGTACCGAGCGCAGCCTCGATAGCAGCGTCCGCAGCGCGGCGTCCTGCGATTGCGGTGCCCGCTCCGGCCACAGCGCTCCGATCAACTCCTCGCGTCCGACCGGACGATCCCGATTCAGGACCAGATAGGCGAGCAGCAGCGGCACCTGTTTGCCGCGCAGCGCCCCTGCCAGCTCGGCCCCGTCGATCTCGACGGACAGGCGGCCGCACAGCTGGATCCGGGTTCTCTCACTGGCCCTCGGCGAATTCTGCAACGTTTTGGAAACGTTACGCCAACGGCGATTCGACAGCTTTCCGAATCGTGGTCACCGGGACCACATGGGACGACTTGCGAAATGGTCGTGGACCGTTTCGCACACGCTCTAGCCGCCTTGTTCGACGAGACATGACTCCGATCAACGAAGAGCCTTCCCGGATCGCCTACTGCGAGTGTGGGGCGCAGCTCACAGGGGATTCCGAGCAAGAACTCTTCGATGCGGCCGAGCAGCACCTCGCACATCATCACCCACAGCTCCTGGGGGCGTTGGGGCTGGATGTGGTGCAGCAGATGGCCGAGGAACGTCCGGGGGCAATGAACGCCTGAGGCGGGCGGCGACGCAGACCGCCGCCCGCCACGGCGTCCATCTCGAGAGTGCCCGCCGGTCGTATTGGCCGACGCGTCGGGCCTAGCCGCAGTGACCGGTCTCGACGCTCTGGCGTTGTGCCAGCGCCTTGACCAGCTGCTGGCGGACGACCGAGTTGGGGACCGCGAACCCGCCCTCGCGCGAGGTGCCGGTCAGGGCGGCGAACACGGTCGCCAGCACCCGGCCATCGGAGTCGACCAGCGGGCCGCCCGAGTTGCCGGGGCGGACCCGGCCACGCAGCGCGGTGATCGACCGCACCACGTTGCCCTCGCCGTAGGCGTTCTCGGTGCTGACCGTGCTCGTCTGGCCAAGCCGGGCCGGCTCGGCGTTGAACGAACCGTCGAGCGGATAACCGAGGATCGCCGCCGAGCTGCCGACCTCCGCGTTGGCGGCGAGCTTGAGCGGCCGCGCTTGCAGCCCCGCGACCCGGAGCACTGCGACGTCGTCGTGCGGGTCAAAGCCGATCACCGCAGCCGCGCGGCCCGGACCGACCCCGCCCACCTGGATCTCGGTGTCGGACTCGCCGGCCACCACGTGGGCGTTAGTTACGACGACGCCGCGCGCGGCGACCCAGCCGCTGCCCTCGACCCCGAGCCCGCAGGCGGTGCCGAACACGCGCACGACGCTGGCGGCCGCGGTCCGCAGTCCGGGCTCGCGCAGGACTCCCCGTGCGGGCGGCGGCACGTCGGCCGCCGGTCCGCGCACGGACGGCAGCGGATCGATCCTCGAGAGCGCGTCGAGGATCGGGCCCGACGGCGGCAGCAGCTGATCGAGTTCGGTCAGGATCGCCGACCGCTGGATGTCCTGGCGAAGCGGCTCCGAACGCTCTGATTGAAGTGCGACGGCGCCGACGATCCACGCGATCCCGAGGCCAACGCAAGCGGTCAGCAGAGCGCCGAGCAGGCCGTCGATCGTCCGCAGCCCTGGAAGCCGCATGGCCGAACGCACGCGGGCGCCGACCCCCTCCAGGCCACTCGCGAGCGCCCCGCCCGCCAGCAGCGCCCCGAGCAGGCCGAACAGTGGCGCATACGGCGAGCGCGCGCCCTGGCTGAGCACCAATGGCGCGACCCGGGTCCCGATGAACGCACCGATCGCAAACCCGACCAGCGACAGCGCGCCGACGATAAACCCCTGGACGTAGCCGTAGACGGCCAGCAGGACGGTGAACGCGACGATCAGTAAATCGACGGTGGTGATCGGAAAAATGCTAGTCGCGCCCCAAATTTCCGGCCGCATCTTCTACCGTCTACTAGCGGGGTGACACAGGTGGGAGTCATAGGGGCGCAAACTCGGCGCCCGCGGCGGCGCCGGGCGCGGCGGCGGCGACTGCTCACGCGCGCCGTCCCAATCCTCGCGCTGGCGGCCGCGGCGTTCGCGGCGGGCGCGTTTCTGGCCACCGCCCCGGGGCGGGCCGAGCGCCACATGGTGACCCAGTACGTGACCGCCTGGCAGCACCGCGACTACGCGGCGATGTACAAGCTGCTGGACTCAGACTCCCGGCGGCGCACGAGCGAGGCCCGGTTCATGCGCGAGCTCTCCCATGCGGAAGCGACCGCGACCATGACCTCGCTGCGCCCGGACCAGGTCGCGAGCGCGGGAGGCGACACGATCACCGTCGTGACCACCGTTCAGACCCACATCTGGGGAACCCTGCACGAGACGCTTGTGGTGCCGTTCACCGGCAGCGGCTCGGGTGCCAGGGTGACGCTGCGCCCGTGGGTCCTGTTCCCCGGTCTGCGCCCCGACGAGCAGCTGCATCGCGCAATGAGGCTGGCGCCGCGCGGCACGCTGCTGGCGGCCGACGGGACGCCGCTGGCGGAGGGGCCGGACCGCAGCTCGCCGATCCCGGACGTCGCCGGACAGATCGTCGGGACGCTGGGCTCGATCCCGACCACCGATGCGACCGCCTATATGGCCGACGGCTACCCGCCCGACGCGAAGGTCGGGCTCAACGGCCTCGAGCGGATCTTCGAGTCGCGGTTGGCGGGAACGCCTGGCGGCACGCTGCTCGCCGGCCACCGGGTGCTCGCGTCGGCCGCGCCGATCGCGGCCAAGCCCGTGAGGACCACGATCTCCCCGTCGCTCGAACGCGCGACCGTGGCCGCGATCGGAAGCCAGTACGCCGGCATCACGGTCATGAACCCCCGTACGGGGGCGCTGCTCGCACTCGCCGGGATTGCCTTCTCCGACGCTCAGCCCCCAGGTTCGACGATGAAGATCGTCACCGTGACCGGCGCGCTCCAGGCGCATATCACGACGCTCGGCACCACCTACCCGATCGCGACCGAGGCGGACGTCGGCGGCTACATGCTCCAGAACGCGAATGGCGAGGCGTGCGGGGGGACGCTGCTGAACGCGTTCGCGGTCTCGTGCAATTCGGTCTTCGCCCCGCTCGGCGTCAAGCTCGGCGCCAAGCGGCTGGTCGCGACCGCGAAGCGATTCGGCTTCGATCAGCCACCCTCGATCCCGGGCGCGATCGAGAGCACGATCCCGTCGGCGAGCAAGATCGGCGGCGCCACGGCTGTAGGCTCCTCGGCGATCGGGCAGGGCGTCGTGCTGACGACGCCGCTCGAGATGGCCGACGTCGCGGCGACGATCGCGATGGGGGGCCGGCGGCCGATCCCGACCCTGCTTGCCGGCCAGAAGCCGAGGTTCGTGTACGTCACCAGCCGTCATGTGGCCGATGAGGTGCAGCAGATGATGATCGCGGTTGTGGCCGAGGGGACCGGAACCGCCGCACAGATCCCTGGGATCGAGGTCGCGGGGAAGACCGGCACCGCGGAGCTGACCGACACCGCTCAGCCGGGAGCCAACACCGCCCAGAACACCGACGCCTGGTTCGTGGCCTATGCGCCGGTGGGCCACCCCCGCTACGTCGTCGGCGCGCTGTACCCCAATCAGGGCTTCGGCGGCGCGGCCGCAGCGCCGCCGGTCCGCGACATCCTGGCCTCGGCGCTCCAGCACTGACCGCGGAGGCCGGCCCCCTACGGTTCGCGATAGGCAGCGGCCACCACGCTCGGGTTCAGCGTCCCCTGTGTCCACGCGACCAGTGCCTCGCGGCGCGGCCCGAACGCGACCGTCAGGTCGAGTGCGAAGGTGCTCGCCGACAGCACCCGCGCGGGGCCGAAGCGGCCGCTCGAGGCGGCGCCGACGGCCGCGACGGGATGGCCGCCGCGCACCCAGCCGACGATCACCTGGCCGTTGGGCCCGACCGCGAGCGCCGGGGTCTGGGATGCATCGATCGCTCCCAGGGAGACGCCGCGGCCGAAGCGACCGTTGGCGCCGCGGGTCGCGACATGGACGATGCAGGACCCCGAAGTGCCGCACGACGACCACGCCGCACCCTGCGCCCCGGCGGTGTCGCCGGCGTAGCTGAGGCCCGAGGCCTGGCCTGCCGCTGACAGCGTTCTGACCTGGGGCTTGGCCGCGAAGTCGGCCGCCTTGACCTGCGAGTGGTAGTTGCCGTGCCGGTCGTAGAAGCTCTCGATCCAGGTGGCGGTCGCACCCGATCCCCGCCGCGCGACCGCGAGCGCGTCGACGCGACGGCCGGCGGCAACCCGCAGCAGCGTGTGGGAATGGCGCGGCCCGCCGGACTTCGATCCCAGTGCGTAGTAGATCGCCCGTGGGTCGGCCGAGCCGGGCGGCCCGCTGGCGGCGGTCCACGCGACCAGCGAGCGCTCCCCCCCGAGCCACGTCGCGGCCAGCGCCTCGGGGCTCTGGGAGGCCGCCGTCAGACGGCGCTTGGCCGCAAACCCGCCCGACTTGCTCGACTGTGCCGCCCACACGCCGGCCTCGGAGGCGACCGCGGCGATCATTCGGCCGTCCGCGAGCCCTACCAGCTGACCGAGCGTCGCGCCCGTGAGCCCGCCGACCACGGTCTGCGGGCGCCGCACACCGCCGCCGGCCCCGATCCTGACCGCCTGGGCGCTGCTGCAGCAGTCGAGCGTCTCGGAGCTCGAACCGGTCAACAGCTCGAGCGATCCTCGGGCGTACGCGAGCGCCAGGACCTGGCTGACGCCCGCCAGCTTGCGCGGCGAGCCCAGCCGGCCACCGGCCGACCGCGAGACGAGATAGGCCTGCGAACTGCCCGTCGTGTCGACGTCCTCGGTCGCGAACGCGGCTGCGGCGCTGCCCGAGCCCGAGAACGCAAGCTGTGTCGGCAGCAGGTCTGTGGCGGCGGGCTTGACGAGCTCAAACGGCCTGCCCCATCCCGCCTCAGCCGTCGGCGCGACGGCGGCGGCGAGCGCCAGGACGAGCGCTACAACTGCGGCCCGCGCCAGACCTCGCCGTCGCGATGCGCGAGCCAGATGCAGACCATCACGCCGGCGATCAGGCCGACGACGATTCCGAGCGCGATGATCAGCCCGTCGGCGCCGCCGGCACGGGTGTAGCCAATCACGATCACCGGGATCGCGATCGCAAAGAAGACCCCGATCCCGCTCGCGAGCGGGTCGAACCGCATCGTGTTGGGCGTCGACGGTCCACGACCGCTGGGCTCGCTGCGCTGCCATCGGTCGTCGTCGTCGTTCAAAGGTCGAGCGAGATCGTCGCCTGAGTGCGGTCGTCGGCGCCGAGGATGTGCAGCGTCAGCGGGCGGTTCGCGTACGCCGAGGAGCCGATCCGGAACAGCACCAATCCGCCTTGCGTCGGCCCGTCGCTGGCGGTCGTATCGGGGGCCGGCTCGGTCTGCAGCGGATACAGCTTCTGCGCGGCCCACGCGAACGGGTTCAGGGTGGGATTCAGCGGGATCGGGTGATACACCGTTCCCTGCGTGTCGACGACCGTGAAGTTGTCAGTCGTGATCGCAGCCCTCGAGGTCTGGTTCTTGGCCCACAGGAAGACCCCGTACCAGTACTGGTCGGGGGTCAGCGCCGGCGTACCGGCCGGCAGCCCCTTGACGTACTGGGAATCCTCGACGCTGTAGGGGTTGAGGATCCGCGAGATCTGGAGCTGGTAGGTGATCGGGCCCGCGTCGACGTAGCCGCCGATGTTGTTCGCATCGGCGTTGTGGGGGTGCGCTTGCTTGTGGCCGCACGCCGCGAGCCCGAGGGCGAGCGTCAGCGCGAAGACGGCGATCCAGAGACGGCGGGCTCTCACGGCTGCCAGAGTCTAATCATTGACCGGGAGCGGAAACGTCACCCCGCGTCGACCGTCGGCCGCTCTCCGCGACCGCGACCGTCCTCGAGGATCGAGCGCAGCCGACGCATCGCTTTGGCCGCCTGGCGCCGGCTCCACGAGCGGCCGCCGAGCATGTCCATCAGCTTGTCGGACAGCTGCGAGGGGATCGTCTCGAGCGTGTACTCGACCCGCGTCGTGTCTCCCGGACCGGGCGACAGTGTGTAGGTGCCGACCATCCGGATCCGGTTGTACTTGCCGCCCCGCCCGCGCTCGACGATCCGAAACGGGGTCTGCAGCTCGGCGAACGTCACGTCGGCCCACGCGAACCGGTTGAGCGGCGCCTTGATCCGGAAGCGCGCCCCGGCGCCGGTGCCGTACGTGTCAACGCGGGTCAGGTGCCAGTCGACCAGGTAGTGGTCGGTGAACTCGGCGTGGTTGGCGATGTCCGCCAGGTACTCGAAGACCTGTTCGCGGGGCTTGGCGATTGTGGTCGAGACCGTGAAGGGATCCACGGTCGGGCAGTTTATGCCGCGGCCCGCTGGTCGGTGATCCGCATCGTGTGGCCGAACTCCGGGCCGTGAACCGTCCGCGTCCCAACCGGGGTCGCGCGCTGGCGCGGACGGCACAGCTCGCACGCGATCGTGCCCGATTCATAGACGTAGACGCGCTCGCCGACCAGTGGCGTCCGGTTGCAGCACGAGCATCGTTCCGAACCCGCCAAGCGCTCGTCGAGCCCTTTGCGAAGCAGAGCGAGCTCCAGATCGAGCATGTCCCGCAGCGACCCAGTCATTGAGCCTAGGTTCGGTTTTCACGGCTTGGTTCCTCCCCGCGACAGGAGTACATAAGACCGCCCTGCCGGCGCCGCCACGTTCACAGGAAAGTCTCAAAAAACCTGCTATTTGCGCGCAATTCACTGCAAAGAATTGGTGGACGATTCGTCGAACTGTGTTTACCTTTGCTTTGACCACACCTCTATGATCGTGTTAAGACCACTAGGTCCGATGGCGGCTCCGTGACACCCACCCCTTCCGAACAGGCGCAGCCGCAAGATCCCCTAGCGAGGAGACGGCCGATGAAAGCGTGGATGTCGGGCAACGTCGCTGGGACCGGTACGTTTCGCTGCACCGAATGTGATTTTCCACTGTCGCTGGATGCGGCCGACGAGTTGCCGTCGTGCCCCAACTGCGGCGGAACCGAGTTCGTCCGAGCGTCTCTGTTCACGACCTCGCAGCAGGCGGTGGTCGAGCTTGCACCTGAGGTCGAGGACCGCAGCTGGATCGCCGAGCTGCGCGCCGGGCTCGACGAGCCCGGCCAGTACGTCGCCTACCAGTCGAGCAGTGACGTGATCGCCTACGCGCTCGCCCGCGAGTGGACCCGGATCGGCCGCAGCCTGGCGGCCGACATCCGCTTCGATGACCCGACCGTCTCGCGCCGCCACGCGCTGATCGTGCGCCAGCCCGACGGCCTGCGGGTGCTCGATGACCGAAGCCTGAACGGCGTGTTCGTCAACGGCGAGCGGGTCGAGTGGAGCACGCTCGCCGACGGCGACGAGATCGTGATCGGGCGCCACCACCTCCACTTCATCGACGTGCCGGTGATCTCCGGGATGCGCTTCGGCCACACCCCCGAGGACGCCGCCGCGTTCGGTGACTGACCCGTAGGCAGCGACACTCCCGCCCGGCGGCGACCAACGCTCACCGCCGGAGTGGCTGGCTTATAGTCAGCGCCGATGCCCTTGACGATCTCCGTCCTGTCCCAGAAGGGCGGCACCGGCAAGACGACCGCCGTCCGGACGTTGACCGACGTCTTCCGGCGGGCCGGGCTATCGGTACTTGCGGTCGACCTCGATCCGCAGGGCAACCTGTCCGATTACCTGGACGTCGACCCCGACGCCTCGCCGACGATCGGCGACGTCCTGACCGGACGCGCCAGCGCGGCCGACGCCGTCCACAACGGGATCGTCCCGGCGAATCTCGGGCTGGCCGAGGCCGAGTTGGCGCTCGGCGGCAAGATGGGGCGCGAGCTGACCCTGAAGCGGGCCTTGCGCGAGATCTCGGGTGACTTCGATCTGGTGCTGATCGACTGCCCGCCGGCGCTCGGACTGCTGACCGTCAACGCGCTCGTCGCGTCCGACTATGCGCTGCTGTCGGCCGAAGCCCAGTACTTCGCCCTCCAGGGGGTCGAGCAGGCGCTCGAGGTGATCGAGCTGGCCCGTGACAGCCTCAACCCCAATCTCGTCTGGCTCGGCGTGGTGCTCAACATCGCCGACATGCGAACCCGCCATTCGCGCGAGGCGTTCGATTCGCTGCGCGAGCACTTCGGCGACCGGCTGATCGACATCACGATCAGGGCGTCGATCGCCTACGCGGAGTCGGCCGAGCGGGCCGTCTCGATTCTCGACTACCGGCCGGACCTCGGTGCCGATTACGTCGCCGTCGCCGAGGAGCTGCTCAAGCGGCTGGGGCTCGAGGAGGCCCGCGATCGGGTCGGGTCGATGCTCCGCGCGACGCAGGCCGCGCAGGCCTAGCGGCCGCCGTCCTGCGGCTACGCGCCCAGGACGCGTAACTATTCACAGGGCGCGGACGTCGGCGCCCTGGGCCTCGAATGGCGCCCGTACCACGGTCGCCCAGCCCGCGGTCTCCTGCTGGAGCCTCGAGACGACCGATCCTGTCTGCTCGTAATAACACCAGAACAGGAGCGTCGGCCCGGCGCCCGAGATCGTCGCCCCGAGCGCGCCGAGCTCGACTGCCCTCTGCCTAAGCTCGGCCGACCGCGGATAGAGGCGGGCGCGATACGGCTGGTGCAGGCGGTCCCGCAGCCCGGAGCCGATCAGCTGCCAGTCGCCGGTCGCAAGTCCGAGCGTGAGCAGCGCCACTGCGGCGACGTTGAAGGCCGCGTCGGCGAGCGGGACCGTCTGCGGCAGGGCCGAGCGCGCCTCGCTGGTCGCGACCGGATCACCGGGCACGACCAGGACCGCCTCGAGCCCCATCGGCGGCTCGAACCGGTGCACGCGGTCGGCGCCGCAGACGACGAAGCCGCCGCGTTGCGATGCGGCCACGTTGTCGGGGTGACCATCGAGCTCGGACGCCAGCCCCCCCACGTCGGCGTCGAGCTCGAACAGGTGGTCGGCGGCCATCAGCCCCGCCAGCGTCGCCGCCGCGCTCGAGCCCAGCCCGCCGCTGAGCGGGATCTCCGAGCTGATCCGGAACTCGAACTCGTCGGCTGGGTGCAGCCGCTCGAATGCCCGCACGACAAGGTTGTCGCGGTCGCGGGGGACCTCGAGCTCGGTGTGCACGGCGAACCGGCCGGTCTCGGAGACCTCGAGCTCCAGGTGCAGCGCCAGCGCCGCGGCTAGCACGTCGAAGCCGGGGCCGAGATTGGCGGACGAGGCCGGGACGCGGATCAGGCGCCGGCGCGACAGCGTCACCCGAGCACCGCTTGCTCGATCGCATCGGCGTTGGCCTCGCAAGGGACCACCGCGCCGGCCTGCGCGAGCGCCGTCTGTGGATCCTTGAGCCCGTTGCCGGTCAGCACGCACACCACCGTCCGCGCGTCCCTGACGCCGTGCGCCAGCAGGCCCGCGACGCTGGCGGCCGATGCCGGCTCGCAGAAGACCCCCTCCTCTCCGGCCAGCAGCCGATAGGCCGACAGGATCTGCTCGTCGGTGACCGCATTGACCGAGCCGCCCGACGCTGTCATCGCGTTCATCGCGTCCTCCCACCGCGCCGGGTTGCCGATCCGGATCGCGCTGGCGATCGTCTCGGGGTTCTCGACCGGCTTGCCCAGCACCAACGGCGCGGCGCCAGCGGCCTGGAAGCCGAACATCCGCGGGCTCTGGTCAAGCTCTCTGAACCCGCGCCAATAGGCGGTGATGTTGCCTGCGTTGCCGACCGGGATGCAGAGCGCCTCGAGCTCGCCGGCGAGCGACTCGGACACCTCGAAGGCGGCGGTCTTCTGGCCTTCGATCCGGAACTCGCTGACCGAGTTGACAAGCGCGATCGGGTGGTTGGCGCACAGCTCGCGGACCAGCTTGAGGGCCACGTCGAAGTTGCCTCGCAGCGCCACCACGCGGGCACCGTGCATCAGCGCCTGGGCCAGCTTGCCGGTCGCGATCTTGCCCTCGGGCACGATCACCGCGCACCGAAGGCCGGCCCGGGCGGCGTAGGCGGCGGCCGACGCGGCGGTGTTCCCGGTCGAGGCGCAGACGATCGCCTTGGCGCCCTCGCGGACCGCGGCCGAGACCGCGCACGTCATCCCCCGGTCCTTGAACGAGCCGGTCGGGTTCAGCCCCTCGAGCTTCAGCCACACCTCGGCTCCGACCCGCGCGGAGATCGCCGGCGCTTGGACGAGCGGCGTCGAGCCCTCGCCGAGCGAGACGACTGGGTCGTGTTCTTCGAACGGCAGGTTGTCGCGGTAGCGCTCGATCAGCCCCGGCATTGCCCGGCGGAGCATGTCAGAGTGCCCCGGCTTCGGCGGTCAGCCGCGGGCCGTCAACGGTCAGACGACGTCGAGCACGACCTTGCCGGTCGCGCCGCGGTTGTCGAGCAGCTCGAGGGCGTCTGCCGCCCGCTCGAGCGCGAACCGCGCGCCGACCAGCGGCGCGACTGTCCCGGCAGCGATCAGCTCGTCGAGCGCCTGAGCGATCGCCGCGGTCCGGTCTGGATGCGTCAGCACGCCCGCGCCCCAGCCGGCGCCGATCACCTCGGTGTTGTTGAGCAGCAGCCGGTTCACGCGCACCTCGGGGATCGAGCCGGCCGTGAAACCGACGACCACGGCCCTCCCCCCTTCCCGCAGCGAGCGGAGGCTGTCGGTGAACCGATCCCCACCCACTGGGTCGATCACGATGTCGACACCCCCGGCTGAGAGCTCCTTGGCCTGATCCTTCCATGGTCCGTCAGCGCGCAGCACATGGTCAGCGCCGGCCTCGCTCGCGACCCGTTCCTTGGCCTCGGTCGAGACGACGCCGATCGTTGTTGCACCGAGCCCCTTGGCGACCTGGAGCACGGCGGTGCCGACGCCCCCGGCGGCCCCGTGAACCAGCACCGTCTCCCCCTCCTGCATCCGCCCGCGGGTCACGAGCGAGAAGTAGGCCGTGTGGTAGTTGAGCACCAACGCCGCGCCCTGCGCGAAGTCGAGCTCGTCCCCGAGCTTGAAGGTGAAGTAGGTCGGCGCGACCGCCACCTCGGCGAACCCCCCCTCGCCGCAGAACGCCGCGACGCGGTCACCGGGCTTGACCGAGGCGTCGTCGGGCGCCTCGCGGACCACGCCGCCGACCTCGCTGCCGGGGATGAACGGCAGCGGCGGCTTGTACTGGTACTGACCCCTGGTCTGCAGCAGCTCGGGGAACGAGACCCCGGCCGCGTGGACGTCAATCAGCACGCCGCTACCGGGGGTCATCGGGTGCGACGCCTCGGGCTCGGGAACATCGACGAGCTTCAACGCTGATGCAGGCCCGGTCAGCTCGGTGATCTGGATCGCTCTCATGCGGCCGCGGATCCTATAAGGACGCGCTGATCACGCGAACTCTTCCTCCAGCACCCGGATCGCGCGCGGCGGCGCGCGCAGGACCTCGAGCCCCGCGATCAGCTCCATCGCGGCCGCGAACCGCGACTCGAGCACCGGGTGCACCACCATCACCAGCCGCGCCTGATCGCGCAGCCCCTTCTGCACGACCGACTTGACCGACACGTCCTGGAGCGCGAGCACCTGCGCCACCTGCGCCAGCACGCCGGGCTCGTCGGCCACCTCGAGGTGCAGGTAGAACGACGACACGACGTCTGAGACGATCTCGAGGCTCTCGGTCGCGGGTGGCGTCGAGGCCGGCGGGATCATCGCGCTGATCACGTCACCGAGCACCGCCGATGCGGTCTGGGGGCCGCCGGCGCCCGGACCGGACATCGTGATCTCCGTGATCGCCTCGGACTCGACCGTGACCGCGTTGAACGGCCCGTTGACCGACGCCAGCGGATGGCCGGGGTACAGGAACGCCGGGTAGACGCTGACCGACAGCGCCCGTTCTCCGACTCGCTCGGCGGTCCCGATCAGCTTCAGGCCGAGCCCCAGGTCCCGGGCGTACTCGAGATCGTCGGGCTGGATCTGCTCGATCCCCTCGTAGCGCACCTGGTCGATGTGGACCGGGGTCTCGAACGCAAGCCGGGCGAGGATCGCCATCTTCGCGGCGGCGTCACGGCCGTCGACGTCCTCGGACGGGTCGGCCTCTGCGTAGCCGAGCCGCTGCGCGTCCGCCAGCGCCTCCCCGAACGTCGCGCCGGTGCGCGCCATCTCGGTCAGGATGAAGTTCGTCGTTCCGTTGACGATCCCGTGGACGCGGTCGATCGTCGCCCCCGCGAGCGACTCCTGAAGCACCCGGATCACCGGCACGACGCCGGCCACGGAGCCCTCGAACCGCAGCTGGACCTCGTTCTCGCGCGCGACCTCCCAGAGCTCCTCGCCGTACTGGGAGAGCAACTGCTTGTTGGCCGTGACGACGTGCTTCTTGGCGCGCATCGCCCGCAGCAGGTAGTCCCGCGTCGGCTCGATCCCACCGATCAGCTCGACGATCAGATCTGAGCGATCGAGGATCTCGTCGAACGAGCCCGAGCTGCGGGTCAGCACGCCCGAGAGCTCCGGGTGCAGCCCCGTGATCCGCTCGATCCGGTCAGCGCGTGCCGGCAGCAGCTGCGCGAACGCGCCGCCCACAGTGCCGTGCCCGAGCAGCCCGACCCGGAAGCTCGTCATCGCTCGACGTCCCGGCTCATCAGATCGGCGTAGGTCTCGCGCCGCACGACCACCCGCGCCGACCCGTCCCGGCAGAAGATCACCGGCGGCCGCGGGACGCCGTTGTAGTTGTTGGCCAACGAGTAGCCGTAGGCGCCGGTCGCGGGCGTGACGATCACATCGCCCGGCTCGGGGTTGTCGAGCTCGACGTCGCTGACGATCACGTCACCCGACTCGCAGTGCTTGCCCGCCAGCTGGCACAGCTCGCCGCCGGACGCGAGCGGTCGGTCGGCGATCAGCGCCTCGTAGCGGGAGTCGTACAGCATCGGTCGCAGGTTGTCCGACATGCCGCCATCGACTGCGACCCAGGTCGAAACGTTGCGCTTGACCGATTCGACCGTGTACAGCGTCACCGTCGAGTTCGCCACCAGCGCACGGCCCGGCTCGAGCAGCAGGCGCTTGTCGCGGCCGATCTCGGTGTGAAGCGCGTCAACGATCGCATCAACGTACTGCTCGGGGGTCGGCGGCCGCTGGTCGGCGGTGTAGGCCGCCCCGAGCCCGCCGCCCAGGTTGTACACGTCGAACTCGCCCAGCTGCGCGATCGCCCGGACGGCGTCGCGGAACGGCTCGAGCTCGAACAGCTGCGATCCGATGTGGAAGTGAAGGCCGACGAGCTTCAGCGCCGAGCTCCCGCGCAGGCGCTCGATCGCCGCCACCGCCTGCTCCATCGAGAAGCCGAACTTCGAGTCGGCCTGCCCGGTCGAGATCTTGCTGTGCGTGTCGCCGGCGACGCCGGGGGTGACCCGGATCAGGACCTCCTGGCGGCGACCGAGTTCGGCGGCGATCCGCTCGAGGCGCGCGAGCTCGTCAAAGGAGTCGATCACCACGTGACCGACGCCCGCCGCCAGCGCCTCGCGCAGCTCGGTGATCGACTTTGCGTTGCCGTGCAGGTACGTGCGCCCGGGGTCGAAGCCGGCGTTGACTGCCAGCGCGAGCTCGCCGCCGGAGGCGACGTCGCACGCGAGCCCCTCCTCTGCGAGCACCCGGTAGACCGCGGTGCAGGGGAACGCCTTGGACGCGAACAACACGTCGAAGTCGTCATGCCGGGCGGCCACCGCCTCGATGAACGTGCGCGCCCGCGCCCGCAGGTCGTCCTCGACCACGACGTAGGCCGGGGTTCCGAACTCGTGCGCGAGCTCGACCGCGTCGCAGCCCCCGAGTTCGAGCCGGCCGCGCTCGTTGACCCGCGTCCCTAGTGGGAGCAGGTGCGACAGGGGGATGGCGAGCCGTGTTTGCACAGGAGTGAGGAAAGATATGGTGTGACGCGTGAGGGGGTGGCTCTCTGGCGCGTAGTAGGACGGTCACACCCGTGCGCCCGGCCCGCTCGGGCGTTCACGACGGGCTCGCCTACGCGCTCTGGCTGCCCGAGGACACCCGCCGCCCGGTTACCGCGGGCGTGGTCATCTTGCATGGCGCCGGGTCGTCCAAGGAGAACCACTATGACTTTGCACGCGCGACGATCGCGCTCGGGATCGCGGCGCTGTCGTTCGATCAGCGTGGCCACGGCGAGAGCTACGGGCCGATGGACGGCCGGGCGGTGCAGGACGTCGTGACGATGGCCTCGCTGCTGCGGCGTGAGCTCGGCGCGCCGGACGCCGCAATCGCCCTGCGCGGTTCGAGCATGGGCGGCTACATCGCGCTCCGGGCCGCTGCCGACGCCGATGCGCAGGCGGTCGTCGCGATCTGCCCGGCGAGCGCCGCCGGGCTGCGCCGCGGCGTGCGTGACGGGACGCTGCGGTTCGACGCCGACGTCGAGGCGCTCAGCACGTTGCTCGAATCGGCCGAGCTCGGGCCGTTTGTCGAGCAGCTCGGCGTCCCCATCCTGCTGTTACACGCGCAGGGCGACGAGCAGGTCCCGGTGCAGCACTCGCGCGAGCTGGCGGCGATGCTCCGGTTGCCGCAGAGCCGGCTGATCGAGCTCCCGGGCGGACATCACCGCTCGATCCAGCACGACGAGGAGCTGCAGACGGTCAGCCTGCGGTTTCTCGAGCGCGCCCTCGGCCTCCGCTGAGCCTCGCGGAGGGTCCGGCTCAGCCGTCAGTGGCTGTGGCCGTGCGCCTGGCCGTGGCCGTGTGCTTGGCCGGCCGGGCCATGCGCCGGAGCATCGACCGCCGACTGGCCGCCGCCGTGACCGTGGCCCTGGCCGTGGTTGTCGGCGCCGGTCTGCCCGCCACCCTGGCCCTGACCGCCGCCGGCGCCCTGGGGCTCGCCCTCACCGCCTGTCTGCCCAGCGCCCCGACCGGCGCCCTGGCCCTGGCCGCCGCCCTGACCCTGGTCACCGGCCGAGCCGGCCGAGCCGGCCGAACCGGCCGACCCGCTGTCGGGCGTCGGACCACCGCTGTGCCCATGCCCGTTGCCGCGGGTGCCGTTGACGTGGCCGTTGCCGTTGCCGTTGTCGGCCGATTGGCCGGGAGGCCCGGCCGCGCTGGTCAGGTGTCCGTGTCCGTGGCTGTGACCGTGGTCGTTCGCCGTGCCACTGACGGTCGTGACGTTCTGCTGGTTGGCGTGGCCGCGGCCGTTGCCCCGCCCGTTTCCATTCCCGTTTCCGTTGCCGCTCCCGGCCCCGGGGCTCGGATTGGTCACGGGAGTGCCATCGGAGACCGGCGGCGCGGGGCTGACCGGTGCCGAGCCCTGGGGCGCGGGGCCGGTCACCGGGGCCGAACCCGGACCGATACCAGCGTGAGGATGACCGTGGGGGCTGTGGCCGGCCCCGGAGCTGCCGCCCGACCGGTGCGACCGCGAGCGCGAGCCGCCGCGCGTCCGGGCGCCCGACCCGCCCGATCCGGTGGCGGTGCCGGCGGCGCCGGTGGCCGGAACGATCGCGGTCGCGATCAGCACCGGCTGCGCGGTGGCGGCGCTCTGCGCCTTGGCGGTGTGGGGCTTCACCGGCGTGTTGGTGCCCGAACTCTTGCCCGAGGCCTGGGTGATGCGGACAGCCGCGGGGGAGCTCTGCTCGGACACAGTCGGCCAGCCGTGGATCGTCAGCACGGCGCTGGCGATCACGAACAAGACGGCAGCGCAGGCCAGAATTGAGCCGGCGGTCCCGAACCCGGCGATATAGGCGCGAGTGGCTCGCACAACCTTCCCCGATAGACAGCAGACACCGCAAGTCTACGTGCTTGATCGACTTCAGTTCAAAACTCTTCATGCACGACTGGCCAAACGTCGTATCCCAATAGCTGCCGAAGTTGGCTATTTCCTAACCGACGTTATGGATCGGCTTACCGGTTCTGGCAACATCAGGTGCAGTTATGGCTGCTCCCAAGTCCTTTGGCCGCGACGCCGGCCTTCAAGCCCGGATGCTGTTGACGATCTTCTTGCTCGGTCTCGTGTACGTGGTCCTGATCGCGGTCCTGATCGCGGCCGGCGCCGGCGCGATCACGATCGCCGTGATCGCCGCCGTGCTGTTCGCAGTTCAATACTTCACTTCGGACAAAATCGCGCTGGTTTCGATGGGCGCCCACGAGGTCACGCCGGAGGAGCAGCCCGAGCTCCACGCGACAATCGAGCGGCTCTGCGTTCAGGCCAACCTCCCCAAGCCCCGCGTCGCCGTCGCTCAGACGCCGATGCCGAACGCGTTTGCGGTCGGCCGCTCGCCCAGCAAGGCGACCGTGTGCGCTACCAGCGGGCTGCTGGAGCTGCTCTCCCCCGCCGAGCTCGAAGGGGTCCTCGCCCACGAGCTGACCCACGTGCAGAACCGCGATGTGCTGGTGATCACGATCGCGAGCTTCTTCGCCTCGATCGCCGCGTTCATCGTCCAGATGGGTTTCTGGTTCGGGCTCGGGGTCGACGACCGTGACGACAACGGCCCGGGGATCCTCGTCGTGATCCTCGTCTCGGCGGTCGTCTACCTGGTCTCGTTCGTCCTGATCCAGACGCTGTCGCGTTACCGCGAGTTCGCGGCCGACCGTGGCTCGGCGATCCTCACCGGCCGCCCGAGTGCGCTCAGCTCGGCGCTGCTGAAGATCAGCGGCGCGATGGACCAGATCCCGCAACGTGACCTTCGTGCCGCCTCGGGCGAGCTGGCCGCCTTCTACATCTTCCCGCCCAAGGCCAAGCAGAGCGTCGCGAACCTGTTCTCGACCCACCCGCCGCTGGAGGCGAGGCTGGCGGCGCTCGGTCGGCTCGAGGCGCAGCTTCAGGGCACGGCCTAACCGAGCAACAGAACCCGCGGCGCGGCTGCAATTCCCGGCACGGCCGCCACTAAGCTGTAGCCACCCATGGGCCTGCTCGATGTCCTCACCGGCAAGCGGAAGCTGGCCAAGCCGGCGCCCGACCGGTTGTTCGCGATCAGCACCGCGTACGTGACGATGGAGAGCACGCTCGAGATCACGAGCCGTGGCGGCGCGGCGATCGTCTTCCAGTCGCTTGCGACGGCCGACTTTCGTTCGATCGTTCGCGATATGGAGGAGGTCGTCAAGGCGACCGCCGCCGAGAGCAAAACGACCGTCGAGACCTCGGAGGACACCTACGGCTTCAGCTGGTTCGTGCTGCGCGGTGGTGACTTCGACGAGCTCGTCGTCGGCATCAACGCGGTCAGCACGGCGCTCGTCGAGGGCGGCTACGGCGAGCGGGTCCTGTGCGCCGTGTTCGCATTCCAGGATTCCAAGCAGCGCCCGGTTTACTGGATCTACAACTACAAGCGCGGCGCGTTCTATCCGTTTGCGCCGGCCTCCGGACCCCAGCAGCGCGACAACGAGCGAGAGCTCGTGCTCAAGGCGCAGATCGGCTCCGAGCTCCCGGTCGAGTCGGAGCTTGCGCGCTGGTTCCCGCTCTGGGGAATCCCGATCTAATCAGCGGCGCGGGCACGATGACCGACCTGGCCCCGGTGTGAGCACCGGGCGCGTACTGATCAACGGTCGCGTCACCGCGCGGGCAACGATCACCGGCGTCGAGCGCTACGCGCTCGAGGTGATCCCGCGGTTGCAGGCGCTGGCGCCCGGCACCTACACGGTCGCCCGGCCGCCGGCGGTCGCCAGCGCCGGCGTCCTCGGGCATCTCTGGGAGCAGGCGGTGCTCCCCGCTCGGGCCGCCCGCGTTAGCGCCGACGTGGTCTTCTCGCCTGCCAATCTCGCGCCGCTGGCCTGGCCGCGCAACGTGGTCGTGATCCATGACGCCGCGGTATTCCGCGGCTCGGGCGCATACTCGCGCAGCTACCGGCTCTTGCACCAGCGGCTCGGCGCGCTGGCCGCGCGCCGTGCGCTTGAAGTCGTGACGGTCTCCGCCTTCTCGGCGCGTGAGCTCGTGCAAGCTCTGAGGCTTGACCCCGCCTCGGTGACGGTGATCACCGGCGGGGTGGGATCTCGGTTCAGCGCGGCCGAGGACCCATCGCCCGTGCTTGCCAGGTACGGGCTGACCAACCGCTACGTGCTGACGATCGGCACGGCCGACGAGCGCAAGAACCTGGCAGCGCTGAGCGTCGCCGCGGAGCGCCTGAAGGCCCTCGGGGTCGACGTCGTCAACGCGGGCGACACGCGGCCTCAGTTCGCTGCAACCGCGACGCCGCCTGCAATCCGGTCGCTCGGGTACGTCGACGAACAGGATCTCCCCGGCCTCTATCGCGGTGCCAGCGCGTTCGTGCTCCCGTCCCTGTACGAAGGACTTGGACTGCCGTGCCTGGAGGCGATGGCGTCGGGCGTACCTGTCGTCGCCTCCGACCGCGCAGCGCTGCCGGAGACCTGCGGCGATGCCGCGATTCTCGTCGACCCCTCGGACCACGAGGCGATCGCGCAGGCGCTCGAGCGCGTGCTGCAGGACGAGCCGCTCGCGGTGGGCCTGCGCGAGGCCGGCCTCGCTCGCGCCGCCCAATTCACATGGGAGCGAACCGCCGCTCAGCTGCACTCCCTGCTGACGGGGCCAAGCTAGGTCGGGATCAGGCCCTCGCCCTGAAATTCCTTCTTGGCCTCCTCGAGCGATACGTCGGGAGGCGGCAGGATGATGTCCGAGCCGACCAGCTCGTCATCCGGTAGGAGCTGTCCCTTCTCGCGGATCAGCTCGAGGAGGCGCGTGAAGGCCTCGCGGAAGCGCTGCTCGTCGTTTGTGTCACACGCAACGACGGCCTCGTTGTCGAGTTGGTCCAGCGCTGGGACGTCGTCGTCGCTGATCTCGTACTGGCCCTCAGTCGAGACCCGGACGATCATTGAGCCTGCTCCTGGCCGGAGCCGCTGCCCTCCCCCGCTGTTCCGACTCCCGTATCGGCGGCCGCCGGCGCGGCGGCACCGCTGTCAGCCGCACCGGCGCCGAGCTCGCCCTGCGGCGCGCCGCCGGTGCCAAGCTCGGCCTTCATCTTCTCGAGCTCGGAGTCGACCTCGCTGGTGCTCGACAGCTGCTTGAGCTGGCGGTCGATGTCGTCCTCGCCGCTCCCGAGCTGCGTCAGGTCCTCGAACGTGCCGGCGTCCTCGAGCTCCTGGACCGCGCTGGCCCGCGCCTTCATGTTCTCGGTCTTGTCGAGCGCCCGCTGCATCGCCAGTCCGACGTCGGCCATCTCCTCGCCGACTCCGGTCGCAGCCTCGGAGATCCGCACCTGAGCCTCGGCCGCCGAGTACTGGGCCTTGATGACCTCCTTCTTGGACCGGAACTGCTCGAGCTTTGCCCGCAGCTTCTGCTCCGATGCGGTCATCTGCTCCTGCTGTTGCTCGAGCTGCGCGATCTGCGAGTCCAGCGACTGAAGCTCGGTCTGGGCGACGTTCTTGCGCTCGAGCGCCATCCGGGCAAGGTCCTCGTTGCCGGCCGCCAGCGCCTGACGCGCCTGGGTGTCGAGCTTGACCACCTGCTGCTGGTACTTCTCCTCCTGCAGCTGGAGGCGCTTCTTCGACGTGACTACGTCGGCGATCCCCTTCTTGACGTTCTGGAGGAGCTCGATCTGCTTCTGGTAGCTGTACTCGAGGGTCTCGGACGGATCCTCGGCGCGATCGAGCAGTTTGGAGATCTTGGCTTTGACTACTGTGGACATGCGCCCGGAAAGGCCCGGCATCGCATCCTCCTTGCGGTGGCTGGACTGGCACTACAAGCGTACCGAGCATTCGCGCCAAGGCTCGCTCAACGCCCGCGCCGGCTTCGGGGCCCCGATCTCGGCCGCGACCGCGCGTTTAGAGATCGTTCGGGTGACGAGCCATGAAACCCCTGGTGCTCGTCATCAGCGGGCGCCAGCGAGGGCCCGTTCCCGGAGGTGGATGCGGGTCGTCCTCGGCCGAGGTGTCAAACCGGATCCCGGCCACCTCGATGAACGCGTGCGCGGGATTGGTGTAGACCGTGACCCACTGGCCGATGCCGCCCTGGCCCCAGGATTCGAATTCACTCGAATCCATCGAGACCTTGAGCAGGCCGGCCGCGTGCAGGACGTAGGAGACCGAACCGGAGCAGTCATAGCCGGCGTCATTCCAGACACCGTGGCCGCCGCCGAAGATGTAGGGCTTGTGGCGGATCTTGTCCCCAGCCCAGATGATCTTCTTGACCTGCATCGGCGCATACGACGGCGCGTAGGCAAGCCCCTTGATGATCTTCGCCTTGTCGCCGCGGACGATCGGATGTTGGGGGGTGCTGACCGGGGTCGGAGGCGCTCCGATGCCCATCCCGCCCGTGGTCCCTGTCGTGATTCCCGTTCCCGACCCGATGCCGGGTGGTGGCGTCGACGCCTGTGCGGCAGACGCCCACAACAGCGTTGCGAGCACGGGTAGCAGAAAGCGTAGGTAGCGCAAATCGTCTCTTTCGTCGGCCTGCGGGGTTAGCTGTCGGGCTGGCGCTAAAAGAGCCTGCGCCTCCCACGGGTTCATCGTGGGATTAGCCCCAAGGGGATTCATTGGGTCCCCCGCTCCGCGGATTTCGCTGCCCGCGGATTAGGCGTTGCGGCAATATACATATTCCGGCGGCGGCCGTGTCAAGCCCTGCTCGCCCCGGTGTTGCAATGCGACACCCGAGCGGCGCTGACCCCCAGGTCCATCGCTAACGTCCGCGCACATGCGAAGCTGGCTGCTGCTCGGCGTGCTAGGGACGTGCGTGGCCCTCTCCGGGTGCGGCGGGACCAAGCTGCTGACCGAGACCGAATCGTCGACGGTCACCGTCGGGATCCCCGCCGGCGCGCCCGGGGCAGTGAAGAAGCTCGGGTTCCCGACGATCGCGACCAAGAACACGACCAGGGTCCCCGGGGCCGACCCCGCCGCCGACGCCGCCGGCGTCGCGCTGGCGGTCTACCCCTCCGCCGGGCCCGGGACGCACCCGGGCGCGGTCACCATGGCGCCGAGCGATGACTGGGAGGCCGCGATCGCATCCTCGGTGTTGATGGCGCCGCCGGTTAGCGCGCCGATCCTGCTGTCGGGCGCGAGCTCGATGCCCGCTGCGACCGCCGGTGCGCTGGCCCGGCTGGCCCCGACCGGCTCGGGCGCGGTCGGCGGCGCGCAGGTGATCAGGATCGGCGATGCCGCCATCCCATCGGGACTCAAGACGGCCGCGATCAAGGGCAACGATCCCTACACGCTCGCGGCGCAGATCGACCGCTTCGTCGCTGCCGCGACCGGTAAGGCGAGCTCCGATGTGGTGATCGCATCGGCTCTGAGTCCGGCGTACGCGATGCCGGCGGCCGGCTGGGCGGCCGAGAGCGGCGACCCGGTGCTGTTCGTCGGCTCGACCGTCCCGGCCGCGACCCGCCAGGCGCTGCTCGCCCATCAGCACCCGCACATCTATGTGCTCGGCCCGCCGAACGTGATCAGCGACGCGGTCCTGCACGAGCTGAGCAAGTACGGCTCCGTCAAGCGCGTCGGCGCGGCTGACCCGGCCGCAAACTCGGTCGCCTTCGCCGAGTATCGCGACCCGGCATGTGTCTACGGACAGCCGTGCGCCCACGTGCCCGGGAGCTTCGGCTGGGCGATCCGCAGCCCCGGGCATGGCTACGTCCTACTCAACGCCAACCGGCCACTCGACGCCGCCGCTGCGGCGCCGTTGTCAGGCAGCGGTGACTACGGGCCCCAGCTGCTGGTCGACAATCCGACTACCCTGCCTCACTCGGTGCTCAACTTCTTTCTCGACTACGCCACCCCCGGCTTCACTCAGGAGGGGCCAACGGCCGCGGTCTACAACCACGGCTGGATGATCGGCGACGAGACCGCGATCTCGGTCCCCGTCCAGGCCGAGGTCGACCATCTGCTCCAAGCGGTCCCGCAGGTGACGCGATGAGCGAGGCAGAGAATCCGGCGCGGCTGAGCGCCGAGCACACGGTCACGGTCGAGGACGTGCGTCAGTTGATGGGCGCCTCGACGCCCCATTTCGCGCTCCAGCTGCGCGAACGGATCCGCAACCTGATTCGGGACCTGCCCGAGGGCCATCCCGCACGCCGCGAGGGTGAGCGCGAGATCGCCCGGCTCGACAAAATCGCGTTCGTCGGCGAGGTCCGCGGGCACACTGCCGAAGCCGGGCTCTCGCCGCTGCCGAGCCTCGGGCACGACGCCGACGAGTCGCGCTGACCAAACGCACACCGAGGCGGAGTTCCAACCCCGACGGCGAAATGTCAGAAACGTCAAGGTGGCGAATGCGTTTACATCTAGGCCGTGAGTGATGAGCGCTACATATCCGTGATCGGCCTCGGGCGGGTCGGCCTTCCACTCGCGCTGTGCTTTGCCGACCAGGGTCTGCGGGTGCTCGGCGTCGACCACGACCCAGCCGTGCTCGACTCGATCCGCGCCGGGCGGATGCCGTTCAACGAGGCCGGAACCCAGGCGCTGCTCGATCGCGTCCGGAGCACGGGCAGGCTCGAGCTGACCGACCGCGCCGCGGATGCCGCCCAGGCGGACGACATCGTGATCACGATCGGGACGCCGTCGTTCTCGCATGTCGAGAGCGATCTCCGTCAGGTCCGTGCTGCGGTCGACGATCTGCTGCCGCTCCTGCGCCCCGGCCATTCGCTGATCCTGCGATCGACGATCGCGCCCGGCACGACCGAGTACGTGGCCGGGTACCTCGAGAAGCGGCGCGGCCTGCGCGTAGGCGAGGAGGTGTTCGTCGCCCACGCGCCCGAGCGAATCGCCGCCGGCAGATTCCTGGAGGAGATCTCGACCCTGCCGTGCATCATCGGCGGCGTCTGCGAGACCTCGACCGAACGCGCCGCGAGCCTGTTCTCCGTGTTCGGCGCCCCGATCGTCCGGACCACCCCGGTCCAGGCCGAGCTCGCCAAGATCTGGACCAACATTCTGCGATACGCGACGTTCGCGCTGCCGAACCTGCTGATGATGGACTGCGAGAGCTACGGCGCGAACGTGTTCGAAGTGATCGAGCTGATCAACCACGACTATCCGCGGGGCGGGATCGCGATGCCGGGCCTGACCGCCGGCAGCTGCCTGCGCAAGGACTTCGCGTTCTCCGAGGAGCGCTCGACACGCCCCGGGAATGCTGCTCGCGGTCTCTCGCGTCCACGAGGGCGTGCCGCTGTTCCTGGTCGAAGGGATCAAGCGGCGTCTCGGGAGCCTCGGCTCGCGCAAGGTCGCGGTCCTCGGCCTGACCTTCAAGCGCGACACCGACGACGAGCGCGATTCGCTGTCGCCCAAGCTGATCCGGCTGCTGGAGCGCGAGCTCGCCGACGTCGCCGTCTGCGACCCCCACGCGGCGACGCCGACGCAACCGCTCGCCGATGCCGTCCGCGACGCCGACGTCGTGATCGTCGCGACCAACCACACCGCGTTCGAGGGCCCACAGACGCTGAAGGAGATCCTCGCGCTGGCCTCCGACGACTGCCTACTGGTCGACCCGTGGGACGCGCTCGGCACCGCTCAGGTGTTCGCGTACGCGACCGAGACCGCCGCCCTGCTCGGTCCGGCGGCGCCGCTCGACGCCTCTCCCGACGTAACCCACTGATGGCGCGCGTGCTCGTGACGGGCGGCGCCGGGACGATCGGCGCGGCGGTCGTCCGGCGGCTGCTCGGCGATCCGGATTTCGAGGTCCGAGTCTGCGATCACCGCGCTGCGCCGGCGTGGATGCGCGAGGGCTGCGAGATCCAGATCGGTGACCTGCGCGAGCTGGACGTCGCTCGCAGATCGCTGGACGGCTGCTCACACGTGATCCACCTGGCGGCGATCGTCGGTGGGATCGCCAACTTCCACAAGCTCCCGTTCACGTTGACCGAGGTCAACAACGCGCTCACCGGGGCGATCGTTCACGCCTCGGTCGAGCAGCAGGTGCAGCGCTTCACCTATGTCTCCTCGTCGATGGTGTTCGAGCGCGCGACGGAGTTCCCGACCACCGAGGAGCATCTCGATCACTGCCCGCCGCCCCGCTCGGCGTATGGCTTCTCGAAGCTCGCCGGGGAGGTCTACACGCGTGCCGCCCATGACCAGCACGGGCTGAGATACACGATCTGCCGCCCGTTCAACGCCTACGGCCCCGGGGAGCTGCCGGACCCCGACGACCCGGGCATCGCCCATGCGGTCCCGGACCTGATCTCGAAGGTCCGGTCCGGCCAGCATCCGCTCCAGATCTTCGGCAGCGGCGAGCAGACCCGGACGCTGACCCACGTCGATGACATCGCCGACGGGATCGTGAGCGCGATGTCGTCGCCCGCCGGCGAGAACCAGGACTTCAACATCTCGGCCGCCCGCGAGATCACGATCGCGCAGCTCGCGCGGATCGTCTGGGAGGCCTGCGGCGCGGACCCCGAGCGGTTCGAGCTCGCCCACCTGCCGAGCTTCGAGGTCGACGTCCAGCGTCGCTGGCCGTCGGTCCGCAAGGCCCATGAGCTGCTCCGCTGGGAGGCCAGGATCGACCTCGACGACGGGATCGCCGACACCGTCTCGTGGCTGGCGGCGCAGGGCACAGTCGGTCGCTGACGCTGACGCAGACCGACGCTCGTCTTTCACTTCTGGCTTGCGTCCGTCTTCGGACAGAGTAAGTTTTGCGAGCCTTGGAGACTTCAGCGGCTTCTGAGCACGAGACCGTCCTGGCCGGCGAGGACTTCGCCCCCGGCCATAAGGGACTGAAAGTCGACGCGCTCGGCTACGCCTCGAACCTGGTCATCGCGATCGCGTCGACCGCGCCCGCCTACAGCCTCGCGGCTACGCTTGGGTTCATCGTCGCCGTCGGCGGCGTCGGCGTCCATGCGCCGGCGGTGCTGATCGTGTCGTTCATCCCGATCCTGTTCGTCTCAGTCGGCTACCGGTTCTTCAACCTCGCTGACCCAGATGCGGGAACCACGTTCGCCTGGGTCACGCGGGCGTTCGGCCCGCAGCTCGGCTGGATCAACGGCTGGGCGATCTTCCTCGCCGACATCATCGTGATGGCGTCGCTGGCGGAGATCGCGAGCAACTACACCTTCCTGCTGTTCGACTCCCACGCGCATCCATCGAACTTCTGGCTGATCGTCGGCTCGGTGATCTGGATCGCGCTGATGACGTGGATCTGCTATCGCGGCATCGAGCTCTCGGCGCGTATCCAGACGATCCTGCTCTCAATCGAGATCTTCACCCTGTCGCTGTTCGCGGTCGTGACACTGATCAAGGTCTATGCCAATAGCCCCGTCCACTCGATCCACGTGTCGGCGTCGTGGTTCAACCCGTTCGACCTCGGCTGGGGAGCATTGATCGACGGCGTTTTGCTCGGCATCTTCATCTACTGGGGCTGGGACTCGGGAGTCGCCGTCAACGAGGAATCGCGCGACAAGAACCGCGGGCCCGGCAAGGCCGCGGTCGTATCGACCGTGATCCTGCTCCTCATCTACGTGATCGTCGCCGCTGCAGCGCAGGCGTACCACGGGCCCGGCTTCCTGGCCGGCAACTCGGCCGATGTCATCAACGCGCTTGGCAGCAATGTGTTCGGATCCCCGCTCGACAAGCTGTTGATCATCACGGTGCTCACGTCGGCGTCGGCGTCGACGCAGACGACGATCCTGCCGACCGCGCGGACGACGCTTTCGATGGCGAAATGGGACGCGATCCCGTCCGCATTCGGCCGCGTACACCCACGGTTCCTCACGCCAAGCTTCTCGACCCTGCTGATGGGCGGCCTGTCGATCCTCTGGACGATCGCGCTGCTGGCCTTCAACCCCAACCAGGACGTGCTCGGGGACACGATCTCGGCGCTCGGGTTCGCCGTCTGCTTCTACTACGGCTTCACCGGCCTCGCGTGCGCGGTCTACTACCGCCGCGAGCTGTTCAAGAGCGCGCGCAACTTCCTCCTCGCCGGCCTGATCCCGGTCGTAGGCGGGATCATGATGGCCTACGTGGCGATCAAGGCGTACGGCTACTACAACACGGCCGGAAACAACTACTCGAAGCCGTTCATCGGCATCCAGACGCCGATCTTCGTCGGTATCGGCGGACTGATCCTCGGTGTCGTGCTGATGTTCGCCTCGTGGCCGTTCTTCCCGAAGTTCTTCGGCCGCAAATGGTTCGAGGCTGCGGATCCCGACGTGCTCGTGGCCGACGCTGCGCACAAGGTCTCTCCCGACGCCGTAACCTGATCGCAGCGCGCCGATGACCGGTGCGGCGGTCCGGATCTAGATGAGCAGTGGACGAGTTCTCGCGCGCACTGGAATTCGACTGGCGCGTGACGGCCGGCGGCGCGACGAGGACGTCCGAGATCGCCGAGGGGTCGGTCGTCCTCAACGACGATCTCCCCAACGTCCACTCGCTCAATCTCGTGATCGTCAAGCCGCCGCCCGTGGGCCTGGACGCGCAGCGGCTGGTGGCGCTCGCCGATCGCTGGCTCGGGCACCTCACCCATCGATTCCTGCGGATCGGCGACCCCGAGACGACGCGGCGGGTCGCGGCCGACCTGGAGCGGGCCGACTGGGAGCGCGACGACACCGTCTTCATGGTGATGCGCGAGGACCCGGGCGACGCGATCGGAGACCCGCGGGCGCGGGAGATCTCAGAGGACGAGCTCGACGCCGTCACGCTCGCCAACTTCGAGCACTACGACTACGGTCCCGGCGCGACACCAGGGCTCGTGCACCAGATCGTCGCCGGCCAGCGCGCGATGCGCGCCGCCACCCCCGCCCGCGCGTTCGGGGCCGGCGAGGACGGCGGGCTGCAGGCGATGTGCACGCTGTACATGGACCCCGACGTCTCGGGGGTCAGGATCGCGATGGTCGAGCAGGTGGGAACGCTCCCCGACTACCGCGAGCGAGGGTTGGCGAAGGCGGTCGTGTCGGCCGCGGTCACCGCCGCCGGCGAGTGGGGTGCCGAGCTGATCACAGTCCCCGCCGACGCCAACGACTGGCCCCAGCTGCTCTACGCCAGGCTCGGCTTCGCGCCGGCTGGGGTCGAGACGACCTTCACGCTGCGCAACGCGGCCGCGCGGCGCGCCACGTGAGAGACTGCCAGGCGATGTCAAGGACCGTCGCCGGTACGCAGTGCAAGGACTCGATTCTCGACACGATCGGCGACACGCCGGTGGTCAGGCTGTCGCGGATCGGTGCCGGCCTCCGCCCGGCGATCGTCGCCAAGCTCGAGTCGTTCAATCCCGGCGGCTCGATCAAGGACCGGGTCGCGGTCGCCTTGATCGAGGCCGCCGAGCGTGACGGCAAGCTCCGAGCGGGCGGCACGATCGTCGAGCCGACCTCGGGCAACACCGGCACCGGGCTGGCGATCGCGGCGCGGCTGAAGGGCTACCGGGTGATCGCCGTGATGCCAGACAAGATGTCGCGCGAGAAGATCGATCTGCTGCGCGCCTATGGCGCCGAGGTCGTGGTCGCGCCCACCGACGTGCCGCCCGATTCACCGCAGTCCTATTACCGAGTCGCCGACCGGCTGACCGAGGAGATCCCGGGGGCCTTTCAGCCCAACCAGTACGCCAACCCTGCCAACCCGCAGGCCCATTACGAGTCGACCGGGCCGGAGCTGTGGGAGCAGCTCGGCGACCGGATCACGCATCTCGTCGTCGGCGTCGGCACCGGCGGCACGATCACCGGGATGGCCAGGTACCTGCGCGGGCAAAAGCCCGACATCGACGTGGTCGGCGCCGATCCGGAGGGGTCGATCTACTCGGGCGGCGAGGAAAACGTGAGGCCGTACCTGGTCGAGGGCGTGGGCGAGGACTTCTGGCCGCAGACGTTTGACCCGACCGTCGTCGACCGGTGGGTGACCGTATCTGACCGCGACGCGTTTCTGACCACCCGCCGACTGGCGCAGATGGAGGGGATCCTGGCGGGCGGCTCGGGCGGGCTCGCGGTGCACGCGGCGCTGGAGGTCGCGGCCGGCGTCGAGGACCCCGAGGCCGTGATCGTGGTCGTGATCCCCGACGGCGGACGCTCCTACCTGTCAAAGGTCTTCTCCGACGGCTGGATGCGCCAGTACGGATTCCTCGAGCGCGGCGCCGACAAGCTGGTCGGCGACGTCCTGCGCCGCAAGAGCGAGGCGGGCGAGATCCCGCCGCTGGTGACGGTCGAGTCCCACTTCCGGGTCCGCGACGCGATCGAGCTGCTGCACGAGCATCGGGTCTCGCAGCTGCCGGTCGTCAGCGCCAATGACCCGTCGACCGTCGTCGGCGCGATCGGCGAGCGCGGTCTGCTGCGGCACGCCGCCCAGGACCCGGCGCTGCTCGACGCCGAGATCGTCGAGGTGATGGAGCCGCCGTTCGCCGCGGTCTCGAGCCGGGACCCGGTCCGCGCGGCGGTCGAGCTGCTGGTCGGCGACCAGCAGGCGCTGCTCGTCACCGAGGACGGCCGCGCGGCGGGGCTGGTGACGCGCACCGACCTGCTGGAAGCGCTGACGACGTGACCGGCACGCGCGACCCGCGGGACGGGTTCGGCACCCGTGCGGTCCATGCCGGCCTGACGCCCGATCCCTCCTTCGGGTCGGTGATCCCCGCGATCCACCAGACCTCGACCTACGCCCAGCCGAGCCCCGGGGAGTTCGTGTACGACTACGACTATGCCCGCTCGGCCAACCCGACCCGGGCCGCGCTCGAGCGCGCGCTCGGCGAGCTCGAGGACGGCCAGGCGGTCGCGTTCTCGTCCGGCCTCGCGGCCGAGCACGCCCTGATCACCGTGCTCTGCGAGGCGGGCGCCCACGTGGTTTTGCCCAACGACCTCTATGGCGGCACGTTCCGGCTCGTCGACAAGGTGCTGACGCGCTGGGGGCTGCGCTACGACCTCGTCGACCAGACCGATCTCGGCGCGCTCGAGCAGGCCGTGACAGCTGACACCCGGCTGATCTGGGTCGAGAGCCCGACCAACCCGCTGCTCAACGTGATCGATATCGAGGGCGTCATCGCCCGCCGCGGCGGCGCGCTGGTCGCGGTCGACAACACGTTCGCCACCCCTGCAAACCAGCGCCCGCTCGAGCTCGGGGCCGACGTGGTCGTCCATTCGACGACCAAGTACCTCGGCGGCCACTCCGATGTCGTCGGCGGCGCGGTGATCACGCGACGGCCCGAGCTATACGAGCAGCTGCGGTTCGTCCAGAACGCGGTCGGCGCCGTCCCCGGCCCGCTCGACTGCTTCCTCGTGCACCGAGGTCTGCGGACGCTCCATCTGCGGATGGAGGCGCATGCGCGGAGCGCCGAGGCGGTCGCGGCGATGTTGCGCGAGGCGCCCGGGGTGCAGGATGTCCGCTGGCCCGGATTCAGCGGGATGGTCAGCTTCCGACATCCGCGCGCCGCGGACGTTGCGGCCAGGACGCGCCTGTTCACGCTCGCCGAATCGCTCGGCGGCGTCGAGTCGCTGATCGAGCTGCCCCAGGTGATGACGCACCAGTCGGTCGAGGGGTCGGCGGCGGCCGTCCCGGCGGACCTGATCCGGCTCAGCTGTGGGGTCGAGGACCCGGACGACCTGGTCGCCGACCTGCGCCAGGCGCTCGGTTAGCCGGCCCGGGCCCTGACCTGAGCGCCGTGTAGCCTCGGCCTGCATGGAGCGATCCGCCGCCCAGGCCCAATCCGTCTCGCCCAGCGCGCTTCCCGGCCCCTACCCGGTGGGCGCCTACGCCGCCCAGCTCAAGCGGCGGCTTCAGGAGTTTGCGAGCGTCCAGCTTGTCGGCGAGGTCTGGGGCTTCCGGCTCTCGCGCGTGCGGGTCTACTTCGAGCTCCGCGACGCCCGCGGCGCGCTCCCCTGCTCGATGTGGCGGACCGACTTCGACGCGCTCGCGGTCACGCTCAGCGACGGCCTGCGGATCGTGGCCGGGGGAGGATGCGACTACTACCCCGGCAGCGCGACCTCGTCGCCGTCGTTCACCTTCGCCGTCACCGAGCTGCGCCTCGAAGGCGAGGGAGACCTGCTGGTCGCGCTGGCGCGGCTGCGGCGCAAGCTCGACGCCGAAGGACTGTTCGAGCGCCAGAAGCGGCTGATGGTGCCGGCCCTGCCGCGCGCGATCGGCGTCGTCACCGGCGAGCAGGGCAAGGCGCGCGATGACGTGCTCGCCGGGCTGCGGCGGCGAGGCTGGGCCGGACGGCTGGTGTGGGCATTCGCGCCCGTCCAGGACCGCCGTGCCGCGCCGCGGATCGCGTGGTGCCTGCGCGAGCTGGCGGCGATCGAGGAAATCGAGGTTGTGATCGTCGCCCGCGGCGGCGGATCGCTCGCGGACCTGTTCGCGTTCTGCGACGAGGGGCTCTGCCGGACGGTCGCGCTGCTGCGGGTGCCGGTGATCTCCTCCGTCGGCCATCACACCGACCGCACGCTGATCGATGACGTCGCTGCGATCAGCTGCTCGACCCCCACCCATGCGGCCGAGGCGGCGGTCGCGATCGACTGCAATGCCGCGCGGGCTCAGATCGGCGTGACCGCGCAGCGGCTCGCAGACCACGGACGGCGCGCGGTCGTCTCCAGAGCGCGGGCGCTGGCCGCGCTGGCACGTGCCCCCGCTCAGCACGTGGCGCGCAACCGCCGCGCGCTTCACCAGCTGCTGCGCGAGCTGCGTGCCAGCGCCCGGCGCAAGGTCAATGGCGGTGACGGGCTCGCGCGCACGCACCTGCTGGTGCTCGAGCGCACCGTCGGCCGTGCCCGGGGCTCCGATCACAGCCGCCGGACACGGGAGCTGGAACGGCTCGCATTGGCGCTTGGCGCGCACGACCCGCAGCGCACGCTCGAGCGGGGGTATGCGCTGGTCACCGCGCACGACGGGACGCCGCTGCACTCAGCCGCGGCCGCGGACACCGCAGGCCGTTTCGCAGTCCGCTTTCACGACGGCACCGTGCCGGCTCGGGTCGACTCCGGCGAGCGACAGTGAGCGACGAGCGCAGCTACGAATCGGCCGTCTCCCGCGTCGAGGAGATCATCCGCCGGCTTGACTCCGGCGAGGCAGGGCTGCGCGAGACGCTCGACCTCGTGGCCGAGGGCCGCGAGCTGGTCGAGTACTGTGCCGCCGAGCTCGACGCGGTCAGCAAGGGTCTCGACGAGCTCAAGCTGGAGGAACTCGTGACACGCCTGCAAGGAGCACAGAACAACGATGAGCACCTTTGACCTGCTCGCGGACCTGCCGCTGCAGGTCGACGGATACTCGCTGCAGGGACTTCAGGCCAACGTCTCGAGCGGCTTCGAACGGCTGTCGACGGTCGTGCACCTGCGCGGCGGCGGCGCCGAGGGGATCGGCGAGGACGTCGTCTACGACGCCGAGGATCAGGTCGCGCTGCAGAAGGCGGGACCGGTCCTTGAGCTCGCCGGCAGCTACGCGCTGGGGGAGTTCTGCGAGCTGATCGACCGCCTTGACACGTTCCCGTCCGAGCCCCAGCGCGACGTCTCCCGGCTCTACCGCCGCTGGACGTTCCACAGCGCAGCGCTCGACCTCGCCCTGCGGCAGGCGGGCCGTCCGCTGCATGACGCGCTCGGGCGCGAGCCCAGGCCGCTGACGTTCGTGGTCTCGCTGCGCCTCGGCGAGCCGCCGACGCTGGAGCCGCTCGAGAGCCGGCTCGCCAACTACCCGACGCTGCGCTTCAAGCTCGACCCGACAAGCTCGTGGACGCCCGAGCTGATCGCCGAGCTCGTCGCGACCGGCGCGGTCGACTCGGTTGACTTCAAGTCGCTGTATCGCGGCACGGTCGTCGACCAGGCGCCCGATCCGGTGCTCTACCGGCGCGTGGTCGAGGCGTTCCCCGACGCGTGGATCGAGGACCCCGATGTCGTCACGGCGGCGACCGCCGAGGTCCTGACAGCCGTCCATGACCGGATCACGTGGGACGCGCCGATCCACTCGATCGACGACATCGAGTCGCTCCCGTTCGCGCCGCGAATGGTCAACATCAAGCCCTCGCGGATCGGTGGCCTGCGCAAGCTCTGCGATACCTACGACTACTGCGCCGAGCGCGGGATCCGCGCCTACGGCGGCGGCCAGTTCGAGCTCGGCCCCGGCCGCGGGCAGGCCCAGTACCTCGCATCGCTGTTCCACCCCGAGACCCCGAACGATCTCGCGCCGGTCGGCTTCAACGAGGAGCGGCCGCAGCCGGGGCTGCCGTCGAGCCCTCTGGCACCCGCGCCGGACCCGACCGGCTTTCGCTGGAACTCGGCCTGAGCCCGGTCAGCCGAGATCGAGGTTTTGGCACAGCGATCGTTGTCGATAATGGTCGCCATGACCGGCAACGGGGAACTACGCGGTACGGTCGCTCTGGTCACCGGCGCCTCGAGCGGAATCGGGCAGGCGACCGCGCTCGCGCTCGCGCAACAGGGCGCCAAGCTCGTGATCGCGGCGCGCCGCCGGGACCGCCTCCAGCAGCTCGCCGCGCAGATCTCAGACATTGGCGGCGAGGCGCTCGCGATCGAGACCGACGTGACCTCGGCCGAACAGGCCGAGAGCCTGGTCGAGCGGACCGTCTCCCGGTTCGGCCGCCTCGACACGCTGGTCAACAACGCCGGCGTGATGCTGCTGGGGCCGGCGCTCGATGCCCCGCTGCAGGAGTGGGAGCGAATGGTCGCGGTCAACGTGCAGGGGCTGCTCTACTGCGCCCACGCCGCTCTCCCCCACCTGCTCAACGCCGCCCAGGACGGGCCCCGCCAGGTCGCCGACATGGTCAATATCAGCTCGGTCGCGGGCCGGGTCACGCGCAGCGGCAGAGGCGTTTACAACCTGACCAAGCACGGCATCGGGGCGTTCAGCGACTCGTTGCGCCAGGAGGTCACCAGGCGCCATGTGCGCGTGTCGCTGATCGAGCCGGGCGCCGTCGCGACCGAGCTGAGCTCGCACAACCGGCCCGAGATTCGCGAGCAGATGAAGGCCCGCTTCGACGGCATCGAGATCCTCAGCGCGCAGGACATCGCCGAGACAATCACATTCGTGGTCACCCGGCCCCGGCGGATGGCGATCAACGAGGTCCTGATCCGCCCCACCGAGCAGCACGGCTGAGCGCAAGCGGGCGCGTCTGTGCGGGCTGAGATCGGCGCCGCTCGGCACCCCCTCCAACTGAACAGTCACGTACTGTAGGGGCCCTGGACGGGGTCGGCTCGCCGCGCCCCTGCCGTCACGAACCAGGAGATCCCTTGCAAGAAAGACTCGCAATCGCGGGCGCCGGCACGATCGCGTGCGGCCTCGCCGTCACTGCCGCGCGTCACGGCGACGTCGTCCTCTGGGCACGGTCTGAGAAATCGGCCGATCGCGCGCGGGCGTCGGTCGCCAAGCTGTCTGACAAGTTCGAGGACCCGGCCGCCGCCCAGCGGGTGACGGTCGCCACCGACCAGGCTGCGCTGCACGGCGAGACCTTCATCGTCGAGGCCGTGGCGGAGGATCCAGATCACAAGGAGCCGCTGCTGGCCGAGCTCGGGGCCGCAGCGGACCCGGGGGCGATCCTCGCGACGACGACCTCGTCGCTGTCGATCGCCGCGCTCGCGAATGCGAGCGGCCGGCCGCAACGTTTCGTCGGCCTGCACGTGTTCAACCCGGTGCCGCGGATGGAGCTCGTCGAGCTCGTGTTCCCACCCGAGGCCGAGCAGGAGGTGCGCGATCGCGCGCGGGCGTTCTGCGAACTGCTCGGCAAGACGCCGGTCGAGGTTCCTGACACGCCCGGTTTCGTCGTCAATCGCCTGTTGTTCCCGTATCTGTTCGACGCGGTCGAACTGCTGTCACGCACCGGCGTCGAGCCGGCCGATCTCGACCGCTGCATGACGCTCGGCGCCGGGATGCCGATGGGCCCGTTGGCGCTGCTGGACTTCGTCGGACTGGACGTCGCGCAGGCGATCGGCAAGACGATCGGCGCCACGGTGCCGGGGCGGCTCGAGCAACTCGTGGCCGAGGGCTCCCTGGGTCGGAAGTCGCGCCGCGGCTTCTACGAATACGACTGATACGACTGCGACTAACTCTTTAAGAGTCGTTCATCTCCGGAGCCGAAGATTCTCCCTGCGACGTACCTCATAGCAGCACCTCCTCCCCAGAAGCACGAGACCGGCCCGTCCCCAGCGGGCCGGTTTCTTTTTGGCCACGCGGCGCCTCACCGGCCGGTCGCATGAACGCGCTGCAAGGATTGGCGAAGCCGGCCCGCGAGGGGCCGGCTTCAATCTCTCTCCTCAACCACCGGCGTCAATGCTGCTCGCGATCGCGAGCGGCCGGTCGTCGCGCTGAACGCAAATGTAACGAATGATGCGAGCGCCCGCGTCGGTGGGCGGCGTCACTGCTCTTGCGACTCGACCTGGGTCGGCGCGGGCTCCACGGAAGACTCGCGGCGGCGGATCCTGACCGCCTCGATCCGGTTCTCACGGACCGACTCGACGCGGATCGAGTAGCCGTTGGCGGCCACCTGGTCGCCGCGCTTGGGCAGCCGGCCGAGCTCGGCGAACACGAACCCACCGATCGAGTTGTAGGCGTCGGTGTCGACCGGCAAGTGCAGACCGTAGTCCTCGAGATCTGTGACGGCCACGTGGCCACGGACGAACCAATCGCCGTTGGCGAGCCGCCTGATCGCGCCGCCCGCGGGGTCGGTCTCGTCCGCGATCTCGCCCACCACCTCCTCGATGATGTCTTCGATCGTGACGATCCCGGCCGTGCGGCCGTACTCGTCGATCACGATCGCAAGCTCGGTCCGCTCCCGCTGCAGGTCGGCGAGCAGATCATCGAGCGGCTTGGTCTCTGGGACGATCGGCGCTGCACGGACCAGGCCCCCGAAGTAGGCCTCGTAGCCCTCGGCCATCACCAGCTTCACAAGCTGGTTGACGTGCACGATCCCCTTGACCCGGTCCTGGTTCTCATCCTCGGTCACCACCAGCCGCGAATGGCCGGTCGAGACGCACCGCCGCAGCGCGTCCTGGACGGTCTCGGACAGGTCCACCGTGACGACCGCCGGGATCGGGGTCATCACCTGCCGGGCCTCCTGTTCGTGGAGGTGAAAGACACCAGTGAGCATGTTCGCTTCGCCGACATCGAGGCTGCCGCCGGAGCTGGACTCGGCGATGATCCGCTTGATCTCATCGGGGGTTCCGCCCTCAGGTTCGGCGTCGGGATCGATTCCAAATCCCCGCAGCAACGAGTACGACGCCGAATTGAGGACGACGATCAACGGGTGAAACATGACCCTGAAGAACCGCAGCGGCCGCGCGATCCTCCTGGCGAGCTCCTCGGCGTTCTGGATCGTGTAGAGCTTCGGTGCGATCTCGCCGATGATGCTCTGGGCGACGGTGATCAGCAGGTAGGCGATCACGACCGACACGGCGACCGCTGCGGTGTGGCCGAGCGCGTGTCCGAGCAGCGGCTCGAACAGATGCGCGAGCGCCGGCTCGCCGAGCGCGCCGATCCCGATTGACGCCATCGTGATCCCGACCTGGCAGGCGGCGATGTAGTCGCTGATGTTGTCGATCTCGGTAAGCGCCAGGCGGGCGCCGCGCTTGCCCTCCTCGGCCATCGACTGCAGCCGCGCGCGACGGGAGCGAACGAGCGAGTACTCCGCGATCACGAAGAATGCGTTGACCAGGACCAGCAGTCCGGTCAGGATGATGAACAGCGCCGTCACAGGCGGGCCCGCGAGGGCCGATCCACCGTCCAGGCGGAGGCGCCCCGAGTCCGCGGACTCTTACTTCGGCTTGGGTCGTCGTCGTTCATTCGCGACGCGGCGAACGGTAGCAGCAGCACCCCGCGGATCTGGCGTGACGCCGCACGGCTCGGCGGATCGGCGCCAGGCTCTGTCAGCCGAGCTCGTCGAATCGGGCCGCGACCTCGAAGTCGGTCTCGGTCAGCCCCCCCGCGGAGTGGTTGGTCAGCGACAGCTTCACCTTGTTCCATCCGTGGACCAGGATGTCGGGATGGTGGTTGGCTTCCTCGGCCACCTCGGCGACCCTGTTGACGAACGCGATCGCGGCGCCAAAGTTCTCAAACCGCCAGTCGCGGACGATCTCGTCGCCCTCACGCTCCCAGGCGAGGGGGCGTAGCCTTGAAATGATCTCGTCGTCGCCGAGAATCTCTGCCATAGCCTCTCCAATCGGGGGATTCTGGTACCACAGACTCCCACAGTCACGCCTCCGGCAAACCAAGTCAAATTGAGAATCGTCAGCCTCGTCCCCTCCGCGACCGAAATGCTGTTCGCACTCGGACTCGGCCCCGAGCTGGTCGCGGTCACGCACGAGTGCGACTTCCCGCCGGCGGCGCGCGACCTGCCGCGCGTGACGCGAGATGTGCTCCCGGCGGGGCTCAGCTCGGCCCAGATCGACGCGGCCGTCAAGGAGCGCACGCTCAACGGCCAGTCGATCTACGAGCTCGACGCCGACGCACTGCACGAACTCGGGCCCGACCTGATTGTCACCCAGGCGCTGTGCTCGGTGTGCGCAGTCTCGTTCGATGACGTAAGCGCGATCGCCGAGCAGATCTCGAGCCGGCCGCAGGTGATCTCGCTTGACCCGCATACCGTCGGCGAGGTCCTCGGCGATGCCCGCACGCTCGCCCAGGCGACCGATCGCAAGGATGCGGCTGTCGAGCTCATCCGCGATGCCGCGGAGCGGATCGACCGCGTCCGGCTCGCGGTCAGGGATGCGCGCCGCCCACGCGTGGTCGCGCTCGAGTGGCTCGACCCGCCGTTCGCCGCGGGCCATTGGACCCCGCAGCTGATCGAGTTCGCCGGTGGCGAGGACGTGCTCGGCTTCGCCGGCGAGAACTCCGAGCAGCGGACCTGGCCCGAGGTCCAGGCGACCCAGCCCGACGTCGTGATCGTGATGCCGTGCGGCTACGACGCTGAAATCGCCTACCGCGAGGCCGAGATGCACCGCGATGAGCTGGCCGCGATCGGCGCCGGCGCGGTCGTTGCCGTCAACGCGTCGGCCTACTTCTCGCGGCCCGGGCCGCGGATCGTCGACGGCCTCGAGCTGCTGGCGAGCATCCTCCATCCCGAGCGTTTCACCGAGGCTCCGGGCGGGGCGCTGAGGGTCGAGCTGTAGCTGACCCGGGCGCCCGGTCGCCGGTTCAGAAGCCGACGCCGCCCGGCGTCAGCCCGTGGCTGCCGGCGACCGCCACCGCGCCGACCACGCTAAGCACTCCGACGAGCGCGCAGCAGGCGATCGCCGCGCCTTGCATCCCGCGCCGCTCGCCGAGCTGCACGATCACGAAGCCGCAGATCGCCCCGGCGACCAGCCCGCCTAAGTGGCCTCCGATCGAGATCCCCGAGACGCTGAGCGAGAACACAACGTTGATCAACAGCGTTACCCCCAACCCGCTCTGCCAGATCGAGATGCCTCGGTAGTGGGAGACCACGATCAGCGCCCCGAGGGCGCCGAAGCAGGCCGCTGAGGCGCCGATCGTCACGGCCTCGGGTTGGAACAACAGCGCGCCGAACGACCCCGCGAGCAGCGACACCAGGTAGACGACGACGAAGTTCCAATGGCCGATCGCGGGCTCGAGCATGATTCCGATGAAGTACAGGAACAGCATGTTGAACAGGATGTGGATCAGGCCGTCGTGCAGGAACCCTGACGTGAACAGGCGCCAGTACTCGGCGTTGTGGGCGATCAGCGGGCCGAACAGAGCACCGTGATTGAAGATGTAGCCGCCGCCCCCACCTCCGAGCGGCGCGCCGGCAGCCGTCTCGGCGAGGAACACGACGACGTTGATCGTGATCAGCGCCTGGGTCACGATCGGCCCGCTGGCGCGGGCGCTGCGAATCGTCTTGACCTTGGTCCGATCCCGCGCGCACTCCGGGCATCGCATCCCGACCGAGGTCGGCGTCATGCAGTCGGGGCAGATCGGCCGCCCGCATGACGAGCATGAGACGCCGGTCTCGCGAGATGGGTGGCGGTAGCAGACAGCCATGGCGGATGACGGTATCAGCGGCGCTCGCGGGCCCCGTCGGGGGGCGGCGGGCGCGAGCGCAGAACGGGCTACCGGTCAGGCAGGATGCGCCGAGCCTCCTCGGCGAAGTCGTGCAGCGTCCGCCCGGCCAGCTCGAGCACGTTGGACGACTGCTGCGCGCGGGCGCGGTGTCGCGAGCGCACCCTGAGCACGACCAGCGCCGTCCCGGCGCTCGCGCCGATCACGGCGGCGGCCGCGGGACGGACCCAGTTGCGCGGGTCGCGCATCGCTGACAGCTCCCACGCCTCGAGCTCCTCCTGGGCGAGCTCAGTCAGGTTGACGAGCCTGACCTCCATCCGCGCGGTCAGGTCCTCGGGCGGGTCGACCGGCGACAGCGCCTCGCGCAGCAGCGCCTCGAAGTCCGTCACTCCAGAGCTCATCGGGCCACCTCCTCGCCGGCATTGGTGCTGACGATCGTCTCGAGCTGGCGGATCGCGCGGTGCAGCAGCACCTTGGTCGCGCCGTCACTGCGGCCCAGCGCGCGTGCGATCTCGCGGTTGTCCATGCCCAACGCGAAGCGCATGATCAGCGCCTCACGCCGATCATCGGGGAGTTGCTGGACGCCGTCGAGGATCGCCTTGAGCTCCTCGCGGCCCTCGACCAGCGACTCGGTCGTGTGGGGTGCGGAGATCAAGCCGGCATCCTCGATTGCCGACTCGGGCTTCCGTGACCGGTCGCGGTAGAAGTTGGCCGCCAGGTTGTGCGCGATCCGGATGAGCCAGGGTCGCAGCGGCCGGCCGTGTGACTCTCGAAGCGCGCGTTCAAAGTGGCGGTAGGCCTGCAGAAACGTCTGCTCGGTGAGGTCCTCGGCGTCGTGGTGGTTGCCGACCCTGTAGTAGCTGTAGGAGTAGACGTCTCGCAGATGGCGCCGATAGAGCTCGGTGAAGCGAGCGTCGAGCTCCGCCTTGTTTTTGGGCACCTCGTCGACCACGGCATCCTGAATCTACCTTCGTTAGGTGCTTGCCGCTGGATCGGCGCCGGAGCACATCAGGCTGCTCGTATCGGTCGCTGGGACTTGGGGCGAGCGGGCTCGCTGACGGTGGCGGCCCACCGCTCGGGCTCAATCCGGCCCTCGAGCAGCGCCGCCAGCCCGTCAAGCGCGGGGGTCTGGAGGCGGGCCGCGCGCGCCGCCTCGGCGAGCAGCGGCACCGAGTCGACCGCCTCGGCGGCGTGGCCCAGGACGGCATCGATCTCACGCGATGGCACCCCCTGGGCGAGCAGCTCTCCGGCCCTCCGATTGCGCGAATCGCTCGCGACGACGGTGGCGACCAGGTCCCCGGCGCCAGCCAGGCCGGCGAACGTCTCCGGGCGCCCCCCACTCGCGCGCGCGAGCGCGTCAACCTCGGCGAACACCTTTCCTGCGGCGGCGCCGGCGATGTTGGGCCCGGCCGGCGAGGCAGCCGCCGCCGCCAGCACGGCGGCATTCTTGGCGCAGCCCGCGAGCTCGACGCCGGTGACGTCGTTGGTGACCGCGACATCGAGGTTGGCGGTGCGCAGGGCGTCGGCGAGCTGGCGTGCGAAGGCGGTGTCGATCGAGGCGACCACGACCGAGGCGCCGTGCTGGACCATCTCGGCGGCGTGGGCCGGCCCCCCGAGAGCGGCGACGGCGCGGGCGTTGCAGCGTTCGGCCGCAAACGCACACGGGAGCGTGCCGAGCGGCGGCACCAGCCCCTTGCTGACCACCAGCACGGCGGTCCGGCTCGAGATCCGCCCACCGTGGGCAGCCAGCACCGCCGGCAGCGCCTTCGCCGGTACGGCGAGACAGACGATGTCGTGGCCCTCGAGGTTGAGCTCGGAGGCGCGCACAACGCGGACCTCGTCGGGCAGCCTGACGCCCGGCAGGTAGCGCGCGTTCTCGCGCGACTCGCCGACCGCCAGCGCCTGCTCGGGGGTGCGACAGCCGAGGTCCACCTCGAGCCCGGCCTGCGCGATGCAGACCGCCAGGCTCGTGCCCCAGGTGCCGGCGCCGATGATCGCCACGCGCCGGACGGGCGGCAGTCCGCCGAGCCACTCCCACTGCAGCATCACGCACGGCCAGATCCGGTCGGTGACCGCGCCCGCGAGCGCCTTCGAGGGCTCCTCGACGACCGGGAATCGCAGCGGACGGCCGGCGCGGATGCGCACCTTGTGCGGCCGGACCCGCCACCCGTTCCGCACCGCCTCGGTGCCGATCACCGCGACCGGGACGACTGGGGCGCCGGTCTCGAGCGCCAGTCGTCCGACCCCGCGCCGCGGCTGGCCAAGTGAGCCGGGTCGGGTCCGAGTGCCCTCGGGGAACATCAGGACGATGTCGCCGCGCGCGAGGATCGCCTTCGCGGTCTCGATCATGTCCGTGTCGCCAGCCCCTCGATCGACGGGGAAGGCGCCCAGCGCAATCAGGACCCAGCCCAATAAGCGGCTTTGGAACAACTCCTTCTTGGCGACGTAGTACATCGGCCGGCGAGCCATCGTCGCGATCACGAACGGGTCCAGGAAGCTCCGGTGGTTGGAGGCCAGGATCACCGGACCGCGCTTGGGGATGTGCTCGCGCCCGATCCGCGTGTAGCGGAAGTAGATATAGAAAACCGGCTGGAACAGGACCCGCACGAGCCCGTAGAGGAATAGGTTGGCTCGGTGCTCGCGGGCCCGCTTGTGCAGGCGATCGTGACTCATCGCACATTGGCGTACCCGTTCCGGGCCTGCCCGTTACAGTTGAGCACCTTGAGTCCCGGCTTCGACAGCACCAGGACCCTGCGAGGAGCGGCCTGCGGCGCCGTCGCCGCCGGTGTCTGGGCGCTCCAGCAGCCGCTCGACAAGCTGGTCTTCTCCAGCAATCAGGACGATGTCGAACTGCTCGGCAAGGCCATCACCAAGGGCAGCGGCTGGTACCCGGCCGGCCTCGCGATTCACGTCGGCAACGGCGCTCTGTTCGGCGCGGTGTACGCGAACGTCGCGCCCGCGATGCCGATCCCGGCGCCGCTGCGCGGACCGGTCGCGGCGCTGGTCGAGCATCTCGCCCTGTGGCCGCTGACGAACGTCACCGACCGCTTTCACCCGGCGCGCAACGACCTGCCGAAGCTGAGCGGCAACCGCACGGCGTTCGCGCAGGCCGCCTGGCGCCACCTGGTGTTCGGGTTCGTGCTCGGAGAGCTCGAGCGGCGGGTCAACGCCGAGCCGGAGCCGGTACCGCCCGAGGAGGAGACCGACTACTCGAGCAACGGCCACGGGACGTTCGAGCACGCCGTGTCGGTGCAGCCCGCCGGCTGACGCCGCCCTGTGACGCCGCGGGTCCTGATCACTGGCGCGGCAGGATTCGCCGGCAGGTGGCTGGTGCGCGCGTGCGCGGACGCCGGCGATCAGGTCGTCGCACTCTCGCGCGCGGGGACGGCCGTCTCGGGGTCGGCGACCGAGGTCGCGGTCGACCTCCGCGACGCCGCGGCCGTGCGGGCTGCCGTCGCCGACGCTCACCCCGAGGTCGTCTACCACCTGGCGGCGCTCAGCTCGGTCGGAAAGTCCTGGGAGCACCCGGCCCAGACGGTGAGCGAGAACGTCAACGGCGCGGTGAACCTGCTCGAGGGGCTGCGCCGGGAGGCGCCACGCGCGCGAGTGGTCTGGGTCAGCTCGTGCGAGGTCTACGGGATCCCCGCGAGTCTCCCGATCCCCGAGTCGGCTCCGGTTGCGCCGGCCAGCCCGTACGCGGTCTCGAAGACGAGCGCCGAGCAGCTTGCCGCCGTGTACGCCGACTACCACGGTCTCGACATCGTCCGCACCCGGCCGTTCAGCCACTCGGGCCCCGGCCAGCGGCCGATCTTCCTGTTGTCATCGATCGCTCGCCAGGCGGTCCAGGGCCGGCTCGCGGGGGCGGACCGGATCGCGGTGACGACCGGCAACCCCGACACCCGCCGGGACTTCACTGACGTCCGCGACGTCGTTTGCGCCTACCGCCAGCTCGCCGCCGGGGCTCCCGAGCGGGTCTACAACGTCAGCTCCGGCGTGTCGGTTTCGGCCGCCGAGCAGGTGCGGCTGCTCTCCCAGCTCGTCGCGCCGATGACGGTCGACCACGAAGTGGACGCAACCCTCGTCCGCGCCCACGAGGTGATGGACCTCCGCGGCGACCATTCGCGCCTGACTGCCGATACCGGCTGGGAGCCCGAGATCCCGCTGCGCCAGACGATGGCCGACACCCTCTCCTGGTGGGAGCGAACGCTCGCCGCGCTCGAGTGAGTCGTGGCCTGACGCCGCGCGCTTTGCTCGTCGGCCGGCTTCGGCCGCCACCCTTCCGGAACCGCTGCGTGCAAGACTCGGGGACCGCGCCCGCCTAGCTCAATTGGTAGAGCACTTCACTTGTAATGAAGGGGTTGCCGGTTCAAGTCCGGCGGCGGGCTTTGGGATTCGGCCGATCCCGGCCGACGGGGGCACCAAAGGGGGCACCACCGGTGGGATGATCCACCGATGGATGCCACCGAACAGCTCGCTGCCCTCGACAGGCAGCGAGTCGACGAGTCGGAGGACCGCGATGCCACGATCCACGCGGACGAAGCAGAGGAGTAGACACTGCGCCTGATGTTGTCCCTCGCGAGCGCCCCGCTTGGGACCCAACTAAAGGGGGCCAGCGATGCCAGATCGCGTGATGACACTTGAGCGCATCCAGCGCCTCGACGAGACGCTCATGGGCCGGTCCGCCGGCTTACGCTCACCGCAGCTCGATCGAACCCTGGTCGTAGTCACCCAGACAGCGAGCCTGTCGCGGCTGTGGTTCGGCATCGCGGCCGGACTCGCAGCGTTCGGGGGCCGTAGGGGACGGCGAGCGGCTTGTCGCGGCGTCGGCGCGATCGCTGTGGCCTCGGTTGTGTCGAATGGGCCCGCCAAGTGGCTGGTGCGCAGACATCGGCCGTCGGCCAGCGCGCGGCCACCGCTGGTCACGATGCCGCCGTCGACGTCGTTTCCGTCCGGACACGCCGCCCTCGGGGTTCGCGTTCACGCTGGCGGTCGGAGCCGAGCTCCCGGCGATGGTGCCGCTGCTCGCCCCGCTTGCGGGTGCAGTCGCCTACTCGCGCGTCCACGTCGGCGTGCATTACCCGGCTGTACGGCTCGGGTGTGCCGCGTGCGCCATGCATAACCGCCGCATAACACCGTTACGGCCCTGTTACGGGCCACGGCCTACAACCGCGGCTGGCATGAACGTGACCACCGCACGACTCTGGATCGCATCCGCTGCACTAAGTTGCGCGCTCCTGGTCGCGGCCTGCGGATCCTCGAGCAATCCGAGCTCCGCTCAGACCGGGACCGGCTCAAGCCTGTCCGGATCGCTGGTGAAGTTCTCGGCCTGCATGCGCTCCAACGGCGTGCCCGGCTTCCCCGACCCCAGTACCAGCCAAGGACCGAACAGCTTCGGCATCGACGGCTACAACTTCAACCTCCCCAGCAATCTCAACTCGCAATCACCCGCGTACGAAGCCGCCGACAAGACGTGCCGGGGGCTGATCGGCGGCGGCAGCAGCAGCCCCCGCAACCCGGAACTCGTCGCGAAGGCCAAGCAGTCCGCACTCGCACACGCGCACTGCATGCGCGAGCACGGCGTGCCGAACTTCCCCGACCCCACGGTCAGCGCCAACGCCGAGGGCATCACGGTCAGCTCCGGCGGCGCGGGACTCAACCCCCGATCACCCGCCTTCCAACAGGCCCAGAAGGCCTGCCAGCAGCGCTAGGCCGCCGCACGCACACCGGCGCCGCTCGCGACGATCAGCGATCGCGGCCCAGTTCTTAAGAAGATCTCACCAACACGACTTAGCTTCCGGGCGAGCAGATGAGCGCACCACGGCACCTGTGGTCCGGCGACTGGCGGCTCGACTCAGCGGCTGCGGCAGAGGAACTGGCCGAGCGTCGATCACTTGCCGAGGAGCGGACCGCCCCCCCAGCAGAACAGTCACCCAGCAAGGTCGTCCGGGCGCGGCCAACGGCCGGTCATCTGACGCGCACGCGCGAGCGTCTGCGTCGCGGGCGCCGCGGCGTGCTTGAGCGGCTGAGCGGCGTGCTCCGCGACATCCGCGGGCGGTGGGCAGAGCGGCTGCTGATCGGGGTGGGAACACTGCTCGCTGCCGGCGCGGCGTACGGGGCTGTCTCGCTGGTGGCCGGCTCGGGCGGGGGACGGTCGGGCAGCGAGACGCCTGCCTGGCTCGGCGTCGATATGGCCGGCTCTCCCTTTCCCGCTGTTATCTCGCCGGCCAGCGGGAGCGGCTTCCCGTTCGCAAACGGAGCGCTGGTCCTCGACGTGATTCCGGGCAGCCCGGGCGCGGCGGCCGGGCTCGAGCCCGGGGACGTGGTCACGGAGATCGACAACCAGCAGGTGTCGTCGCCGGCGCAGGTCAACTCGATCATCGCCCGCCTGCATTCCGGCGATCGAGTCCAGATCCAGTACGACAAGGCGCTCACTACGTATACGACGCAGACCACGCTGACGGCGCGACCCGCGGGATCTCCATGAGCTTCGCCGACCCGCTGGTGCTGACCGCGCTGCTCGCGATCCCATTCCTGATCTGGTGGTACGCGGGTGAGCAGCGCCGGCGAGCACGAGCCGCATCTGCATTCGTCGTGCCGGTGCTCACCGCGTCGGTCGCGCCGCGACGCCCGGGCTGGCGCCGCCACGCGCCAATGCTTGCGTTCGCCCTCGCGCTGGTGGTGCTTATCGTTGCCGCTGCGCGTCCACAGCGTACGGTCGCCAAACCGGTCACCGACGGCGCGATCATGCTCGCCAACGACGTCAGCAGCTCGATGCAGGCGAGCGACGTCGCCCCGACGCGCGAGCGTGCCGCGCAACGCGCCGCGCGCCGCTTTCTCGCAAGCGTCCCCGGCACCGTCGAGGTCGGACTGCTCGCGTTCGCGCGCAGACCGATCGTTCTGCAGTCGCCGACGCCCGATCATGCGCTCACGGCGGCCTCGGTGGGGCGGTTGCCGCCGACGAGCGGCGGCACCGCGATCGGGGAGGCGATCGCGACCGCCGAGCAGCAGCTGCTCGCCGTTCCGCCGGTCGCCGGCAGGCGTCCACCGGGCGCGATCGTCTTGATCTCGGACGGCGCCTCGAACGTCGGCCTCGGCCCGCTGGTGGCAGCTCGTGAGGCGCGCGCCCGACACATCCCGATCTACACGATCTCGGTCGGCACGCCGAACGGAACGATCCCGATCAACCGCCGCTCCGGGACGGTCACCGCGCACGTGCCCGTCGGCCGCGAGCAGCTCGCGGAGATAGCGCGCGTATCCGGCGGTAAGACGTTCGAGACTTCAGACACCGCCGGTGTGAGCGCTGCCTACGCGCGGCTCGCCGCCCGGCTCGGCCATAAGCAAGTCAAACAGGAGATCACCGCGAGCGTGGCCGGTGGAGCCCTGGCGCTGCTGTTGCTCGGCTGCGCCTTGTCGCTCCGCTGGTTCGGCCGTCTCGTCTAGGTGACAGCGATCGCGGAGGACAGATGAACGACACAGAGCAGATGGAGCACACCAACGACCTGCGCAGGGAGGCGCGCGAGGCCTTGCAGGAGGCGTTGTACGAGATCAAGCGCGTGATCGTCGGCCAGGACGCGATGCTCGAGCGCCTGCTTGTGAGCCTGCTGGCGGGCGGCCACGTGTTGCTCGAGGGCGTTCCTGGACTGGCGAAGACACTGACGATCAAGACGCTTGCGACCGTGCTCGGCGGCTCCTACAGCCGGATCCAGTTCACGCCTGACCTGGTCCCCGCTGACCTCGTGGGCACCCGCGTCTATCGACCGGACACCGGCGCGTTCGACACCGAGATGGGGCCCGTGATGTGCAACTTCCTGCTCGCCGACGAGATCAATCGGGCCCCAGCCAAGGTGCAGTCCGCGCTGCTCGAGGTGATGCAGGAGCAGCAGGTGACGATCGGGGGCACCGCGTTTGAGGTGCCGCTGCCATTCATCGTGATGGCGACCCAGAACCCGATCGAGTCCGAGGGCACGTATCCGCTGCCCGAGGCGCAGGTCGACCGCTTCCTGATGAAGGTCCTCGTCGACTATCCGAGCGTCGGCGAGGAGGCTGCGGTCGTCGGGCGCAGCCTCGTCGATCCCGCGATCGTGCGCGAATGCATATCGCTCGACGATCTCCGGCGCCACGCCCGCACGGCGCAGACGGTGCTCGTCGATCGCGACGTGATCGGCTATGCGGTCGCGCTCGCGGATGCGACCCGCCACCCGGAGGAACACGGTCTCGCGGAGCTGGCGCCGCTGATCGAGTTCGGCTCAAGTCCACGGGGGCCGATCGGACTGGTCCAGGCAGCGCGCGTGCTCGCGCTCCTGCGCGGGCGCGGTCACGTTGCCGGTGACGACGTCCGCGATCTCGCCGCGGATGTGCTGCGCCACCGGCTCGTGCTCTCCTACGACGCGCTCAGCGAAGGCGTGACGGCCGACGAGCTGCTCGGCCAGGTGCTGGCGGCGGTGGCGCAGCCCGACACCACGCACCTGATCCACGATCAGACGGCGGTCGGGGCGCAGTGAGCTCGGCGCGGCTCCAACCACCGGCAGCACGCCAGGGTCCGGGCCCGATCGTTGCGCAGCTGATCGACGCGCTTGACGTCGCGCTCAACCGCCTCGTCGCGCGGACGCTACCCGGCGATCGACGCGCGGCCGGCGTGGGGGTCGGCACCGAGCTTTCGCAGCTGCGCCCGTACCAGATCGGCGACGACGTGCGCCATATCGACCCAGCGGCGTCCGCTCGCACAGGCCAGGCTCACGTCCGTCTGCACGTGCCCGAGCGTGCGTTCACGACCTGGATCGTGCTCGACGTGTCGCCGTCGATGGCATTCGGCACGGCGCGGCGGCTGAAGGCCGACGTCGCCGAGGGCGTGGCGCTCGTGTTCGGGCGTCTCGGCGTTCGGCGCACCGGCAGCGTCGGCCTGGTTGCGTTCGGCGCCGCGAGCCCGCGCGTGCTCCCGCCCCGTGGCTCCAGGCCCGGGATGGTCGCCCTGCGCCGGTTTCTCGTCGAGGGGATCGCGCCCGACGGCCAGCATGACCGTGACGGCTTGGCTGACGGGCTCCGGCACGTGGCGCGCCTGGCCCGCCAGCCCGGGCTCGTCGTGCTGATCTCCGACTTCCGCGATCAGCATGCCTGGGAGCGCCCGCTCGGTTCGCTTGGAGTCCGTCACTCGGTGCTCGCCGTAGAGATCGTCGATCCGCGCGAAACGGAGCTGCCGCGGCTCGGATACCTGTCACTCGTCGATCCCGAGAGCGGCGCGCGGATCGAGATCGACACCTCGCGCCGGCGCGTCCGCGATCGCTTCGCCGCGATTGAGCGCGAGCGCCGTGAGGCAGTGGGACGCGAGCTCCGCCGGCTGCGCGTCCACCACGTCGCGCTGTCGACCGACGAGGACTGGCTCGTGGCGCTGGGCCGAAACCTCCGATGAGCTTCGCATCGCCGGCATGGCTGATCGGTCTGGCACTGGTTCCCGCCCTGCTCGGCGCATCGGTTGCCGCGCGTAGGCGCGCCCGTCGATACGCGATCCGCTTCCCGGCCGTGTCCACGCTCCAGATCGCGGTGCGTGGCGAAACCTCATGGCGGCGCCATCTCCCGGTCGCAGCTGTGCTCGCGGCGATCGCGGCGCTCGCGGTCGCGCTTGCCCGCCCGCACGTCAGCTACAGCGCATCGATCAAAGCGACAACGGTGATGCTCGTGGCTGACGAGTCCGGCTCGATGGCCGCGACCGATGTCAAGCCGACGCGTCTGATCGCCGCGGAGCGCGCCGCCGACGGGTTCATCGATCATCTTCCGGGTAACGCACGCGTCGGCGCGATCGCGTTCTCCTCGGCGCCGAACTCCGTCCAGGCACCGACGCTCAACCGCGGGGCCGCGCGGGCCGTGATCGACCGGCAGGTGGCCAATGGCGCGACCGCGACCGGCGATGCGCTCGAGCTCGCGCTCCGGCTGCTGCACAACCGGCGGGCCGTGGCCGGTGCCGGCGCGATCGTGCTGGTCTCGGACGGTGCGGCCAACGCGGGAGTCAACGTGATCACGGCCGCACGCCTTGCCGCCCGCGAGAAGATCCCGATCTATACCGTCGCCCTCGGGACGCCGAGCGGGATGCTCCTTAATCCCGAGCCGTTCGGACCGCCGCTCGCGGTCCCGCCCGATCCGCAGCTGATGCGGCAGATCGCCGCGGTTTCCCACGGACGCGAGTTCGATGCCCAGAGCGCGGACCGGCTGAGCTCGATCTACAAGGGGCTCGGAGCTCGGATCGGAAGCGTGACCCGCAAACGCGAGGTCACGGCGGACTTCGCAATCGGCGGGCTCGTGCTGCTGCTGCTCGGCGCGGTCGCGTCGACGCGCTGGTCGGGGCGACTTCCGTAGACACGCCCGATGCCGCCGTCCCGGTGTCGGGACGGTCGGCGGTCAGGCGCTTCGAGTGGGTGGCCGGCCCCGTCTTGGGATCGGTCTTGCCTGGTGGGGCATCCGACCGGCGTCATCCAGGGCCCGTCGCAACAGCATCTCGATGTGAGCGTTGAGGCTGCGGAAATCGTCGGCGGCCCACCGCGCCAAGGCGTCGTGCACCGCTGGATCCAAGCGCAGCGGCACCTGCTTGCGCTCGCGGCTCACGTATAAAGCGTGCCGGTATTGACGACCGGGGACGCCGGCTGGTCAGCGCAGAGCACGACCAGCAGATTGCTGACCATCGCCGCCTTGCGCTCCTCGTCGAGCTCGACGATCCCGCGTTCATCCAAACTGGCAAGGGCCAGGTCGACCATCCCGACCGCGCCCTCGACGATCCGCGAGCGGGCCGCGACGATCGCGTTGGCCTGCTGGCGGCGCAGCATCGCCTGGGCGACCTCCGAGGCATACGCGAGATGACTGATGCGTACCTCCACGATCTCGACGCCGGCGATCACGACCCGCTGGGCCACCTCATCTGCAAGCTCTGCCGCGACCACATCGACCGAGCCGCGCAGCGACGTTCCCTCCCCGCCCGGATCGTCATAGGGATGCGTCGTCGCGACATGACGCAACGCCGACTCGGCCTGCACGCGCACGAAGTTGTCGTAGTCGTCGACGGCGTAGACCGCCCGCGAGGTGTCGGCGACCTGCCACACGACGATCGCGGCTATCTCGACGGGGTTCCCATCGGCGTCGTTGACCTTCAGGTGGTTGGTCTCGAAGTTCCGGACACGGATGCTCAGGCTCCGCCGGTCGGCCAGCGGAACGATCCACCACAGGCCGGTGCGTCGGATGGTTCCGACGTAGGCGCCGAAGAAGCGGATGACCTTGGTGTGCCCCGGCTGCACGATCACCAGTGAGGTCAAGATCAGGACAGCGACGACGATCGGCGCGATGATCCACGCCGATCCTGCCAGTAGAACGGCAGCGGCGATGCAGGCGGCGACCACGACTACGCCGGGCCAGCCGCTGATCGCCCAGGCCGGGCGCTCGTGGATGTCGACGCGGGTCCCCGAGTGCCCGACGGGTGTTGCCTCGGGCTGGCGGTATGGCTGGACTTGGCTCATGATCCCTCCACCTGACCTGGTGTCTCATAAAAAGTGATTTCTAATAGATATCACTTTTTCCGAGACTGTCAAGCGAGCGAAAAGCGGCGAGGCCCAGTCGAGCCCGCGGTCAGACAACCGCCTCCGAGTTCGGCTGGCGCTCCTCAGCAGCACGGCGCAGGTGCCCTACGCGCAGCTGCCTGAGCAGGAGCAGGCTGTAGGCAGTGTTGCCCAGCCCAAGGGCGAGAGCGACCGCCGCAGCGCCGAGCCTTGGAACGATCACGATCAGCACTATCACGACCACCCAGACCCCGATCAGGACCCCGAAGACCGATCGGCGGGCCCGCCGGTAACGGCCCAGCTTCGGATCCGCCGCCGGGTCCGGAGAGCTTGTCTCTGACCTCATGTTCTGAATATCGGAGGCGAGGCTGAAGACTTGAGCAGCCACCGATGAACGAGCTGGGCGCCTGTAGCCGAAACCCCGCCCGGTCACGCGCGGCGACTTTGACTTGAGCCATTGAGCGAGGCATGCAGCCGCGAGAAGAACGTGTCCGCGGTCTCGCGAAAAAAGAGATCGGCGGGTCGCACATAGTTCAGGTGTTGGACGCGCGGCGAGACGCGAGTGCACGGATTCACGACGATGATCCGCATTCGCCGCGCCCGGGCTTGGCGGACGATCTCGCGGCGATCGGCTGCCACTCCGACCACGATCAGCGTGCGGGTACGGAACTCGACGGGAAAGCGTTCGTTGAACACACCGCTGCCGCGCGTCCGCGTGAATGGGACACCCGTCTTCGCGAGCAGGTTGTCGACGTTGTCGGTGAGGATCGGCGGCGCGAGGCCTCTGTGATGGAGGTCGGTGACGATCCGTTGCGCGCGGGTCGGCTGTGCACCAAGGGCGAGGACGTGGAGGTGGCAGAAGCCGGCGAACGTCTGCTCCGGTTGTTCTGCGAGTCGTTCGGGGAGGTCGTCCCGGGCTCCGATCGTGAACGTGTCGCGACCGTGATCATCGAGAGAAAACGCATCGTGGATATCGCAGAGGGTCGGCAGGCCGGCTTCGTAGGAGACCCCCGATCCGAGGTAGAGGTCCGCGGGCAGCAGGGATGACGCGGCATCGGGCGGGGTTGGCGACGGGAGCCGCGGCCCCCCGAGGGAGGCCCTGGGACGCCGGAGCGCCAGCCGTCGAACGCGGTCTCGGTCCTCGGCGGCGGGTGTGCCGGCACGGAACGTGACCACCTGGAGTCCCGCACGACGGTCCTCGCTGGTCTCGAGGACGATCGGCCCGAGAAACGCAGGCCGGTCCTGTTCGAGCGTGGGGAGCGCGTGGTGGACGCGTCTGGCGGCCGCGCGGGTCGTGCGGTGCCGATAGACGAAGAAGGAATCGGTCACACCGAGCCCGCCGTTGCTCCTGACCAGGCGCGCCGAGTAGTAGACCATCCGGTTCTGCGCGCCGACGTCGCGCTTCCATCCCCACAGGACGTGACGGTTCGCGAGGGGCCAGAAGCGCAGGGCTTCGCCTTCGAGCGGTGCGGCGAGGGGGAGGATCGAGGCCTGATTCCGGCTCATCACAATCGAACCTCGTCGCGTGACGTTGCCCGAGCGCGGCTTTGACCGATCGCGGGACGATGCCGGTCAGCATGGTCATGCGAGCCGGATCGAGCGAGGTATCCCGAGGGATCGTCGAGCCCTCCGGGAGCGTGATCGGCCGGATGCGATCGGCCGGCAGTCCGAGCGCCACCATCGCGTCATGGTGGAAGTCAAAGGCGGAGGACCTCGGACCGGAGACGTGGACGGTGCCCGTTGCGCTTCCGATCGCGAGCGCCAGCACCGTCTCGGCGACCTCCCCGATCTCCATCGGACTCTTGAACAGGTCGACGGCGTATTGCGCGGACTCGCCCGCGAGCAGCAGCTTGCGCGTCTTGGCGAGCCGCCGGTCAAGACCGTGTGCCCCGAAGCCGTAGAGGTAGCTCGGCCGCACGATGCAGTGGTCGCGGCAGGCAGCCCGCACGCGATCTTCGAACAAGAGGAGATTCCGGCCGTATCCGTCGGCCGGCGATGGCGGATCGGCCTCGCGGTATTGCCCGCGACTCCCGTCGAAGATCGCGTCGCTTGAGATGTACACCAACCGGAGCTCGGCAAGCGGAGCCAGGAATCGATCGATCGCGGCGCGATACCAATCCGCTACGCCGTTCCCCGCCGGTCGTTCCACGCTGCCGGCGAACACCACGATCTCCGCCGGGAACACGCGCAGGATCTCCTCGACGTCGTCCGTCCGGAAATCGAAGCGGGCGTCGCCGCCTCGAGGATGGCGACAGGCTCCAAGGACTTCATGGTCGCGACCGGATCGCCGCAGGACGCTCGACCCGAGGAACCCCGTCGCATCTCGGGGCGGAGCTTCACCCGCCAGCCGTGCCAGCCGCGCTCGAGCTCTTCAGGCGGATAGGGCCTGCCGACGAGTTTGCGGACCGCGTGCGGGACGCTCAGAAAGTGATAGTGCCGCATGCGAAACTCGACCGGCGCGACGCGACGCTCGGGGAACTGAACCTGATGTCCGCCTCTGGTGGCGAGGTCGACTCGGTCCTGGCGTTTCCACAGGTTCAGGCGGTGTTGGGGAAACGGGCAGAAGTGGTAGTACGAGCGCATCGTCTGCTGAAAATCAGCGTGCTCGTGATCCGGCGATTCGCGCGTCGGGATGAAGACGAACTCGCTGAAGCCGACGGCATTGAACCCCTCCCGATCGATCTCCTCGATGGCTTCAGAGAGCGTCCGGTCTGACCGATCGGCGGCGCGGAACTCGTCGGCGTCCATGTGGAGGAACCAGTCGGCGTCGAGGTGCGCGGCGAGCTCCTCCTTTCGCAGTAGCTTCTCCCGGAGCGAGTGGACGCCCCTGCGCTCCCGCGGCTCGATCGCGACGAGCCCCCGCCCGAGGTGACGCTCGGCGATGCTGACCGTGCGGTCGGTCGAGGAGTCGTCGATCAGATACGCCTGGACCCCCTGCTCGTGGAGATGGCGCAGGCACGCGTCGATGTATGCCTCCTCGTTGTAGGCGGCGATAATCGCGATCACGCGCACGCCGCGCCGTCGGACCCGCGCCCGATCCATGGCGACCACCACCGCTGCAGCCTATCCAGAAACGGCGCGCGGATATGTCGCGGAAGGTGCGCGCGCCGGGCGGCCGGCGGGCCGATCAGGCCGGGGCGAGACCCTTCGGGTTCTGGCCGTACCGGTTGTCGCCCGGGTTGCTGTCGGTGCAGAAGAACACCAGGAGCACGATCGCCCCGATCACCGCGATCAGGTCGAGCAACAACCACCGACCGCTCCGGTTGGTGTCGTGGAGGCGGCGGAAGCCGACGGCCAGGCTCGGCAGCAGGACCCCGAGGTCATAGACAATCAGGAGGACCACCAGTGCGTGCGCGGCAAAGAAGAGGAGATACAGGATCACTCCGATCACGAAGTTCACCAGCGTGAACATCCAGAACTCGGTCCGGCTCGCCCGGCCGCTGAAGCCGGTGTAGTTCCTCAGCACCGCGAGATACGAGCTCATCACTTACCGCCTGCTGGGTATCGGCCGGCGCCCCGCACGTGATCGACTCCCCACGCCCAGCGGACTCAGCCGCCGGCGGCTCGTGCTACGGCATCTCACAGATCCGGCGCCGTGTTGACACGGCGGCTCTACGTGCTCTGCTTCAGCGACGCCGGACCCGATCGAGGCGGGCCGCACCCCGTCAGTCAGGACGAGCTGCGAACAGCGTTCACACCGATTCGACCTCACGCTCGTCAGCGGACGTCAGGAGTCCGAGCTGGCAACCCAGGCGCTACGCCCGCGGCGGCGTGATGTCCTCGACGGTGCCTGTCCGACCGCTCGAGTCAAACGAGACGTGCAACTCGCGCGCCACGAGCCGCAGCGCGCCGCCGTCGTCCTCGACTACCTCGACAACGGTGTCCTTGAGCGGGCCGTCAACGTGTCGGATGACGCGGATCGTGCGCTCCATCGGCCGAGTCTCTCATAGCCCGCCGGCACCGCCTACCGCGAGAGACTGAAAGCGCGCCTCAGTGGATCGGCGGCGGAACCGGTCAGCAGCTTTCGAAGATCGCGGCCCGCGACAGGCGCCTGTCGCGGAGCCCGCCACGCAGCCACTTCTCAAGGCGAAACCGTCCGGTTGCGAGAATCTGCCGACCAAACACCGGATCGACGTAGATCAGCCGGACACGCCGTGGGCGGCGATCGATCGAGCCGACGATGTTTCGCAGAACAGTGTCAAGCGTCTCACCGTAGAAGGGGTTGAAGAAGTAGCCGATTGTGAGATCGTCAGGCACCCGATATTTGCTTGCATCGCAGACCACGACCTCGACGTCTCCGCATCGGTGCTCCCGGCTGCGCGACGCGAGCCCGTCACGAGCAATCTCCGCCAAGAGGGGCGAGATCTCGACGCCGATGACTCGGTGAGTCCGGACGTGTGAGTGCTCGCTTGGTGTTGCCCGGGACGCGCGCCAGGCGCTCAGATATCGGCCGCTCGGCTCGCAGCCGACGCCGCTCTCCTCGGCCCACCTCGCCAGCAACGCCCGCCGAGCCTCCTCGGCCTCAGGCACCCCACCCATGGCGAAGAGTATCGGTCGGCGATCTGAGTCGCTACCGGGATGCGATCGAGAACGTGCACCGGCCGTCGGAGAGGTCGCTGCCGCGCCGAGGATCACTTCAGTCGGCCAGCTCGATGATCTGACCCTCGCGTGCGAGCCCGATCCTGCCCGGGCCGCCAAGTCCGGTCCAGCGGTCGGCGACCTCGGCTTCGAGGGACTCGAGATGACGGTCGTCGTGGTCAGGATCATGGTGGAACATCAGCGTCTGGCCACACTCGGCCCGCCGTGCGAACACGAGCGCATCCGAGACGCTCGAGTGGCCCCAACCCCGCCGCATCCGGTACTCCTCGTCCTCGTACTGGCAGTCGTGGATCAACAGCGACGCTTTGCTGGCGAGCGCAAGCCCAGAGACCCAGGTCCGGTCGGCCGTCGCCAGGTCCTCGCCGAGGCCGGGCTCGTGATCGGGGAGGTAGCAGATGCTGGTCGCGCCGGATGTCAGCCGGTAGCCGAGCGTCGGCCCTCGGTGCGCGACGAATGTGCTCCTGACCTCGATGCCTCCGAGCTGCAGCGCGGGCTGGGAGGCGTCATCGAACCTGACGTGCGCCGGTAGGTCCCGGATCTCGATCGGCGACAGCGGATCGGAGATATACCGTGCGAGCTGCTCACGTAACGGCCGGTCCGCGCTCGTCGGCCCCCAGATCGTGACCTTCCGCTGCGGGTCAAACAGCGGTGCGAAGAACATCAGACCCTGAATGTGGTCGAGGTGCAGATGGGTCAGGAGGATGTGAACCGCCTCGCGGTGGCCGATCAGCGCGACCCCCAGCTCCCGGATCCCGGTGCCCGCGTCGAGGATCACCTCGGTCCCGTCGGGGCTTGTCACTTGCACGCACGACGTGTTGCCGCCGAAACCCGAGGACGCCGGCCCGGGGACCGGGATCGACCCGCGCGAACCCCACACCTTGAGGCGCATCGCGTCAGGCCCCGGAGCCTTCCAGCGGCCATGCCCGGTCGGCGTCAAGCGGCCAGAACACGACCAGCGCCCCGTGCGGGCCGACCGAGCCGACCAGCGGTAGGGCGGTGGCCTCGATCGGGGTCAGGCTCCCGTTCGCAGACCGGATGTGGAACCTCCCGTAGCCGGGGCGCGCGTCACGCAACGCAATCGTGACCGGGAGGTTCTCGGTCGGCAGTCGATCGCCGTGCTCGTCGAACGGTCCGATCTCGGCGCGCCAGGCGTCCTGAGGGATCCGGCCCGTTTCCTCGAAGCGGGCGCCGAGCACCTCCGCGGCCGCCTCGTTGTAGAAGACGATCGCTCCGTCGGTGTCGACCAGCATCCCCGCAAGGGAGATGATCGAGATCAGGTTGCGGGCCAGGATCAACTCGAGAGGCTGCTCTTCGGCATCAGGCATGTGCGCACCCTAATCGGCGGGGCCGTTGACTGAAAGCACGTTGACCGGTCGAGGCCCGGCGGTCAAGTCGCGGCGGGCCTATGTGGACAGGAGCACGACCCCGGCCAACACGGCCGCGATGCCCAGCTGCTGGCTGTGGCCGAGACGCTCGCCGAGCAGGCGAAACGCCAGCAGCACGGTCACCGCCGGATACAGCGATCCCAGCACCGAGACGATCACCAGCTGCCCGTGGACGGTGGCGGACGCGTACAGAGCCGTGCCCGAGAACGCGAGCAATCCGGCCACGAATATCGTCCCCGCCGTCCGCGGTGCAACCGCAGAACGCAGTGACGTGCGCCGGACTGCGACCACGGCCGTCAACGCGAGCGCCGGGATCGCGCGCGAGATCAGGATCGCCCATGCAACCCCGTGGCGGCTGGCCGGCGCCATCAACCACAAGAACAGGCCCGTTCCGACGGCCGACAGGAGAGCCAGGCCGAGCCCCGACTCGGCCGCGCCGGCCAGCCGCTCGCCGGGGGGCCTCGCCGCCAGGACGACGCCGGCGACGGCCGCGACGACGCCCAGCGCCTGCGCTGCGCTCGGATGCTCGCCGCCGACGATCCCCGCGGCGACCGGCAGCAGCACGCCGGTCGCGCTGATCGGCGCCACGACGCTCATCTTGCCCACGACCATCGCCTGAAAGAACGCCGCGACGCCGACCGCGAGTCCAAGGCCCGCGCCCGCGGCCGCTGCGACCGCGCCGAGTGGCGGCGCCCGGTCCCCGCCGAGCGCCACCCACCCGGCGGCGAGCAGCACCCCGAGCAGCTGCGTGAAGAAGATGAATTGCAGGGTGCCGATCCGCCGCGAGATCGTGCCGCCGAGAAAGTCCGAGACCCCGAAGCTGGCCGACGACCCGAGTGCGTAGGCGGGGCCCGACACGGGCCGCAGTCTAAGCGGAGCTGTTTTCGGGCGATCGGGTTTGACAGGCAGCCGCTTGGCTGCATATCATAAGCAGCCAGATGGCTGCATATCCGACCATGGACGAGGTGTTCAGGGCGCTGGCTGACCCGAGCCGGCGCCTCCTGCTTGACAGCCTCAACGAGCGCAACGGGCAGACGCTGCGCGAACTGTGCTCGCGGCTCGACATGGCGCGCCAGTCGGTCAGCAAGCACCTTGACGTGCTCGAGGCGGCCAATCTGGTCACGACCGTCCGCCGCGGCAGGGAGAAGCTCCACTACCTCAACTCGGCCCCGATCAACGAGATCGCCGAGCGCTGGATCACCCGGTATGACGAAGACCGCGTGCTTGCGCTCGCCGACCTGAAACGAGCATTGGAGGACACACCGATGGATAACCCGTCGTTCGTCTACACGACCTACATCAGAACAACGCCCGAGCGGCTTTGGCAGGCACTGACCGAGCCGGCCTTCACCGAGCGCTACTGGGGACTGACGTTCGACTCGGACTGGCGGTCCGGCTCGCCGGTCACCTGGCGTCAGAGCGGCGTGACGATCTCCGACGCCGAGCAGCGGGTGCTCGAGTCAGAGCCGTATCGTCGGCTCTCGTACACCTGGCACACGGCGACGCCAGAATGGGCTGCTGCGCTCGGTATCACCGATGCCGGGCGTGATCGCCTTGCAGCCGAGCGACGCTCGAAAGTGACGTTCGAGCTCGAGCAGCTCGAAGGCGATCAGGTGCGGCTGACCGTCGTCCACGAAGACCTCGAGCCGGATGGGCTGATGCTCAGGATGATCAGCCAGGGCTGGCCGCGTGTGATCGCCAACCTCAAGACGCTGCTCGAGACGGGCGAGGTGCTGCCCGATCTCACTGCCCCGCTGCGCTCCTCGATCGTCGAGCTGACGTCATGATGATGACGGCCGGATGGGTGCCGATGATGGTGCCGATGATGGTGCCCAGCGCGGTCCCGGCGATCGCGCAGCGCGCCAACGACCGCGACGGGGCAATCGCCGCGCCGCTGTTCGCGGGCTCCTACGTCGTGATCTGGATCGCGGTCGGGCTCGCGGCCTACGAGCTGTACCGGCCCCCCGGCGATCTCGCTGCCGACGCGCTCGTGATCGCCGGCGGTCTCTACGAGCTCAGTCCGTTCAAGCTGGCGTGCCGACAGCGATGCCGCGAGCGGCTGCGCTCCGGGACGCAGTTCGGCATCGCCTGCGTCGGCTCGAGCGTCGGCCTGATGCTGATCCTCGCCGGCGTCGGCCTGATGAGCATGGTCTGGATGGTCGCGATCGCCGCAATCGTCCTGGCCCAGAAGCTGTTCGCACCCTATCCCCCGGTCGACGTGACGGTGACGATTGCACTGGTCGCGCTCGCCTTGATCTAGGACCCTGGAGGAAACGATGACCACCCACAACACCGGAACCCGCGAGCAGTGGCTCGCCGCCCGCCTCGAGCTCCTCGAGGCCGAGAAGGAGTTAACTCGCCGCGGCGACGAGCTTGCCCAGCAACGTCAGGCGCTGCCCTGGGTGCGGGTCGAGAAGGATTACGGGTTCGAGACCGCAGAGGGCCCGGCGTCGCTGGCCGAGCTGTTCGGCGGACGGTCGCAGATGCTCGTGTACCACTTCATGTTCGGGCCCGAGTACACCGGCGGCGGCTGCCCGGCTTGCTCGGCGATCGCGGACGGCTTCAACGGCTTTGCCGTCCATCTCGAGAACCACGACGTGGCGATGGCCGCAGTGTCGCGGGCCCCGATCGCCGAGCTCGAGGCCTACAAGCGCCGCATGGGCTGGACGTTCAGGTGGGCGTCCTCGATCGACAGCGAGTTCAACTACGACTTCAACACGTCGATCACCGAGGAGCAGCAACGCTCGGGCGGGGTCGAGTACAACTACCGCTCGGTCGACCCGGGCTGGGTGCGTGCCGCCGACCCCGACAGCACGCCGGTGAAGTTCGCGGCGATGACGGGCACCGACGTCGCCACGTACGTTCGCGAGCAGCCGGGGATGAGCGCGTTCGCGCTCGACGACGGGGTCGTGTACCACACCTACTCGGCATACGCCCGCGGGCTCGACGCCCTATGGGGCATGTATCAGTGGCTCGACCGGGCGCCGCTGGGGCGCAACGAGACCAATGGGTGGTTCCGCCGCCACAACGAGTACGCGGGGTGAAGGGGCGCGGCCCGGTGCCGCTATCCCCCGACCCCGACGGAGACGAAGCGCGGCGGTCCGGACCGAGACACAACCGCTCTTTCCCGCCCGGTGGCGAGCGCGACCCCGAAGTCCTGCTGCACCGAGTGGCCGCCGCCGATCGTGACGGTCGCGGTCGCCGCCTGTGACTCGAGGCCGCTGTAGTCACCGCACCGGACGTGGACGGCGAAGTCCGCCGGCCGGTGCGGTGGCGGGATGCTCTCTCGGACCGCCTTGCGGATCGCCCGGCGCAGCGCGTCAACCGCCACCGGGCTGTCGAGCCGGCGCTCGTCCAACGGCACCGCGATCAGGCTCGGGGTGAAGCGGACGAGCGCGGCGATCCGCTCGACGATCAGCCGCGCCTGGACGTCGCGGGCCAGGAGCGTCGAGCGCTCCCATTCCGAGCGGGTCGGCAGCGTCACGACCGCCGCCAGATTGCAACCGCAGACCCCGCATAGGGGCTGCAGGCCGACCCCGCAGCCGCAGTCGGGGCAGACCACCTCGGCGGCCAGCGCGGTCGTCGAGGTGCTGACCAGGTCGCGAGCGTCCACCTCGGCAACCGCCTGGGTGGGCACGGGACCTCCGGCCGGACTCACTCTCTCGTCCATCAGGCCGCCTCTCCTCGCGTCGACACGGACCGCTCTGTCCTTTGCCCGAACTTTCACGGTGCGGCTGGACCGTACCGCCGCCGTGGCGCCGGCCTGGAGTCTTCGACAGCACTGCTGTCGAAGCGTGCGAGCCGTGCCGCACCGTAGGACAGCTCTGCCCCAGCCGCCACCGGCCGCGAAAGCTGTGCTGCTCAGACCGCTGGAGCGGGCGGCGGCGCCACGATCCAGAACAGCACCGCTTCGGTCTGGCCGATGTTGCGCCAGCCCTCGACTCGGTCGCTGTCGGCCACCAACACCTCGCCCGAGCGCAGGGCTGGCGTCCGCCCGGCGATCTGGACCTGGAGCAGGCCGCTCGCGAGCGTGATGATCCCGGTCCCGCTCTGCCCCTCGGCCGGCGCACCGGCCTCGCCCCGATCGAGGTGGACGAGGTCTATCCGGAGCTCAGAGGTCGCGTCACCGAGCAGCGTGATCGCGTGATCGACGCCCCGTTGCGGATCCTCCGTGCGACGGCCGATCCGATACACCTCGGGATCCTCGCCGCGCAGCAGGTCATCGATCGTCAGCCCGAGCGCCGAGCTGAGCCGGGCGAGCGTCGCCAGCGACAGGCCACGCTCGGCTCGCTCGGCCTGGGAGATCGCGCTCGCGGTCACACCCGCCAGCTTCGCGAGATCGTGCTGATTGAGACCACGAGCCCGCCGCACGGCACGCAGCGACGCCGCGACGCGAGCGATGATGTCGGCCGGCGCGAGCACCGCCCGGCCATGCTCCTGATGCCAATGCAGCACCGAGCCGCGGACGCCACCGGGGCGGCCCTCGGCCTTGGCCACCCGAACGGTTCGCTCGTCGACGCGCAGGATGCATTGCGTCACGGACTCGACCGTGTCCCGGACCGTGGGAGGTATCTCCTGTGCGCTCATCGACCAGTAGGCGATCGCGCCGACATCGAGCAGCAGCGGGCAGCAACGGGCGAAGAAGCCGCGCGTGCTGCTCGGACCCCACGCGCCGACCATGCCGTCGAGCGACTCGAACAGCAGCAGCCGGCGGCCGCCCGGCTTGCAGATGCCGTAGATCGCGCGTAGCAGATCGGCGGGATGCTCGAGCCCGCTGCCGGGACCCGCGTGCAGCACGTCGACCCCGGCGGCGCCGAGCGCGTCGGCCGGACTGCCGACCGAGATGAAGGTCCGCGTGTCGAAGTCCTCCCTGCGCAAAGCGATCGCGTCATAGAACGGCTCGACCGGCACCGCGTCGAACTGCCACACGACGTTGTCGCCCCAATAGAGTCCACCGAGCACGGCGTCGAGCGCGTCGAGGCCGGTGCTGACTCGTTGCTCGGAGCCTTGATCCTCAAGCATCGCTGTAGCCGGGCTGCCGCACACAATCTATCTCTGATCGGCTCGCAGGACCCGTGTGCAACTCTCGCGCACGATTCCGCCGGCTGCTGCGCAAGTCCAGGCACTCGCTGCACCCACTCCCGGGCGAGGCCGGGGCGCGATGCGCCAAGCTACGACGATGAGAGACCACCCGATCAGATGGCTGCTCGCCCTCGCAGTCGCGGCGCTGACGGTGTTCGCAGCGTTGACCGTGGCGGTGACGACCGGGCCGCCGCTGGGATTTGACTCGCAGGCGTTCCGGATCGGCGCTGACCTGCGCGCGCCGTGGCTGAATTCGGTCGCCCGGGCGATCACGACGCTGGGGCTGATCGCGATCGTCGGGCCAGCGGTGCTGCTCGGCGCGGCGCTGCTGCTCAGACGCCGTCACCAGGTCCGGGCCGCGGCGCTCGTCGCTGGAGCGGCGCTCGCCTGGGTCGCCGTCTGGATCGCCAAGCTCGCGGTCGGCCGCGCCCGCCCGCCCGCGCCGCTCGTCCACACGACCGGCCTCAGCTTCCCGTCCGGCCACGCGGCCAACTCGATCGGCTGGCTGGCGCTCGCGCTCGCTGTGACGGTCGCCGTGAGGACACGTGGCGGGCGGGTCACGATCGTGGTGGCGGGCGCCCTGGTCGCGGTGCTCGTCGGGCTCAGTCGGATCTATCTTCGCGCCCACTACGCGTCCGATGTCGTCGCCGGCGAGGCGCTTGCGGTTGCGATGTACGCGCTCGCCTCGGCCGGCGCGATCGCCTGGCGAGCGCGCCGTGCGCGAAGCGGATCCGAGGTCACGGCAGCGAGACCGTCGCTTCGATCTCGATCAGCAGCCCGGGGACAGCGAGTCCGGTGATCCCCACGATCGTCTGCGCGGGGTGCTCGGTCGAACCCTGGACCTCCTCGATCGCGGCGGTGATCACCGCGAACTCGGTCGGCTGGGTCGTGTAGATCGTGCGCCGGACCACGTTCTCCCACCCGGCGTCGACCGCTCGGAGTGCGATCTCGAGATTGCGCATCGCGGCCTTCGTCTGCTCGCCGAGGTCGTCGCCTCCGATGATGCTGAAGTCGGGCGCGAGCGCGATCTGGCCCGCGATGTAGATCGTTCGCGAGCCGTTGGCCACGGTCACATGGCTGAAGCCTGGCGCGGGATGGAGATCGGGCGGGTTGATCAGGTCACGCGTGCTCATCGGACTCCTCTCGTTGCCGGTGCGGTGGTCAGAGAGATTACGGGCAGGCTGCTTGCGATCGGAGCCGCCGGGCTCCAGGTGGACTGAACAGGTCAGTGGAGTCTCGCTGAGCAACTTGGATAGAAGTTTCGTCCAGGAAGTGGCGACTTTGTGCGCTTCTGAGCTCAAGGACAGACGGCCGCTGCCGACTTACGGGCTGTCGGGAGACTGAAATGGGGCAAACCTGCCGCGAGGCAGGGACGCAAAGCAAGAGGTCTCGCTACGCGAGATGGCTCGGCCGCCAGTCCAATCAAACCGCAAAACGAGTTTGCGATCGGGGCAGCCCTGCCATGACCAAGTCAATCAAGCAACGTGCACAGGCGCCCGGCGGCCGTTCCCTGCGGCTGATGGTCGCTGTCGTGTTCGGCCTCATCGCCTGCCTTGCGCTCGCCCCGATCGCGCAGGCCAAATTCTCGGCCAAGAAGCTTCACGTCGGAACCGCGTCCGGGGCCGAAGACTATCTCTACACCGCCGGTAACACGATCGTCGAGCAGGCGAGTGTCGACCGCGGCCACTACTACCGCTTCGACGTCTATGACCCGTCCGGGACCGTCCGACTGACCTCCGCCTGCAGGCCCGCTCCACACAACGGCAACGTCACGACCGGGTACACGCTCCAGAGCAACGACCCACTGTCTGCGAGCACCGCCTGGAGGTTCCGCATTCGCGAGTTCGCGAGCACGTCGAACTGCTCGAGCGCCACCTCGGCCCAGCACGACGCCTCGCTGTACTTCGACGTCGCCACCGCCACGAGCTACGGCGGTTCGGCGCTGACGACCGCCAGGAGCGTGTTCGGCGCGACCGCGACCGCATACGTCCAGGTCACCGGCGCCGGCGCGGTGCGAACCAGCTCGGCCAATACCGCCCAGGGCGTCGGCAGCTGGAGGACGACTTGGCTGCTCCCCTCGGGCGCGACCGCGTGCGCCAACACGGTCAACAACTCGGGCGACCTCGCCGGCTCGACGGCCGCGGGGCAGCTGCCGGACCGCACATCGACGGCGTCCCCGGCGAAGCCAAGCCTTCAGTACCGGCCGTCCGCGACCAGCGGTGTTGACCCCTGGAACCTCGCCTCCAACTACGAAACCGGCCCCTGTCCGAGCTTTACGAACTCCAACCAGGGCCAGTGGAGCCTGTTGCTGACCCGCGACAGCACGCACTTCGTCAAGCTGCCGGCCTTCTCCGTCAACACGACACCGCCCGAGACGACGTTGACCAGCGGACCGTCCAACACGACCGCGTCGACGACGGCCACGTTCCAGTTCACCTCGTCAGAGGCCGGTTCAACCTTCGAGTGCAGCCTCGACGGCGCCCCGGCGAGCCCATGCACGTCGCCGCAGTCGTATCTCGCGCTACCCGACGGCCCGCACACGTTCGCCGTCCAGGCCACGGACCCCGCCGGCAACACGGACCCCACCCCGGCGATGAGCTCGTGGACTGTCGACACGACCGCGCCGAGCGTAACGCTCACGGCGCCGACCCCCGGCAGCTATACGAATGACACGACGCCCGTGCTCAGCGGCACCGCCGAGACGACCGCGGGTGACTCGCCCGTGACAATCGACGTCTATGCGGGCATGGCCACCGCCGGCACGCCGCTTCAGGCTTTGACCGCCCCGGTACAGCCCGACGGCACCTGGTCTGTCGATGCGACCGCGCTCGCGGACGGCCTCTACACGGTCCAGGCCCACCAGACCGACGAGGTCAGCAACACCGGCTACAGCGATCAGCACGCCTTCACCGTCGACACGACGGCGCCCACCGTCACGCTCCTGGACCCCGCCAACGGCACGCACACCAGCGACCCGACGCCCGACATCAGCGGTCTTGCCTCGACCGGCACCGCGGACGTGCCGACCGTCGATCTGACGATCACCGGCGGCGGCAGCCCGGTCCACCTGACCGCGGCGGTCTCGTCCTCTGGTAGCTGGGAGGTCCCGGTGCCCACGGAGATGGCCGACGGCAACTACACGGTCCAAGCCTCACAGGTGGACCTGGCCGGCAACACCGGGTCCGGGACCAGCCACTTCACCGTCGATACGACGCCACCGCAGACCTTCCTCGACGCGGCGCCGGTCGGCGTCACCAGCTCGACCAGCGCGACGTTCGTGTTCCACTCGACCGACGCGTTGTCGCAAGCCAACACGACGTATCAGTGCGAGCTCGACGGCGGCGCCTGGGGCACTTGCAGCTCACCCCAGACCTACTTCAACCTGGCCGACGGGACGCACACGTTCTCGGTCGTCGCGACTGACGGCGCCGGCAACACCGACCCGACCGGCCAGACGGTCACCTGGACGATCAACAGCGCCCTGCCTGCGGTCACGCTCCAGAGCCCGGTCAACGGCAGCTTCACCAACGACTCCACGCCGAGTCTCAGCGGTACGGCCGGCACGGCGGCGGGCAATTCGTCGACCGTCCAGGTCCTGATCTACAACGGCACTGACCTCTCCGGCTCACCGGTCTAGACGCTCAACACGACGGCGGCGAGCGATGGGTCGTGGTCGGCGACAGCGGCGATGCTGCCCGACGGAACCTACGCCGTCTACGCACAGCAGTCCTCGACGGCGGGCACCGCGACGAGCGACGTGAGCACATTCACCGTCCAGACCCACGCGCCGACGACGACGATCACGCTCGGCCCGCCCGGTGACAGCGGCACCGGCGCCGCCAGCTTCAGCTTCATCTCCTCGGCACCGGACGCGAGCTTCCAGTGCCAGCTCGACGGCGGCTCGTGGACCGCCTGCACGTCGCCGCAGAGCTACTCGGGCCTGGCCCAGGGGTCGCACACGTTCAAGGTGCGCTCGACCGACCAGGCCGGCAACGTCAGCGCCCCGGCGAGTCAGACGTGGGCGGTCAACACAAGCCTCCCCGCGCTCACCCTAGGCTCGCCCAACGACGGTGTCATGACCAACAATCCACGCCTGACGATCGCCGGCGACGGCGGCGTCGCGACCGGCGACGCGAGCACGGTCACCGTCAAGATCTACAGCGGCACCAGCACCGCGGGCTCCGCTCTGGAGACGCTGACCACTCCTGTTTCGTCCGGCAGCGGCTCGTGGACGACCCACCCGAGCCCGAGCTTGCAGGACGGCACCTACACCGTCTATGCCGAGCAGACGGGGACCGCCGGGACGGCGTTCACATCGGCGGTCACGTTCACCGTCGACACGACGCCCCCGTCGACCTCGATCGTCTCCGGACCGCAGGGCACCACCTCGGCCAGCAGCGCTCGCTTCACGTTCACCTCATCGGAACCGGGCTCGACGTTCGAGTGCCAGCTCGATGGCGGCGCCTGGACGGCCTGCTCCTCGCCTCAGTCCTACAGCTCGCTGGCGCTCGGAACGCACACCTTCACCGTCCGCGCGACCGATGCCGCCGGCAACGTCGATCCCGATCCGCCGGTCGCGACCTGGACCGTGGACACCGTCGCCAACGTGCCAGTCACCCTGACCGCGCCGGCTGACGGGACCGTGACCACTGACACCACCCCGACCTTCTCGGGCGCGGCGAGCGCCGCCAATGGCGATGTCACTGTCGAAATCGACGATTCGACCGGCAACCAGGTCGAGCTGCTTGACGCGACCGCCGGCAACACCTGGTCGGTGGCGGCATCGCCCGCGCTCCCCGACGGCACCTACACCGCGTTCGCATCCCAGCTCGGCAACGACGGCGTCACGACCGACTACAGCTCGGTGATCGTGTTCACCGTCGACACGACCCCTCCCGCGGTGACGCTCACGTCGGGACCGAGCGCAATCGGCAATGACCCGACGCCGACCTTCGGCGGAGGCGCCGGCACGGCGGCCGGCGACAACGCCAACGTGACCGTCAAGATCTACAGCGGCACCGGCACCTCGGGCACCGTCGTGCAGACGATCCCGGCGACCGTCTCAGCCAGCTCCTGGTCGGCGACCGCTACGACGCTGCCCGACGGCACCTACACCGCCCGCGCCCAGCAGAGCGACACCGCCGGCAACACCGGCGACTCCACCACGCGGACGTTCACCGTCGACACCGCGGCACCGGACACCTCGATCACCAGCGGGCCACCCGCGTCGACGACGGCGACCAGCGCGACGTTCAACTTCAGCTCCACCAAGTCAGGCTCGACGTTCGAGTGTCGTCTCGACGGCGCCGGTTGGAGCCCCTGCAGCTCGCCGCGCTCATACACCGGTCTGTCGGTCGCCGTCCACACGTTCGCGGTCCGCGCGACCGACTCGCTGGGCAACGTCGATCCGACTCCGGCCACGCGCAGCTGGTCGGTCACGTCGCCCCCGCCGCCGACAGGCCCGGGGACGACGACCACGACGACTACGCCGCCACCGACCACAACCACCACGCCCCCGCCGCCGAGCACGACCAAGGTGACCACGAAGGTGCGGCTGACGCTCACCGCAAAGGCCAGGCAGCGGCTCTCGCGCCGTGGGAAGCTCAAGGTGCGCGTCCGCTGCTCGCAGGCCTGCTCGCTGCTGCTCAGCGGGAAGCTGATGGTGGCCTCAGAGCGCCGGCATGCGGTCCGTGCCAGGTCTCGCGCGCTGGTCATCCGCCGACTGGCATCCCACAAGCTGGTCGCGGCCAAGCAGGTCACGTTGACGATCAGGCTGTCGGCGAAGGCGCGCCGGGCTGTCGCCGCCGGCCTCGCGAGCAGGCGCCGGGTGACCCTGACCGTGTCCGGCGTCGCCCGCGTCAGCGGGATGAAGTCCGGCACCGCGCACGCCCGCGTCCGTCTGATCCACTGACAACAGCGCCGCTGGCACCGCGGACCACCCCGCAGGCACCGCGGCCGCCCGGGGCCCCGCACCCGGGCGCCCGGGTCGCGCGCGCTCCACAATCGCTAGTAGGCTGACGCGCGCACGCGCACCCATGGCGTTCGACCTCGTAATCGACATCGAGAACTCGCCCGGCGCCCTCGCCGAGGCCGCCGCGGCCATCAGCGATGCGGGCGTCAACATCGCGGCCGCGACCTGCGTCGGGCCAGGCGAGCGGGCCGAGCTCCACATCCTGGTCAAGCACGCCGAGGCGGCCCGCCACTCGCTCGCGATCTCGCACCTGGCGGTGACGCGCGAGCGCGAGGTCGTGGTGGTGGACGTCGACGATCGCCCCGGGGTGCTCGCTGACCTGACGCGCCGGATCGCGCAGGCCGGAGTCAACCTCGATCTCGTCTACGTCGCAACCCGCAACCGCCTGGTGCTCGGCTCGCCCGATCTGACCGCCCTGCGCGGCGCGCTGGACGGCGCCTGACCGCGGTCAGGCGCCACCGAGAAAGCCGACCGATGCGATGTTCGTCCCCGACAGGTCTCCGAGCTGCCGCAGCTGTGACAGCCACAGCGATAGGTAACTGAACACGACCGCCGGCGTCGTCTGCTTGTCCGCGCCGAGCGTGCCGACGAACGTCCCGCCCTTCGCGCTACGGGCGATCGGTGGCGGCCACGCCGCGGCGACGGTGGCCTGCCTACGCGCGGTGGCAGCCGAGCCCGGGCGCGGCCGCACCACGGCGACGCGCGCCATGTCGATCGGGTGTCCGTAGAGGCCCGGCGCCGGGATCACCTGATACGGGGACCTGCGAGGACCGAAGGCGGTGAACAGAAAGCCGCTGCCGTCGGGCGCCCAGTGCTGGGTCTCATAGATCCCGTACGCCGGTCCGACCACGCGGACGCGCGCCAGGTGCGGGCGGCCGCGCCTGGGAGCGACGAAATCGCCCAGCAGCATCTGCCACCTGCCCCCTCCCTGCGAGAGCGGATATGCCTCTTGCCTGGTCCAGACGATCTGACGGCCGTTGGGTGACCAGTACGGGTGGTAATTGTCATAGGGCACGCCGCCGGCGTCGCCGTACACCGCGCCGCCGGCGGGGTCGCTGCTGCGCGTCAGGCGGGTGACGTCGGTCCCGTTGGTCCGCATCGCGTAGAGGTCGCCGCCGTAGCCGCCGAGACAGGGCATCCCGAGGTGCTCGGGCTGGTCGCCGTAGGAGCAGAACATGATCCAGCCACCCTGCGGTCGCTCGGCGGCGAACCCGTTCGGGCCCCGGGTCCGGCCGCAGGTGAGGCAGCTGCGGTGCGAGCCGTCGAGCCGCGACTCGTAGACCTGGAGGATCCCGGAGCGGTCGAGCTCCTGCGAGAGGACGCCGCCGCCGTTGGTCCAGCTCGGATCCTGGCCGAACGTGTGGCCGTTGCGATCGACCTCGAACGGCGCCGAGAAATAGGGCCCGGGCTCCGACGCGCGTCTGGGCGCGCCGGCGGCGGCGACCGGCGCGCTCGCCCCCGCGCCGGCGATCAGCGCCGCCGCGATCCGGCCCGCGGCCGTCGCCAACCGTCGTCGGGTCGCTCGCCGCGCGTCAATCATGGGCCAGCCACCAGCGACCCCCTCCGGTCCGTTTGCTACTCGCGCCGCAAACGGTATCCGGTCGCGCCGGGCGCTAGCGGCATGCGCGCGCGGATCGCTTCCGCGCGCGCACACCGTTCCCGCGAGTCGCGGACAGGGCTTGCCGCGACTTGGCCCCCGGACGGGCGTGCAGCCTCACCGCTGCACGCCCGCCCGCATGCGCCCCCTGGCTTGCGAGCGTGGCCCCCAACCACACCACGCGAGCCGTGCGTGGAGGCATCTCCCCCCGCGTGTACGCCTCGCCCCCCGAGGACTGCCCCCCCGGCTCCTGTGAAGAACGAAAGTTCGCTCGGGGCTCATGCGAATCCCCCCCGCCATGTCCCTCCGACCACGTGCAGCGCGTTCCCGATGCTCGCGCAGCTGACGTCGTAGAACTCGGGTGGCTCGCCTGCGAGCAGGCCGCTGCGCATCCCGAACGATCCGCGCCAGCTTCCGTCGGGCGTGCGGATCGAGTGAAACAGCCGATGGTCTGAGCAGATCGCGACCAGCCCGAGCGAGTGACCGACGCGGGCACAGCCGACGCTGAGCGCGAACCGCGGCGCGATCCCGTGCTGCTGTCCCCCGAGCACCCCGAAGTAGCGCTGCCAGCTGCCATCCGGGAACCGAATCGTGTGGTACAGCTGCGCGTCGGACCCGAGACCGACCACGTGCAGGCTGCCGCCCCAGACCGCAGCACAGTCGATCGAGATGAACCGTGCCGGCGCGTCGTAGAGCTGGCTCAGGCCCCGCAGGTCCTGCCAGCCGGAGTCGTTGTCACGGAGCGTATGGTGCAGCCGGCCGCTCTCGTCGAGCGCGACCAGGTGCAGTGAATCGCCAACCCCCGCGCAGGCGGCGGCCGCGAACGCGTCCGGGCCGCGGTGGCTCTCGGTATCGATCGCCTCGAAGTGATCCCGCCACCGTCCCTCCGAGTCACACGTGGCGTGGTACAGACGGCCGTCCGACCCGAGGCCGACGAGCTCGAGCGTCTCGCGGGCGCCGCTGCAGGCAGCCCCGTAGAACTCCCTCGGTCCGCCAAACGGCACTCGGTCACGGAGCCCGGCGAACGGGCCCCAGCTTCCGTCCGCCCGGCGCTGGGTGTGGTACAGCTCGCCGTCGGTCCCGACCCCGACCAGCGCCAGTGCGCCGCCGACCTCGGTGGCGCTCGCGCCGACGAACCCGTCGATCTCGCTGTCGATCAGGTCAAAGGACTCCCACCGGCCGTCCAGGCTCATGACTGCGTGATAGAGCTGGTCGATGGACGGGTTCGCGGGCTCGGGAGTCTTCGTAAAGCTGGTGATTGTCGTCATGCGCCTTGTGCTCGAATCGCTGTGACGCGGGGCACACTAAGTGGCAACGGGCGTCCGCACACCCCACCCTGGGTGTAGGGCTCCACACCCTGCGGCGGCGGTTGGGATCTAGCCGCGCGTGCTCGAGCGCGCCAGCGACGCCAGCCTGCCGGTGCGCTCAGGCCACGGCTCATTCAGCGTCCGGTCCTCGCCACGCTGCGCCGCTTGACCGCTCGGCGGGGTGCCGGTGCCGTCCCACTGCAGCCCGTCGGCGATCACCGGGAAGACCTTCTCGGGCGCCTCACGGCCCCAGATCGTGTCGAGGTGACCGAACCCGGGGATGCCGCAGAAATCGGTCGCGCACTCGTGGAACTCGCGCATGAACCTCGCCGCCTTGGCCTGGCCCTGCCAGCGCCACATCCGGTTCTGGTCGCCGGCGATGAACGTGAATCGCGCCCGCTTGTCGGGTGCAGGCAAGCTCTTCGGTCGCGCCAGATAGTTGGCGGGCGTCGCCGGGTCACGTGGCTGGGCGGGGACGACGTGCCCGTAACGGCTGCTCTCAGAGATCTGGTCGATGAAGCTCATCGGCGTCGCGCCGAGCTCGCGCGCCGACCAGTCGTGCACATCGGGATCGAGCCAGTCGCGGCCGTCAGGGCCCTTGTGCAGCAACAGCGTGTCCCACCCTGACCCGTACATGAAGTTGGCCAGCTGGCACGGCGCATTCCCGCACGGCCGCTCCGTGCGCCTGGCGAACGTGCCGAGCAGGCTCCCGACCAGCGTGTCTGACCGCAGCCCCCACTGAGCGTCCATCCACGGCATCGCCAGCTGCACGAGCGGGACGGCGGCGCGCTGCTTAACCCACGTCGGCCACCTGACCTCGGGGAACAGCGACACCGCGCTCGAGACGACATGCGAGACCTTGCCGTCCATGAAGCCCGCGACGTATCCCATCAGAAAGCCGACCGACCCCTGACAGTGCACGACGGTCTTGAGCTGTCCGTCCGGGCGGCCGGTCTGATTGAGGACAACGTCGATCGCGGTCGGGTGGTCGACGCGGGCGGCCTGATCGAGCGTGTAGCGGTTGGGTGGAAAGTCGATCGACGCCCGCCAGTTCTCGACCCAGACGTCGTAGCCGCGGCGCAGCAGGTACTCGCCCAGCGACGGGCCGACCGGCTGTCCGTAGAACATGTTCGCGCGCACGCCCGACCCGGGGATCAGCAGCACAGGGTCGCCGTCCGGCTCGCCTGGGCCGCCGCCGGCGAGCCGGAGCCGCTGCACGTTGAGCGGGAAGTCGAGGTCCAGCACCTCGAACGGGACCACCCTGCGCTCCAACGCGGGATTGCCCGCAACCGGGTGCCACTCCAGCTCGCGCTTGGGGACCTCCCAGTCGGGCTCGGGCCGATCGACCGGGAAGCTCGGCCGTGCGAGCGTGACCGGCTGGCCGACGTATGCGCGCGCCAGCCGCTTGCCGAACCACCACTGGTAGCGCACCGGAGCGCCGAGCCGGTCCATCACGCCATCGCCGATCCCACGGAAGCCGATCATCTGCCGGGCGAACGACAGCGGCTCGATCCGCAGCACGCCGATCGCCAGCGTCAGCTCGGGATCGTCCTCGTCGTCCGGGACGCCCGCGCCTCGGTAAAGCCGTGAGAAGAGCGTCGTCGTATCGCGCCACGCGTCGAATCCCGGATCGTTCTCGACCAGCTTGAAGCCGTACAGCGTCAGCGGCTCGCCGGTGCTGCCGTGTCGCAGCCTGACCTCGTAGCGCATCCGGAGGTGGAGCACGTCAGACAGCTCGCCACCGGCTGGCACGAGGATCCTGAACTCGCCGCCGGTGACGGTCGCGGCGCTCCCCTGCAGCCCGTCGCAGGTGAGGGTTCCCTCCTCCACGCGTCCCGCGCAACCAGGGTCGCGGACCCAGCTGTCGACGTCGTCGAATGAGACCTGGATCGTCATCGTCGTCCGTGTGCCGATGCCCTCGCGCAGCGCGTCATTGAAGTCGGTGGCCGACTCGAACCCCATCCAGCCCGTGAATCGCTCAGTCCAACGTACGCCGGTCATCTCACGCTCCCGCCCTTTCTGCCGCGTAGCCCGCGATCCGGTGTGACAGCGCGCCGATCGTGAGGCTTGGATTGGGCCCGACCGGCCCCGGCATCGCCGCCCCGTCGGCGACGAACAGGCCCCCGCACCCGAACACCTCCCCGCGTGTGTCGATCACGCCCTCGTTTTCGTTGGCACCCATCCGGCACCCGCCGAGCGGGTGCGCGCAGGCCCCTCGACCGGGCATGAACCGGCGCCGCCAGCCTCGATCACCGGGCTCGCCCCCGAGCCTGTCGGCCAGCGCCGCAGTGCACCGCTCGACGAAGCTGAAATAGCTGTCGGACTCGGCGTCCGGGTCCCAGTCGAGCGTCAGCGAGTCGCCTGCGAGGTCCATCGTGCCGCCGGGGACGTCGCGGCCCATCGCCAGCAGCGGCAGCATCGACGTCGAGCCGTGCGCGTTGCCGAGCGCCTCCATGTATTCGCCGCCGACGTTGCCGTGCAGCTTGCCCCGTAGCGATCGCAGTGCGACGCCGCGCATCCTCCACAGATCGCTCGGCATCTCGGTCGCCTGCCACATCATCTCCATCCCCCGCGGATAGCCGCCGTCCTCGAGCCAGGTGCTGTGGCCGTCGGCCTCGGCGCGGGCGTAGCTGGTGATCACCGGGCCTCGGCTGGGGGCTAGGTCGCGCCACTCGCCGTCCTCGCGGCAATCGCGCGCGAACTTGAGCAGGTCGCCGTTGGCCGAGAAGCCGCGCCCGAGCTGGGCACTGAGTCGGGGCAACACGGTCCGGCTGCTCAGCAGCAGGCGCGTCGTCCCGAACGTGCCGGCCGCCAGGATCACGACCTTCGCCCGCACCGTCCGCAGCTCGGCCGTGTCCTGGTCGAGCAGCTCGAGGTCGGTCTCGTGTCGCTCGGCGAGCGCCCGCTCGCGGACCTGGCCGCAAGCGGTCGCGTGCTGGCGGTAGCGGACCTGATAGCCCCCGCCCGGCTGCGGACCGGCGACGTCGAGCGCCTCGCAGCAGGTGCGGATCTCCTTGCGCCCGCTCGGGTGGCGCAGGAACTCGCTCAGGAAGTTGAAGTCGAGCGTGTTCTTGGCGCCCTCGTTGCACCCGAAGTCGCAGTCACCCGAAAGCGTGCACGTGCGCCGCGGGCGGCGGTGGAGATTGTTGGTGTCGACCGAGCCGGACTCGTCGAGCAGCGGCATCCCGGGCTCGGCCTCCTGATCCTCTCGCTGTGCGAAGGTGACCGCGATCGGGGCCGGTTCGGGCTCCAGCCCGATGTCGCGCAGCGCGTCGCGGAACGCCTCGGTCTTCGGAACCGTGTACGGCCCGTATGGCATCTCGGTCGGATTGAGCCTCGCGAGCACGGCCTCGTAGCCCTCCTCGAGCTCGTCATACGCGACCGGCCACTCGCGCCAGCCGTTGCACTCGTCAGCGGCGAATGTCTCCGGGGGCTTGCGGAGCATCACGTTGGCGTACACCAGCGATCCTCCTCCGAGGCCAGCCGAGATCACGGCCGTCACGTGCTCGAACTTCAACAGCTCGATCAGGCCGTGACGGCCGCTCGCCGGGTCCCAGACGTTGTCGCGCATCTCGCGCGGGGTTCGGGCGAATGACCCCGGCGGGTACGGCATCCCGCGCTCGAGCACCAGGATGTCGTTGATGCCGGACTCAGCGAGCCGCTGCGCTGCGACCGCGCCGCCGAACCCCGATCCGATCACGATCGCGTCGAACGTGTCCCGATCTGTGTCAGCCACTGGGACGCACCTCGGTTTGATCGCACTCCGAGCCGTCCTCATGTGGGTCGCTCCCATCTGGGTCGGTCTCGCCCTCGATCAACGTCGCGGCGTCGACGACCAGGCCCATCCCGATCTCCTGCGCGAGCTCGCGCGCCTCACGGGCGAGCTCCGCGATCCGGGCGCGGTCCTCGAGCAACCCCCGCGCCTGCAGGGCGCGCGCTTCATCGAGCGCGGTCAGCGCGACGCACGGCAGCGCCCGCGCGCTCTGGCTCTGCTTGCGTGCGGCGGCGATGTGCTCGAGCGCTTTGTCGGGCCACCCGGCGACGGTCGCCAGGCGCCCGAGCGAGCGGTGCACGGGCCACAGCGCGAACGCTCCGGGAGACACGATCCAGCGCCCGCTGTAGGGCTGCAGCCAGCCGTAGAACTCCTGCGCGCGCGTCTGGTCGCCGAGCTCGGCCGCCACGTCGCCGGCCATTGCGAGCATGATCAGATGCGAGCTGTCACGCGGGAACCCCGCCAGCCCGCGGGCGGTCAGCCGCTCGAGCTCGTCGCCCGCCTCCTGCGGCCGCGCCGCCTGCACGAGCGTCGCCGCGAGCGCGCTGCGGAACCCGATCATCTCGGGATGGGTCGCGACCATCGCTCTCAGCGGGGCCTCGAGCTCCGGCAACCGCCCCTGCTGGAGGCGGAGTATCACGAGCTGTGCGGCACCCGCGAGCTCGCCGACAGAGCCGTGCACGCGCTGGAGGATCTCGTTGGACTCCGCATTGCGGCGCTCGGCTTCGCCGAACCTGCCGGCGCCCGCGGCACGGAGCGCGTGCTGGAGCGGCAGGAACACCATCGCACGCGGCTGACGTAGCTCGTCCGCCATCTGCGCGACCCGGGCGATCTCCTGGTCGACGACCGCGAAGCGCCCGAGTTCGAGCAGCACGCTGATCCTCCAGTTGCGGACCTGCAGCTCGAGCTCTGAGTCGCCGAGCTCCTCGGTCATCGCGATCAGCTCCTCGGAGGCATCCAGGTCCTCACGCCATGAGTCCGGCCCCCAGCGGGCGAGCAGGTAGCGGCCGAGCACGTAGGCGAGCGTCTGCGCGGACTCGCGGCTGGCGTGGAGCTCGTGTTCGGACCTCGCCAGCGCGAGAGCCTCGGCCGCCAGCTCCATGCGCCGCTGCAGCTGATCGCTCCAGTGCAGCGCCGCGGCCAAGAAGCCCTTCGCGCGGGCCAGCAGGCCCGGATCGTCACTGCGCTCCAGCTGTGCCACCGCGACCTCGGCGAGGCGAACGAGCTCGCCGTCGTAGCCGGCCGTCAGTCCCCAGATCCCGAGCGCCAGAGTTGCGCGTCCGAGCGCTGCCGCATCACCGCGCGCGAGCGCGATCTCGGCGGCCGCCTTCAGCGTCACTCGCGCGCCGTCGGTGTCCCCGGCACGGGTCTGTGCCTCGCCCAGCGCCTGCAGCAGCGCCAGCCGCTGGTCTCCGTCACCGGGACAGAACGTCAGCGCGCGGGAGTAGAGGCTCACGGCCTGGTCGTAGGCGTACTTCGCGACCGCACGATCGCCCGCCCGCCGCGCGTACGTGATCGCCCGTTGCGGATCGCGGATCGCCGCCGCCTCGAGGTAGTGGTGGGCGACCTCGGCCAGCCCCTCGCCGGCAGCGGCGTCGCCGGTACGCTCGAGCGCCTCGCCGACCGCCTCGTGGAGCGCCGCGCGCCTGGCCTTCGGCAGCGCGTCGTAGATAGTCGCCTGGATCAGCCCGTGGCGGAACGTGTAACCGTCGGGCGGGTCCTCGAGCGAGCGCAGCAATCGAAGCGCGACCGCCTGGTCGAGCAGCTCGACCAGTTCCTCGGTTGCGATCGCCGTCGCTGCCGCGACGGTGCCGGCACGGAATCGCTCGCCGATCACCGACGCGATGTCGAGCACCTCGCGCCCGCCATCGGACAGCAGCGCCAGCCGTGCCGTGATCGCATCCCTCACCCCGGCGGGGAGCGGCAGCTTGCTCGACACCAGCGCCCGCTCGTCGCGCAGCTCCTCGGCTCCGAGCAGGCTCACCAGCTCAGTGACGAACAGCGGGTTCCCGGCGGTCACCTCGTGGATCCGTGCCACCGTGGCGGTCGATGGGACCACGCTCTGGCGGAGCTCGATCAGGCGGCCGACCTCGTTGGGGCCGAGCCCCTTGAGCGCGATCGAGCGCAGCGGGCGGACCAGTGCGCTCAGCTCCGGGATCGTCCGAGCGGTGGCGTCGACTTCAACGTCGCGGTGGGTTGCAACGATCAGGATCCGCCTGTCGGCGATCGAGTGCGCAACGAACGAGAGCGCGAGCAACGAGGCCTCGTCGGCAGCGTGCAGGTCATCGAGCACGATCAGCAGCGCCGCCTGCTCGCTGGCCACGCGCAGCAGCGTCATCAGCGCGTCATAGACGTGGAAGCGCCCCTCGGCGACGCCCTTGAGGTCGACGCCCTCCCGGTCGACCTCAAGGTCGGGGACGATCATCCGCAGCCACGCCGCTTGGCTTGCGATCGATCGCAGCAGCTCGGGCCCCTCCGGCCAGGCCGCGATCGCCCGCACGATCTGGATCCAGTGCCAGTATGGCGGCGCAGCCTCCGCGCTGAGCCCCACCCCCCAGACGGCCGGCACGCCCCGCTGGTGCGCGTGATCGGCGAGCTCGCGAGCGAGCGTTGTCTTGCCGATCCCCGGCTCGCCGGCCAGCAGGATCACGCCGCCCTGGCTGATCAGCGCATCGTCAAGCGCGGTCACGAGCAGCTCCGACTCCTCAAGCCGCCCGACGACGCGGGGCTTGCGTGACCTCGGGGCTTTGGTGACCGTGGTGACGGATACCGGATCGACTCGGCGCCGACGTCGCCACCGCTTGCCCTGGAGCGCCCCGGCGGCCTCCTGTGCGAGCTCGAGCGCGCTGTCGGGCCGCTGATCGGCGGACTTCGCCAGCGCCGCGCAGAACACGTCATCGAGCGCCCGCGGCAGCTCGGGCTCGAAATCGGTGATCCGCGGTGGTGGCGCCTCGAGGTGCGCGTACAGGACCGCGACCTCGGAGTCGCGCGGGAACGGGACGCTTCCCGTCAGGCACTGGAACAGTAGGCACGCGAGCGAGTAGATGTCGGCGCGAGCATCGAGCCGGTGGCCCCGAATCTGCTCCGGCGCCATGTAGTAGACGGTCCCGAGCGGCCGCTCGGTCGGCGACACGGTGCTGTCGCCGAGGCGCTTGCTGAGCCCGAAGTCGCCCAGCCATGCGTGTGGACCCGCGTCCGGCGCTCGCTCGGCGGACATCAGCACGTTGCTCGGCTTGACGTCGCGGTGGATCAGCCGCACCGAGTGGGCGGCTTGCAGCGCGCCGGCCAGCTGTTCGAGGATCACGATCGACGTCTCGGGTGACAGCCGCCGTTCGCGACGGATCATCGCCTGCAAGTCGCTGCCGCCGACGTAGCGCATCGCGATGTAGCACACGCCGTCGATCTCGCCGGCGTCGTAGACGGGGACGATGTGTGGATGCTCGAGGCTCGCCGCCAGCGTCGACTCGCGCAGGAACCGCTCGCGAACGTCGTCGTCGGCGGCCAGCTCCGGCGCGAGCACCTTCAGCGCGACGTCGCGATTGAGGCTCAGCTGGGTCGCGCGGTAGACCGTGCCGGTGCCGCCACGTCCGATCGGACCCTCGACCCGATACCCAGCGCGACCCATTGCCGCCTGAACATCAACCCCCACCACAACGGTGATTCTCTCACTAAACGGTCAACCGTGAATAGACGCGCTAAGTTGCTCTCGCCGACGGAGTTATGGAGTGTGAGGTTGTGCCGCAACTGACAGTCAGATTGCCGTGACAGGCATCCGACCGAGTCCTGCCGAACTGCAGCAGATCATCGCCGCCGAGCGGACCGGAAACCCGTTCCTAGTCTGGCGCACCGACGGGGAGGATCAGCGGCTGCTGGCGCTCGAGCCCGACCGGTGGCGGGTCACAATCGGCCGCGATCCGGGCGCGGACGTGCCGCTCACCTGGGACCGGGAGGTGTCACGTGCGCACGCGCTGCTGGAGCGGGTCGGCGGACGGTGGACGCTGGTCGACGACGGACTGTCGCGCCACGGCTCCTACGTCAACGGCACGCACGTGCCCGGCCGGCGCGGGCTCGTCGATCGCGATCGCCTCTGCTTCGGCGCCACCGAGGTCACCTTCCGCGAGGCGGTCGGCGGCAGCGCCGAGATGACCGCCTCGAGCGGCCTCCCGGTGCAGGCGCTGCCGCTCTCCCCGATGCAGCGCAACATCGCGATCGCGCTGTGCCGGCCGCTGCGCGAGTCGGAGTCCGCGATGCCGGCCACCAACCGCCGGATCGCGGATGAGGTGTTCTTGAGCGTCGACGCGGTCAAGGCGCACCTCCGGGTGCTGTTCGAGCGCTACGGGCTCAATGACCTGCCCCAGAACGAGAAGCGCGTCCGGTTGGCGGCGACGATTCTCGCCTCCGGAGTCCTATCACCGCGCGATTTCTAGCGGCGATGGCAGGCCCGCTCCTCACCCAGCCGCCGTTCACCGGCTTCCCGGCCGACACGTTCGCCTGGTTTGAGGGGCTCGAGTCAGACAACTCGCGCGACTACTTCCACGCCAGCCGTGACAGCTACGAGACGTCGGTCCGGGGGGCGCTCGAGGCGATGCTCGAGCAGCTCGCCGACGAGCTCGGCGGCAGGGTGCGGATGTTCCGCCAGAACCGCGATGTTCGCTTCTCGGCTGACAAGTCCCCGTACAAGACGACGACCTACGGCCTGATTACCGACCGCTCCGATGACGAGCTCTCGCTCTATGCCCAGATCTCAGCCATGGGCCTGTTCGCCGGCTCGGGCTACCACATGCTGGCGCCAGACCAGCTGACCCGGTTTCGCGATGCGGTGATCGATGACCGGACCGGGCCCCGTCTGGAGCGCGCGGTCGCCGCGACCGAGGCGGCGGGGCTCGAGGTCTTCGGATCGGCACTCAAGACCGCGCCGCGCGGTTATGACCGCGATCATGAGCGGGTCGCGCTGCTTCGCCACAAGGCGCTGTTCGCGGGCGTCCGGCTGCCGCCGGGGTCACGCGGCATCGCCGGCAAGGCAGCCCTGGAGCACGCGCGCACGACCTGGGCGGCCTGCGCGCCGATCAACGCCTGGCTGGCGGCCGAGGTCGGCCCGAGCGACGAGCCGCCCGAGCCGCTGTCGCGCGGCGGGCGGCGCCGTCGCTAACGGTCCCTAGAGCGTGTAGTCGAGGTCTGCCGAGATCTCCGCCACGTCCATCTGGGCCTTCTGGAGCTTGCCGGCGAGATCCCAGTTCATCGACTGCCAGCGGGTGAACTGGTCGAGCACCCAAACGCCCGACTGGCGCGCCCCGTTGCCCGACTTGCCGTTGCCGCCGAACGGGAGATGCGCCTCAGCCCCCGAGGTCGAGTTGTTGACGCTGACCATGCCGGCGCTGACCTGCTCGCGAAAGCGAAACGCGCTGCGCGGGTCGGTGGTGTAGATCGCGCTCGAGAGGCCGTACCCGTGCCCGTTGGCGAGCGCCATCGCCTGCTCCCAGTCCGAGAACCGGGCGACGCCGACCATCGGCCCGAACGTCTCGGTGTTGGCGATCTCGTCGTCGGCTCGCACCCCGCTGACGATCGTCGGGTGACAGTAGAGACCGCGCTCGGGATCATCGCCGACGAACCCGGCCCGCGGCGCGGCGGCCGTGATCCGTCCGGTGGCCGTCGACCCGTGGATCGCATGGTGCTCGCGGATCAGCCCGAGCCAGTCGCGCTCGAATCGATCCAGGAAGCGCTCGTCGATCATCGGCCCGTAGAGGACCTCACGGGTCGGATCGCCGATCGCGGCAGCCTGCACCGCGCGCGAGAACCGATCGAGGAACTCGTCGTGTATCTGCTCGTGTGCGATCACGGTCCCGAGTGAGGTACACCGCTGGCCGGCGGTCCCAAAGCCGCTGAACAGCGCCCCCTCGACGGCTAGTTCGAGGTTCGCGTCGGGCATCACGACGAGCGGGTTCTTGCCGCCGAGCTCCAGACAGGGTGTCTGCAGGTGGCGGCCGCACAGCTCACCCACGCGCCGGCCGACATCGGTCGAGCCGGTGAACCCGACCTTCTGGACCAGCCCCCGTTCGAGTGCCTGCTCGAGCCCCTCGAAGGTCGACGGCCCGTCAGCAAGGACGACGTTGAGCACGTCGCGGGGTACCCCGGCGCGCCACAGCAGCTCCGCGAGCCCGAGTGCGCTCGCCGATGCGTACTCCGCCGGCTTCCAGACGACCGCGTTGCCGCACAGCAGCGCCGGGACGATGTACCACGAAGGCACCGCGACCGGGAAGTTCCCGGCGGTGATGATCGTCGCGACGCCGACCGGCGTCCGATAGGTGAACAGCTGCTTATCGGGCATCTCCGACGGGACCGTCATTCCGTACAGGCGCCGCCCTTCGCTGAGGAAGAATTCGCAGGTGTCGATCACCTCCTGAACCTCGCCGAGCGCCTCGGCCGTCGGCTTGCCGACCTCCCGGGTGACAAGTGCGGCCAGCTGCCCCTTGTTGCGGCGGACAAGCACGGCGGCATTGGCGATCACGTTGCCTCGGACCGGCGCCGGGATCGCCGCCCACCGCGCCTGAGCCTCCTTCGCGGTGGCGCTCGCATCGACCATCGTTGCGGCGTCGCCGAGCGAGATGTGGGCGACGACCTCGTCCAGGTTCGCCGGGTTGGTCGAGGTGCGGGACGGACCGTTGCCGGCTCGCCGACCGCCGACCATCGAGGCGAGCTCGAGCGCTTCGGCGCTGCTTGTGGTTGTCATCACTTCACTCCTTCGTCAAACGACGTTGAACTCGGGGCGCAACGCGTCCCTGGCACGAAAACGCTCGACCGATAGTGGTGCGATGTCGACGACCGGCTCACGCCCGGTTACGAGGTCGCGGACCACCTCGCCGACTGCGGGTCCTTGTAGGAAACCATGGCCGGAGAATCCGGTCGCGTAGATGAAGCGCGACACCTCGGTGGCCTCACCGATCAGCGCGTTGTGGTCTGGGGTCAGCTCGTAGAACCCCGACCAGGTTCCTCGGATTCCGACGCGCGCCAGCGCCGGCGCACGCCGCTCGGCGACCGCAAGCAGGGCCGGGACCAGATCGTCGGGCATCTGGGCGTCGAAGCCAGGTTGCTCACCCGGCCCGGGCATTCCCATTAGCACTCCCGGGCCCTCGCGGTGAAAGTAGAAGCTGGTCGTGAAGTCAATCGTCATCGGCAGCCGGGGCGGGAGATCTGGGATCGCCTCGGTGAACAGGATCTCCCGCCGCAGCGGCGTGACCGGCAACTCGACCCCAGCGAGCTTGCCCAGCATGCCTGACCAGGCCCCGGCGGCGCACACTACGGTGTCCGTCTGGACCGTGCCGTCGGCGGTCTGCACCGCCCGGATCTCGCACTCGTCGACGTCGATCGCTGTCACCTCGCAGCCCGTCACCAGCCGGGCGCCGTGGGCTCGCGCGCCGGCCGCGTACCCCTGGACCACGGAATCGGGCGTCGCATGGCCGTCGGAGGCGCAGAACGCCCCCGCGACCACGTCGTCGACCTCGAGCAGCGGGCAGAGCTCCCGCACCGTTGCCCGATCGATGATCTCGCTCGGCACACCGAGCCCGCGCTGGAGCTCGACCCCGCGCTCGAACTCGACGACCTCCTCCTCACGCGTGAGCACGAACAGATACCCCACCGTGTGAAGGTCGATCTCCCAACCCGGCCGGCGGCCGAAGTCCGCGAATGCGCGCAGGCTGCGCTGGGCCAGCCGGACGTTGATCTCGTCTGAGAACTGCGCGCGCACGCCCCCGGCCGCACGGCCGGAGGAGCCCGAGCCAAGCTGGTCGCGCTCGACGAGCACGACGTCCTCGACGCCGGCCTCGGCGAGGTGAAAGGCGCAGCTGGTGCCGATCACGCCGCCGCCGATGATCACGACGGAGGCCTCGGAGGGCAGCGGGTGACGGCGTCGGGGCAAGGTGAAAGCTTCCCAGAACAGCGCCGGCGTCCCGGCGGCGCGGTTCGCGGTTTCCTGCAGGCACTGGATCTGTTCTCGCCCGCCGTCGCCGCGGCGAGCGATCGGTTCCTGGCCGACGCGCGCGAGCTGGTTGGGCGACAGCTGGGGCGCAGCTAGCTCGTCGCGCCGTCGGCCCAGGCCGCTCGGTACGCGGTCGGCGTCGTATGGATCGCGCGACGGAAATGGTCGCGCAGCGAAGCCGAGCTACCGAAGCCGCAGCGGCGGGCGATCGCCTCGACCGGCAGCTCGCCCGCTTCGAGCAGCTCCCGCGCGTTGAGCGTTCGCTGGGCGATCAGCCACTGCAGCGGCGTCGTTCCCGTCTCGGCGCGAAACCGGCGCGCGAAGCTTCGGTCGCTGTAGCCGGCGTGGCGCGCGAGCCGGGTCACGGTCAGCGGTTCGGCGAGATGCGCGAGCGCCCACTCGCGGGTGCGCTCGAGACTGCCCCCGCTGCAGCCGGGCACCGGCTGCTCGAGGAACTGCGCCTGTCCGCCCTCGCGCTGCGGGGCGACGACGATCCGGCGGGCGATCGCGTTCGCCGCCGCCGCGCCGTGGTCGCGGCGGACGATGTGCAGGCAGAGGTCGATCCCGGCCGCCACGCCGGCCGAGGTCAGCACGTCCCCCTCGTCGATGTACAGGACATCGGCGTTGACCCGGACCGCCGGAAAGCGCCGTGCGAGCAGCCTCGCCGCGCGCCAATGGGTCGTCACCCGCCGCCCGTCGAGCACGCCCGCGGCGGCGAGCGCGAACGCGCCGGTGCAGATCGAGACCATCCGCGTGCCCCGCTGATGCGCATCGCGCAGCGCCTCGAGCACCGGTGGCGCGACCGGCGCAATCACATCCTCGAAACCGGGGACCACGACTGTGTCGGCATCGTCGAGCGCCGCGAGCTCGTGCTCGACGAGCAGGGCGAAGCCGGTCGTGGTCGGAATCGGCCCGCGCTGTTGGCCGCAGACGACGAACTCGTAGAGGTCCTCCTCGCGGTGGCCGAACACCTGGGCGGCGATCGAGAGGTCGAACGCGACCACCTCGGGCAATGCGACGACGACCACTCTGTGCATGGCAGGAATCTATCGAACTGTGGCGTTTCTGCCACTTGTGGCGGTCGCCTCGACTCGCCACGATCACGTCATGAACATCGAGGTATTGCTCTACGACGGTTTTGACGAGCTCGACGCGATCGGACCCTACGAGGTCCTGTCGGGTGCGGGCGAACACTCCGGACGCTTCGACGTCCGACTCGTGACGGCAACGCCGATCACGGCCATCACGGCCTCCCACGGGACGCAGATCCAACCCCACGGCGTCCTCTCTGAGGCGCCGGACATGGTGATCGTGCCCGGCGGCGGCTGGAACGACCGCGCCCAGGCGGGCGCTCGGGCCGAGGCGGAGCGTGGCGAGCTGCCGCAGGCGATCGCCGCCCGCCACGCCGCCGGGGCGACGATCGCGTCGGTCTGCACCGGAGCGATGCTGCTGGCCTCGGCCGGGCTGCTGGCCGGACGCCCGGCCGTAACCCATCACGTCGCGCTCGATGACCTGCGCGCCGCGGGCGCCAACGTGATCGACGATGCCCGCGTGATCGACGACGGTGACCTGCTCACCGCCGGCGGAGTTACTTCGGGCATCGACCTCGCGCTCTGGATCGTCGAGCGTGAGCTCGGCCCCCGGGCTGCCGCGGCAGCCGCGCGCGAGCTCGAGTACGAGCGGGTACCGGGCGTCGTTCGATCGCCGGGCACGAGCGCCGAGCACTCCGCGACGGCCTAGGCTCCTCGAGCCCCGCCTGAAGCCGGTCAACAGCTCCACGCCGGCCGGCGTCAGCTCGACCCGCTGAGCCGGTCCCCTACGCGGCGGTGCCGCTGAACGGCGCCGGCGGGAAGGTGCCGGCCTGCGCGGTGCCCGAGATGCTCTGGCCGTCGACGGTCGCGCTGAACGTGACGGTCAGCGGGAACGGCTGCGTGATGTCGACCTTCCAGGTCGCGTTGTCCCCGTCGACGCTGCCGTCGTAGATGTCGAGCTGCTGGCCGTTGCCTGCCTGCGTCCCGGTCAGGGCCGAGCCATCAGCCTTGAGCTCGAGCCTCGAGCTCTGGGCGCCCATCGGCGTCTGCACGGTGATGTCCCAGCTGCCGTCGATGCTCATCTGCCGTTCCTCTCGTCTGGTTTGCCGAGCTGATTATCCACCGCTCCGAGTCGGTCACCGGTTCGGTTAGTGTCTTTGCGGGCGTGAAGCCGACCTTTGAGCTCGAGGCTCCGTGAGGACGCAGGTTGGAATCGTGGGCGCCGGCCCCGCGGGTCTGACGCTCGCGTTGCTGCTCGCGCGCGAGGGGATCCAATGCGTCGTGCTCGAGACCCGCAGCCGCGAATACGTCGAGCGCAGGCTCCGCGCCGGGCTGCTCGAGCAGAACACGGTCGATCTGATGCAAGCGCTCGACGTCGGTGACCGGGTGGCGCGCGAGGGCCTGGTCCACAAGGGGATCTTCCTACGCCGCCAGGGTCGCACCGACTACATCCCGATCACCGAGCTGACCGGGCGCACGATCACGATCTACGGACAGCAGGAGGTCGTCAAGGATCTGATCGCGGCGGCGTTGGACCGCGGCGTCGAGATCCGGTTCGAGGTGTCGGACGTGGCGCTCGCTGACCTCGACTCAGAGCAGCCGGCGATCGAGTATTCGAGCGCCGGGTCTTCGGTCCGACTCCGGGCCGATTTGATCGCGGGCTGCGACGGCTTTCACGGGATCTCCCGCGCCTCGCTCGCCCAAGGCACGATCACCCACTTCGACTACGAGTATCCCTTCGGCTGGCTCGGCATCCTCGCCCAGTCGTCGCCGGCCACCGCCGAGCTGATCTACGCCTGGCATGAGCGCGGCTTCGCGCTGTACACGATGCGCTCGCCGTCGATCAGCCGCCTCTACCTTCAGGTCCCGGCGGGCGAGCGGCTGGAAAAGTGGTCCGATGCCAGGATCTGGGAAGAACTGCAGATCCGCCTCGCCAGCGACGGGTGGAGCGTCAACGAGGGGCCGATCCTCGAGAAGGGAATCACCCCGCTCCGTACGTTCGTCTGCCAGCCAATGCAGCACCACAACGTGTTCCTGCTCGGTGACGCCGCTCACATCGTGCCGCCGACCGGCGCCAAGGGCCTCAACCTCGCGGTCAATGACTCGCGGTTGCTGGCCGAGGCGATCACGAGCTGGTATCAGAGCGGCTCACGGGCGGGGCTCGACCGGTTCTCCGAGACCGCGCTCAGACGGGTGTGGCGGGCACAGGACTTCTCCAACTACATGACCCAGCTGCTGCACGACCTCGGCCGCGGGCCCTACGAGCGGATGCTCCAGCTCTCGCGGCTTGACTATCTGGCGACCTCCGAGGCGGCGGCGATGAGCCTGGCCGAGAACTACGCCGGCCTGGCGGCGACGCCCGAGTTCTGATCCGCGAGATGAGGGTCGCCTACGAGAAGAAGTTGCATGAGCTCGGAGACGGCTGTTCGCCTACCTGCAGCCGGACGGCGGCTGGGGCTGGAGCAATGCCGGCGGCCGGCATGAGCTGCTGGTCGTGTGGGCGAGCCTCAGCAACTGGATCGCCGCCTGCGATCGGATCATCGAGCTCAGCCCCGCCGTGCTGGTTCCAGGCCACGGTCTGGTCACGGACATCTCCGGCGTCCTCGACGTGCAGCGCTACCTGCGCTTCGTCCGCGGCGAGGCACGGCAGCGCTTCGACGCGGGGATGGACGTCGAGGCCGCCGCCGACGACATCGACATCTTGAGTTCGCCGACTGGACCGACCCCGACCGGCTGGCGGCCAACGTCGTGGCCGGGTGTCAAGCGGAGGCCAGCAGGTGCGCGCACAGATCACCGAGCGCGCGCAGCTCGGTCTCGCTCAGACGATCGACGAACACCCGCTGGACCTCTGCGATGTGGCTCGCCTGCGCTTCGCGAACCAGCGCCAGGCCGGCATCGGTCAGGCAGGCGTTCGTCGCGCGCGTGTCGCCGGGGTACGGCCGGCGCTCGACCAGCCCGCGCCGCTGCAGCGAGTCAACGATCCGCGAGACGCGGCTGACGCTCAGCTCCACGTCCGATGCGAGCCTCGAGAGCCGCCGGCGCCGCTGCTCGGACGCGGCAAGGCGCCCGAGCAGCTCCAACGCGCTCAGCGACAGTCCGTAATCGTGATCGAGCGCCGCCTCCAGGACGCGGGTCAGCTCACGGTGCACGCGGTTGAGTCCGAGCCATGCGTCGGCCGGCAGCCCCTGCAACCGCGCCAGGCCATCGCCACCGATGACGTATGCGCATTGGTCGCCCTGAGCACTGTCGACGGTCACGGCTTGCGCTCGGCGGTCAGACCCGCCAGCCAGCGGCCCGTCTCCGCGATGTCGGCCTCGATCAACTCGTGCCCGGCATCTTGGACTGCGAGCGTCACCCCGGCGCCGCCCGACCGCAGGACCTCGGTGAGCGCCTGTGACGTCTGCCCGCCGGAATACGGGTCATGGGCGCCCGCGGCAATCAGCACGTCGGTCCCCTGCAACGCCGGCGCAGACTCCGGCTCGTACGGCAACATCGGCCGCAGCAGCGCAGCGCCGGCGAGCAGGCCCGGCCGGCGCAGGATCATGCTGATCGCGATGTTCGCGCCGTTGGAGTAGCCAAGCGCGACCATCTGTGAGGGGTCGAGCTCATATGCCGTTGCCGCGGAGGCGATGAAGTCGGCCAGCTCGTCGGTTCTCGCCAGTAGGTCGGGGATGTCGAGCTCCATCGGCCCGCGCCGGGCGAAGAAGCGCCGGATGTAGCCGTTCTCGAGCACCTTCCCTCGCGGGCTCAGCAGCGTCGCTTCCGGCGCCAGCGCCCGGCCGAGGCCGACGAACTGGTGCTCGTCGCCGCCGGTCGAATGGAGCAGCAGCAGCGTCATTGCGCCGGAGCCGGGCTGGATCACGTGCTCGAAGCCGAGGTCCGTCCGCGGTGAGAGCGCACGCGCGGGGCTCATCGCTCGCTCCCGGTGACGGCGACGTCGGGGTCGGGCTCGTCTGACCGTGACGGCCAGTCCGCTCGGGGATCGGGCAGCGGCGTCAGCCGGCGCTCGACCTCGGGGCGCCGGGACTCGAGCCACGGCGGCAGGATGATCCGCCGTCCCAGCTCCTCTACCGGGCCGTCGACCGTGAAGCCTGGCTCCTCGGTCGCGAGCTCGAACAGGACGCCCCCGGGCTCGCGGAAATAGACCGAATGGAAGTAGTGGCGATCGATCACCCCGCTGTTGGGGATCCCGGCCTCGTTGAGCCGCTCCAGCCACTCGCCCTGCTCCGCGTCTGTCGTGTACCAGGCGATGTGATGGACGACGCCGGCGCTCTGGCGCCCGCGCTCGGCCGGCGGCTCGTCGAGGGCGATCCATCCGCCCCGCCTGTCGCCGCGCAGCTCCCAGGTGTCGGCCGCGTCCGCCCGTCCGGCGCCCATCAGCGCCTCGAGCAGCGCTGCCGTGGCCTGCGGCGCCCCACTGTAGGCGCGGACGCCTTCGAAACCTCGGAGCGCCAGCTCTGCAGGGACCTCGGGATGGTCGGCGATCAGCGCCTCGTCGCCGCTTGTATCGACGATCAGCTCATGGCCGAGGCCCTCGAAATCCGCAAACCGCAGGCTCGCCCCGTTGCGCTCGACGTCGGTGCCGTCCACAGCCAGCCGGTCGGCCCAGAAATCGAGTGCCTGCTCTGACCCGACCCGCCAGACGATCCGATGGACCATCCCGGCGCCCGTGCGGCCGGGGATCGCGAACGGGTACTCGAAGAACGTCAGGTCGGCCCCTGGGCGCGCCTGCTCGTCGCCGTAGAACAGGTGGTAGACGCTGGGATCGTCCTGGTTGACGGTCTTGGCTGTCAACCGCAGCCCCAGGACACGGGTGTAGTAGTCGAGGTTGCGCTGGGCGTCTCCGGTGATCGCCGTGATGTGGTGAATGCCGTCGAACTTCATCGGTCCCCTCCGGGGTTTTGAGATGGTTGTCAAAGCAAGTTTGCTATGGCAACCATACTCCTACTTGATTGTGCTGTCAACCACCGGGGCGCGGGGCGCCGAGCTCCGTCGCCTGCCCCGACCACGCGTTCCGGCCCAACACCGCCCCCGACCCCGACCATGCATTCGGCCCAAACGCCCGCCCCCGACCATGCATTCCGTGGAAAATCCACCCCGTAGCGGCCGGATCTTCCACGTTTGTCCCGCTCAGACCGCGTTTCGCGGAGAATCCGGCACGCGCCGCGCGCTTTTCCACACTTTTGCGTGGCGCGGCGGGCGCCGCGCGCCCCCACCCGACGGCGGCGCTCCGCCGGCTGCGAAGGCGGCACAATGTGGCGGTGAGGGCTGTCGGGACGCCAAGGCGAGTGCTGATCGCGCTGCTTGGCGTCGGCGTGGTCGTGGCCGTCGCGGCGATCATCGCCGCCACTCGGTCGGCCGGCGAAAAGACTCCGAACACAGCCCTGTCGGCCAGCACGGCGCCGGCCGGGCCCGCGGCTCCGGTCAGAGGCCCGAAGGTGATCGTTCATAGCGCGGCCGTCGGACCTGCGATCGCCCCCGGCTTCGTGGGGATGACGATGGAGTACCGCAACCTCGAGGCGCTCGTTGGCAGCAACCCCGCGGCGCTCGACCCGGCTTATGTCCAATTGCTGCGCCAGCTCGCCCCCGGACAGCGCCGCGTGGTGCGGTTCGGCGGCGACAGCGCCGACTGGACCTGGTGGCCGGTCGCGCACATGCGCAAGCCGCCGGGCGTCCGGTATTCGCTGACCCCTGGCTGGATGCGAGTTGCCGGCGCTTTCAGCTCGCAGCTCGACGCCCACCTGATCCTCGGCGTCAACCTCGAGGCCGACAACCGCGCGGTCGCCAAGGCCGAGACTCGAGCTCTGATCGCCAGGCTCGGCGACAAGTCGATTGACGCGATCGAGATCGGCAACGAGCCCGAGCTGTATGGCACGTTCGGCTGGTACCGCTCGGCGAGCGGGCTTCCGGTATCCGGCCGGCTGCGCGATTACAGCGAGGCCGACTTCACGCGCGAGTTCTCGTCCTTCGCGCACGTGCTGCCGCCGATCGCACTCGCCGGACCGAGCAGCGGGGCGGCGACCTGGCTGGCCGACCTCGGGGGTTTCCTCCGCAACGAGCCGCGGGTGCGGGTCGCGACCGTCCACGCGTACCCGCTCAAGCACTGCGGCACGACCCCGGTCACCATCGCCGAGCTGTTGTCAGATCAGTCGTCACAGGGGCTGGCTGCGCAGCTTGCGCCGCTGGTCGCCGATGTCCGCGCCCACCACGTCCCGCTTCGGGTCGACGAGATCAACGGCGTCTCGTGCGGAGGCGAGCGAGGCGTCAGCGACACTTTCGCCTCTGCGCTGTGGGCGCTGGACACGTTGTTCGAGCTGGCGAAACTGGGCGTCTACGGCGTCAACATCCAGTCGGTCCCGAACACGATCAATGAGGTGCTGGGCGCGAGCTTGCACCGCGGCACCTGGAAGGTGCGCGTCCACCCCGAGTACTACGGGCTGATGATGTTCGCGCAGGCGGCGCCGGCGGGCTCGCGGGTGCTCACGGTCACCGGGCCGGTGCCCGTCGGGGTCAAGGTGTGGGCGACGCATGACCCCGACGGCCACGTGCGGATCGTCGTGATCAACAAGCACCTGCGCGCGACCGAGACGGTGCAGCTGCGGATTGGCCCTGGGCATGGGACGGCAACCGTGCAACAGCTGCGGGCGCCCTCGATCGGGGCCAAGACCGGCGTCACCGTGGGCGGGCAGACCTTCGGAACGACCACTTCGACCGGCGTCCTCGGGGGTCGCTCCACGACCGGCACGCTTGCGCCGCAGGACGGCACCTACGTCGTCCACGTGCCCGGAGCCAGCGCGACGATGCTGACCGTGGCGTCGAACTGACCGGCTCGGCCGGCCGCTATGGCGACTAGGGTCCGCGAGATGTTCAGGCGCCCGGTCCAGCTGGCGGCGGTCACATGCGCGCTCGCCGCGCTCGTCGTGATTGCCTTTTCGGGCGCGCTGGCGAACGCGCGCGCCGCCCGCTCAGCGTCCGCCGCGGTGACCACGGCCGACGCGACGGCGCTCGGCCGCGAGGCGTACCTGTACGGCTTGCCGCTGCTCGAGTTCCTTCGCGTTCAGAGGACCGAGACAAGCGTCCGCTGCCCCGACCGCAACGGCGACGCACCGCTGAATTCGTTCAGCGGCCGGGGCCGACTCGCCCGCCCCAGCGACAAGACGGTGGTCGCGCCCAACGTCGACACGCTCTACTCGCTCGCTCACCTTGACCTCGGTCGCGGGCCGGTCGTGCTCAGCCATCCGAGCATGGGCCACCGCTATTTCGTCTTTGAGCTCGTCGACCCATACACCGACGTGCTCGGCTATATCGGCTCGCGGACGACCGGGTCGAGGGCGGGCCGGTTCGCGATCACATGGACCGGTCACCCCGGCCGCCGGATTCCGGGCACCCACGTGATCCGGTCCAAGTACCGGCGCGTGTGGGTGATCGGGCGAACGCTCGTCTATGGCGGCGCCGCCGACATGCGCCACGCGCAGGCGTTGATGGGCCGCTACGCCCTCACGCCGCCGGGCGGCTCGCGACGGTTCCCGGCCGACTGCGGTCCGGGCAAGCCGCGCCAGGCCGCGACCCCCGCCGGTCTTGCGTTCCTGATCGCGCTCGATCGGGCGCTGCGCCAGAACCCGCCCCCAGCGCGCGACCGCCCACTCCTCAAGCGACTGTCAGCGGTCGGTGTCGGACCGGGCATGGACCCGCGTCACGCCGGCCTGTCGGCTCCGGTGCTCGCCGCGCTGGTCGCCGGCGTCGACGATCAGGCGTCGGCGCTTCCGCTCACCTCCCGGGCGAAGGTCCTCCAGGAGGCCCAGGCAAACCACGGCTGGGCGACGATCGGCGGCGACATCGGCCACTTCGGGACCGACTACCTGTTCCGCGCCGAGGTCGCCTCGCTGGGCCTCGGCGCCAACACACCACGGGAGGCGCTCTACCCGACGGCGCTGACCGACGCCAACGGTCAGTTCCTCGACGGCAACACGAGCTATCGGCTCGTCTTCAAGCGCGGCCAGGCCCCGCCCAACCGTGCCTTCTGGTCGCTGACGATGTACGACATCAACGGCTTCTTGGTCCCCAACGCTGCGCACCGCTACGCGATCGGCGATACCCATCCCCCGCTCCGGCGCGAGCCCAACGGCGACATCGTCGTGCTGATCCAGCGCACCCGGCCGGCCGAGCCTCACGTCAACTGGCTCCCCTCCCCGGACGGGAGGTTCCGGCTCAACCTCCGGATCTACCGGCCCAAGCGGGCCGCGCTCGACGGCCGGTGGCAGCCGCCGCCGATCGAGCCGGTCGCTCCCTGAGCCAATCGTTCCTGCGCCGATCGTTGCATGAGCCAGCCGCCTGGGCGCTACCGTGCGAACCGCTCGGCCGCGCCTCCTAGCTGCTCGTCGAAGAACGTCAGGATCCGCCGCCAGGCGTCCTCGGCCGACGGGTGGTGATGGTCAAACGCGGTCAGGTGGACGATCGGGCCGAATAACGGCCCGACATTGATCCGGTTCAGGAAGCTGTGCCCCGCGTCCGGATACTCCTTGACATCGTGCGTGACACCGAGCTCGGTGAGCGTCCGCTCGAGGCGCTGCGCCCTCCCCTTCAGCATCCAGTCCCGAGCGCCATAGCTGGCGACGATCGGGCACGAGCCGGCGAGCTGCCGCGATGGGTCCTTGGGAAGCTCGCCGTAGTTGACCGACGCGGCTGAGAACTCGTACCGCGGAGCGCACAGCAGCGCAAAGCCCCCTCCCATGCAGAAGCCGATGATCCCGATCCGCCCGCTGCAGTCCTCGCGTGCGGCGAGCCAGTTGCGAGCCGCCTCGATGTCCTGGTAGGCCGGCCCGCGACCCGATCGCGACGCCTGCAGGGTCGCCAGCACGCACCGGAGCCCGCGCCCCGAGTAGAGGTCAGGAGCAATCGCGATGTAGCCGGCGGCGCCGAGCCGGTCCGCCTGCTCGCGGATGTCGTCCGAAAGGCCGATCGCATCCTGGATCACGACCACGCCCGGCCATGGCCCAGACCCCCTTGGCAGCGCCAGATATGCGTCCAGCTGGCCGGAGCCGGGGGTTTCGTAACTGGTCTGGGGCATCTCGAGCTCCCTGTCGTGGAGAACGGCGCAAGGCTATTGGCTGTTTCTTGCAAGCGCTGCGCTCGGCTATGGTCTGGCGCCCGATGCACTCGTCGAGTGAGCTGCGCAGCGCCGCGTTCGACATCGAGCTGGACGGCGCATCCGCGACGCTCGATGACCTGTTCGCGCGTTTCGAAGCGCGTGACCGCGTCGGGGCCGTGGTGCGCGATCCGGTCGGCGCCGTCGGCGCGAGCACGCTGCTGCTCGCCGCTGTCACAAGGTTCTATGACTTCCAGCGCGCGATGGGCGGCGAGTTCTTCATCTACCCCGATTACTTCCTGTTCCACGTCGACCGGCGCCTCGGCGACCACGGGATGCTCGATATCTGGCCCTCCCATAAGGAGGTGGTCGTCGCCGATGATCCCGAGCACTTGCTGGAGGCGATCAACGACCGGGGGATCACTCGCCTGCTGGTGCCCGACGGACGGCCTGCCGACCCTCGGTTGCAACGCCAGACGCTCGCCAGCGCCGAGGGCCGGATCGCGTCGGCGCTCGCCTACTCGCCGACCGGTCGTGTCGCCGACGCCGACGTGCGGATCGCCGCGAACGACGTGACGGAGTCCTACGTCAACGCGGTGCTCGACCCTGACGGGACCGGAGAGGTCGCCGCCCCGTACGGCGACAATGTCGACGAGGTCGGTGCCGAGCTGCGGCGTCAGATCCGTTCCAAGCGCGCGACTCTGCTCGAGGACGGGCGCCCGGTGGAGACCTACCGGCGGCTCGGACTCGGTGAGGCGTTGGCGCTGCTGAGCGCGAACGGAGCGGACTGAGCTGCGCGGCTACTGCTGCAGGCCCGGGGGCCGTGACAGCTCGCCGCCGCGAGCACGGCGGATGAAGTACAGGATCCCCGCCACGCACGGTAGGGTCTACGCCGGACCACCGGCGGACCGAGGAGGACGGCCCCAATGGACGATGCGATCGTAGTCGGAACTGACGGCTCAGATACGGCCAACAAGGCCGTCTCCGAGGCGATCCGGTTCGCGAAGGCGCTTGACGGCAAGATCCACGTCGTGTCCGCGTTCGAGCCGCTGCGCGGCGTACGCGTACACGGAGCCCCCGAGGGTGCCGCGAAGGTGTGGGCGCCGCTCCCCGATGACCAGGTCGAGGCGATCCTCAGCCACGCCGCTGCCATGGTCCGGCACGGAGGCGTCGACGTGACCACCCATGCGGTGCGCGATGATCCCGCCGACGCGCTGCTAGGCGTGGCCGACTCGGTAGACGCGACCCTGATCGTCGTCGGCAGCAAGGGGATGCACGGCCGCCGGCGGTTCGCGCTCGGCAACGTTCCCAACAAGGTCTCGCACCGCGCGCACTGCAACGTGTTGATCGTCGCGACCGAAGGCGACGACGACGACGCGGAGTAAGGCGACCGCCGACAGGGCGAGGCTCGGTCTCGCGCTGATCGGCTCTTAGCTCGATTGGTCAGACGTCGAAGCGTTGGGGATCTTGCCCGCAGAGCGAGCAAAATGCCCAGCGCTTGCCGTGGCGGGGGCGCGGCGAGCGCAATCACGGGTGCTAAACTAGTGCTTGCCAGCAAGCAAGTATTTAGGAAGGCCCTTGGCCACCATCGCCCCGATCCTCGACGAAGAGACCGCCGTCCGCCTGCGCGTTGCGATCGCGCGCCTTTCGCGGCGGCTGCGCCCGACGGCGGCCGGTGCAGCGGCAGGGCTGACGCCCACCAAGAGCGCGGTGCTGCTGCGGATCGTCCGCGGCGATCAGCTCAGGCTCTCGCAGCTGGCCGAGGCCGAGGGCCTCAACCCGACGATGCTGTCGCGGGTGATCGCCGGTCTGGTCGACGCCGGGCTGGTGCAGCGGGTCAGTGACGCCGGTGACCGGCGCGCAGCACGGGTCAAGGCCACGACCGCCGGGCGCAGGCTCGCCGAGCGGATGCGCCGGGAGCGGACGGCCGCTCTCAATCATGCGCTCGAGGGACTGACCGAGAGCGATCAGCAGTTGATCGAGACCGCCCTCCCCGCGCTGGAGGCGCTGGCGGAGGAGCTGCAGGGCGGGCGCTCGTGACCCGCGTGGTCCGCGCCGGACGCGTCACATTCGCTGCCCTTTCGGTCCCCAACTACCGCCGCTACTACGGCGGCCAGGCGATCTCGCTGATCGGCACCTGGATGCAGATGACAGCGCAGGCGTGGCTGGTGCTGAGCCTCACCCACTCGAGCACGTGGCTTGGGGTGGTGATCGGCCTGCAGACAGTCCCGGTGCTGATCTTCGGCCCCTACGGCGGCGTGATCGCCGACCGCGTCAACAAGCGCAAGCTGATGATCGCGCTTCAGAGCGCGATGGGCCTCCAGGCCCTGGCGCTCGGGCTGCTGACGGTCACCGGCGCCGTAACCCTGTGGGAGATCGGCGTCCTGGCGGCACTGTTGGGCTTCAACAACGCGTTCGAGAACCCGGCGCGCCAGTCGTTCATGCTCGAGCTCGTCGGTCCCTATCATCTGCGAAACGCGGTCAGCCTCAACTCCGTGCTGGTCAACGTCGCGCGAACGGTCGGCCCGGCCGTGGCCGGCATCCTGATCGCGACCGTCGGCGTCGGGATCTGCTTTCTCGTCAACGCAGGCAGCTTCGTCGCCGTGGTCGTGTCACTGGTGATGATGGACACGGTGGCGCTGTCTCCGACCAGGCCCACCAAGCGGGGCCGGGGTCAGCTGCGCGAGGGTCTGCGCTACGTCCGCTCGACGCCCCAGTTGGCGGTACCGCTGCTGATGATGGGGCTGGCGGGATGCCTGACCTACGAGTTCCAGGTCTCGCTGCCGGTGATGGCCGACCGCGGGCTGAACGTCGGAGCGACCGGTTTCGGTTTCATGACCGCGTCGATGGGGTTCGGGGCCGTGATCGGCGGGCTGCTGGTCGCAGCGCGAGGCAGCACCGGGCTCCGACCGCTGGTGCTGGCCTCGTTCTGGTTTGCGATCGCGATGACGCTGGCGACGATCGCGCCGACGCTCGGGTTCGAGATGGTGGCGCTGGCGCTCGCCGGCGCGGGCAGCATCGCGTTCATGTCGAGCGGAAACTCGACCCTGCAGCTGAACTCCGAGCCCGAAATGCGCGGCCGCGTGATGTCGCTGTGGTTCGTCGCGTTCCAGGGCTCGACCCCGATCGGTGGGCCGATCGTCGGCTGGATGTCGGATGGCATCGGGCCGCGCGCCGGGCTGGGACTGGGCGCGATCACGCTCGCGGTCGTCGGGCTCGGCGGGCTGTTCGCGATCCGCCGGATGCCACGACAACGTCCGCAGGTCCCGAACACGATGGTCCCTCCCAGGAGCACCGTCGCGACGCGCGCCTGACGGCCGGCTCAGGTCGTTGTCGAAATCGACGCTGGCTCGTTCGACGCTTCGATAGCTGAGATCCAGATAAGGAGGGGTTCCAATGCGACGGATAGTGGTCTCCGAGTTCATCTCGCTCGACGGCGTGATCGAAGATCCGGGCGGCGCCGAAGGAAGCGCGATCGGCGGCTGGACGTTCAAGTTCGACGACCCGGAGGGGATGAAATACAAGCTCGACGAGGTCAACGGCCACGACGCGATGCTGCTCGGACGGGTCACCTATCAGGGCTTCGCCGCCGCCTGGCCCGGAATCACCGATGAGGTCGGGTTCGCGGACAAGATGAACTCGATGCCCAAATACGTCGTCTCGCGGACGCTCGAGACCGCCGGCTGGAACAACTCGACGATCCTCTCCGGAGAGCTGACCACGGAGGTGCGCGCGCTCCGCGAGCAGGACGGAGGCGACATCCTGGTTGCGGGCAGCGCGACGCTGGTCCGCGCGCTGGCCGCACATGACCTCGTCGACGAGTACCGGTTGATGGTCTTCCCGATCGTCCTCGGCCAGGGCAAGCAGCTGCTGAATGGCGTCAGCGGCGCGCCAATCCTGAACTGTGTCGACGCCAAGCGGCTGGACTCCGGGACCGTGATCCTCACCTACCACCGGGCTTGATGCGCGGGTGCTGTGCGCAGCCGCGACGCGGGCTGGCTACGCTCGCGTGCCGTGAGCGCACCGACCTTCGATCTCCAGAGCCATTCGATCCACTCCGACGGCGGGCTGACCCCGGCTGACGTAGTCGGGGCGGCGGCCTCCGCCGGGGTGCAGCTGCTCGCGTTGACCGACCACGACACCGCGGCCGGCGTCGCCGAGGCGCAGCAGGCTGCCACCGAGCTCGGCATCGGCCTTGTCCCTGCAACCGAGATCACATCGATCTGGGCGGGCGGCCAGGATCTGCACGTGCTCGGCTATCTGATTGACCCGAGCAACCCGACGCTGGTCAGGACGCTCGAGCGCTCACGCTCGGACCGGGAGCTGCGAGCGCACAAGATGGCCCAGGCCCTTCTGGAGATGGGCTACGAGCTCGACCAGTCTGCGCTTGACCGGCGCGCGGCCGAGGGCAAGGCGATCGGACGCCCCCATCTCGCGCAGGCCGTGGTCAGCGTCCCGGCCAACCATGATCGCCTTGAGCGGGAGGGGCTGCTCGACCCGACCGCGTTCCTGGTCGAGTACCTGATCGAGGGCCGGCCGGCGTTCAGGGACCGCGAGGCCCCGTCGGTGCAGGAGGCGATCGAACTGATCCACACCGCCGGCGGGCTCGCCGTCTGGGCCCATCCCTTCTGGGACGTCAAGGACCCCGCTGACGTGCTCGCGGCGATCGACAGCTTCCGCGCGGCCGGCGTCGACGGGGTCGAGTCGTTCTACGTTACGCATACCCGCGAGGAGACCGAGCTGCTGGTCGACCGGTGCGCCGAGCTCGGCCTGCTGAGCACCGGCTCGTCGGACTTCCACGGGCCCCAGCATCAGACCTTCTCGCGCTTTCGCGCGTTTGACACCTATGGGCTCGAGCCCGTGCTCGGCCCGCTCGCCGGCTGACCCAGACAGCTCGGCGCCGGGCCCGTTCGTGACCGCGGTCCGGTCACGCCGCCGACCCCAGCCGGTGAACTAAGCCAGCACGTTGCGGTCTGACAGGTGCTGCCCGACCTTGCGTTTGACGCGCTGCAGCGCGTTGTCGACCGTCTTGCAGTCGCAGTCGAGCCTGCGAGCCACTTCCTCGTAGGAGTGACCGTCCAGATACAGGGCCAGCACGCGCGATTCGAGCTCTGACAGCGCTGTCGAGATGCAGGCCACCAGCGCCCGCAGCTCCTCTGACGAGATCACCTGGTTGACCGGGTCATGGACACTCGGCCCGGGGAGCATCTCGTCGAGCGTCGGCTCGCTGTCGCCGAACGACCCGGCAGGGGTGCTCGAGAATGAGACGTATTGGTTCAGCGGCGTGTGCTTGTTACGCGTCGCCGTCTTGACCGCGGTGATGATCTGGCGCGTGATGCACAACTCGGCGAAGTTGCGGAAGCTGGATTCGCGGTCGGTCCGATAGTCGCGGACCGCCTTGTAGAGGCCTACCAGCCCTTCCTGGATCAGGTCGTCGGCGTCGCCGCCGGCGAGGAAGTACGACGAAGCCTTGAGCCGGACGAAGCCGTAATAGCGGCGGACGATCCGGTCATACGCATCCGTGTGCCCCTGCTTGGCCAGAGCGATGAGATAACCATCATCAACCCTAGGTTGAGGCTGAGAGTAAGCAGACAGTCGAGCCACGAGAACCTTCCTTGCTACCCCTCGCCCAGCGGCGAGAGATCGGACATTTCGTGGCGCGCTACCTCCCCTGGCGCCGCACCAATATTGACCATCCGGAAAGGAGGCGTTCGACCGCCTCTCTCCCCCTAACCCAAGCCCTCAAGCTCGAGTTGATCCTTATTTAAGGCGGCGAGCTTGACATAGCAACGCACCGATGTCAAGAGCGCTGCAAGTTTCCTTGCCGGCCGTGCGCCGCCGCGTAGATCAGGACCGCAGCCGCGGCGCTGACGCTGAGCGACTCGACCATCCCCCTCACGGGAATCGACACAAGCCCATCGCACGCCGCCGCGACCCGCGGGCGCAGGCCACGGCCCTCGGAGCCCAGCACCAGCACCACCGGTCCACCGAGGTCCGCGGAAGCGTAGTCGAGCTCGCCTCCCTGGTCGGCCCCGTAGCACCACAGCCCCGCCTTCTTGGCCTGCGCGAGGAAGTCGGCGAGGTTGCGGATCTTCGCGATCGGGAGATGCTCGACGGCCCCGGCCGAAGCCTTGCAGACGGCCGACGTCACCTCGGCCGAGCGCCGTTCGCCGATCACCAACCCCGACGCCCCGGCGCACTCGGCGCTGCGGGCGATCGCACCGAGATTCTGGGGATCCTGCACCTGGTCGAGTGCCACGATCATCGGCTCCGGCCCCGCCAGCAGCTCGTCCGCAACCGCATAGCGATAGGGGCTGGCCTGCGCGCAGACGCCCTGATGGTCCGCTGACCCGCAGACGCGCGCCAGCTCCTCGGCCCCGGCCTGGGTCGTGATCGACCCCAGCGGCGCCAGCCACGGCTCGCGGCGAGCGTTGGCCGACGCCCAGATCCTCGACACCGTCCGCGGGCCACGGATCGCCTCGTGCACCGGATTGCGGCCGTAGACGATCACGGCTGCCCGGCCCCAGCGCTCATCGGATCGGGATCAGCTCCGGTCCGCCCGGGCCGTCGCGGACCTCCCATCCGCGCCGCCGGAGCTCGTCGCGGACGCGGTCGGCACGGGCGAAGTCACGTTCCTCACGCGCACGGCCCCGCTCGGCCACGAGTTCGATTACGTCCGGCGGCGCCTGCACTGCCTCGGGCTCGAGCAGGTTGGCGAGCCCGAACACGTCGAGCATCTCCCACAGGTCGGCGCGGCCTACAGCGTCGCTCTCGCTGCGATTTGCCTCCCGGACCCAGTCGAACACGGCCGCCAGCGCACGGGGGCTGTTGAAGTCGGTCGCCAGTGCTTCGGAGAACTCCTCTCGGAGCTCCGCTGACCAGGCCGGGCTCGGCCCGTCGCCGAGCCGTCGCGCCGCCTCGCGGATCCGGGCGCACTGGGCCCGAGCCTCCTCGAGCCGGGCGTCGTCGAACTCGATCGGCTGCCGGTAGTGAGCGCCGCAGAAGTACATCAGCAGCGGATCGCGGCCGTAGTGCTCGAGCGCTCGATGCAGGACGAACGTGTTGCCGATCGACTTGGACATCTTCTCGCTGTCGAGCCGGACCATCCCGTTGTGCATCCACAGGCGGGCCAGCGGCTCCCCGTGGGCGGCGAACGTCTGGGCCGCCTCGTTCTCGTGGTGGGGGAACAACAGGTCGCTGCCACCACCGTGGATCTCGATCCCCAGGCCGAGCGTCTGCTCGGCCATCGCCGAGCACTCGATGTGCCAGCCTGGCCGGCCCGGGCCCCACGGCGACTCCCACGCCGTGTCCTCGCCCTCCTTGCGCCCCTTCCAGAGCGCGAAGTCGAGCGGATCGCGCTTGCGGCCGGCGCCCTCGACCCCCTCGCCCTGGTCCATCTGGTCGACGTCGCGGTGGGATAATTCCCCGTACTTGGGGTAATTCCGGACCGAGAAATAGACATCGCCATCGACGGCATAAGCGTGTCCCCCACCAACCAACCGCCCGATCAGCTCCACGATCGGGCCGATCGTCTCGCTCGCCAGCGGCTCGTGGTCGGGGCGGCCGAGACCGAGTGCCTCGGTGTCGGCGATGTAGAGCGCGGTCATCTCGCGCGCGAGCTCGGCGCTGCCGACGCCGGCCTGCAGCGCCGCGGCATAGATCTTGTCGTTGACGTCGGTGATGTTCGCCACGAAGTCGACCGCGTACCCCTCGCTGACCAAAAAGCGCCTCAGCTGCGAGAAGACCACGAACGGCCGCGCATTGCCGACATGTATCCGCCCGTATACGGTCGGGCCGCAGGCGTAGATCCGGATCAGCTCGCCGGCAGCCGGCTGGAGCTCGATCACGCGCCCTGTTTTGGTGTCGTGCAGCGAGATTGTCCTCAAGGTCCGGCTACCCTACCGCCCCCCGTCGCAGGGATCCGGCGCGCGAGCTAGGTTGCCCGGATGTCTCCCCGCCCGATCAACGCCCAGCGTCTGCGCGAGGTCACGGAGGGGTTCAGATCGCTGCACATTCGCTATTTGGGGGCGGATCCGGGGTTCGACGCCACATACCACGTGAAGCTGTGCGACCTCGGCCGGACGTGGGAGATCCGCTGCACGACCCGCACCGCTCGCGTCCGCCAGGGCGCGAGCCGCAGGCGGCCCGACGTCACGATCTCGACCGACGCCGCCACCTGGCTGGCATTGCGTCAGGGCGATCTGTCGGGGATCGACGCCTTCCAGCGCCGCCTGCTGACCGTCCGCGGCAATCTCGACTACGCGATCGGGTTCGAGGGCATGTTCCGCCTCCCTGGCGGCCGGCCGCCCTTGCTTGCGATCCACGATATCCCCGTCGGCCGTCAACGGATCTCGACGCTCACGATGGGTCACGGTCCCGATGTGCTGCTGCTGCACGGTCTTGGCGGGACGCGCGCGTCGCTGCTGGAGACCGCGGCCGCGCTCAGCCGGCACTACCGCGTCCATGCCCCCGACGTGCCGGGCTTCGGCTCCTCGAGCAAGCCCGCGCGCGGCGCCTACAACGCTCGCTGGTTCGCTGAGGTGATGCTCGAGGTGATGGACCAGCTCGGCGTCGACACCGCCCACCTCGTCGGGAACTCGATGGGAGGGCGGATCGCGATCGAGATCGGGCTGGTCGCCCCGGGGCGCGTCCGCGCGCTGGGGCTGCTGTGCCCAGCGGTCGCATGGGTCCGGCGCGGCCTTCACCCCGTGGTCCGGTTGCTGCGGCCCGAGTTCGGGATGCTGCCGCACGGCTTCTCCCGCGGCGCGGTCGCGGCGCAGTTCTGGAGCATGTTCTGCGATCGGGACCTGATCGATCCCGCCGTCGGCGATCTGATGGTGGACGAGTTTCGGCGCATCTACCAGTCGGCCGGCGCGCGGTACGCGTTCCTCTCGTCGGCGCGCAACATCTACCTCGAGGCGCCCTTCGGCCGCAACGGCTTCTACCCGCGACTGGCCGAGCTCCAGCGGCCGGCGCTGTTCATCTGGGGAAGCCACGACTGGTTGGTTCCGGCCACGTTCAGCCGCCATGTCGGGCGCTGGCTGCCCCGCGCCCGACAGGTCACACTCGACAACTGCGGACACGTCCCACAGGTCGAGCGGTTCGCCGAGACGACTGAGCTGCTGATGTCGTTCTTCGCGGATGCCGAGGCCGGCCGCGCGGGCGCGCTCGGCGGCGACGGCCTCGGGGCCACGGCGGCGTGAGCGGCGAAGGCGGCGTGAGCTGTCCCGGCCCCTGCCCAACCCGTTCCTAGAATCCGGAGCCATGCCGGTAGCACATACAGCACGCGGCAACGGGCACGTGGACGATCGCGCCGAGGCACGGGGCGATCAGGAAAGCGGGCGCGGCTCGCTGCTGGGCCGGGCGCTCGGCCTCCTGGCCCGCCAGGCTCAGGCTCGAATCCCTCGCGCCGACATCGACGAGCGTGATCCCGACTACATCCGCGAGCGGCTGCCGCTGATGTGGCTACTGGCGAGCCTCTGGTATCGGGGCGAGGTCCGCGGCCTGGGCAACATCCCTGACGAGGGCCCGGTGCTGCTGGTCGGCAACCACTCCGGCGGCAACATGACGCCCGACACGATCGTCTTCACGCTCGCGTTCAACACCTACTTCGGCGTCGAACGGGCCTTCTTTCAGCTGGCTCACAACCTGGTGCTCTCGATGCCCTGGCTCGGCTCGCTACGCAAGTTCGGGACCGTCGCCGCCTCACCCGAGAACGCGCGCAAGGCGCTGGACTCGGGGGCGGTCCTGCTCGTGTATCCGGGCGGCGATTACGAGGTTCACCGCCCCAGCTGGCAGCGCAACCGGATTGACTTCGACGGCCGCAAGGGCTTCATCCGGCTGGCGCTCCAGCAGAACGTCCCAATCGTCCCAGTGGTCTCGATCGGCGGCCAGGAGACGGCGCTGTTCCTGACCCGGGGCGAGCGGCTCGCCCGGCTGCTCGCGCTCGACCGGCTGCTGCGGCTGAAGGTGCTCCCGATCTCGCTCGCAATCCCGTGGGGCGTCAACGTCGGTGACCTGCTCGGCCACGTCCCGCTGCCGGCGAAGATCACGATCGAGACGCTGCCGCCGATCGATGTCCGGACCGAGTTCGGCCCCGACCCCGAGGTCGACGATGTCTACGACCACCTGATCGGCCTGATGCAGGACACGCTCGATGCGCTCGCCGCCGAGCGCCGCCTGCCGGTGCTGGGATGAGGACCAACGCGCACACGCTGGTTGCGGCCCCGATCGAGACGGTCTGGGGGATCGTCTCCGACCCCGAGCGAGTGCTCACGTTCATGTCGGGGGTGACGCGGTGGGAGGTCGACTCCGAGCAGCCGACGGGACTCGGGGCTCGCTACCGGATGCTGATGAGGGTCGGCTCGGCGGAGGTGGGCGGCCTCGTTGAGGTGGTCGAGTTCGACCCGCCGTTCGAACTCGCCTGGACCTCGGTTACGGGGATCGACCAGCGTGGCCGATGGCGGCTGCGCGAGGCGCCGGGTGGCCGCACGAGGGTCGAGATCAGGCTCTCCTACGGGGTCGCCGGGTCCGGGCTGTGGGGGTGGGTCGCAGAGCGGATCGCCGGCCCTGCGGTCACATCGCACCTGCGCTCGAGCCTGCGTCAGCTGACCCGGCTGGTCGAGCACGAGCGACTGCGCGAGCTGGCCGCCCGGCGCCGCGCGGCCGAGGCCGGCTAGCGGACCACGAGCCCGACCAGGACCAGCTCCAGCACGCCGTCGCGTGCCCGCTTGGGACCCCATCCGTGACCCGTGCGCAGGTGCCGGTAGGTGTGGCCGACGGCGTTGAACAGCACGGTCGCCGTCCGTGCCGGGTCATCGACGGCGGTCAGCGTGCCGTCGGCGGCGCCGTCGAGCAGCAGTCGCTGCAGCGGGGCGACGAACACCGCACGCGTCGGGGCCTGCGGGCCAGGCTCGTGGAAGATCGTGCTGCGGGCGGCGGCCGAGAGCGCGTCCAGCGTCGCCAGGTTCCGCTCGCTCAGCTCGCATTGGAGCTCGAGCGCCAGCCGCAGCCGGTCCCTCGCCGAGCCCTCGGCGACCAGCGCGGTCCAGATCGCGTCGCGGTACTCGCTCGCCAGGCGCGCCCCGACGGCGCTGAGGATGTCCTGCTTGGAGATGCCGCGACGGTGCAGCGTCATCCGCGACACGCCGGCGGCCTCCGAGATCCGCTCCAGCGTCGCCGCCGCGAGGCCGTCGCTGGCGAGCACGTGACGCGCGGCGTCGACGATGTGCGGAGCGACCTCGGGCGGCGCCGCCCCGGCCCGGGTCATCTGCGCTTGTACGCCCGGAACCGTAGCGAGCGCTCGCTGAAGTCGACGCTCGGCTCGGTGAGTCCCGCGCGGGTCAGCCGTGCGGGCAGGCCGACGGGGTCGATCAGCGCCAGCGTGTCGCCGATATGGATGACCTTGAACAGCCGACCTGCCCCGATGCTGTCGGTGCCGGCGAACACGCCGGTCTCGCGCAGGACCCGCGCGGCCTCGGCGAACGCGCGGTCCTGGAGCGCCGGCGGGTCGATGTGGTGGAGCATCGTGAAGCACACGACCGCCGAGAAGCGTCCGTCGGCGAATGGAAGTGCCGTCGCGTCCCCCTGGACCACCTCCACCGTGTTGCCGAGCGCCAGCCGCAACCGCTCGCAGTAGCGCTCGCTCAGCTCGAGCGCCGTCAGCCGGGGCACCTTCGGGGCCAGCAGCCTGGTTGTGGCGCCGAAGCCGGGCCCGATCTCGAGCACGTCGTCGCCGAGCGCCACTCCGTCGAGGCCCCAGGGCACGAGCGCGTCCTTGACCCGGCGAGCCCAGCGGTCAGACGAGCAGATCCGGTTGTGCGCGAAGTTCACTGTTACGTGAGCGTACCATCAGAGTACGTTACTGTAACGGTGTTCGACGTCAGGCGGCGAGCAGGCTGAAGCGAACGCGGGTGCCGGCGCTCGACTCGGCCAGCCAGATCCGGCCGCCGTGTGCCTCGACGATCGCGCGCGAGACCGCGAGACCGAGCCCCGCTCCGTCGCCGGTCCGAGCTGCGTCGACGCCCGCTCTGTAGAAGGCCGTGAACACCCGCTCGCGCTCCTCAGGCGCGATGCCATCGCCGCTGTCGGCGATCTCGACCTCGATCCTGGACTCCACCGGCTCGGCCCGTACGACCACGCTCCCGTCGGCCGGGGTGTGGCGGATCGCGTTCTGGATCAGGTTAAACAGCACCCGCTGGAGCTTCTCGGGGTTGGCGCGGGCCGGCGCCAGACCGCCGGGAACGTTGGCGACCACGGCGACTCCCTTCGCCTCGGCCTGTACCCGCATCGCCTCGACCGTCTCACCGACCAGCTCGCTCAACGCGACCCGCTCCCATGACCAGTTGATGTCTCCGGCCTCGAGCCGCGAGAGTTCGAACAGGTCATCGATCAGCGCGCTCAACGCGTCGATGTGCGTGCGCATCCGTGTCAGGTATAGGCGCCGCGTGTCGGGGTCGACGACGATCTCATCGCCGACTGCCTCGGCCAGCAGCCGCAACGACGTGATCGGCGTCCGCAGATCGTGTGACACGGCCGCGACCAGGTCTCGGCGTGCCCGCTCTGACTGGTCGCGCGCGCCCTGCTCAACGCGCAGATCGGCGATCATCGCGTTGGCGGCCTGGGCGAGCTCCGAGAGCTCGTCGCCGGCACTTGTCTGAATCGTGACGTCGCGCTCTCCCGCCCCGACCGCTCGCAGGCCATCCCGCACCGCCTCGACGTCGTGCAGGATACCCGCCGAGACCAACCTCGCCCCGAGCACGGCCAGCGCACCCGCGGCGACGACGATCGCGGCGACCAGAACCGCTTCGTGATCGGACAGCACCATCAGGGCCGAGACGACGACCAGCGCGACGAGCACCGGCGCGACAGCGATCGCGACCACGAGCGCGAACTGGTGTGACAGTGAGCCGGCCTGGTTTCGCACCCACGCCGAACACCGGGCCACGGGCGCCTGATGGTCGCGGTCAGCGCTCATGTCGCAAACCGGTACCCGACGCCCCACACGGTCTCGATGTGGCGTGGCTGCGCCGGGTCCTGCTCGATCTTGGCGCGCAGCCGCCGGATGTGCACGGTCACCGTCGAGGTGTCGGTGTAGAACGAGTACTGCCAGATCGCGTCCATCAGCTGGTTGCGCGAGAACACCTGGCCGGGGTGGCGCGCGAGGAACAGGAGCACGTCGAATTCGCGCTGGGTGAGCTGCACCTCCTCGCCGCGGGCCTGCACTCGGCGCGATGCCGGGTCGATCGCCAGATCGCCGCACACGACCGGCTGTGAACGAGTCGGCGAGGTGTCGATCCGCCGCAGGACCGCATCCACCCGGGCGACGAGCTCAGCCGGCGAGAACGGCTTGACGACGTAGTCGTCGGCGCCTAGCCGCAGGCCTACCACGCGGTCAGACTCCTCGCCCTTCGCGGTCAGCAGGATCGTCGCGATCCGCTCGCGCTCCTGCTCGCGCAGGCGGCGCATCACCTCGAGGCCGTCGATGCCGGGCAGCATCAGATCAAGTACGACCAGGTCCGGCCGCTGACTCGCGACCTCCGCCAGCGCCTGGACGCCGTCGGACGCGACCCGCGTCCGATAGCCGGCGCGCTCGAGGTAGCGCGACACGACCTCGGCGATTGTCGGCTCGTCGTCGACTACCAGCACCGAGCCACGGACCTGGTCGTCCTCCATGACGTGATTCTGGCAGCGAGAATCGCCATCGGAGGCCTCAGCGGTGCAAGTTCATCTCCTGTTCACCTGCTGCCGGCCGGGCAAACCGACCGCGGCTGGACCCGGATCAGCTGATCCTCGACCCCGCTCACCCCCGCGTCGCGACCGTCGCGATCGCGATCGCTGCGACCCCCTCCTCACGGCCCTCGAACCCGAGCCCCTCGCCCCGGGTCGCCTTGACGCTTACGTGGCCAATGTCGAGATCGAGCGCACCAGCGAGCGTCGTCCGCACCTGCTCGCGGACCGGCGACAGCTTCGGCCGCTCGAGCAACACGGTCGCGTCCACGTGCAGGACCTCGTAACCCGCCTCCTCCACCAGCGTCACGGCCGTGCGCAGCAGCTCGATCGAGTCCGCGCCGGCGTAGCGCGGGTCTGTGTCCGGGAAGTGCTCGCCGATGTCACCCATCGCGCACGCCCCGAGCACCGCGTCGATCACCGCGTGCGTGAGCACATCAGCATCCGAGTGTCCCTCGAGCCCGAGCTCATGCTCGAGCTCGACGCCGCCAATCACAAGCCTGCGCCCGGGCACCAGGCGGTGGCGGTCGTAGCCGATCCCGGTCGCGGTGCTCACCGGGACCGCTCCCCGCAGGTAAGCAGTGGGCGCCCGTGGCTGTTCACCGGGATCGCTCCGCCAGCACCATCTCGGCGATCCGCAGGTCCTCGCTGGTGGTGACCTTGAGATTTGACGCCTCGCCGCCGACGACTCGCACCACGCCGCCGGCTCTCTCCACCAGCCAGGCGTCGTCGGTCGCGCGCGCCAACTCGTCGTCGGGAGCCGAGAGCGCCCGCTGCAGCGCCGAGCGCCGGAACACCTGCGGGGTCTGAACGGCCCACAGCCGCGCCCGGTCCAGCGTCCGCACGACGGTCCGGCCGTCGCGTCCAACCTCCTTGATCGTGTCCGACACCGGCGCGGCGGCGATCACCGCGTCCGCCTGCGCAAGCTCGAGCTCCTCGAGCGCCTGCTCGAACAGCCTCGTCGTCGCCAGTGGGCGGGCTGCGTCATGGACGATCACCGGATCACCCTCGCCGGCGCGCAGCGCCGCGAGCACCGAATGCGAACGTTGTGCTCCGCCGGCGACGGCGATCGTGCCCTCGGGGGCCTTGTCGAGCTCGGAGGCCGGCAGCGCGACCACGATCTTCTCCACGGCCGCGACGCCGCGCAGGGCTGCAACGCTCCATTCGAGCATCGGCCGCCCACAGAGTGTTACGAGCGCCTTGGGCCGGTCCGATCCAAGGCGCTCGCCACGTCCCGCGGCCACGATCAGCGCGACCGCCATCTTTGAGGTCTACTTCGCCGCGACGGCCACCTTGCCGTTGGATTGGCCGTTGGCGGCGGCAGGGGCGCGACCGTTGCCATTGGCAGAGCCGTTGCGGCTCGCGGCGCCGTTGCCGTTGGACTTTGCATGACCGTTGCCATTGTCATGTGACTCACTGAGCAGTCCGTAGAGGTGCTCCTCGACCTGCTGCTCATCCATTTCGAGCGCATACATCAGCTCCGACGCGAGGATCTTCTTGGCACGGGTGAACATCTGCTTCTCGCCGGTCGATAACCCCTTCTCCGCTTCGCGGATCGCGAGGTTTCGGACCACTTCGGCCAGCTCGTAGATGTCGCCGGTCTTGATCTTGTCGCGGTTGTGCTTGAAGCGCCGATTCCAGTTCTTCGGCATCTCCGAGCACTCGTCACCGAGCACTGCGAGCACCTTCTTGACCGTCTCCTCGTCGATCACGCGTCGGAGCCCGGCAAGGGCCGCGTTCTCGGTCGGAACCATGACGGTCATGTCGTTGTGGAGGATCTTGATCGTCAGGTACTCGCGGCTCTCGCCGAGCACCTCCTTCTCCTCCTTCCGGAGAACTTTGCCTGCACCGTGATGCGGATAGACGACGCTGTCGCCGATCTCGAACTCGATATGGGGGGGCGGTTCAGCAGGCTCAAGATCATCCAGCTGCTCTTCCGTTAGCTCTGTGATGGTGTCCTCCTCTGTCAGTGCGGGGCAGGGCGTTGCCCGCTCGCGGATTGCGACTACGTCTGCAGGTAGCGATCAACCAAGTTGATCTCCTGCTGTCGGCGAAGGCCCTCGCGGATGTCCTTCGCCCGGATCTCGCCGACCCCGTCGACGGTCTCCAGCTCGCCATCCGATGCGGCGAGCAGCTCCTCGAAACCACCGAACTCCGTCACGATCCGCTGCACGACGAGTCGCGGCAGCCTGGGGATGCGACCCAGGATCCGGAATCCGCGCGGAGACACGGGGTAGTCGAGGGTATTCAGTTTTCGGTCGAAGCCGAGCAGCTCGGCTAGTCGGCCGAAGTCCAGCAAGTCCTGATGGGGAAGCCTTACAAGCTGATCGACGACAACCGCGAACACCTCGTCGGTATCCTCGACCAGGTAGTCATGCACGAGCGCGGCCTTGTCGGCGGCCACGCCGACCATCGTCTCGTCCAGCTGCATCTCGATCAGCCGCCCCTCGGTACCGAGCTCGACGATGTAGCGCTCGATCTCGACCGCCATCCGCGTCACGAGCTCGGCTCGCTGCAGAACGGTCAGGACGTCGTGGAGGGTCACGCCGCCCTCGAACTCGAGCGCCGTCAGCCGGGTCGAGACCTGGTCCAGCCGGCTGCGGTACTTGTCCAGCGTCGCGAGCGCCTGGTTTGCCTTGGCGAGCACGACCGGGATGTCTTCAAGGATGTACTTCACGCCGTCGACATACAGCGACACGACCTCGCGCCGCTCGGAGACCGCGATCACGATCGCATCGGTCTGCTTGGAGACCCGCTCGGCGGTGCGGTGGCGGGTCCCGGTCTCGAGCGTCAGGATCGTCGGATCGGGCGTCAGCTGGACGTTGACATGCGCGATCTTCGTCGCGTTCGAGCTCAGCACGATCGCGCCATCCATCTTGGCAAGCTCGTATAGAAACGCGGGCGAGTAGTCGACGTCGAGCTTGATCCCGCCCGAGAACAGGAACGCGAGCTCGTCCGTATCGCCGATCACGATCAGCGCCCCCGTCCGCGCGTCGACGATGTTGTCGATCCCCTCGCGCAGCGACGTTCCGGGCGCGACCATCTCGAGCGCCCTCATGATCCGGGACTCTTGTCGAGACTCGAGCTCTTCTTTGAGCTCTTCCCCGGAACGCGGCGGCATCACGGGAGATTTTAGCCGTAATGGTGCGCGCAGGGGGTCAGACCGCACACGGTTGCATAGGTAACCGTCGGCGACCCTCCGGCAGCCCCCGCGGACGGGCCAATAGCCGGCTCGCGCGCGGCTCAGGCGGCGGCAGCGGCGGCGCCACGCGGCGCCATCACGCTGCTCATAACCGCGCGCAGCGAACCGTGCGTGCCCGGCCCCGCGACCGGCGCGAGGCCGAACCGCTCGGCCTCCGCCAGTCGCCGATCGGAGTGCGCGACGGTGCGCAGCTCGCCGGTCAGCCCGAGCTCCCCGAAACATGCAAGCGGCAACCCGCCGTCAGAGGTGAGCGCGACGCGCTTGGCGGCGCTCGCGACCGCGAGCGCGACCGCGAGATCGGCCCCGGGCTCATCGACGCGTACGCCGCCGACCACGTTGACGAACACGTCCGCGGCGCCCAACCCGATTCCCGCGTGGCGACCGAGCACGGCGAGCACCAGCGCGACGCGGTTGCGGTCCAGGCCGGCGACAACGCGCCTCGGCGGCACCAGCTCGGACGAGCTGACCAGCGCCTGCACCTCGACCAGCAGCGGGCGCGACCCTTCCATCGCGCACAGGACCACGCTCCCGGGTGACCGCGTCGCCTCGGCCAGGAAGCGCGCCGAGGCGTCGAGCACCTCGACCAGGCCGTCGTCGCGCATCTCGAACACCCCCGCGTCATTGGTCGAGCCAAAGCGGTTCTTGATCGCCCGCACGGTGCGGTAGGTGCGCTCGCGCTCTCCCTCGAACTGAAGCACGCAGTCGACGAGGTGCTCGAGCACGCGCGGCCCGGCGAGCGCGCCCTCCTTGGTCACGTGTCCGACCAGCAGCACCGCGATCCCAAGCCGCTTGGCGACCTGCATCGTCTCTCCGGCCACCTCTCTGACCTGCGCCACCGACCCTGCGGCCGAGGCCAGTGCGCCCGAGTGCAGCGTCTGCACCGAGTCGATCACGCACACCTCTGGCCGCTCCTGCTCGAGCGTCGCGAGCACTGTGTCGAGATCGGTCTCGGCGATCACGGGCACCGCCAGCGCGTCGCCCGTACGCAGCCGCTGCGCCCGCAAGCGGATCTGGGCCGCCGACTCCTCCGCCGACACGTACAGCGCGCGCCGTCCCGCCGCGACAAGGTTCGCGAGCACCATCGTCGTCAAGGTCGACTTGCCGATCCCGGGCGCGCCGCCGATCAGCACCAGCGAGCCGGGCACGATCCCTCCGCCGAGGACGTTGTCGAGCTCGCCGACCCCTGTGCTCAGCCGCGACTCCTCTGCGGCATGCACGTCGCGTAGTCTCACCGGCTCCAGTGGCACCGCCGATCCGGCCCCGCGCGGCCCGCCGCCGGCGCTCCCCGCGCCACCACTCCGTTGCGGCGGCCGACGGACGTGCTCGACGAGCGTGTTCCACTCGCCGCACCCAGGGCACTGCCCCGCCCAGCGCGCGGTCTCATGGCCGCACTCCGAGCACACGTGCATGGACGCCGATCGAGGCACGCGCCCAGCGTACGCGCCGGCCCCGACGTCTAGGGCCGGCGTTACGCAGTTGTCACAGGATCGGCTACTCGGAGTCCGGAGCGCTCTCGGGCGAGTCCGACGCCGAGGGCTCCGAGCCCTCGTGCTCATCCTCGTCGTCCGATGAGCCGCCCTCTGCCCCCACGCCAACCGGGGTCGGCTTGGGCGCGGGCTCGATCACCGTCAGCTTGACATCGTCTTCCTCGCCGTCACCGGTGCCGGGCTCGACGAGCACCGTCGATCCGGGCGGAACCTGCGATCGGAGCACGAAGTCCGCCAGCGGATCCTCGATGTAGCGCTGGATCGCCCGGCGCAGCGGCCGTGCGCCCATCGCCGGGTCCCAGCCCTTTTCGACCAGCAGATCCTTGGCCGCCTCCGACAGCTCGAGCTGGAGCTCGCGCTCGGCCATCGACTCGCGGATTCGCATCAGCAGCAGCTCGACGATCTCCTTGATCTCGTCCTTGGCGAGCTTGTGGAAGACGATCACCTCGTCGATCCGGTTGAGGAACTCAGGCCGGAAGACCTTCTTGAGCTCGCCCATGATCCGGTTCTTCATGTCGTCGTAGGTGATGCCGGTCTCGTCGTCTGAGACCGCGAACCCGAGCGGCGTGTTGCGCGCGATCTCCGACGCCCCGATGTTCGAGGTCATGATCACGATGCAGTGCCGGAAGTCGACGGTCCGTCCCTGAGCGTCGGTCAGACGGCCGTCCTCGAGGATCTGCAGCAAGATGTTGAACACGTCCGGGTGTGCCTTCTCGATCTCGTCGAGCAGCAGCACGCTGTAGGGCTTGCGGCGGACCGCCTCGGTCAGTTGGCCACCCTCGTCGTAGCCGATGTAGCCCGGAGGCGAACCGACCAGACGCGAGACCGCGTGCTTCTCCATGTACTCGGACATGTCGATCCGGATCATCGTGTCCTCGTCGCCGAACAGGAACTCGGCCAGCGTCCGGGCAAGCTCGGTCTTGCCGACCCCGGAGGGGCCGAGGAAGATGAACGACCCGGTCGGCCGCTTGGGATCCTTGAGCCCGGCCCGCGAGCGCCGGATCGCCTTGGAGACGACCTCGATCGCCGGGTGCTGTCCGATCACGCGCTTGTGGAGCTCGTCCTCCATCCGCATCAGCTTCTGCGTCTCGGCTTCGGTCAGCTTGAAGACCGGGATCCCCGTCCACATCGAAACGATGTCGGCGATCTCCTCCTCGCCGATCGACGGGCGCTCGGTCATCTCGCCGGCTTCCCACTGCTCCGCCAGCTCGCGCTTCTTCTGCGCCAGTCGGCGCTCGTCGTCGCGCAGGCTCGCGGCCTTCTCGAACTCTTGGTTCTCGATCGCCTCCTCCTTGGCCCGGCGCGTCTCGGTGATCTGCTCCTCGAGCTCGCGAGAGGCCGGTGGTGAGGTCATCGACTTGATCCGCATCCGCGACGCGGCCTCGTCGATCAGGTCGATCGCCTTGTCTGGCAGGAAGCGGTCGGAGATGTAGCGGTCAGCGAGATCGGCCGCGGCCTCGAGCGCCTCGTCGGTGATGTTGACCTTGTGGTGCTGCTCGTAGCGGTCGCGGAGCCCCTTGAGGATCTGCACGGTCTCCTCGGTTGTCGGCTGATCGACGGTGATCTTCTGGAACCGCCGCTCGAGCGCCGAGTCCCGCTCGAGGTACTTGCGGTACTCCTCGAGTGTGGTCGCGCCGACCGTCTGGAGCTCGCCGCGAGCGAGTGCCGGCTTGAGGATCGAGGCCGCGTCGATCGCGCCCTCGGCCGCGCCGGCGCCGACGAGGTTGTGGAGCTCGTCGATGAACAGGATGATGTCGCCCCGCTGGGTGATCTCCTTCATCACCTTCTTGAGCCGCTCCTCAAATTCACCGCGGTACTTCGAGCCGGCTACCAGCGCCGCGAGGTCAAGCGTGTAGATCTGCTTGCCCTTCAGCAGCTCGGGCACGTCGGCGTTCGTGATCCGCTGGGCGAGGCCCTCGACGACGGCCGTCTTGCCGACGCCAGGCTCGCCCACCAGCACCGGGTTGTTCTTGGTGCGGCGAGAGAGGATCTGCATGATTCGCTCGATTTCGGTCTCGCGCCCCACGACCGGGTCGAGCTTGCCCTCGGAGGCGAGCTTGGTCAGGTTGCGGCCGAACTGGTCCAGCAGCTTGGAGGACTTCTTGCCCTCGCCCGGGGCGCCCGCGCCCTGGGCTCCTGCAGCCGGAGCCGCGCTGGCGGCTCCCGGGCCCGGACAGCATCCGGATCACCTCGTTGCGGATCTTCTCGGAGTCGGCGTCAAAGTCGAGCAGGATCCGTGCCGCGACGCCCTCGTTCTCGCGCACGAGGCCGAGCAGGATGTGCTCGGTGCCGATGTAGTTGTGGCCCAGGCTCAGCGCCTCGCGCAGCGCCAGCTCGAGGACCTTCTTCGCGCGGGGCGTGAACGGGATCTGGCCTGAGGTGACCTCTTCACCGGAGCCGACGATTCGCACCGACCTGGGCGCGAACTCGCTCAACGGTGATGTCCAGTGACTCGAGCACCCGTGCTGCCAGGCCCTCCTCCTCGCGGAGCAGGCCGAGCAGAATGTGCTCGGTGCCGATGTAGTTGTGCTTAAGGGTCCGCGCCTCTTCCTGCGCCAGGACGACCACCTGGCGGGCCCGCTCTGTGAATCGCTCGAACATAGGCTTCCTGAAATCTGGTTGTCGCCGTTACTCAGAGTTGGTCGGTCGTGGGGTTTTCCAGGTCGATCGCGGGTTTCCGGATTTTCGATTCCCCCTGCCGTCAAGCTGTCATGCGGCTCAGACGGCTTCGGGGACGCCGACGGTCCCGTCTCCCTCATCTATTCGGCTCACGAAGCCAAACGGATGAGTGGCAACGGTTCTCTATCGGGCCATACCTCAGTCTAACAGCCGCTCTTGGCTAACTCTGACGACGAAACCCCGGTGCGTGCCGTGAGTTCACACTCCGTTGCAGCGCGCAGTCTGGCTCGCGGCCGATGTCTCGATCGGCCTGCCCGCGCCGGCAGCGATGCCGTGCGCGGCGTAACGATGGCGGCGGAATTCGCCCTCCGGTCGATAGCCACGATCCGGCCAGGATCAGCAACAGGCCGGCCAGCGCGCCTGGACCGGGCTGCTCGCCGAGCAGCGTGACCCCCAGGACCACCGCCACGAGCGGGTTGATGTAGGTGATCACGGTCGCCCGGCTCGTGCCCGCCTCACGGATCAGCAGCGTGTAGACGACGAACGCGATCGCCGTGCAGAGCACCGCCAGCCCTGTCACCGCCGCGAACGCCCCCACCGTCGGCGTTCGTGACGGCATGTCGAGCGCCGCGAACGGGGCCAGGATCACGGTCGCAGACGACCAGGCTCGCGCCGGTCAGGGCGCGCGAATCGAGGCCGCCCATCTGGAGCTTGACCAGCATCGGGCCGATCGCATACCCGATCGCCCCGACGAAGATCGCGAGCGCGCCCAATAGCTCCGCGCTGTTGCCGGCGAGATCGATGCCCATCAACGCGATCACGCCTGCGAACCCGATCATCAGCCCGACCGCGCGCAGCGGCGTCGGCCGCTCGGAGGTGTCGAACCGCAGCGACAACACGGTTACGATCAGCGGCACCGAGGCGATGATGATCGCGGCCAGCGACGAGGCGACGTGCACCTCGCCGGCGGCGATCAGCGGGAACGGGATCGAAATCTCGGCGATCGCGTAGGCGACGATCCACACCCACCGAGAGCGCAGCGCCCCGAACTGTCGCCACGACAGCGCGACCAGCAGCACCGCCGCGATCGCCACCCGCAGCCAGGCGACATCGGGCGCGGTCAGGCCGCCGTTGATCGCGATCTTGATCAGCAGATAGGACCCGCCCCAGACCACGGACATGAACGCGAACGCCCACCAGGCTCGCCGCGTCATGACCGCAGCGCCGGGAACAGCACCACCTCGCGGATCGACCGGTTGCCGGTCATGATCATCACGAGCCGGTCGATCCCGATCCCGATCCCGCCCGTCGGCGGCATCCCGAGCTCGAGCGCCTCGACGAAGCTCTCGTCGTATGGCTGGGCCTCGTCATCGCCCGCGAGCGCCAGCCGTCGCTGGGCCTCGAACCGCCGGCGCTGCTCGTCGGGGTCGTTGAGCTCGGTGAACGCGTTGGCGATCTCCATCCCATCGATGATCAGCTCAAAGCGCTCGACGAGGCCCGGCGTCGAGCGGTGGTCCTTGGCCAGTGGCGAGATCTCGACCGGATAGTCGAACAGGAACGTCGGCTTGATCAGCGTCGGCTCGACCTGGTCTGAGACGAGCTCATCGACCAGCTGTGCCCAGCTGTGGTGCTCTGCGGCCGCGAGCCCGCGGGCCTGCATCGACGCCGCGAGCTGGTCGGAGTCGCGATCGGCCAGGATGTCGATCCCGGTCCGGTCGAGCACCGCTCCCGCGAGCGTCTCCCGATCCCATGGGCCGCTGAGGTCCAGGGGACCCTCGTATTCGACCGCCTCGGCGACCGCGCGCAGCAGGCGCTCGCACCGATCGGCGACGTCGCGGTAGTCGGCGTACGCCTCATACCACTCGAGCATCGTGAACTCCGGGTTGTGCGTCGTGTCGACGCCCTCGTTGCGGAAGTCCTTGCCGAGCTCATAGACGCGCTCGAGCCCGCCGACGATCAGCCGTTTGAGATACAGCTCGGTCGCGATCCGCAGATAGAAGTCCCGGTCGAGCGCGTTGTGGTGGGTGGTGAACGGCCGCGCCATCGCGCCCCCGTACAGAGGCTGCAGGACCGGCGTCTCGACCTCGATGAAGCCCTCGTCGTCCAGGAATCTCCGGATCGCCGAGACCACGCGCGCGCGTGTGATGAACAGCTTGCGCACCTCCTGGTTTGAGATCAGATCGAGCTCGCGGTGGCGAAAACGGGTCTCGACGTCTGACAGCCCATGGTGCTTGCCGGGCGGCGGCCGCAGCGACTTGGCCAGCACCGTGAACTCCCGGATCCGGAGCGAAAGCTCCCCGCGACGCGACCGGAAGGCCACGCCGTCGACGCCGATGAGATCACCGAGGTCGAGGCCCAGCAGGCGTTCCATTCCGTCGCTGCCGAGCTCGTCGACCCGGGCCTGAAGCTGGATCCGGCCGGAGCGGTCGACCAGGTCCAGGAAGGCCATCTTGCCCTGCCCGCGGCGCGCGCTCAGACGACCCGCGACGCGGTGCGCGGCATCGGTCTCCTCGCCGTTGCCCAGCCCCTCGTGGGCGACGCGAACCCCGGCGATCGGCTCGACGCCGGCGAACTCGTGCGGGAACGGCTCGATGCCCGCCTGGCGCAGCGCGTCGAGCTTCTGTCGACGCGTGGCAAGGAGCTCTGAGGTCTCGGTGGGATCGTCGCCCACGCCCGGACCCCGACCTACTTGGCGCCGACGTCGATCTTGGTGATCTTGAGCTTTCGCTCGCCCCGCGGCGTCGAGATCTGAACCTCTTCGCCGCGCTTGCGGCCGAGCAATGCCTTGCCGACCGGCGACTCGTTGGAGAGCTTCATCTCGGCAGGCTTGGCCTCCGCCGAGCCGACGATCGTGTACTTGGTCGATTTACCGCCCTCGTCCTTGACGTGGACGATCGAGCCGACCCGCACCACATCGGTCCCGAGGTCCGACGCGTCGACGACGGTCGCAGAGCGCAGCTTGTCCTCGAGCACCGCAATCCGGGCCTCGAGCATCGCCTGCTCGTTCTTGGCGTCGTCGTATTCCGCGTTCTCGGTGATGTCACCGAACTCGCGCGCCTCCTTGATCCTGCCGGCGACCTCCCTGCGTCTGGTGGTCGAGAGGTGGTCGAGCTCGGCCTTCAACGTGGTGAGGCCTTCCTGCGTGAGGATGACGTCCTTTGGCAGAGCTCTAAGACCTGGTATCGGAAACATTCTGGGCGAGAAAAACCCGCCTACGACCGGCGGGAACCCACGCTCTACCGCTCGCGTGGGCGCATGAGTATAGAGACCGGCTCGCGGCGGCCCTACTACATATGGGTGATACGCGCGCCACGACCCGTGCCTCAGGTCGATCGCGGCGCCGAAATCGCGTTGTCGCGCAGGGCGAATGGGGTCCGCACCCCATGGTCACGTGGGCCGATCACCGCGATGTTTGAAGCGGAATCTGACGACCACAGGAGACCAGATGACCTCTTCCGCTGCCCCGCTCCGGCGCCCGCTGCCGCCCCGACCACACGCGCTCGATCCCGATGTTCTGCTGACGCCGGCACAGCCGGGCTGGGAGCAGGCCCGGCGCGCCTGGAATCTCGCCGTCGATCAACGGCCGTCGGCGATCGGAATCCCCCGCAGCCACGATGACGTGATCGCGTTGATCAGGTTCGCGCGTGAGCGCGGACTGCGAGTCGCCCCCCAGGCGACCGGCCACAGCGCCGCCTGCCTGACGGCGCTCGACGGCTCGCTGCTGCTGAAGACCTCGCGCATGCGCTCCGTCACAGTCGACCCGCAGGCTCAGACGGCCACGGTCCAGGCGGGCGCGCTGTGGAGCGACGTCTCACCGCTGGCGGCCGAGCAAGGCCTCGCGGCCCTGGCAGGCTCATCGCCGGACGTGGGCGTGATCGGCTACACGCTCGGCGGGGGACTCAGCTGGCTCGGGCGGCGGTACGGGCTCGCCGCCAACGGCGTCCGGCGAGCCGAGGTCGTCACCGGCGGCGGCGAGAGGCTCGCGGTCGACGCCCGCGATCATCAGGAACTGTTCTGGGCGTTGCGCGGCGGCGGCGGCAGCTACGCCGTCGTCACCGAGCTGGAGTTCGAACTGCATCCGGTGCAGTCCGTCTATGCCGGCGCGCTGCTGTGGCCGCTTGACCAGGCCGCCGAGATCCTCAGCGCCTGGATCCACTGGCTCGCGCAGGCGCCCGATGAGCTCACCTCGGTCGGCCGGCTGCTGCGAATCCCGCCGCTGCCATTCCTGCCGCCCGAGCTGAGCGGCCGGGAGTTTGTGGCGATCGAGGCCGCGTACATCGGCGACGGCGATGCCGGCGGCCGGCTGCTCGCGCCGCTGCGCGCGCTGGGCCCCGAGATTGACACGTTCACGGTGATGCCCACCGACGGGCTCTCGATGCTGCACATGGACCCCCCCGACCCGGTCCCCGCGCTCGGAGACGGGATGCTGCTCTCGACGCTGACTCATACGGCGATCGACAATCTGCTCGATGTGGCCGGGGCGCCGGCTCGCTCCAGCCTGCTGGCGGTCGACCTGCGCCATCTCGGCGGCGCCCTCGGGCGGGCGCCGTCAGACGGGGGTGCCGTTGCGTCGCTCGACGGCGAGTTCGTGATGTTCGCGGTCGGGATGGCCCCCGACCCCCGCGGTCTGGAGACGGTGGCCGCCGACGTCGAGCGCGTCAGCGCGGCACTCGGGTGCTGGGCCGCCGAGCGGGCCTACTCGAACTTCGCCGAGCGACCGCGATCCGGCGACGAGCTGTTCGGCGAGGCCGGCCACGCGTTGCTGCGGGACGTCAAGCGGGCCTATGACCCCGACGACGTGATCCAGGCCAATCACCCGGTATCCCCTACGTTGAGCGGAGATCGCAAGGATGGCTGACATGACCCACGTCGCAGCCGAGCCCCTGGCTCCGCGCGGGCCGGGCGCCCCGCAGCCGATCCGCTGCCTCGTCGTCGACGACCATCCCGCGGTCCGGCTCGGGCTGGGCGAGCTGCTGACGGCGAGCCCGGATTCGAGATGCTCGATTCGTTGCCGACGGCGGAGGCCGCGTTCGCGTTCGCGCAGCGCGCCGATCGACGTCGCGGTCGTCGACTACCAGCTCGGCGGCCGCTCGGGCCTGTGGTGCAGCCGCAAGCTGAAGTCGCTGGCGGACCCGCCGGCGGTGCTGATCTACTCGGCGTTCTCCGACCACCTACTGGCGGCGGCATCGGTCGCCGCCCGCGCCGACGGCCTGGTCTCCAAGGCGTCGCTCGGCTCCGAGCTGTGTGACCAGATCCGCCGTGCCGCGCACGGCGACAGCCAGCTGCCGATGGTCCCACCGGCCGTCGCCGACAGCCTCCGACACCGCCTGGATCCCACCGAGCAGGCGATCTACGGGATGATGCTCGCGCCGGATCGCCGACCCGGAGATCGCGGCCACGCTCGGGTTGGACCGCGAGGAGCTGGAGGCACGATCGTGGACGATGCTCCGCAAGCTGGAACGGATCGACGCGTCGCGTTCGTAGCTGACGCGGAGCCGGCGCCCGAGCGCGGCCGCTATCTGCCGCTCGGTCTACCGCGTGGCCGCGATCAACGCGGTCGTGCTGGTCGCCACCGTCGTCGTCACGATCCTGGTCCTGTCGCCGCACAAGCTCTCCTCGGTTCGAGACCGATGAGGCGATCACGTTGGGCCCTGGCGCTGGTGGTGATCATCGGCCTGAACGTGGTCCTGCTGCACCGAGTGGTCGCGCCGCTGCAGCGGCTGACGGCGCTCGCGCGCCGGGTCGACCTCTCGCATCCCGGCGATCGGATGCCCGGCGCCGCGCCGACATCCGAGGCGGGCGAGCTGGCGCTCACCTTCAACGAGATGCTGGAGCGGCTCGAGGCCGAGCGGCGCGAGGCGACCGGGCGCGTGCTCGCCGGCCAGGAGGCTGAGCGGCTGCGGATCGCGCAGGAGCTGCACGACCAGATCGGCCAGGAGCTGACCGCCGTCCTGCTCGGGCTGGCCCGCGTGCAGGCGCGCGTCAGCCGACGAGCACAAGGGCGACGTGGCGATCGTCCAGGAGGCGGTCCGCTCCAGCCTGGAGGACGTCCGCCGGATCGCGCTCGAGCTGCGCCCGGAGGCGCTCGACGACCTCGGGCTGCACTCGGCGCTGGCCGTGCTCTGCGAGCGCTTCGCCCAGCGCTCGGGCTGTCGGTCGTCCAGCAGCGGATCGCCGAACCGCTGCCGCCACTCGACCCCGAGTCAGAGCTCGTGATCTACCGGGTCGCACAGGAGGCGCTGACGAACGTCGCACGCCACGCCAACACCGACACCGCGCGGCTGTAGCTCGCCGCCCGGGCGACGGCGAGTCGCTGGTGATGACGGTCGCCGACGACGGCGCGGGCTGCCGGGTGACGGCGAGCCGGGAAGCGGGCATCCGCGGGATGCGCGAGCGAGCCGCGCTGATCGGCGCCGAGCTGACCGTCGTGCGCCAACGGACCGGAGTGCGTCGGCGTGCGACGGTCGCGCTGACCGTCGTCGCGACCGAGACGGCGCGCCGCAACCACCGATGACGCCGCTGAAGACGCGGATCCTGCTCGCCGACGACCACGCGCTGGTCCGCGACGGGCTGCGGCTGGTGCTCGAGGCCGAGCCCGACATCGAGGTCGTCGGCGAGGCCGGCGACGGCGCCGCGGCGATCGCAGCTCGCGCTCGACAGCCCGCTCGACCTGGCGATCCTCGACATCTCGATGCCGCGGATGACCGGCCTGCAGGCGGTCGCCGAGATGCCGGCGCCGCAAGCCCGAGCTGCGCTCCCTGATGCTGTCGATGCACGACAACGAGCGCTATCTGTACGAGGCGCTGAAGGCCGGTGCGTCGGGCTACGTGCGCAAAACGGTCGCCGATCGCGACCTGGTCGACGCCGTCCGCGCGGCGATGCGCGGCGAGCCGTTCCTGTACCCGGGCGCGATGACCGACCTGATCCGCGGAGTACCTGCGTCAGGCTCGCGCGACGAGCCGACGATCCGCGAGGACCCGCTGACGCCCCGCGAGCGTGAGGTGCGTCAAGCTGATCGCCGAGAGCTGCACGACCAAGCAGATCGCCGACGCGCTCGTGATCTGCGAGAAGACGGTCGAGCGCCACCGTGAGCAACATCCTCGACAAGCTCGGCATGCACGACCGCGTCGAACTGACCCGCTACGCGATCCGGCGCGGGCTCGTCCAGCCGTAGCCTCGCGGCCGGCCGCACTGGCGGCCCGTCTAGCCCCCGACCACCACGATGTTCTGGTTGGACGCGAAGAAGTTGGTCGGGTCATACGCCGTCTTGACCGCGACGAGCCGCTCGTGGTTGTCGCCATACGCGTGTCTGACCCGATTCGCACCCTCGTCGTCGGTCAGGTTGTTGACGTACACGCCCGCGGCCAGAAAAGGCTCGATCGCGGCGAACAGCTCACGGGTCCAGCCGATGTTGCGCTCCGCGTCTCGCGGATCGGACCACTGAGAGAGGACCAAGCAGTCGTAGCGATCGCCCCGGTGCGCAAAGGCTGTCGCGTCGGGCGCCACCCGTCCGGCCGCGCCGTGGAGCTGCTGCAGCCCGATGCCCGACGCGCGCGAGGGCATCCGGAGCACGTGCTCGATCATCGTCTCGATCAGCCCATCGCTGATCTCGATCACGTGGCCCGACCTCCAGTAGTGCTGCTGACCGGGTGGAAAACCAGGGTCGGGCAGGCGCTGGAGCATCAGGTAGGGCATCGGCTGGACGGCGTCGCTCTGCGCCCCCAGCCGCAGCAGCGGCGCGAGCAGTCGCTCACACTCCTCGAACCGTCCTGCGATGCACACCCCGACGCTCGCTGACAGCTCTCCCGCTGGCGTCAGCGAGAGCGACGCGTTCGCGCTCAGCTCGTCGGGAGCATCGGCGGTCAGCTCCCGATACAGCCGCATCACGGACGCCGCCCTCGCGGACGGGTAGCTGAGCGCGCCCGCGAGCACGCGGTCGACGCGGTGGAGGTTGAACTCAAACGAGGTCACGACCCCGAAGTTGGCGCCCGCCCCTCGTAGACCCCAGAACAGGTCTGGATGCTCTGACGCGCTGGCGGTCAGCACGTCGCCGGTGGAGGTCACGACCTCGGCCCCAGCGAGGTTGTCGCACGTCAGCCCATGCTTGCCGTTCAGCCATCCCAGCCCGCCCCCGAGCGCGAGACCGGCGAGCCCCGTCCCTGACATCACCCCGGTCGGCACGGCCAGGTCGTAGCCCTGCGTCTCGCGGTCGAGCTCGCCGAGCGTCAGCCCGGGCTGCGCCGTCACGAGCCTGCCCGCGCGGTCGACCCGGCAGCGCTTCATCCGCGACAGCTCGACCAGCAGGCCGCCGTCGCAGACGGCCCTGCCAGCGACGCCGTGGCCTCCGCTCTTGACCGACAGGGGCAAGCCGGTCTCCCGGGCGAACTCGACGCAGCGCCGCACGTCGTCGGTGTTGACGCAGCGGACGATCAGTGCCGGGTGGCGATCGACCATCGCGTTGAACACGCGGCGGGCCGCGTGATATCCACGATCGGACGGGGTCAGCAGGCGGCCCGACAGACCCTGCGCGAGTCGCTGTATCGCCTTCCGGTCAACACGCTCGTCGACGTGCTGCGTGTGGTCACCGTGGCGACCGCTGTTGGCCGTTGAACCGCTCGTGATCCTTGCGTCGGCTGTCATCTGATCGCTCCGGGAGTCGGCTTGCGGTCCGAGCATCGCGACCGCCGCCGCGACGGGCAATGGGGTCGAGCACCCATTCCGCGATCGAGCCGGCCCCGATGGGGTGCCGACCCCATTCCCCGGGCCACGGCCGCCGACGATCCTGTGACACATGGACCCGATCGGTGTGCTCGCGCACAACCTCCGGCTCGCGCGACTGCGCTCGCGAGCCGTCTCGTGAGACCCGGACCGCTGATCCTCGCCGCGATCGTCACGCTCGCGGTTATCCGAAGACGCCGCCGGCTGCGGCCGACCGGCTGGGCGCTCGCCGGGCTTGCGGTCATCGGGCTGGTGGTCTACGGCGCCGGGCTGGTCGACCCCCCGAACGCCGAGCGTGCCGTCCGCGGGCTGGCGTCGACGCTGGGCCCCTACACGTACGCGCTCGTCGGGCTGCTGGCGCTGCTCGAGACCGGCGCCGGGATCGGCTTCATCGTCCCGGGCGAGATCGCCGTCATCCTCGGCGGCGTCAGCGCGGGCCATCAGGAGATCGAGCTGCCGGTGCTGATCACGATCGTATGGGTGTGCGCGCTCGCCGGTGACCTGATCTCGTTCGTGCTCGGCCGCCGGCTGGGCAGGCCGTTCCTGCTGGCCCACGGACCGCGGTTCGGCATCGGCCGCGGACGAGTCGAGCAGGCCGAGCGATTCTTTGCGGAGCACGGCGTCAAGACGATCATCGTCGGCCGCTTCGTTGGTTTCGTCCGCCCGCTGACGCCGTTCATCGCGGGCTCGACGAGGATGCCCGCGCGCACGTTCATCCCCTGCACCGCCCTCGCCGCCGGCCTGTGGGCCGCGACGTTTTCGGTGCTCGGATACGTCTTCTGGGGATCACTGGATGAGGTGATCGCGGTCGCCGCACACGGAACGGCGGCGCTGACCGGGGTTCTCGTCGCCGCCGCGGTCGCCGTCGCCGTCGTTCGCAGAGCCCGGAGCCGGGGCGCGCCCGACCACGGGCGCCCGGCATCCCCGGCCGCCGCCCCGGCGCCCGTGGGAGGCGATTGAGCTGACTGCACTCGGCTGGGCGGCGACGCTCGCTCTGATCGCGTCCCTGTTCGCGGTCGACCTGCTAGTGGTCGGGCGCCGATCGGCGGCGCCCACGTTCCGTCAGGCCGCCGCCTGGTCGATCCTCTACGTGACGGTTGCGCTCGCGTTCGGGCTCGTCCTAGGGCTCAGCGCGGGGTGGGGGCTCGGCACGGAGTACATGGCCGGCTACCTGGTCGAGAAGAGCCTCTCGGTCGACAACCTGTTCGTGTTCGTGATCATCATCGGGGCGTTCGCGGTGCCGATCTCGCAACGGTCGCGCGCGCTGACCACCGGCATCCTGGTCGCCCTGATCCTCCGCGCCGTCCTGATCGCCGCCGGCGCCTCGCTGCTGAACGCGTTCTCGTTCATGTTCCTGCTCTTCGGGCTGGCGCTGCTGTTCACGGCCGTGCAGCTGTTTCGCCACCACGACCAGGATCCGTCGATCGACGACAACCCGGTCGTCACCGCGGCGCGGCGAGCGCTCCCGATCAGCCGTGACTACGACGGCGGCCGGCTCGTGACCCGTCGCGGCGGCCGCCGCACGCTGACGCCGATGTTCCTCGTGCTGGTCGCGCTCGGCACCACCGACCTGCTGTTCGCACTCGACTCGATCCCGGCCGTGTTCGGCGTCACCAGCAACGCCTACATCGTGTTCTGCGCCAACGCGTTCGCGCTGCTCGGGCTGCGACCGCTGTTCTTTCTCGTCACGGGGCTGCTGCACCGGCTCGTGTTTCTCTCAACTGGCCTGTCGCTGATCCTGGCGCTGATCGGCGTCAAGCTCGTGCTCCACTTCGGGCACCTCCACGCGTCTGTGATTCCCGAGATCTCAACGGCGGCGTCGCTGGCGGCGATCGTCGTGGTGCTGGCCGTGACGACGCTCGCCAGCCTCCGCCGGACGCGTGGCGACCCGACGGCTGTCGCCCATGCTGGATCGATTCGGGGGCGCGCTCGGCGGCCTCTTGACACCCAGGCCCCTTCTGCGCCTGCTCGGCCGGCGCTATCGCGTGGCGGCCGCCACCGTCTCGAGCCCGAGTAGCTGACGAGCGTCGGCGACGGTCGCCGCGCGCTGCAGATCGTTCTGCAGCTCCTTATCGCCGCCGAGGCGCTCGAGGTACCACGGGTAGAACTTGCGCAGGTAGCGGGCCGCCCGATCAGGCCCGAGGTGCTCGCACGCGCGATCGATCACCCAGTCGAGCTCGGCCAGGATCTCGGCTCGATCCGGTCCCCCTGACCGCTCCCCGAGGAGCTGTTCGAACAGCCACGGGTTGCCGAGCGAGCCGCGCGCGAGCAGGACCGCGGCGGCGCCGGTCCGCTCGAACGCCTCGCGCGCTCGATCGGCGCTGCGCAGACCGCCCGAGATCAGCACCGGCACCGGCAGCTCCTGCACCAGTGAGCGTGCCAGCTCGTAGTCCGGCTGGCCGTTGTGGCGCTGGGACGCGTGCCGGGGATGGATGCAGAGCCCGGCCACGCCCGCCTCCTCGACAAGCCGGCGCGCGAGCAGCTCGCCGCTTCGGTCGCCGGGGCGCACCCCCGAGCGCAGCTTCACGGTCACCGGCAGACCGCTCCCGCGTGCGGCCGCCTTGGCCAGCGCCACGGCGCGATCGGGGTCCGCCAGCAGCGCCGCGCCGGCGCCGGTCTTGCAGACCTTCGGGACCGGGCAGCCCATGTTGAGATCGATCAGATCGGCGCCCGCGTCGGCAACCCGCTCGGCCGCCGATGCCATCACGTCCGAGTCATGTCCGAACAGCTGCACGGCCATCGGGTGCTCGTCCGGGTGGATCCGCAGCAGCTCGCGACATGTGCGTTCGTTGCGATGGTGCACGGCGAAGCTCGAGACCATCTCGGACACGACCAGACCCGCGCCGTAGCGCTTGGCCTGCAGGCGCACGAACCAGTTGCCGATCCCGGCCAGGGGAGCGAGCACGACCCGATTGCGGATCGTCACCCCGCCGAGGGTCCAGCTGTCGGTCAAACTGCGGGGCACGGATTCATGGTACGAATCCAAGGGCATGGACCTGTCAGCCCTGATCGCGCCCTGGTTTGAGTTGACGCTCGAACAGGTGCCCGGGCTGGAGCTGTTCGACGCTCACACGCATGTGGGCCAGAACGACCCCGACGGCATGAGCCAGACCCCCGAGCAGCTGTTCGATCTGCTGCGCGCCGCTCGCGCTCGCGGGGCGTTCGTGTTCCCGATGCACGAGCCCGATGGCTATCCGCCCGCCAACGACATGGTGATCGAGGCGGCGGCCGCGTCCGGCGGGCTGCTGACCCCGTTCTGCCGCGTGCGGCCCGGAGACAACGCGGTCGCCGAGGCCGAGCGGGCGCTCGGGGCCGGGGCCAAGGGGATCAAGCTCCACCCGCGGGCCGAGCAGTTCACGCTCGACCATCCGGACGTCCGCTCGCTCGCCGCGATCGCCAACGAGCGCGGGCTGCCGATGCTGGTCCACGCCGGCCGGGGGATCCCGGCGCTCGGCGCGCACGCGGTGCAGCTTGTCGACGAGTTCCCGAACGCGCGGCTGATCCTCGCCCACGCGGCGATCTGTGACCTCTCCTGGATCTGGCGCGTCGCACCCGACTACCCCAACCTGCTGTTCGACACCGCATGGTGGATGCCGGCCGATCTCCAGGCTCTGTTCTCGCTCGTGCCCCCCGGCCAGATCCTGTTCGCCAGCGACGCGCCATACGGCGCGACGACGATGTCGAGCGTCTTCCAGCTCCGCATCGCCCTCCAGATGGGGCTGAGCGACGAGCAGATCCGTACGGTCGCCGGCCGCCAATCGCTTGCGATCGCCGCCGGCGAGCCGCTGCTTGTGGCCGGGCCGGCCCGCGGCGAGCACGAGGTCCAGTCGCATGTGCTGCTCGATCGCGTATCGGCGTTCGTGATGCTCGGCGCGATCGCGACGATGCGCGGCGGCGAGGGCGGCCCCGAGATGCTGTCGCTCGCCCGCCAGTCCTGTGATGTCCCCGACGAGGTCGACGACGCTCCCGTGTTCGCCACGATCCGCGGCCTGCTCGACAGCTTCGAGGAGGTTCTTGCCGCCGCCCCGACCGATCGCCGCCGCCTCGCGTTCCTGATCCTCGCCGCGATCGTGGCCAAGACCCCGGACGTGCCGGTCCCGGCGCTCGCCACAGCGGCATAAGCCGCGTCCCGTGGCTATCAGGCGTTGCGCTGCCAGATCAGCCGCAGCCCGAGCAGCGTCAGCAGATCGTCGACCTCGTCGATCGTCTCCTGCACGGTCGGGACCAGCACCCCGGCGAGGCCGCCGGTTGCCAGCACCTTGGTGTGCGCGCCGAGCTCGTCGCGCAGCCGGTGGACGATCCCGTCGACCTGGGCGGCGAACCCGAACACGATCCCGCTGCGGATCGCGTCGACCGTCGACTTCCCGATCAGCGCTCGCGGTTGCGCCAGCTCGACTTTGGGAAGCTTTGCGGCGCGGTCGTAAAGCGCTTCGATCGAGATCTCGGCCCCGGGGGTGATGATCCCCCCGAGGTACTCGCCGGCCGCCGAGACGACGTCGTACGTGATCGCGGTCCCGAAGTCGACGACCACGCACGTGTCACGGATCCGGTCATAGGCGGCGACCGCGTTCACTAGCCGGTCGGCACCGACCTCGAGCGGGTTGTCCATCCGGATCGCCATCCCGGTGCGGATCGACGGCCCGACGACCAGCATCTGATGGCCGAGATACCGCTCCGCCATCGCCGTCCACTGGATCGACAGCTGCGGCACGGTCGAGGAGACGATCGAGGCGTCGACGTCGGCGAACGCCATCCCACGCAGCGCCAGCAGGTTGGAGAGCGCCGCGCCCAGCTCGTCCTGGGTCGACTCGCGCACGGTCGCAAAGCGCCAGTGCTCGGTCACCTGGTCGCCATCGGAGTCGAACACCCCGAAGTGCGTCTGCGTGTTTCCGACGTCTACGACCAGCAGCATCCGCGCATTACATCAGCGGTGGGCCGGTGCAGCGAACCTCCTGTCCGCCGCCGAGCTGTGCGAGCCGGTCGGAGAGCCGTTCGCCCGTCGGCAGCGCCAGCTCGGGGTCGAGCTCGAGCAGCGGCACGAGCACGAATCGCCGCGAGCTGACCTCGGGGTGCGGGAGGGTCAACCGCGCAGAGCTGTACTGGAGGTCACCGAGCAGCAGCAGGTCGACGTCGATCACCCGCGGCCCGTGCCGGACGCCGCCCGGCTGGCGGCCGACCGCTCGCTCGACCTCCTTGCAGGCATCGAGCAGCCCGTCGGGGTCGAGCTCGGTCTCGATCCGCAGGCAGGCGTTGAAGAACTCGCGCTGGTCGAGCACCAGCCCGACCGGCTCGGTCTCATAGACCCCTGACGAAGCCAGCACCGACACCCCGCGCGCGGAGAGCGCACCGACCGCCGCCTCGAGGTGGGCTCCCCGGTCGCCGATGTTGGAGCCGAGACCGAGAAAGCCGGTTTGGCTCAAACGCCAGCCTCGCGCCACACCTCCACCGACACCTCGCCGACGGGGAGCACCAGCGGCGGCTCGGGCTTGGCAGCCTTGACCCACACGGCGCCTGCGTCATAGCGCTCCAGCAACCGCTCGGCGATCGCCGCGCACAGCCGCTCGAGCGTCTTGTAGCTGCGCTGCTGGGCGACCAGGTTGGCCATCTCGCAAACCTGGCCGTAGTCGATCGTGTCCTCGATCCGGTCAGTGATCGTCGCGTCGCACTCGCCGACGTCGAGGCGGAGGTCGAGCAGCAGCCGCTGGCCGACTTCACGCTCGGCGGCCGTGACCCCCACGTGCGTGTAGAGCGACAGCCCGCTGATCTCGATCGTTACTTCCGGCTCGGAGCGGTCCTCGTCGTCGTCATCATCATCGTCTACGTCGTCGACATCGTCGAACTCGTCGGCGTCGTGCTTGCCCATGGGCGCTTGACCGTAGCAGCCGTGATCGCCAGCGCGTCATGGATCGGCCCGGCGTCGTGGACTCGAAACACGCGTGCTCCGCGGAGGTACGCGAGCACGTTGGTGGCGATCGTCGCCGCCGTCCGGTCCTCGACCGGCTTGGCGGTGATCTTGCCCAGAAACGACTTGCGAGAGGTTCCGATCGCGATCGGCCGTCCGAGCGTCAGCAGCTCGTCGAGCCTGCGCAGCAGCTCGAGGTTGTGCTCGGTCGTCTTGCCAAATCCGATCCCCGGGTCGAGCAGGATCTGCTGCTCGCTGACGCCCCGCGAGACCGCGAACTCCATCCGCTGCTCGAGAAACAGCTTGACCTCGGAGACGACGTCGCCGTAGCGGGGGTTGCGCTGCATCGTGCGCGGCTCGCCGAGCATGTGCATCAGGCAGCAGTCGGCTCCTGACGCGGCGACCACGTCGACCATCGGCGGATCGCCGCGCAGGGCGGTGACGTCGTTGACGAACGTCGCGCCCGATGCGATCGCGGCGGCGGCCACTGCGGCCTTGGAGGTGTCGATCGAGATCTGCGCCTGTGCCCCCGCACCCGCAGTCCCTCGATCACCGGGATGACGCGACGCAGCTCCTCCTCCTCGCGCACCGGGCTGGCACCGGGCCGGGTCGACTCGCCGCCGACGTCGAGCACGCTCGCACCGGAGCGCTCGAGCTCGAGCCCGTGGTCGATCGCCGCCGACGCATCGAGATACAGGCCACCGTCGGAGAACGAGTCCGGGGTCACGTTGACGATCCCCATCACCCGGAACTCGCCGCCGGCCGCGGCCGAGACGGCGCTGCCCGTCACGGTTGCACGCCTGGCCGCATCACGGTTCCTCGTCGGGCCAGTACCCGTGCACGTCGAAGAACTCCCGCGCTCGTTCCTCCTGATCGCGGTCGCGGTTGCTCTCGACGCTCATCCGGAACATCCAGTTGAGCATCCACACGATCACCGCCACGATCAGGAGCGCGACTCCGGTGCCGGCCTCGAGCGAGTGCCCGTTGCTCTCAGTCGACACGCTCGCGTGGCCGAGCACGATCAGCACGACGCCGGCGGCGGCGATCGCGAGTGGGAGCCACACCCGTGTGAGCGATAGCGCCACCCGGCCGGGTGTGGGGGGCGTTTGCTCCTTCATGCTCGCCTCAGACGTTACCTGCGATGGACACCGCCGCAAGCTCTGTTTGCATCAACTGACCCTCGCCCGGCGCGCCACGTGCTATACACCCCGCGTCGTGATCACCCCCGGACCAGGTGTCACCCGTCGAACGCTGCTCCGTGGCGCAGCGGGCGGCGCCGCGCTCGTGGCGAGCGCCGGCCTGCCGGCCTGGGCGCGACCGGTCGCCGAGGCGGCGACCCGGATCCGCAAGCCCGACAGCCTCCCGTTCCCGCACCTGCCCGCGGGTCACGCGAGCATGCCCAAGATCGAGCACATCGTCGTACTGATGATGGAGAACCACTCGTTCGACAACATTCTCGGGATGGTGCCCTGGCAGGTGAAGGGGCGGCTGCTGGTCGACGGACTAGAGCGCCGGAAGGGCCGGCTGACGAACTTCAATCGCGACTCGAGCGGCCAGAAGGTGTTCGCCTCCCAAGCGCCGTCGCCGTGCCAGCTCAGCGGCGCCCCGGGGCAGAACTGGAATGCCTCGCACACGGCCTACGCCAATGGCGCCAACAGCGGCTTCGTGGAGGCGAGCGGTCCGATCGCGATGGCCTTCTGGGACCAGCACGACCTGCCGTTCACCTATTCGCTGGTCAAACACTTCCCGATCGGGCAGCGCTACTTCTGCTCGGTGCTCGGGCAGACGTACCCCAACCGCCGCTACCTGTTCAGCGGCACGTCCTCGGGGATCACCGCGACCGACAGCCTCACGTTCAGCGTCCCCGCCGCCAACGGCACGATCTGGGACCGGCTCGACTCCCACGACATCAACTGGGGCGTCTACTTCGAGGATCTGCCGAGCTATCTGATCATCCCGGGGTCGGGAACGGAGCCCGACAGCACCCGATCTCCCAGTTCTTCACCGACGCGGCCGCGGGCAACCTGCCCTCGTTCACGTTCCTCGATCCGAACTACGAAACGACCTCGGAGGAGAACCCCCAGGACGTCCAGGTAGGCGAGGAGTTCGTCGCCAGCGTCGTCAACGCGCTGATGAAGGCGCCGACATGGAAGAACACCGCGTTCTTCTTGACCTACGACGAGCACGGCGGCTACTACGACCACGTCCCGCCGCCGCGCGCGATCAAGCCCGACAACATCGCGCCGATCCAGGAGACGGGCAAGGCGACGCTCGCGCCCGGCGGGTTCAACCGCTACGGCTTCCGGGTCCCGCTGGTCGTCGCCTCACCCTGGGCTCGGCCCAAATACGTCTCCCAGGTCGTCCAGGACCACACCTCGATCACGGCCTTCATCGAGCGCAAGTGGAACCTGCCGGCGATGACGTTCCGCGACGCCAACGCCCACCCGATGACCGACTACTTCGACTTCCGCAAGCCGGCGTTCGCCAAGCCACCGGCGCTCAAGTCGGCACCGACCCTCACGGCCGGTCTGGCCCAGTGCGCGGCACAGGGGCTCCACCCGCCGCTGCCTCCCGGCGCCTGACGCTCGGCGCCGCGCCGGCCGCGACCGTCAGCTAATCGGCGGTGCCGCCGGCCAGCCCAGGCCGGGGGAGCGCCCGCGGCGCGTCGCGCCCCGGGCGCTCGGCGGGAGTGCCGGTAACTGCGGGAATCTCGGGGGGCGGCGGCGCCTCGGCGCCGAACACTTCCGCCTCGGATGAGCCGTCGAGCAGCGCCTCGAACTGCTCCTTCTCGATCGTCTCGCGCTTGATCAGGATCTCGGACAGCTTCTCGAGCGAGGCCCGCTTCTCGGTCAGGATGTCGCGCGCCTGGACGTGCGCGGCCTCGACGATCCGCCGGATCTCGTCGTCGATTTCCCGCGCGATCTCATCTGAGTAGTCGGGCTCGGCGCTGAACTCGCGGCCCAGGAACGGCATTCCGTGGTCGTGGCCGAAGACGCGCGGGCCGAGCTTCTCGGACATCCCGAACCGCATCACCATCTGCTTGGAGGTCGCGGTGACCTTCTCGAGATCGTTGGACGCGCCGGTCGTGATCTCGCCGAAGCAGATCTCCTCGGCCGCACGGCCGCCGAGCGTCATCGCCAGCGTGTCCTGCAGCTCGGCGCGCGTCGTCAGGAACTTGTCCTCGCCGGGGAGCGAGATCGTGTAGCCGAGCGCCTGGCCGCGGGAGATAACCGAGATCTTGTGGATCGGGTCGGAGTTGGGCAGGAAGTGGCCGACGATCGCGTGACCCATCTCGTGATAGGCGGTGATCTTGCGCTCCTTGTCGCTCATCACGCGAGTCTTCTTCTCCGGCCCCGCGATCACCCGCATGATCCCTTCCTCGAGCTCGACCTGGGTGATCTCGCGCTTGCCGTTGCGGGCGGACAGGAGCGCGGCCTCGTTGACCAGGTTGCTGAGGTCGGCGCCGGTGAACCCGGGCGTCTGGCCGGCGAGCGCGTCGACGTCGATCTCGCGCGCGAGCGGCTTGCCGCGGGTGTGGACCTCGAGGATCTTCTTGCGCCCAAGCCGGTCAGGCCGGTCGACCACGATCTGGCGGTCGAAGCGGCCCGGACGCAGCAGCGCCGGGTCGAGGATGTCGGGCCGGTTGGTGGCGGCGATCAGGATGATGTTGTCCTTCATCTCAAAGCCGTCCATCTCGACCAGCAGCTGGTTGAGCGTCTGCTCGCGCTCGTCGTGACCGCCGCCCAGGCCGGCGCCGCGGTGGCGGCCGACGGCGTCGATCTCGTCCATGAAGATGATGCAGGGGCTGTTCTGCTTGGCCTGCTCGAACAGGTCACGCACGCGCGAGGCGCCGACCCCGACGAACATCTCGACGAAGTCCGAGCCACTGATGCTGAAGAACGGCACGCCCGCCTCCCCGGCGACAGCGCGCGCGAGCAGCGTCTTACCGGTGCCCGGCGGCCCGTACAGCAGCACGCCCTTGGGGATCCGGGCCCCCAGCGCCTGGAACTTCTTCGGGTTCTCGAGGAACTCCTTGATCTCGTGCAGCTCCTCGACCGCCTCGTCGACGCCCGCCACGTCGCGGAACGTGATCTTGGGCGAATCGACCGACATTCGTTTGGCGCGCGACTTGCCGAACGACATCACCTTCGAGCCGCCGCCCTGGACCTGGTTCATGAGGAAGATCCAGAAGCCGATGAACAACAGGAACGGGAGCACGTAGGTCAGCAGCGACAGCCAGCCGTTGGAGGACTTGCTCTCGACGTTGACCGACGTGTTGCCGTCGTACTTGATCGCCTCGTTGATCAGCGTCGTCGCGTAGCTGTCGGGATAGCCGACCGAGTACTTCTGACCGTTGTCGAGCGTCACCGAGACGCTGTTCTCCTTCTGGTCGAGCGACATGCTCTTGACCTGGCCGGCCTGGGTCTGCTCGACCAGCTGACCGAACGTGTAGCTCGGCGACTTGCTCGAGTTGCCGATCAGCTTCTGCGCGAAGAACGCGAGAACGACAACAATCAGAATCGGAAACGCGGCGCTCTTGAAGAACCTGCTCATGAAGTGATCCCGTAGGTTTGTCCGGCACCGCTTGTGGGCGTCGTGCCCGGAAACAGCAAGCGTAGCACCTGGGTTTGGCCCGTAAGCAAGGCGAAGTTCGACTGCAGCAGGGCTTTCACTCCTTTAACGCGGCCACGTAGGGAAGGTTGCGATAGCGCTCGGCATGGTCGAGTCCGTAGCCGATCGCGAACCGGTTTGGGATCTCGAAACCCACATATCTGGTCTTTAACTCGACCTTTCGGCGCTCGGGCTTGATAAGCAGCGCGCAGACCTCCAGCGAGGCCGGGTTGCGACCCTCGAGATTGCGCAGCAGATACTGGAGCGTCAGCCCCGAATCGACGATGTCCTCGACGATCAGCACGTCGCGCCCGTCGATCGCGGCGTCGAGGTCCTTGAGGATCCGCACGACCCCCGATGATTTGGTCGCCGACCCGTACGACGCGACCGCCATGAAGTCCACCTCGACCGGGACCTCGAGGTTGCGCATCAGGTCTGAGAGGAAGAACACCGCGCCCTTCAGGACTCCGATCAGCACCAGGTCCTTGCCCTGGTAGTCGCGCGAGATCTCGGCCCCGAGCTCGCGCACGCGCCCCTGGAGCCGGTCGGCTCCGACGAGGATCTCGCCGATCGCTCCGTCGTCGCTCACAGTCTCAGTCTATGGGGGCGCTTCGCGCCCTGTTCTTCTCGGTGGCTGAGGGCCCCGGCGCCCGCTTGCGCACGCCCTCGGGCGTGCGCCCGAACGTCAGCACCCCGTCGCGCACGTTCGCCCGGACCCCGTGCGGGAGGTCGAGCGCCGCGGTCCCGTGCCCACTGAGCGCAGCGATCTCGTCGGTCCTCCGGGCCGCACCGGCCGCGGGGCCGTCGATCGCGCCGTCGGCCAGCCGCTGGACGACCAACCGCGCCAGCGCGGGCGGCAGCGCCCGCAGCGCAGCGAGCTCGATCTGCTGGCGCCCGTCAAGCACCGAATCGACCAGCCCGTCGAGCACGTCGGCCTCATCGCGCAGGATCTCCGCCAGCGCCAGAACGTTGACCTGCGCTGCCGGATGCGCGCGCTCGAGCGCAGGCACCAGCTCACGACGGATCCGGTTGCGCGCGTACGCGTCGGAGTCGTTGGTCGCGTCGTCTCGCCACCGCAGCTCGCGCTCGGTGCAGTAGGCCCCCGTCTCCTCGCGCGTGAACTGGAGCAGCGGCCGGACCAGGATCCCGTCGCGCGGTCGCATCCCCAGCAGCGCCCGGCGACTCGGCGACGACGCGAGCCGGTACAGGATCGTCTCGACCTGATCCGAGCGTGTGTGGCCGGTGGCGACGGTCGCGCCACGGGCCCGGGCCAGCTCCGTCGACGCCGCGTAGCGCTGATCGCGTGCCCACGCCTGCAGGTTCCCCGTCTCGGCTGGACGCACAGGCCGCCGCACATCGAGCGCGACGGCGAGGCGCTCGCACAGCTCGGCGCAGTGGCGCTCGTCGGCATCAGCGCCGGCACGAAGCCCGTAGTTGACGTGCAGCGCGCTGACCGCCGGCGCGCCGGCGACCCGGACCGCGATGTCCAGCAGGCAGGTGGAGTCGCGTCCGCCGGAATACATCACCACCACGTGCCGGCCCGGCGCCAGCAGGCCGTCGGCGATCACCTGCTCGAGCATCACGCCACCTCTCGCGGGCGGGCGATGAAGATCTCGGTCGGGTCGTTGAACCCCTTCAGCTTGACCTCGGCGATCCGCTCGAACTCGAGGTGCGTCCCGTCGGAGGCCTCCACAACCGGCCGCGTGACAAGGACCTCGCCTCCGGCCGACCGCGCCGCCACCCGCGAGGCCATATTCACGTCACGCCCGTAGTAGTCGCCGTCGCGGTATAGCGCCACGCCATAGTGGATCGCAATCCGCGGCAGCGGGCGCTCGGTCTGCAAGCGCTGAAAGCCGACCGCCCAGTCGGTCAGCGCCGCAGGATCGGAGCCGACGATCATCGCCTCGTCGCCGATCGTCTTGATCACCCGCGCCTCGTCGGGGAGCGTGACCTCGACCGCCTCGACGAACCGCTCGACCGTTTCGACCGCGGTCAGCTCCCCCTCCTCCTCAGTCAGCTGCGTGTAGCCGGCCAGGTCGGCGAACGCGATCGCGACCCGCATCCGGCCGAGGTCGATCGAAGTCCCGTCCAGGTCGGCCTCCATGTGGCCGACCACGTCCTGCTCGACGAAGTGCTGCAGGTAGCGCTGATGGACCTGGTCGAGCACCGGCGCGGCGAGCGGCAGCACCTCCCGCGAGAGGGCGTGCATCTGCTCGGCAGTCTCGACCCCCGTCGACCCGGATCGCAGCAGCGGCTCGTGGACGTACAGATGGAACAGACGCACCTCGGCGTCCGCGATCTGCGCCATCGCCTGCCCGTAGACTCGCACCAGCTGAAGCAGCGCCACCAGCGGGAAGCCGGCGTCGAGCACCGCGGCGACGTAGCGCAGCAGCTGCAGCTCATCGGCGGACACGGAGCCGGACGGGTCGGCGCTGACCCCGAGCCCGCTCACGACCCGCTCGATCAGACCCGAGTCGAGCCCGGTCTCGCGCACGGCGTCGCGGATCGAGACGCGCTGCTCGTCGTCTCCGAACAGCTCCTCGAGGAAGCCGAAGGCCAGCCGGCCCTCGTCGGTCGCACTTTTGATGTCCGCGAGCGAGTGTCCGCGCTTGCGCATCCTCGCGACCACCCGGGCGGCGCCGATCGCGGATGCGTTCCAGTCGCCCCGATACTGCGGGATCAGGCCCATCTGCATCCACCTGCGCAGGGTCGCCGGCTGGACACCGACGCGCTCCGCCGCCGCGGTCAGAGTCATCTGCCCACCCCGCGCAAGCGCCCTAAAAGTCGGCGGCGGGGTCTCGGTGAGGACGAGGCCCCGCCGCCCGCGGGCGGAACGGCCCGCTGCGTCGGTCGTCGGCGCTCGTCACGTTTCCGGCGGCGCCTCGCGGTCGCGCCGAGCGGCGCATCCACGATCCGACCTGTTGCCTTACTTGATGCTCTAGGTCTACTCGGCATCGGGCGTTCTGTCAATCGATCCGAGCGATAAATCAGCGTGCCTCGCGCGGTCAGACCTCCAAGTGCGGGTAATTCGCCGCGATCATCTCGCGATACCGCTCGTACAGCGGCTTGGTGATCGGGATCAGCGCCAGCGCGGCCTTGACATCGCCCCCGGTCTTGATCCGGCGGCGAGCGATCGCGATCGCCACGTTCTCCTTGCCCTGGAAGTACTTGTTGGCCGTCTCGGAGTTCATCGTCATCGTGACCTTCGGCTCCCAGTCGACGTCGTCTGACCACTCCCAGTAGAGGTTCGGCTCGCCCTCGTCGATTCGGCCGGCGCGGATGTTGACGACCAGATCGAGATCGGTGAACTCGAACCGCTGTGGAGTGTCAGCGTCACGGAGCTTTGGACCCATGTCGGGGTCGTCGCTCATCAGCGCAAACGTCCGGTCGATCACCTCGCGGAACTCCTTGGCTGACTGAAAGCTCGTCATCGGCGCGCAGTCTAACCCCGGGCAGCGGCCCCCAAACCAAAGCGCCAGTCGTTGCATTGCAACACGTTTCCGGGCGGGTACTCGAACTCCAGCTGCTCGAGCAGTTCAAACCCGACTCGCGCGCACAGCGCGTTGGAGGCCACGTTGTCAACCGCTGGAAATGCATGTGCGAACTCGTGTCTGCCCTCGGCCGCAGCCTGGGCCAGAGCCATCCTGCATCCCCGTGTCGCCAGCCCCTGGCCTTGGCACTCGGGCAGCACCGACCAGCCCATCTCATAGACCTGCGCGTCACGCCAGTCCCGGTCCCAATAGCCGACCCAGCCGGCCCGCAGGCCGTCCGCCGCGACGATCACAAAGCAGCCCGAGCCGGGCAGCTCGTAGCGGGCCTGGCGCCTGGCGATCTGTTCGGCGCCCTCGGGCCCGCCGACGTGCTCCATCATCGCCGGATCCCCGACCAGACGCGTGAGCAGATCCAGGTCGCCCGGGCCCCAGGGCTCGAGTCTCACCGCCGGGCGCCGATCGTCCGTCACCACGACAGCGTTACACCCGCCCGGCCCGGGCGCCCCGTAAGCTCGCGCGCGCGTGAACCGAGACGGGATCCACCTCCACCCGACCGCCCCGCTGGCCGAGCGGGTGCTGCTTCCCGGGGACCCGGGGCGCGCGCTGCTGCTCGCGCAGTCGCTGCTGCACGAGCCGAAGATGTTCAACCACAACCGCGGTCTTTGGGGGTATAGCGGTACCGCCGACGATGGTGAGCTGCTGACCATTCAGAGCACCGGCATGGGCGGCCCGAGCGCGGCGATCGTGATCGCCGAGCTGCACGACCTCGGGGCGCGGAGACTGGTGCGGGTCGGCACATGCGGCGGCCTGGCGCCGGAGCTCGAGCTCGGCCAGCTGCTGGTGGTCACCGAGGCGCTGGCGCAGGACGGCACCAGCCGCGCGCTCGGGGCCGGCGCCCGGGTCGCGCCCGCGCCGGAACTCGCCGGTCGCCTACGCGAAGCTGCCGGCCCGCAGGCCAGCTCGGGTCCGGTCGTCTCGACCGACCTGTTCTATGACGGGCCGGCCGACAGCGAGCAGCGGTGGCTGGCCGAGGGCGCCCTCGCGGTCGAGATGGAGGCGGCGGCGCTGTTCGCGCTCGCGGCCGTGCGCGGCGTCCCCGCCGCCGCGGTACTGATCGTCTCCGACCTGCTGTTGCCCCACCGCCGGCGGATCGAGCACGAGCGCCTCACCGCAGCCGCGGCTCGCGTCGGCGAGGTCGCGGTCGCCGCCCTCCGCCCGTGAGCCGTTCAGTCGCCCTGGCCGTCGCCGGCGGCGCGCTGTGCCTCGAGGCGCTCGAGCGTGGCTTCGATCCTCGCCAGACGCTCCTCGAGCGATGGCGTGTTCTCAGGGCTGTCGAGCCGCGACTCGACCCGGTCGAGCCCGTCCTCGATCCCCTCGAGACGCTGCGAGACGCTGCGGACCCGGCGCGTGAGGCGCTCGAGGTCGCTGGCCGACGGCAGGTTGAGCGCTCCCATCGCGGCTTCCTGAGCTCGCATCGCCCGCTCGCGCGTCTCGAACGCCGCCGACAGTGCGCCGCTGACGACCGGGTTCTCGAGCAGCTCCTGGGCGAGCTTGCCGATCGCCTCTTCGCCCTGCTTGGTCATCCGAATCTTCATGCTCTGCTCGTCACTCATGCAGCGCGCACTCTACCGCGGTGGACGCGCGGTAGACGACGGCCGGCGGTCGGCCGCCCACGGCACGAGAAAGGTCCCCGGATCGCTCATGTCGAGGCCCGTTCGTGACGACGATCATGAGTAGACCGATCAATCTCGGCAACTCTCACCTTCGACTTGAGTCTTAGTTCACCGAAAATTGCGTTTTCCCGCCGCCGCAGGCGGGAATGGACTCACTGCAGCGGGAGCGAGAGGCCACCAATCTTCGGCGCACGGGCCCGCAGCCAGGAACGGTTCAGCGTTGCAAAGCATCCGACCAGTCAGTAGCTTCCCACCCACGTCGTTGCTGCACTCTGCGTACAGGGCTGCGCATCACCTGATCACGGATAGGAGAAGGCTCAGAGTTGCCCGCTAGGCGGAAGCTGTTGTTGATGCTCGCGGTGCTTGGAACCGCACTGGGGACAATGTTCGCAGTGGCGACTCCGATCGCCTCGGCCGAGGCCTGCACGGTCACGGTCACGGTCGTCGGCGGGCAGACGTACACCTTCAACGTCAACGTGGCCCCCGGGACGCCGATCGCTGACATGAATCTTCCGATTCCCGGCGCGGTCGCGTCCGAGAGCGAATCGTGCGTGCCCGACGCGACGACCACGACCACGACGACCACGACGCCGCCGAGCTCCAGTTCCGGCTCGAGCTCGGGCTCGTCGACAACCTCAACCTCAACCTCGAGTTCAGGTTCATCCTCGTCCTCGACGAGTAGCACGACGACCTCCGGCAGCTCGACGCCGACCCCGTCGGGCCCGACTCGCAAGCAGCACCAGTCGAGCCACAAGCAGAACACCAGCACGACCCAGTCGACGAGCTCGTCGCGCGGCTCGAAGAAGAAGGCCAAGTCCAAGGTGCCGTCCGGCAAGGGCGTGCCGACGGCGAATAATCCAAGCTTCTCCTTGTCGTTGCCGGGTCCGGCGCCGATCGGGGTCCCGAACTTTTTCATCGACAGCTTTCAGATCCCCCCGTTTTTGATTCCGATCTACCAGGCGGCCGGGATCGAGTATCAGGTGCCGTGGCAGGTGCTGGCGGCGATCAACGAGATCGAGACCGATTACGGCCGCAACCTGTCGGTCTCGTCGGCCGGTGCGGTCGGGTGGATGCAGTTTTTGCCGTCGACCTGGAAGCGCTGGGCTGTGGACGCCAACGGCGACGGTGTCGCTGACCCGTATAACCCGGTCGACGCGATCTTCACCGCCGCCCGCTACCTGCACGCCGCGGGCGCGTCGACGAATCTGTCGCAGGCGATCTTCGCCTATAACCACGCCGGCTGGTATGTCCAGTCGGTGCTTCTGCGCGCGAAGCTGATCGGCGGCATCCCGTCACAGCTGATCGGCGCGCTGACCGGCCTCGTCCAGGGCCATTTCCCGGTCGCCGCGCCGGCCAAGTACGCCGACGACTCGGTCGTCAACCTCGCAAAGCAGCACGCCAAGGGCACCAACGCCGCGTTGCCGATCGACTCGAGCACCGCGACCGGGACGTCGGTGTTCGCCAAGCGTGGATCCCCGGTGATCGCGGTCAACGACGGCAAGATCCTCAAGGTCGGCGACAACGCCACGCTCGGTCGCTACATCGAGCTTCAGGATGCGACCGGCAACGTCTACACCTACTCCCAGCTCGGCTCGATTTCGCGCACCTACCCGGTCCCCAAGCCGGTCAAGCTCAATCCGCGTGACATCGCCAAGGAGCTCGCCGCGCCGGCCGGGCGGCCGCCGACCTCGGCCGCCAGCGCCGGGTCCCAGCTCGCCGGCAAGGCTCCCTCGACGTCGAGCACGAAGTTCTCAACGTCAAGCGCCACGTCCTCGGCATCGAGCGGCGCGCCGATCACGCTGCCGGTCAAGCCCGCGGCGCCCAAGAAGCCGGCCGCCGCACCGCTCGTCAAGGAGCGGCTGTTCGCCAACCCGGCTCGCGCCGGCTCCTACGCCGCCGGCGGCGACCTGCAGCTCAAGAATGCCTCGCAGCAGATCTCGAGCTTCCAGAACTACTTCTCTGACACTCTGCACCTGGGGCGCAGCCAGTACTCGCTCAAGCCGCTGAGAGCGGGCTCGATCGTCGTCGCGGGCACGATCCTCGGTCGGATCGGCGGCCCGTCCCAGAACGTGGCCCCCCATCTCTACTTCCAGATCCGGCCCGCCGGCAAGAATGCTCCGCTGATCGACCCCAAGCCGATCCTCGACGGCTGGAAGCTGCTCGAGGCGACGGCCGTCTACCGCGCTGCCGGAGTCGATCCGTTCTTCGGGCCCAGCGCCAAGAACCCAAGCGTCGGCCAGGTGCTGCTGATGTCCAAGGAGCAGCTGACCGAGCGCGTCCTGACCGACCCGCACGTGCAGATCTACAACTGCGGCCGGCGCGACATCCAGGCCGGCCTGATCGACCGCCGGGTGCTCGCGACGATCGAGTTCCTCTCGGCCTCCGGCCTCGACCCCTATGTGTCGGGGCTGGACTGCGGACACAGCGTCAACGCCTCGACCGGCGTCGACGAGCAGGGCGCCACCGGTGCGAGCCTTGACATCTCGAAGATCAACAACATCCCGATCGAGGGTCACCAGGGACCCGGGTCGATCACCGACATCACAATCCGGCGCCTGCTGACGCTCCAGGGGAGCATGGCTCCCGACGAGATCATCAGCACGGTGTCCTACAAGGGCCAGCCGACCACGCTCGCGCTGCCCGACCACAAGAACCGGATCCAGGTCACGTTCACGCCGGACTTCGGGACCAACAAGAAACTCTCCAAGCAGGTCAAGAGCCTGCTCCAGCCCGGGCAGTGGGTGAAGCTGATCGACCACATCAGCCACATCCCCGAGCCCGTGGTCCCGATCGCGCCGAGCAAGTACGCGATCCGCGTCCAGGGCGGCTGACCGGCCGCTCGGTCGCGGCGCAGCGGTGAGCGCGTCCTCGCCCCTGTTCCGATTCGTTCAGTTCGAGCTGCCGTGGCAGCTCGGGCCGCCCGACGGCCGCTACCTGCTCCGCCCCCCGGCGAATCCCGATGCGCCGGCCGTGCACGTGATCGTGTTTGCGACGCTGGGCGCGCCGGAGCGACGACGGCTCACCCAGCGGCGAAAGCAGCAGCCCCGCGAGGCGCCGCCCCAACCCGAGCCCACGCCGGTGGCCACGGCGCGGGCCACGATCGTCGACGTCGGGCGCCCGCTCGAGGGCCCCGATCAGGCGGCCGTGTGGCTCGCTCGCGCAGGTGATGCCGAGCTCGACGAGGGGATCGAGGTCCTCAACCGGGCGCTGCACGCGTTTCGCCTGGCGACCGCCGACCCGTACCTGAACGCGGTCACCAGACGCCAGGCGATAGTCGCCCGGGTGGGGTTCGGCGCGGGCGAGCAGGTCGCCGACGGGCTCTGGACCGACGCCCGGGAGCTCGTGCAGGCCGAGGGTCGCCAGCGCCGCGTGCAGGTTCTCAGCCCCCAGGCGCGGCTAGCGTCGGTGCTCGGATCACGCGAGCAGCCGCTCGTGTGCGAGGAGCTAGCGCTCCGTGCCCGCCTGGACCTCGAGCAGCGCCGCGGCCGCGAGGCGGCGCTCCAAGTGCTGGTGGCGCTCGATGCCGCCGTCGCCGAGCTGTCAGCCGACCCGGGCGCCGAGGCGCTGGCCGACCGGATCGACGAGCTGCGCGCTCAGCGCGAGCCGGTCGCCGCCTCGGCCCAGGCCGCGCTCGCAGGCCCGCTGACCGACCCCCAGCTCGAGCGGGTTGCGTTCGCGCTGCAGCGGATCGAGTCGGCGCTGCGAGCGCGGGCGGTCAGCAACGCCTGACGAGGCTCAGTCGAGCTCGAGCAGCTCGACGACCGCCTCGAGCTCCGTCACCACGTCGCCGCCGCAGCGGACTTCCGCGCGGCGGTCGAACGGCGTCGCGCCCTTGGTCACGATCGCCAGCCGGCCGCCACCGGCGAGCGTCAGCATCGGCAGCTGCGCGACCGGGTAGACCTCGAGCGAGGTTCCGACGCAGACCATCAGATCCGCACCGGAGGCGAGCTTCTCGGCGCGCGCCAGCGCGTCCTCGGGGAGCAGTTCGCCGAACAGGACCACGTCGGGTTTCAACGGCAGTCCGCACTCGCAGCGCGGGACGCCGCCGGCGTCGTCTCGCTGGCGCGCCCGGACGTCAGGGCTCCCGTACCGCCCGCCGCATGAGAGACACGACGCGTGGCTGATCGAGCCGTGGACCTCGATCAGCGCCTCGGTCCCCGCCTTGGCGTGCAGGCGGTCGACGTTCTGGGTGATCACACCGTCCAGCAGCCCGGCCCGCTCGAGCCTCGACAGCGCTTCGTGGGCGCCGTTGGGCAGCTTGCCCTCGAGCGTCTGGAAGCGGTCGCCGTAGAAGCGCCAGAAGCGCTCTGGGTCGCGCCGGAAGGCGTCGATGTGCGCGACCTCCATCGGGTCGACGTTTTCCCACAGTCCGGTTGCAGGCGAACGGAAATCAGGGATCCCAGACGGGACTGAGATCCCGGCGCCGGTCAGCGCGACGGCCGATCGCGCCGCGCGGATCAGCTCGGCCAGCCGCGCCGTCGCGCCGGTCACCCCGAGCGCGCTCACGCGGATGTCAGGAAGTGCTGCTGGAGTGCCGGCGGCGCCACCGGGCCGGAGTCTAGGACCGGGGCTCGCGACGCGCGGCCTCGAGCTCGGCGCCGAACCGGCTGACCGTTGTCGACAGCGACGCCGCGATCGCGCGCTTGATGAACAGCAGATCGACAAGCGGCGAGACGATCGTGCGCCGCACCAGCTCGTACTCGAGCGTCAGCGTCACCTCGACGCCGCCCTGCGCGGGCGTGAATCTGACGCTCTGGCGGCCCCGGATCGAGCTGTCCTGGACCTCGAGCGCCAGTCCCCGCAGCGGCTCGTGGGCGATCACCTGCTCGACGACACGGCCTCGTCCGGCCGGCCCTGACTCCCAGGTGATGGTCGCGCCGACCTCCGGCCACTCGCCGGTGACGGTGACGACGCGCTCCAGACCGTCGACCCAATGGCTCCAGCGGTTCGTGTCATACCAGCACCGCTCCGCCTCGGCGACGGTGCCGGCAAACCGTTGGGTCGCGTGTGCTGCTCGCATCGCCGGGTCGATTCTCCCCGTTCGTGCTCGGCGGGAGTACGCTGGCCGTAGCGAGCCATGACGGCCAACCTCCCACAGCTCCTCGAGCCGTATCCCGAGATTTCCTCGCGGGCGTACCAGCACCCGGCTGACAGAGCTGCGACCGCGGCGCTGAAGTCGGTCCCGGCGCTCGACGTGGTGGTCCGCAAGCTGGTCGAGTTCCGCTACGAGCGGGCGCTGCGCCAGATGTATCTCGGCAACTCGATCAAGGTCTCAGAACGACAGCTTCCAGACCTGTGGGCGTCGCACCAGGGGGTCTGCAAGGTGCTCGACATGCCCTCTGTGTACGACCTCTACGTCAGCGCCGCGCTCGACGGCGGGGCGGTCGCGATCGGCTCGAAGGATCCGATGATCGTGTTCGACTCGGTGCTGCTCGAAAAGCTCGGAGCGGGCGAGCAGCGGGTCGTGCTCGCCCACGAGTTGGGGCACATCCTGTCTGACCACATGCTCTACATGACGGCGCTGATCATCCTGCTGCAGGCGGGCTCCTCGCTGCCGGTGATCGTCGGGATCCCGCTGCGCGCGGTCCGGGCGGTACTGCTCGAATGGAGTCGGGCGGCGGAACTGAGCTGTGACCGGGCCGCGACGCTCGCCGTCCGCGACCCGCAGATCGTCTGCCGCACGCTGATGGTGACCGCGGCCGGCCTGCCCGCCGATCAGCTCGACCTCGACGCGTTCATGGCGCAGGCGATGGAGTACGACAACTGGGAGGATTCCCACGACCGGGTGCGGCGCTTCTTCCTCGAGATCGGCGCCACTCATCCTTACTCGGTTCGCCGCGTCTCCCAGGTGATGCAGTGGGTTCGCAGCGGCGAGTACGACCGCATCCTGCGCGGCGAGTACCCCCGGCGCGGCGAGGAGAAGGACCCGCGCGAGGAGGCCGGCGACGCGGTCGAGTTCTATGCCGAGCGCTTCCGCGCGCTGTTCCGCGAGCTCGGAGACAACGTCACCTCGCTCGGCTCACAGGTCGGCGACGCCAGCCAGCAGCTCGCCGAGTGGCTGCGCAAGCGCGCCCCGGGCGCCAAACCGGGCTAGGCCGCGGCGGGCCCGGCTAGTCCATCGCGCTGCTCGGCGCCCCCACGTTGGGGCGGCCGTCGGTCTGGGGCTCGGGCGTGTCCCGCAGCGGCCGTAGGCGCTGGGCCTTGACTCGGGCCAGCTTGCGGCGCAGCCGCCGATACTCCCTCTCCTGGGCCGGCGTGCGCTTGTAGCCCCGGCGCGAGGTTCTCGCGTTCGACCGGCTGTGCGATGGGTCCGAGGCGGCGACCGCCCGTGCCCATCCGGACTCTTGGAACCGTTGAGTCCGTAGCGGACTCAACGGTTCCATGCCCGGCCGCCGGCAGGCAAGCCACTTGACAAACGATAGTGAACGATATATCGTTGACGCATCGTTATACATCGTAGTGAGGAGAATTACATGACTGGCAATTCAATCGCAATGCCCTGGCCGGGGGGTGAAATCCGGCAATCGGGGACGCATCGCGAACGGCGGCGCGCCCTCAGGATGGCGCGCGAACGCCAGCGTGCCGTGAGGATGGCTCGCGAGCGTCGTCGCGCCTTCAGGCAGGCCCGCAAGCGGGCGGCCGTCGGCGCCGAGGGTTGGGCGTTCAGCCGCGAAAGCGGCTGGCAGGGCCGCCCGTCGCCCGACGACATCCACGAGATCGGCGGCGGGCGCCGCATGCGCGGCGGTCCGTTCGGCGGTCCCCCGTTCGGCGGTGGGCCATTTGGTGGCGGCCCGCTCTGGGGTCCCGGTGGCGGTCACAGGGGACGCGGTCGCGGTCGCGCCCGGCGTGGCGACGTCCGGCTCGCGCTCCTGACCCTGCTCGCCGAGGAGCCGCGCAACGGCTACCAGCTGATGCAGACGATCGAGGAGCGCAGCGAGGGCCGCTGGCGCCCGAGCCCGGGCTCGGTCTATCCGACCCTGTCCCAGCTCGAGGACGAGGGCCTGGTGCGTTCCACCGAGTCCGAGGGCGCACGCCACTTCGAGATCACCGACGCGGGGCGTGAGCACCTCGAGAGCCGTGCCGACGAGCCTGCGCCATGGGACGCCGGCGACGAGGCCTTCGGTCCGCTCGCTGACATCGCGCCGCTGGTGATCGCGATCGGCAAGGCCGCCTGGCAGGTGGCATCGGTCGGCGACGAGACCCAGCGAGAGCGGGCGATCGAGACGCTGACCGAAACACGCCGCGCCCTCTACCGGATCCTCGCCGAGGATCCCGACGAGGGTGACGAACAACCGGAGCAGACCGCGTAACGTATTCGCTGTGTCAGCGACCGATCTAAACGGAGCCTCCGTCCGTGACGCGGGCGGGGGCTCTGCTCCGGCGATCGCCGTCCGCGACCTGGTCAAGAACTTCGACCAGATCAAGGCCGTCCGTGGCGTGAACTTCGAGGTCGCGCTCGGCGAGGTGTTCGGCTTCCTGGGCCCTAACGGCGCCGGTAAGACGACCACGATCAACATGCTCTGCACGCTCGCCAAGCCGACCGCGGGCGAGGCCTGGGTCGCGGGGTACGACGTCGTCACCGAGCGCGATGACGTCCGCCGCCACATCGGCCTGGTGTTCCAGGACCCGACGCTCGACGGCTACCTGACGGCCGCTCAGAACCTCAAGCTCCACGCCGAGCTGTACGGCGTCCAGTCCGACCTCGTCGCCCCGCGGATGCGGCAGGTGATGGAGATGGTCGGCCTGTGGGAGCGCAAGGACTCGGTCGTCGGCACCTTCTCGGGCGGCATGCGCCGCCGGCTCGAGATCGCCCGCGGGCTGATGCATTCACCCCGGGTGCTGTTCCTCGACGAGCCGACGATCGGCCTCGACCCCCAGACGCGCCGTTCGATCTGGAGCTACATCCGCGAGCTCAAGGAGCGCGAGGAGATCACGATCTTCATGACCACCCATTACATGGACGAGGCCGAGTGGTGTGACCGGATCGCGATCATGGACCACGGCCAGATCGTCGCGATCGATTCGCCCGAGGCACTCAAGGCCCAGGTCGGCACGGATCGGGTGACGATCCACACCGACGACAACGACGCCGCGGTCGCCGCCCTGGCGCAGCGGTTCGACGTCGAGGCCCGGATCTCGGAGGGCGCGGTCACGTTCGGCGTCCCCGGCGGCGAGGAGTTCGTGCCACGGCTGTTCGCCGAGCTCGGGATGCCGATCCGCTCCGTCAGCGTCTCACGCCCGACGCTCGATGACGTGTTCATGTCCCACACCGGCACCACGATCCGCGACGCTGAGGAGGACCAATCCAAGCATCGAAACCGCGTGATGATGCAGATGATGAGCGGTAGGCGATGAGCACCACTGTCGATCGCGTCCAGGACGCCGGACCGCCTCCCTCACAGTACGAGGTCGTCCGCGTCAGCGTCCCCAAGCGCAGCCTCCGTTCCGAGCTGCGCGCGATCAAGATCGTCTGGCGCCGCGAGCTGATCCGCTTCCGGGCCGACAAGCTGCGGATGGTCACCTCGCTCGTGCAGCCGTTGCTGTTCTTGTTCGTGCTCGGCGCAGGCCTGCAGGGCCTGGCCCGCGCCGGCACTCACGGCGTCGCGCTCAAGACCTTCATCTACCCCGGGATCCTTTGCATCTCGGTGATGTTCACTGCCATGTTCTCGGCCGCCTCGATCGTCTGGGACCGGGAGTTCGGGTTCCTGCGCGAGATGATGGTCGCCCCCATCCGGCGCAGCTCGATCGTGATCGGCAAGTGCCTCGGGGGCGCCACCGTGGCCGGCTTCCAGGGGGTGCTGATCATCTGCCTCGCCGGCCTGGTCAGCGTCCCCTACCACCCGCTGCTGATCCTCGGGATCTTCTCGCTGCAGCTGCTGCTCGCCTTCTCGATCACCGCCTTCGGCGTGATGATCGCCGTGCGGATCAAGCAGATGCAGTCGTTCATGGGCGTCATGCAGATGATCGTGATGCCGATGTTCTTCATCTCGGGCGCGCTGTTCCCGGTCTCCGGCCTGCCGCGCTGGCTGGAGGTGCTCAACCGACTTGACCCGCTGACATACGCGGTGGACCCGATGCGGCGGCTTGTGTTCGCGGCGCTGACGCTGCCGCCCGGGGCCAAGGACGCGCTCGACTCGGGCGTCACCTGGTGGGGCTGGCGCGTGCCCGGCCTGCTCGAGGCGGGGATGATCCTGATCCTCGGCCTGATCATGATGGGCATCGCGATCTGGGAATTCAGCGCGACCGAATAAGAGCGTCTCCAAGCGCTGGTAGCTTTGCGGCGTGAGCCCCGGCGACTCCGCCGACATCCCGCACGGGCCGCTGCGGGCGCAGTGTCTGTCGGGTCTCAGAAACGACGACTTCGCGACCGAGCTCAAGCAGGGCAAGTTCGTCTGGCTGGACATGGTCGACCCGAGCGAAACGGATTTCGATCGGCTGGCGAAGCTGATCAACCTGCATCCGGTGACGCTCGAGAACCTGCGTAGCTTCAGGCAGCGCCCGAAGCTCGAGGAGTACGAGGGTTATGTCTTGATGGTCGTCTTCGGGGTCGACCCGGACACCGTCTCCGGCGGTGCGCTGCTGCGTGAGGTCAACCTGATCATCTCCGGCGCCTACGTCGTCACGATCCACCGCACGCCACTGGCGTCGCTCGAGGAGATCCGTGAGCGCTACCACGACCAGCCGGTCCGCAGCGAGCAGTTCCTCGTCTACAAGATCCTCGATGCGATCACCTCGACGTTCGTCCCGGTGCTGTCGCGGATCGACGATGACATCGACGACCTCGAGCAGCAGATCATCGACGACGCCTCCGCCGAACACCTCCAGCGGATCTTCTCGCTCAAGCGCGATCTGGTCGCGTTGCGCCGTGTGGTGTCGCCGATGCGCGACCTGTTCGCGCGCGACGCCGAGCGGCTGATCGACCTTGCCGGGCTCGAGACCGACGATCGTTTCTATTACCGGGACCTGTACGACAGCCTGATCCGCACCGCCGAACTGGTCGACTCCTACCGCGATCTGCTCAGCGGCGCGACCGACATGTACCTGTCGACGATCGCCAACCGCCAGGGTGAGATCAATAAGCAGCTGACGGTGATCGCGACGATCTTCCTGCCGCTGACGTTCCTGACCGGCTTCTTCGGGCAGAACTTCGCCTACATGATCAGGAACATAATCGATACGACCTGGTCGTTCTACGTCTTCGGCGTCGGGCTGCTGGTCGTCTCGGTGATCGGTTTCTGGATCTACTTCCAGCGCAAGCGCTGGGCCTGAGGCCCTAGGCCGGCGGCCCTAGATAACGGGCGTAGGCCTTGATCCAGTTGCGGGCGATCGCCTGCTGCGCGGCGGCGAGCGTGATCGCGTGATCGCAGACCATCTCGTTGAGGCGATTCTCGAGCGCATCCTTGGGGTTCGGGCTGGCCCCCGGCTCGGGCCACACGTTGCGCGGGTCGTTGCCGGCGCCGCCGAGCTCGAGCGGGACCAGATGGTCGTACTCGTAGTCGTAGATCGGCTTGTGATCGCCGTAGGAGCGAAGGCTGGCGCGCTTCTCGGCCTCGGTTATGTACTCGGGCGGCCTGACCTTGTCGGTGTAGCCCGAGCGGCAGATCGTGCGCCCGATGTTCGCCTTCGTGACGGCCGGATCGATCGCCCCGGGGGTGCAGTGAGGATCCGGCAGCGAGAACTTGCCGGTGCCGCGGGCGTGGCACGAGCCAGCCCGCGGCTGGCGCTGGATCTTGTGTGAGCTCGCCGTGCTCTTGACCAGCCCGCCGCCCGCGGCGGCGATGGCGAGCACGAGGATCAGCAGCCGTACCAAAGCTCTGACAGCTTTACACCGATGCCGTCGCGGGCTCCTCGATCCGGCGCGGAAGCAGCGTCTCGCGCGCGATCACGAGCCGCTGGATCTGGGCCGTGCCCTCGTAGAGCTGCAGGATCTTGGCGTCGCGCATCAGCTTCTCGACCGGGTACTCCTTGATGAACCCGTAGCCGCCGAATACCTGGACCGCGTCGGTCGTGACCTCCATCGCGCTGTCGGCAGCGAACCGCTTGGCGTGCGAGGACTCGAGCGTGTTGCGCTTGCCCTGGTCGAGCAGCACCGCGGAGTTCCACGTTGCCAGCCGCGACATGTGCACCTTGGTCGCCATGTCGGCGATCATGAACTGGATCGCCTGGTGCATTGCGATCGGGACGCCGAACTGGACGCGCTCCTTTGAGTAGTCGATCGCGAACTCCATCGCCGCCCGCGCGACCCCGGTGGCCATCGCGGCCACCCCCGGGCGGGTGCGATCGAGCGTCATCATCGCGATCTTGAAGCCCTTGTTCTCCTCCCCGACGAGGTGATCGAGTGGGATTTCGACGTCGTTGAAGGAGATCGTCGCGGTGTTCGAAGCGCGCTGACCCATCTTGTCCTCGTGCTTGTCGACGACCACGCCGGCGTCACGGGGGACGATGAAACATGAGATCCCGCGGTGGCCGGCCTCCTTGTCGGTCTTCGCGTAGACGGTGTAGTAGTTGGCGTACTCGCCGTTGGTGATGAAGCATTTGGAACCGTTGATGACCCACTTGTCGCCGCGCCGCACGGCGGTGGTCTTCATCGCCGAAACGTCGGAGCCCGCGTCGGGCTCGGTGAGACAGAAGGACGCGAGCAGCGGTGCCTCCGACAGACGCCCGAGGTACTCCCTCTTGAGCTCCTCGGAGGCGGCCAGCGCGATCGGAGCCGTCGCCAGGCCGTTGCAGGTGAGCGAGGTGCCGATCCCCGAGCAGCCCCACGCGATCTCCTCCTCGATGATCACGCCGTCGAGGTAACCGAGCCCCGAGCCACCGTATTCGGACGGCAGGTGGCCGTTCATCAGCCCGACCTCCCACGCCTTCTCGATGATCTCCTGCGGCCAGGTGCCGTCGCGGTCGTAATCCCAGGCAACCGGGCGGATCTCCTTCTCGGCGAAGTCGTGCGCCAGCTCGCGGATGCTCTTCTGCTCGTCGGTGAGCGTGAAATCAACCACTTTGGGTGTCTCCTTGAATCTCGATTGACTAGTCAGTCAACCCTCTATCTAGAGGGTATCGGATCGGCCAGCGCGGACAATGCGTTGTGGACGGATCTACGCCCGGGGTCTGCGCCCCCTCGCCGGCGCCGTGCGCAACACTTAACGCCGTGCAGAGCGCCTTCGGCACAGTCCTGTGGGTCGTATGCGGGGTCGGCGTGATCGGAGCGCTGGCCGGGTTGCTCGCGAGCCGCAAGACCTGGGATGAGTACGGCAAGGACCACCTGCTGCTCGACACCGACCACTCGCGCTCGGCGCCGAGCGGATCGCCCACCGCGATGCTCGAGCGCGACACCGAGATCCGCCAGCTGCTCGAGGCGCGAAACGCCCGCCGGCGGCGGCGTGGCGAGCCCGAGATCGACATCGAGCAGGAGCTGGCGCGGCTGACCGCGCCCCAGATCGACGCCGAGCTGCGCGACGAGATCCGTCAGCTCGTGATCGCCCGCAACCATCGTCGCGCACGGCAGGGAAGGCCGCCGCTCGACGTCGAGGCTGAGATCTCGCGGGAGATCGCCGGCCTGAGCGGCATCTGAGCGCCTACCGTCAGCGGCGCCCAGTGCCAACCGTCAGCAGCGCCCCACCGCCAACCGTCATGGGCGCCGCGTAACCGCTAAATTGGCGCCGATGGCCGACCCCCGCCGCGTGGAGCTCGATGATCTGGTCAACCGTCCTGGGACGTACTTCAACCCCCAGACCGAGGTGCTGCTGGTGATCGACGACTCACCCTCGCTCGACACCGAGATCTTCAACATGGAGGAGTTCGAGGGCGCCGACTGGGTCCTGATCTCCGACGAGACGCCGATCGAGGAGAACCGACGCGACGAGCTGCTCGAGCGCTTCCAGATCCATTACCACGCCGGCGCGGCCGAGGACGAGGACGACGAGGAAGAGGACGAGCTCGAGGCCGACGATCAGGAGCCTGGCCGCGAGGACTAGCGCCAGCTGGCGCTAGCCGCCGCTGCCGTTGAGCAGCCCGGCGCACTTCTGCATCTTGGAGACGTCGCTGCCGGCGCTCTGGATGCAGTGCGTGTACTTCTGAATCTTCGCGCCGCTCGCGCCCGACGCGCCCGTCACGCCTGACCCGGACGAGCTCGAACCCGACCCGAGCGAGCCCAGACCGCCCACGCCGGCGCCCTGCACCTGCGACAGGACGCCCTGGAGCTTGCTCTGGAACTGATTGAACGGCTTGACGTTGGACGGCGCCGAGATCGTCTGCGGCTGATTGAGATCGGAGTAGCCGAACGTCAGGTTGATGCCGGCCGAACTGAGGCCCCCGAGCAGCGTCGCGATCTGGCCGCTGACCGGGATCCTGAGGCTCAGCTGCAGCCTGCGCAGGGTGTGGTCGCTGGTTCCGGTCCAGACGTTGACGGTCGGGTTCTTGACCGTGCTGGCGATCTTCTGCCGCGTGGCGGACGAGATCGTGCTCGGGATCCGCGAGCCCGCAGCGCTCGACGACGCCTTGTGCAGGAAGGTGCTGAGATCGTTGAGCAGCGCCGTGACGTTGACTCCGGCTCTGATGAGGGTCGTCGAGGTGCCGCCGACGGTCGCCGTGCCGACAACCGACGGGTTGGTGACCCAGTGAAGCGGATCGATGCCCAGCTTCGACAGACCCACGCCGCCGCTGGTGCCCGCGCTCGAGAAGCCCGAGGCGAGCTTGTGGAAGTCGCTCGCCGGAAGCCGGTACGAGATTCCGTTGAGCGTGATGTATCCGGCCGAACCGGTCGAGATCAGCCCAAGCTGCCCCTTGCGCCCGAGCGCGTCAAGGCCGACGGTGAAGCTCGACTCCGGCAGGTTTCCCGAACCCCGGCTCTGGAACGGGCCGGTGAGCGAGAGCGCGATCGGCCCGCTCAGGGTGCTCGACCCCGTCGGCAGGAACGCCAGCCGGAAGTTCAGGACCCCACTCTTGACGGTGTGGCTGCCACTGAAGGTCTCCTGCAACAACTGCTGGGCGTTTAGGGACCCCGAGCCGCCGCCGCTGCTGCCGCATGCGGCGGGCGCCACCGCCGCCATCCCGGCGAGCAGGACCGCGGCCACGCGGCGGCCCGCGCGAGCCTGGTTACCATGCAACTTCATCCTCAGCCGTGGCACCAGCACGGTGGCGAATGTAGCATCGGATTGGTGCGCGGGAGCCTGTTAGCGCTGCTCGCGGTTGCCGCCTTTCCCGCAAGCGCAGCCGCGGCGCCGGTGCTGGTGCTCGGTCACGACGGCCGGGCGCGCGCCATAAACGACCCGTTCGTCAGCGGGCCGGGGTTCACCCCTGCCCCATCGCCGACCACGACTCACCGGCGACCGCTCGCCACCGCCGCCAGAGCCCGCCCGACCCCAAACCGCCACCGCACCGTGACCAGCGAGCTCGCCCGCCTGTACCGCACGCATCAGATCACCCAGGCGGCATACCGGCGCTACAGCGCCAGCTTCAAGCAGGCGCTGGCGACCGAGAAGCGCCTACACGCCACCCGCCGGACCGAGCTCGAGGCCGTCACCGAGACGATGCACCAGATCGCGACCGCTCGCGCGCTGACGCCGTCACGGCTGCCGGCGCTGTTTGCGACCCTTGACGCAAACCGCCGCTGGTGGACCACGGGGCCGCTGCTCGCCTCGGGCCAGCGGGTCGAGTTCGCCGGCTCGCAGCTGGTCTGGGAGTACTACCCCGGCCAGGGGATTCAGCTGCAGGTGCTCGGCAGTTTCGGCAAGGCCGACGGCCTCTACACGGCCGGCCCGGCCGACTACCCGCAGCTGCGCAAGCTGCTCTCACAGCTGATTCCGCTCGCCGCGCACCGCGGCGGGGGCCTGACCTGGGAGTACTACTTCCACTTCGACGGTGGCTCGCCACCGTGGACGAGCGCGATGTCCCAGGCGACCGGCCTCGAGGCTCTGACGCGTGCCTACAAGGCGACGGGCAACCCGTACTACCTCGATATCGCCGGCCGGGCGTTGCCGGTGTTCACGGTCGGCCCGCCGGCCGGCGTGACGGTCAAGACCCCGCTCGGCAACCGTTACGTGCAGTACACCTTCGCCCCCGGCACGTCGATCATCAACGCATTCCTGCAGACCCTGATCGGCCTCTACGACTACGCCCAGGTGAGCGGCAGCCCGGAGGCGATGCGCCTCTTCAACGCCGGCAACGCCGAGGCGATGGCCGAGGTACCCCGCTTCGACACCGGCGCCTGGTCGCTCTATCAGCCGGGGATCGAGGACGACCTCAGCTACCACCAGCTGGTCACGGGGTTCCTCGGACAGCTCTGCTCGATGACCAAGATCCCCGTCTACTGCACGACCGCCAAGCACTTCCGCGCCTACCTCACGACGCCCCCGGTGCTGGAGCAGCTGACGACCAGCGGCCATACGCGAAGGGCCGTGACGCTGCGCTTCCGGCTGTCGAAGATCTCCCGCGTCGGCGTCGTGATCACGCAGGGCACGACGACTGAATTCCAGACCAGCGCCGTGTTCCCCCACGGCGTCGATCAGTTCACGCTCCCGGCGCTCAAACACCCCGGCACCTACGAGGTCCGGCTGGCGGCCACTGACCTGGCCGGCAACTTCGCCCGGATCACCGGCACGCTGCAGATCTCCGGCTGAGCGGCATCCGCATCACCTCTCGCCGGCGCCTATCCGTTACATGTTGCGAAGGCCGAGGCGCGAGCGCGCGGGCAATAGACTCGGCTCGCGATGCGGCCACGGACGATCCTTTACACCGGCAAGGGGGGCGTCGGCAAGACGTCGGTCGCAGCGTGCACGGCGCGCCGATGCGCGGCGGCGGGCCTGCGGACGCTCGTGATCTCGACCGACCCTGCCCACAGCCTGTCCGAATCGCTGCTGGCCGAGCTTGGCGGCGAGCCGGTGCAGGTCGCCGACCGCCTCTGGGGCCAGGAGGTCAACGCCCAGGACGAGATGGAGCTGCACTGGTCCGGCGTTCAGGAGTGGCTCGCCGAGGTGCTCCAGGAGCGCGGCGTCGACCGGATCTCGGCCGAGGAGCTGACAGTTCCGCCGGGGATGGACGAGCTCTTCTCGCTGCTGCGCCTCCAGGCCCACAATGAATCCGGCCGCTGGGACGCGATCATCGTCGACTGCGCCCCGACCGGCGAGACGCTGCGGCTGCTCTCGTTTCCCGACGTCGCGCGGTGGTGGATCGACAAGGTGTTCCCGCTCGAGCGCCAGCTGCTGGCGGCGGCGAGGCCGATCGCCCGCTCGCTGCTCGACATATCGCTGCCCAGTCATGCGGTGTTCGGCGACATCGAGCGGCTGTCGCAGAACCTGATCGCGATGAACGAAATCCTCCGAGATCGGGAGCACTGCTCGATCCGCCTGGTGATGAACCCGGAGAAGATGGTGATCGGCGAGGCGATGCGCACCTTCACCTACCTGAACCTGTACGGATATCTGACCGACGCCGTGATTGTCAACCGGCTCTTCCCGGCCGGGGTCGGTGATTACTTCGCCGCCTGGAGGCGCGTCCAGGAGGAGCATCTCGAGCTCGTGCACTCGGCCTTTGAGCCGGTCCCGGTGCTCTGCGCGCCCTACTTCGAGCAGGAGGTCGTCGGCCCCGGGATGCTCGACCGGCTCGCCGAGGCGCTGTTCGACGGCCGTGAGGCGGCAGCGATCCTGCACGAGCAGCTGACGCAGGAGATCGAGGTCGACGCCGACGGTGCCAGGCTCAAGCTGGCGCTGCCGTTCGCGAGCAAGGGCGACATCTCGCTCAAGCAATTCGGGCTCGAGCTGGTGGTCCGGGTCGACGGTCAGAAGCGCACGATCATGCTGCCGCCGGCGCTGGCCGCCTACCACCCGACCGAGGCGACGTTCGAGGATGGGGCGCTCGAGGTGCGCTTCGATGGCTAGCGCCGAGGACTCGCGCAGCGCGCGAGCGGCGGATCAGCCCACGCCGGACGCCGACCCGCTGATTGCACTCGAGCAGCGGCTCGAGCGGGCCGAGCAGGCCGCCGAGCGCCTGATCGCCGAGGCGACTGCGGCGGCGATGCGAAGGCCTCCGCCGTCGGGCTGGCAGCGCCGCGAGCCCGACCACGGAGATACCGCCGACCCCGAGGGCCAGCCGCGCTCGGACCCGAGTGACGGACGCGACGCGACCGGCGAGATCGACCTGCTGCTCGAGGCCGTCCGCGCCTTGCGAGACCGGATCCCGCCCGACCTTCAGCGTCGCCTGGCCGAGGCTCTGCGCGAGGTTCTGATCGCGCTCAGAGCCCTGATCGACTGGTATCTGGAGCGCGCGGAGCGCCAGCGCACCGAGTCCACCGAGGTCCGCGACATCCCGATCCTCTAGCCGCCGGCCGACCGCGAGGTCCGCGCCCTGACGACCTCGGCAGACCGCCCGGAGCGACCCATACAATCGGGCGGTGGCCGCCGATTGCAGCCCGAAAGGGCCTCCGGATCCGCAGGGGACGGTCTGCGTGGCCGGCGCACGGGTACGAGCGAGACGATGAGCCACTCCCGGACCGCAGCCGACAGCGCACGGCGCACCAGCTCGACGGCCAACCGTCTCGGACGCGCCTGGCGGGGTCTGGCGCCCGAGCGGCGGTTGGCCGCGATTGCCGCGCTCGGCCTGTTCCTGACGCTATTTCTGCCCTGGTATCAGGAGACGGTGATCGCCAGCGGCGCGGCCACGAAGCTTCGCTCGGCGAGCGCCTCGCTGACCGGCTGGGGCGCGTTCTCGTTCGTCGAGGCGGCGGTGCTGCTGGTCGCGGTCGCGGTGCTCGTGCTGCTCTTCTACCGCGCCGAGGGCCGGGCGTTCCACGTGCCCGGCGGCGACGGCGGAGTGATCACCGCCGCCGGCCTGTGGACCGCGCTGCTGATCGTCTGGCGGATGTTCGACAAGGAGGGGACCACGGGCCACGGCCAGTACGCGACCACCTCGGGCATCGAGTGGGGGATCTTCATCGCGCTCGGGGTCGCTGCGCTGCTCGCCTACGCCGGCTCCCGGATCCGCAGCGCCCACGAGCCCGAACCGCCGTTGCCCGGAGAGCTGCGCCCCGACGCCGGTGACGGACCGCCGGCGCCCGGCGACCGGGCGCGGAGCGCACCCACCGCCCCAGCCGCGATCGCGGCGACGCCACGCGCGCGCCAGCGCCCGCCGGCGCCCCCGCGGCCACGAACGCAGCCGCCCGGGCAATCGTGGAGCTACCAGGGCGGTGGCTCTGATCAGCTGGCCTTGACCGACGAGCCCGAGTCCCACGACGCGCCCAGCCAGCGGCAGTACGCGCCCGAACAGGGAGACCAGCCCGCTCCGCCGCCGATCCGCCCTCACCGCGCCCGCGTCGCACGCGATCGTCAACCCAATCGCGGGCTCAACTTCTCAGACTTGGACGAGATCACGTTCGATGAGCCGCCCGAGGCGCCGACCGTCCGTCGGGCCTCGGAAGACCTGACCGAGCGCCTCGACGCAGACCAGTAGCCGCGTCCGAGCCGGTCAGTGGTGGCCCGGTTGGAGCACGAACGAGAAGTAGGCCGTCGCCAGCCCGATCACCAGGATCCCGGTCAGGATCAGGGCCCGAGAGCCGACGATGTGACCCGACACCCCGACCAACAGGCCGAACACGAGAACGGCGACGAACACCGTCAGCTGCGACTGCTGGGAGAGGAGGAACAGGAGCATTGCCTGTGGGAACCCTATATTTGGGTCCCGCGGCGCACGCCGCCGCCAACCTCTGGACCACACCGAGCCCCGTCCGCGAATGCCCGACACGATCACAGAACCGGCCACGGTGCAGGACGTTGCGGCCGGCCTGCGCGCCGCCGGCTACCTGCCCGGCGAGAGCGCCGCGCTGGTCTCGTTTTTGGCGACCAAGCTCGGCAAGCCGGTGCTCGTCGAGGGCCCGGCAGGGGTCGGCAAGACCGAGCTCGCCAAAGCGCTGGCCCGCTATCTGAACCGGACGCTGGTTCGGCTTCAGTGCTACGAGGGCCTCGACGAGGCCAAGGCGCTGTACGAGTGGAACTACAAGAAGCAGCTGCTGCGGATCCAGACCGAGTCCAGCGAGACCGGCTGGCGCGACGTCCAGGACGACATCTTCGGCGAGGACTTCCTACTGCCGCGCCCGCTGATGACCGCGATCGCCTCACCGGAGCCCGTCGTGCTGCTGATCGACGAGATCGACAAGACCGACCAGGAGTTCGAGGCGATGCTGCTCGAGCTGCTGTCCGATTTCCAGATCTCGATCCCGGAGCTGGGGCGGATCGACGCCCGCACTCAGCCGGTCGTGCTGCTGACCTCCAACAACACGCGAGAACTGACCGAGGCGCTCAAGCGCCGCTGCCTGTACCTGTGGCTCGACTACCCCGAGACCGAGCACGAGCTCGAGATCGTGCGGCTGCACTCGCCCGAGCTCGATGAGACGCTCGCGCGCAAGCTGGTCGAGATCGTGCAGCAGATCCGCGAGCTCGATCTCAAGAAGCCGCCCAGCATCGCCGAGTCGATTGACTGGGCGCGTGCGCTGATCCTGCTCGGAGCCAGCGAGATCGACGACCAGACGTTCAGGCAGACGATGAGCGTGATCGTCAAGCATCGGACCGATCTCGACACCGTCGCGGCTCGTGTCGGCGTCAAGCTTGAGCGCCCGGCGAGCGACGACGCACGACCGGCGGCCTGACGCCCGGCGCCACCGTGGCCGAGGTGCCACCCACCAAGCTCTACGCGCGGATCCCCGACCGCGGCCCCGGAGGGTTCGACGGCCAGCTGCTGGCGTTCGCCGAGGACCTGCGCGAGGAGGGGATGGCGCTCGGCACCTCCGAGCTGCTCGACGCCTTTGCGGCGCTCGAGCAGGTCCCCTGGACCGACCAGGACGCGTTCAAGGGGGCGCTGTCGGCGACGCTCGCCAAGTCCCCCGACGACCGGCGCACGTTCGAGCTCGTGTTCGAACGTTTCTTCTTCCGGGCAGCCGAGGCCGAGGCTGCACGCCAGCAGATCAGCGAGGCGCCGTCGCGCCCCGGAGCGTTCGACGTCGACCTCGAGGCGCTCCGCCAGCAGATCGCCGCGGCACTGCGAGACGGCGACGAGGCGACGCTGCGCGACCTGGCGCGGCTCGCGATCGCCGCCTTCGGCAAGGGCGAGGGGTCAGGCGTGCTCGGTGTCGACGTGCAGCGGATCCGGCGGGCACTGGGCCTCCGGGCCGAGCCCCAGCCCGACCTCCCCGAGGGCGACCCGCGCCGCGAGGGAATCGGGCGCGACCAATTGCGGAAGTTCGAGCAGCAGCTGCGGCGCGAGCTCGAGCGCGACCTGATCGAGCGGACCGCGAGTCTGCCCCCCAAGCGCCCGCTGACCGAGCTCGACCGCGCGCTTCCGACCGGCCCGATTCAGGATCTGGCCGCGGTCCACCGCGTCGTCGCCCAGCTCAAGCGCCGCCTCGCCAGCCAGGGCCACGAGCTCAAGGGCCATCAGCGCCATGCCCACGTCGACGTGCGCCGCACGATGCGAGCCTCGCTGCAGACCGGCGGCGTCCCGATCGAGCTCAAATACCGGCCCAAGCGGCCGCGCCGGCCCGAGATCTTCGTTCTGTGCGACGTCTCGACGAGCGTCACGAGCGCCAGCACATTCTTCCTCTCGGTGCTGCATGCGCTGCACGACTCATTCCGCAAGCTGCGCTCGTTCGTGTTTATCGAGCGGATCTCCGAGGTGACCGAGGTGTTCGAGCGCGAGCGCGACTTCCGGGCCGCCAGCGAGGCGGTCTCACGCGACGCCGGCGTCGCCGATATCTCCGGTTACACCGACTACGGCCGCGTCTGGACCGAGCTGCTGGCCCTGATCGAGGACGAGCTCCATCCACGCGCCACGGTGATCGTGCTTGGTGATGCGCGGACCAACGGCCGCCCGCCACGCGACGACGTGTTCGCGGCGATCACGGCTCGCGCCGGCCGGACCTTCTGGCTCAACCCCGAGCCGCGCCTGTACTGGAACTACGGCGACTCGGTGATCGCCGCCTACGAGCAGCACTGCACCGCGTTCGAGTGCTGGCGGACCGATCAGCTCGAGGAGTTCGTCAAGGCGCTGACGCGCCCGATCGCGGCCTGAGCCGCCCGGGCGCTCTCAGCCCTCGTCGTTGAAACGCGTGGTGACCGTGCGGGTGTCGCCGTTGGCGTCTCGCAGGACCCACTTGGCCACGTAGGCGCCGGGCGCCAGCGCCGGGACGTTCACGCCCCGCGGCGTGTCGACGTTGGCAGCGTGGAACACGTGGCGGCGTGAGCCGGCGCGAGTGATCGTCAGCGCGACCGGGACGCCGCTCGCTCCGGTCGACCCGTGCGCCGCCGGAAGCCCCGACTGGGCCGATGACACGAACGCCCCGTACAGGGTCTCGTCCTGGATCGGTGAGGTCGATTCGATCAACGGCACCTGGGTGATCGTCTGACCGCCGCTGAAGTCATCGGTCTGCGCGATGTCACCCGTCGGGAGGCCCGCTGCTCTGCCGCTGCCCGGGCACACGATCCCCTCGCCGAACAGCCCGAGCCCGACGGCGGGGCTGGTCGGGGGCCTGCTCACCGGGGGTCCGTAGAAGTCTCCCGGCTGACAGGTTCCGGAGGCGATCCGCGTCTGGTTGCCGATGATGTGGACGCGCAGGTGGGCGACGTGCAGGGTGGTCAGGCGGCGGCCGGCCCCGTTCACGAGCGCCAGCATCGATCCGCCATGCAGATGCATCCCGCCGACGAAGATCATCCCGGCCAGCCCGGCGAGTGCGTGACGGCGCCCGATCCGGTAGCGATCGCCCGGGACCAGCCCGGTGCACCGCACCGCCTTGATCCGCAAAAACGCGCTGCACTGCGGGAACCCGGTCGGGATGAACAGGACCTGGTCGTTGATCGACGTCGGGATGCTGTTGGGCTCGCCGAGCGAGATCGTCAACTTGACCAGCGCCCCGTTGGGCTCGAAGAACGACACCGCTCGGTTGTCCTCGCTGCTCATCGTCAGGTTCGTGGCCGAGGTCAGCCGCCCCGTCGGGATCAGCGCAGCGCCGGCCTCGGCGCTGCACAGCTGCGCCGGCGGCTCGGTGAACTTCGACCCGACCCGTAGCGACAGCACGCCGGTCTGCGTGCACGGGCCGATCACGACGTTGCGACCGCCGACCGCGTAGCCGTCGTCGAGGTCGAACCATCCCGTGTAGCCCGATTCGGTGAACGGGTTGCCACCGTCGCCGGTGGCGATCAGGTCGGGCTTTGGAGCGCCTCGGCCGCCCCCGTACTCGACGATCACCGCCTCGCGGTCGTCGCCGACAGCGTGCGGGGCCCCCTTGCGGGATCGCAGCTTGACCGGTCCCCAGCTCCCGTTGGCGCGGGTGTGCGTCCTTGCCGTCGCGACCACGTCAAATCCACGCAGCAGGCCTACCGCGACAGGGACCCGCCTTGCGACGCCGAGGCTGCCCCTGACAAACGGGCTGAACTGCTTCAGCGAGACGGTGTGCAGGGGAAGCGCCGACTTGGTCGCCGTCGACGTCTGGACGCAACCCGCGGCCGGGTTTGACCACATGTCCTGGATCAGGTACTGGTGGCCGTTGATCACCTGGTTGTACGGCGAGCCGTTGGGCGCGAACCCGAGCGGGGCGCCCTCCTGGGGTCCGTTCTCGCACTTGTCGGCGACCTCGAAGCCGTCGGGGTCCATCCACGCGTCCCCGTACGGATCGGTGATCGCCTCCTCGGTCTCGTGGCCCATCGTGTCGAGCGTCTCCTCGGCCTCGGGATTGCCCTGTGGGTCTGACCCCGGCGGCGGCGTGAACTCGACCAGCGGGTCGGGGATCGGCGAGTAGATCGTTGGACCCTGTCCGAGTTCGAACACCGAGTGGTAGCCCGCAAACGCGGTGGTCGCGCACGCACCCGGCGCGATGCACGTGTCGACGTTGGGCGGCAGCAGGATGAACCAGATGTTCGAGAGGCCCCGCTCGCCCGGGTTCTTGGGCCCGATCAGGTGGTTGATCTCCTTCTCGAGCTGCAGATCGGTGACGCAGGTCGCGATTCCCGACGGCGAGGCGCACTGGTCAGAGAGCTTCGGGTACGGCGCGGCCAGGTCGATCGAGTCGGTCGCCGGGTCATAGGAGATGTGCGTGCTGCCGGGTCCGTGCCCGTCCTCGTACTGGGTCAGCGTCGAGAAGATGTTGTGCGGACTGCCCGAATCATGCGTGACGTCGACCAGGAACTGCTTGACCAGCGCCTCATATCCGAGCGTGTGGGCCGTCGGCGGGCCGGTGAAGTGGTACCCCGGGGGCGCCCAGAAGATCGTGTGGATCGTGACGTTTCGCATCACCTGACCGCCGTGGTAGACGACCGGCAGGTTGCGGCCCGAGGCCAGCTCGGGAATGCCGAGCCTCGGCAGGAGGCCCATCGCGTGACCGATGCGGGGCTTGAAGGCCTTGTGCTCGGCCCCGATCGGCTTGAACCGGAATCGCACCGCGGCCGGCGCGACGGCGGTACCGCCGAGCAGCAGCGCCGCGGCGAAAGCCGGCAGCAGCACCTGCGCGATCCGCGTAAAGACCCACCTCGGGCGCCCCATTGCGCTGCACGTTATCGCAGCGCGGCGCAGGCGGTAGCATCTCCCCAGCATCTGAAAACCCAGGGGGGCTGGCGGGAAACGCCGGCTGAGATAGCGCCCCTCGCAGCTGATGCGACCTGGCGCTGACCCTTCGAACCTGTGGGGTAATGCCCGCGGAGGGAGCGACAAGATCAATGATCGAGGCTCCGGCACAGGAGCCTCGCGGGCTTGAGAGCACCGGTGGGGTGCGGGTCGAGCTCGTGAGCCGGACATTCGTCAGCAAGCGCGGTCCGGTGCAGGCCCTGTCTGCAATGACGCTGCGGGCACGTCCGCGCGAGATCGTCGCGGTCGTCGGCCCGAGCGGCTGTGGCAAGACGACGCTGCTCGAGCTGATCTGCGGCCTGCAGCGGCCCGACTCAGGCACGGTCGACTGCGCGCCGGCGGCGCTGATGCCCCAGAGCGACCTGCTGCTGCCGTGGCTGGGCACGGTCGACAACGCCGCGCTCGCGCTGCGCGCCCGCGGGGTCGGACGCCAGGCGGCCCGCGAGCTCGTGGCCCCGTGGATCGAGCGATTCGGGCTGGCCGGGTTCGAGGACGCAAAGCCGGCGGCGCTATCGGGCGGGATGCGCCAGCGGGTCTCGTTCCTGCGCTCGATGCTCGCCGGCAAGCCGGTGCTCGCGCTCGACGAGCCGTTCGCCTCGCTTGACGCGATCACCCGCGCCGAGATGCAGGGCTGGCTCGGGCACGTGCTCGAGACCGAGCCGCGTACCGTGGTCCTGGTCACGCACGATGTCGAGGAGGCGGTGGTGCTCGCCGACCGCGTCGTTGTGATGTCGGCCCGGCCCGGGCGCACCGTGGCCGATATCACCGTCGCGTTGCCGCGGCCGCGGCGCCGCACCGACCCGGAGGTGACGGCGCTGCGCGAGCGCGTCTACGAGGCCCTGGGGGTCCCGGAGTGAGACGGCTGCTGAGCGGCTGGCGGGCGCTGGCGCTGCTGGCGCTGCTGCTCGGGATCTGGGAGGTCTACGTCGACGCCGGCGGCGCCAACCCCTTGATCCTGCCCGCGCCCCACGCGATCGCACAGTCGGTCTACGACGACCGTTCGCTGCTGTGGAGCAACTTCGTCGTGACCGCGCAGGAGGTCCTGCTCGGGATCCTGGTGGCCGCGGTCGTCGGCCTGGCGCTGGCGATCGCGATCCACTTCTCTCAGACGTTGCGCCGGGCGATCTACCCGCTGCTGGTCGCCTCGCAGGCGATCCCGATCCCGATCATCGCCCCCCTGCTCGTGCTGTGGCTTGGTTTCGGGATCGCGCCGAAGCTGGTCGTGATCGCGCTCGTCTGCTTCTTCCCGATCGTCGTCACCACGCTCGGCGGGCTCGCAGCCGTCGACCCGGGCCTGACCAAGTTGATGCGCAGCTTCGACGCGCCCCGGGGCCGCACGTTTCGCCACGTCGAGCTTCCGTCGGCGTTGCCCGGCGTCCTGACCGGCGCCAAGATCGCCGCCGCGATCGCGGTCATCGCCGCGGTGCTGGGCGAGTGGGCGGGAGCGAACGCGGGGCTCGGCTACCTGATCGAGCAGTCCGAGGCACAGCTGTTGATGCCGCGTGCGTACGCGGCGGTCCTGATCCTGTGCCTGTTCGCGATCGCGCTGTTCTGGCTGCTGACGCTCGCCGAGCGGATGATCGTGCCGTGGGCATACAAACCGATGACTGGAGAAACATCCGTATGAGAATCCGTCTCCCGCTGCTCGCGGCCGCGCTCGTCACCGCTCTCGTGCTCGCGGCGTGCGGCGAGAAGCAGGACAAGCTGACGGCGGCCGGCGCGCCGGCGCAGCAGCTCTCGCTGATGCTCGACTGGTTCCCCAACGCGGATCACGTCGGGCTCTACCGCGCGCTGTCGGAAGGTGACTTCTCCAAGGCCGGGCTCGATGTCCACGTCCACGTGCCCTCCGATCCGGCGACGCCGCTGCAGCTGCTCGCCGCCGGCAAGGTCGATCTCGCGATCTCGTATGAGCCCGAGCTGATGCTCGCGCGCGACAAGGGCGAGCCGCTGGTCGCGATCGCGGCGCTCGTGCAGCGTCCGCTGACCTCGATCGTGTCGCTGGCCTCCAAGAACATCACCCGGCCCTCCCAACTGCGCGGTAAGACCGTCGGCGATGCCGGGATCGCCTACCAGCACTCCTATCTGCAGACGGTCCTCGAGCAGGCGGGGGTGCCGCAGAGCTCGGTCAAGGAGATCAACGTCGGCTCAAACCTCGTGCCGGCGATGCTGTCGGGACGGGTCGACGCGACGCTCGGCGCCTACTGGAACTACGAGGCGATCCAGCTGCGCCAGATGGGCAAGCGCACCAACGTGATCCACATGGAGAAGGCCGGCGTTCCGACCTACGACGAGCTGGTGCTGGTGACCCGCGAGGACGAGATCGCCAACCGGACGAACATCCTGCGGCGGTTCGTGCAGGCGCTGGGACGCGGCTATGAGTCGGTCCGCCAGGACCCCCAGGCGGGGGTAAACGCGCTGGTCGCCGCCAACCCGTCGCTGAGCCCCAAGCTCCAGCTCGCCAGCGTCCGCGCGACGCTACCCGACTACTTCCCGTCGGACTCCAGCCTCCCGTGGGGCTGGCAGGACCAGAAGCAATGGACGCGCTACGGGGAGTGGATGCTCGCCCACCACCTGATCTCCAACCCGGCCTCGATCGTCGCCGCGTCGACCAACCAGCTGCTGGCCGGTCAGGGGCCGTGAGCCCGGTCAGGCGGCCATCCGCAGCGTCGCGGCACTCCCGGCGCCCGACAGGGCGTGCAGGCCGGCCAGCCCTGCCCACGGCTCGTACGGTTCGAAGAACTCCGCCACCTCCTCCTCGGTGGCGCGGGCCCGGGGGTCACCGCCGCCCTGGAGCCTGCCGACGAACTTGACGTACGCCAGATCGCCGGCCGGGAGCTGGTCAAGCCGACCCTGGCCGACCAGCGCCAGCGTCTGGATCGTCCAGCTGCCGATGCCCTTGATCCGGCGCAGACGGCGCCAGCCGCGCTCGTGGTCGCCGTGATCGAGGTCGACCCGTCCGCTGGCCACCTCGCGGGCAGCGCGCGTGAGCGTCAGGGCGCGGCTCGGGTGAAGATCGAATGAGGTCAGCAGCGCCGGGGCCTGAGCCGCGAGCACGGCTGCCGTCGGCGAGTCGCGCAGCCCCGTGACCGGGCAGCGGCGACCGAGCCTGGCGACCAGCCGGCGCTGGATCGCTGCCGCGCGCTCGTACTCGATCAGCTGCTCGCAGACGGCCCACACGAGCGCCTCGAACGGCTCCGGCCGTCCCGCCACGCGCAGCCCCGGGTTGGCACGCACCGCGCGCCCGATCAGCGGATCGAACCGGAATCGCTCGTAGAACTGCCGCAGGTCCTGATCGACGCCGAGCGCGAACCGCATCCGCTCGATCCCCCATTCGGCGGCGTCGCGGCGTTCGGCCTTGGCCCCGAACAGGACCCGGTCGGCCGACAGCTGCACTACCCGGATCGTGACCGGCTGATCGCCGGCGTGCAGGAGCCGGTGAAGGACGCCGTTGCGGATCCGGGCCAGCCCGTCGAGGCCGTTGCGCCGCGAGAGCCGAAACGGCCACCGTGGCCGGACCTCGATCCGGACCTCGACGCCGCCGCCGGGCGTCAATCCCCCGGCTTTGCGATCAGGTGGACGTCGACCAGGAATGACCGCGTGCCAGCGATCTGGAGCCCACCCGGGAGGCGACGGCCGCCCTTCGCGCGTGCGACCCGGCGGGCCGTTCGGCGTCTGACGAGCGCGATTGTCGCCGCCCCGGCGACGAACCCCGTCGCGGCCGCGGCGGCCGCCCGGACAGCCGGGAGCGCGGCCGGCGAGACTGGCTCGATCGCTCGCACATCGGGCGACACCGGCTCGATCGCTCGCACGTCGGCGAGCACCGGCAGTCCCTCGACCACCTCTTCGTCTGCACTGATCTCCGGTGCCGACCCGTTGCCGGCGTCATCCGCGCGTGTCATGGATCGCACATGGTGACATCGGATGCGGTCGGGTTCAAAGATCTCCGCCCCGGAGTCCGATGATCGGTGCGCCCCCTTACCTCGGAGCGGAGGGCGGCAGACCGCGGAGAAGCCGTAGGATTGGTGGCGCCGCACATGCCGACCTCGATCGACGTCTTCGCCAAGGCTCGCGAGCACGAGCGCTTGGAGCAGCTCAGGATCGCACGGGAGCTCGACGCGGTCCCCTACTTCCGTGTCCTCGAGGGACCGACGCTCCCTGTCGTCACGATGGAGGGCAAGCGCCGGATCATGCTGGGGTCCAACAACTACCTCGGCCTCACCGGCGACGAGCGGGTCGCGAAGGCCGCGATCGACGCGGTCGCCAAATACGGGACCGGGTTGACCGGTTCGAGGTTCCTGAACGGCACGATCGACCTTCACCTCGAGCTCGAGGAGGAGCTCGCCGACTGGCTCGGGACCGAGGCGGCGCTCGTCTTCACCACCGGCCATCAGGCGAACCTCGGCGCCCTGGGAACGATCCTCGGCCCCGGCGACACGGTGATCGCCGACTCCGGGGACCACGCCTCGATTCTCGACGGCTGCATTCTCTCGCGGGCCAAGCTGAGGCCGTTTCGCCATAACCGGCTAGACCGACTCGAGCACGCGCTGCAGCGCGCCCAGGATGACCCGGGCGGAGTCCTGGTGGTGGTCGACGGTGTGTTCTCGATGGAGGGTGACGTCGCCCCGCTGCCGGAGATCGCCGACCTCTGCAGCCGCTACGGAGCGCGGCTGATGGTAGATGAGGCGCACGCGCTCGGCGTGCTCGGCGCGCGCGGTGCCGGGACGGCGGAGCTGTTCGGCGTCGAGGATCGGGTCGACCTGCGGATGGCGACGTTCTCCAAGTCGCTCGCCTCATGCGGCGGCGTGATCGCCGGCCCCGCGGACGTGATCGAGTTCTTGCGGATCCAGTCGCGCCCGTTCATGTTCACCGCGGCGGGGGTGCCCGCCGCGATCGGGGCGACGCTCGCCGCCGTTCGGATCTGCCGCTCGGCGGAGGGACCGCCGCTGTTCGCCCGGGTGCTCGAGAACGCGCGCTACCTGCACTCGGGCCTGAGCGAGCTCGGCTTCCGGGTCGTCAAGCCGACCCGGCTGGCCGACGGCACCGAGGTCGTGACGGCCGTGGTGCCGGTGGTCGTGGGTGACGACTGGAAGGCGGCGTTTCTGTGGAAGGCGCTCTACGAGGCGGGCGTGTTCGTCAACACGGCGCTCCACCCGGCGGTGCCGCCGGCGGGGGCCCTGCTTCGCACGAGCGTGATGGCGACCCACGACGAGGCGACGCTCGACGCCGCGCTCGAGATCTTCGCCGGGGTCAAGCAAGAGTTCGAAGCCGAGCACGGGCCCCTGCCGGGCTGAGTCCGGCGGTCCGTCGGATGCAGGGTCGCGTACCCGGTGCGGCCGTCACGAGTCACCCGATGATGCCATCACCAACCCCTCGCCGGGCGGACCCGATCACACCCCGTTCACACCCGGCCGTACTGCTCCGCGGCCCAAGCGCGCCGCCGGACTTGTCCACTCCTGCACAAGACCGACTCGGTAACAAAAAGTGCGCTCCGTGCGAATCAACGTGACTTGTGACGTTGCTGTAACCCCTTAGTTTGCTTTAGGTTCTGACGAGCCGAACGGTTGTGGCAGATCGGGTGGCAAGGTGGCTTACCGGAGGGGCAATCCACCCCCGGGTGCCATAGTTCGAAAAATCGGAGTTTTGGGCTCCGGATAATCGTGTGTAGGTCCGGCCGGGCGTCTATGCGCAGACGATCGATCGCCTCTGGCCGGTAATTGTCAACGTCCGCTTTCGGGCGGAATTACCGCAGTTAGGGATGGAGAAGCCACATGACGCAACCGACCGCCATGACGACCTCCGAGCCGCAACGGCTTCGGGCGCTGGAGCGTGCGAACGAAATCCGACTCGCACGCGCATGCCTGAAGCGGCGCATTGCAGTCGGTGAGGTCGCCGCAGCGGACGTGCTCCTCGCCCCCCCTGCCGAGGTGGAGCGCTGGCCTATCGGCGAGCTGCTCATGAGTCAGCGGCGCTGGGGTAGCAGTAGGTGTCGCAAGTTCCTCTCGCGGAACCAGATCAGCGAGACAAAGCCGATCGGGAAGCTGACCGACCGTCAGCGCCGGATGCTGGCCGCGTCTCTGAGAGCGCCGGTCGACGTGCCCGTCCCCTTGTCGATTGATGAGACCCCCGAGCGGGGGATGGCGCTGGTGGCGTAACTGTGCCAGGGTTGGCCGGCCCTGACGCAGCCCGGTGAACCACCGGGACGTGCCCCGAACTGAAAGCGGGGCACGTCCCGCCGGTCACGGCCGTCGGTTTAAGCTTTGGCCGCGCGGGCGCTGGATCTGGATCCCGACCGGGCCTCTAGATCTGGATCCCGACCGGAACTGGACTCGCGCCGGCGAGGAAGAAGAACCAGATCACGAACACGGTCAGCGTCAGCCCCGCGCTGACGACGAGCACCGCCTCGAGCACAACGTGGCCGGGGTCGGTGTGGCCGCGCGCGACGCAGTTGGCCCGGTAGACGTCACTGAGCTTGGCGAGCACCGACGCGAGCACCGTGATCGTGACCACGACGCCGACCAACATCGCCAGCAGCGCGGCGCCCAGTGACTCGGTCGCGCCCTGGATCTGGGACCCGACCCACAGCCACAGCAACGGCGTCCCAACCCACAGGACGAGGCTCCCGATGAACATGATCAGGATCACAAGGATGGCGCCGGTGCCGTTCCTCAGCAGCACTCGCATGGGATCCCCACGATAGCCCCCACGCCCGCGGTTCCGAGCGGGTCAGGAAGGGCGGCCTGGCTCGCGTTGCGCCCGCCCGCGCGAGGCCTGATGTCGATCGGGCCGCGGAACCGAGTCCGCGACCCCCGGCTAACGGACAGCCCGAGGAGAGCTTGACCTGCCACCAGCCCATCAGCATGCCGATCAGGCCGAGCCTCGGCCTGACCTGCCAGGCGCCGCAGCCGGGCTCGCCGAGCTCGCTGCAGTAGATCCGCACGAACCGGTAGGAGCCGGGATCGAGCAGCATCCGCTCGAGCATCACGCGTTTGCGCTCCTGCTCGTCGGCACGCCCGGAAATCGTCGCGCGGGCGTCATGCAGGCGCTCGGCGAGGTCATCGCGGACGCGCTCGAGGTCGCCGAGGCCGAGCATCTTGGGCGTTGCTCTGTAGGCGGGCGGCTGCTCCAGCCCGCCCATCGAGAACGCGGTCACGAACGCATCGGACAGCTCACGCTCGAGCCGCGCGATCTGCCTGCGCAACGTGCGCCGCGCGGCGCGCTCGTCAAGCTCGGCGACACGATCGCTGACGGGCGGCGTCGCAGTTGGGGGCAGAACCTGGGTAGCGATGTCCGTCTGCCTTCCTCCCATTGCGGGCCAGATTAGCAACTAGTGACGCTCGACACGAGAGTTTGCGGGGCGCGGCCGTGGTCGCCCTCGCACGCAAACCGCGCGCCCGCCAGGCGGTCACCCGAGCAGCTCCGCGCAGATCCAGAGCGCCTCATCGATGTGGATGTCGGGCACCCCGTCGACCCCGACCGTGAACAACGTCACCCGCTGGGTCCGTGAGCCGACCCCGCTCGCCCTCAGCGGCTCGCCGAACAGCACCGCATGAATCGCGGTCCGGTCGGCGACGACGAGGCTGCCCGGCTCGATCCACGCTCCGGATCCCGACGCCCGCTCGCCGTCGGCCTCGGTCGCGGTCCGGATCCCGAGGCCGCCGGCGTCCACGGCGTCGCCGTCGAGCGCCCAGACCGGCACCAGGGTCTCGAGCAGCGCGACCAAGCAGGCGTCGGCGATCAGTCCCGAGGACTGCAGCCCGCCCTGGAGCAGGCGGGTCACGGCCGCGTCCTCGCTCGGGATCCGGTCGACGTCGGGATCGAGGCCGATCTGTCTGAAGAAGGCCCGATACGCATGCGGGATCGGCTTGGTCCGCAGCGTGACGATGCTCGCCCCGCGCATTCGGCTCGATAGCTCGTGGAGCTGCCCCACGAGCGCGTGTGGGCTCGGCCCCCGGCGAGCCGCGACGGTCGTCCAGTGCAGCCTCAGGCCGGGGAACTCGTCACCGATCGCCGGTTCGACGAACCCCTCGGCAGGCCGCAGCTCGACCGGCTCGCTCACTTCGACGGCGGCTCGCTGTTCAACAGAGCCTGCACCTTCGGCGCCAGTGAGGCGCTCGTCTGCCATGCGTCGCCGATCAGCCGCGACTTCACGATCCCGCCACGATATGCGAGCTCGGCCATCGGGCAGACGGCGACGTCGTAGAGACCGCCGACCACGTTGCCGCTGTCGTAGGCGACCGGGATCGTCCAGTGGTGCGAGCGGATCAGCGCGCGGGTCGATGACTGGCTGCTGTTGACGGCTACCGCCGCGAACTGCACCCTGCTGCCCGGATAACGGGTTGAGAGCTGCTGGAGAGCGTCAACCTGGCGCTCGCACTGGCTCGACGCGGTCGAGAACAGCGACAGCACCAGCGGGCGGCTGTGGGTGATCAGACAGATGTTGAGCACTCGCGGGTCATGGCGGGCGAGTGTGCACGGCGGGTTGGTGTTGGCGATCCCGCTGAGGTTGGTGTTGGCGAGCGGGGCCGAGAAGAAGTGCAGCGGTCTGCCGGGCGGGATCCCCGCCGTCCCAACCCCGTTGGTGAGGAACTGGTACACGGACACGACCACCACCACGGTCACCCCGAAGATCCCGATCATCCAGCGATAGCGGCGCGTGTCGACGACCGGGGCCGGCAGCGTGGCGTGGGGCGGTAGTGGCGGCTCGGCGGGGTCGGCCGGTTCGGCGGGGTCGACCGCTCCAGCGGGGGCGGGCGCTGCGGCGGGATCGTCATGCGCGGGAACCTCGGGCCGCCGGGTCGCCCGGTCGGGGTCCAGCCGCGTCAGCGGCTCAGGTTGCCGAGGCGACGGACTCCCGGGCGAGGGGCGATCTCGATCCTCCGGGGACGCGGCGCCGCCCTCGTCCCCCTGGCCTCCCGGCCGCTCGCTCACGCTACCCGCGGCCTACGCTTGCGCCTGCTGATCCCAGCGACGGCGGCGCGGGGCAGCGATCGGACCCGCTCCAGTGCGTCGTCGCGCTCGGACAGGGCGAGCACCGCCGGGAGCACGAGCAGGACGCCGCCGAGCGATACCGACAGATCGACGATCGTGACAAAGCCGAAGTCCCGCAGCATCGTGATGTCGGACACGACCAGCACGCCGAAGCCGACGATCGCGGTGATCCCGGACGCCAGCACCGCTGCACCCGTCGATCTGTAGGTCCGCGCGAGCGCCGCCTGCAGGTCGAGGCCGGCCGCCCGCTCCTGACGAAAGCGCTCGGACAGCAGCACGCTGAACTCGGTCGAGATCGCGATCACCAGCGTCCCAAGCGTCGCCGACATCGGGTTGAGGGGGATCCCAATCAGGAACAGGATCAGCGCCGACCACCCGGTCGCAAATGCGATCGGGACCATCGGTACGACCGCGCGGCCGAACGAGCGGAACACGATCACGAGCACGAGCCCGACCGCGAGCAGACCGGCAAGCAGCGTCAGCAGCCGACGACTCGATGACGACAGCGCCGCGTTGGCCTCCGCGGCGAGCACCGGGAGCCCGGCGAGCTGCGCCTTGACGCCCGGCGGCGGGTGCAGCTGCGAGCGCATGTAGTTCACCACCCGCTCCTGGCGCGAGAGCGGCATCAGGCGGATCCCGAACGCGAGCGTCGCATTCTTGTGGTCGGGGGTGATCACCGCCTGTGAGAAGTAGGTCGGCACGGCGGCCAGCAGCTGCGTGATCTCGGGCTGCGTCAGGCTGGTCTGCCGGGTCGACTGGCTGCTGGTCGAGAACAGGTCCGGGAGCGACAGCGCCGGGCACAGGGTCGCGTGCGCGCAGCCCCGCTCCTCGAGATATCCGTAGTGGTTGAGGAGCTTGTTCTCGTATCCGATCATCCAGCCGACGGTCCTCGGGGTCGCGACGTTGGAACCGCTGACGGTCACGTCTATCTCGCCCGAGACGCCGGTCACCCGCTCGAGTGTCCGCAGGTTGCGCAGCGCCGGCATGTTGGGCGGCACCAGCTTGGTCACATCGGACTGGACGCCGGTCTGCGTATCCGCGATCCAGCCCGCGACGGCGAGCACCGCCGCCAGCGCCAGGACGCGTCCGGGCCGGCGGGTCACGCTCGCGACCAGACGCCCCAAGCCACCGCCGGTCGGCGGCCCACCGGAGGACTGCGGTCCGCCGCCGGCCGGTGACGACGCGGGCGCGCCCAGCGGACCACGGCGCCCACCTGAGACCCGTCGGCCGGCGCCACGCAGCACCGCGCCGGCGTCCCTGAACGCCCCGGCGAGCATCGCCCCGGCGCGGCAGAAGGCGGCCGACACCGCCCGGCACGCGCCCCGCACGATCTCCGACGCATCGCGGAACGGTGCCGCCACCCGCTTCGGGGCGAGCCGCGGCCGCGTCACGGTCCGGTCCGCGCGAGCCCGGCTGCGCCGCTGCGAGAGCACCAGCGCCGCGGATCCGGCGCTCAGCGCGCAGGCGAGCGCGACCGCGATCCCGACGACCAGCAACAGCCCGAAGCCCTGCACCATCGGCACGGGCGACAGGAGCAATATCAAGAAACCTGTCGCCGTCGCCAGCGCCGCGGTGGCGATCGTCGGCGCGGCGCGGCCGGCAGCCTGGGCGACCGCCTGGCGCGCCGGGAGCGGTGGCCGATCGGCGTCCGTGGCGGCCCGCTGCGCCTCCTGCGCGCGCGCCTGGAACTGGATCCCGTAGTCGACCGCGAGCCCGATCAGGATCGGCAGGACGGCGATCGACGCCAGCGTCAGCGTCGCGCCGAGCGCGGCGAGCAGCCCGAACGTGATCCCCGCGGCCGCCAGCGCGATCGCAAGCGGCAGCAGCCGGGGGCGGTTGCGGAACACGATCAGCAGCGTCACCGCCATCACCAGCAGGACCGCGATCAGCAGCCGGGCGATCGAGCCCGAGATCGTTTGTGCCAGGTCATTGGTGACCACTGGGACGCCGGTGACCGTGTACGTGCCCCCGTACGCCGAGTGGAACATCGGCATCTTGATCGCCTGGCGGATCCAGGAGATCGCCTGCGCCTGCTGGGCATCGGACAGCGAGGACCGCAGGCGGATCTGGATCAGCGCCGAGTCCGCTGTCGGGAACAGGTACGCGAATCGCGCCTTGGGCTGGTTCACGCCCCGGGTCTGGTCGAACACGATCTGGGGGATGAACTGCGGTGAGTCGATCGACGGCAGTGCCGTGATCCCAGATGTCACGGCGAGCTGCTCGAGCGACTGAAGCTGTTGCTGGTACTCGAGCTGGCCAGCGGCGCGGGCGTCCTTGAGCGCCTGCCTGCGGCGCAGCCCCCGCCCGAGCGCGAGCTGGTAGGCGCCGTGCTCGGCACTCTTGACCGACGTGCTGACCCCGGCCATCATCGCGCGGATCTCGGTGTTGACCGCGGCGACGGCACGGTTGAGGAACGTCCCCGGCCCGTAGACGGCCTGCACCGCCTTGGCCCGGGCGAGCTTGCCGCATGGGCTATCGGTGCCTCCGTACGGCGCGTGCGTCCCGGCCTTGACCGGGGTGAAGGCGCGCAGCGTCTTGTTGGGGACCACGTACTGGCCCGCGAAGCACGCCTCGAGCTGAGTCAGCGTCGCCAGGTCCTTGGTCTCGACCAGGTCGGTCAGCGGCTCGTGGATCAGCACGATCACCGCGTCGTCGCCGAAGTGGCGCTCGTCGCTGGCGGTCGCCTGGTAGCTGGCCGAGGACTTGCTGACAAACGTGTCGGTGCCCGCCGAGGGCTTGAGTCCGAGCGCCAGCAGCCCGCCTCCGACGGCGAGCGCGACCACGACCCCGATCGTCAGCGCGGGCTTGCGGGCGGCTGCCCCGGCGAACCGCTCGAACATCTTCCCTACGGCCATCGACGCAGGCTAGCCGCGGCAGCCGGCCGCGCGCGTCGATCGCGCGCGACGCAAGCCGCGTTTCAGTCCATCGTCAGCGGGCCCTGGGACTCGCCGGACAGGAACTGCCGGATGAACGGGTTCTCGGAGTTGAGCATGTCCTCGGCGGGGCCCGCCTCGACGATCCGGCCCTTCCACAGGACGTTGATGTAGTCGGCGACGCGGCGCGCGCTCATGATGTCGTGCGTGATCACGCAGAAGGTCGGCAGGTGCGCCTTCTGCTTCTGCTTGGCCTCATCCATCATGTCGCGATGGATCTCGAGGATCAGCTCGCCCAGCAGTGCCGTGCGAACCGGGTCCAGGCCCGAGTCGGGCTCGTCGAACAGGACGATGTCGGGCTCTAGGACGAGCGCTCGCGCGAACCCGGCCCGCTTGCGCATCCCTCCCGAGAGCTCGTTGGGCATCTTCAGCCGCGCCGATCCGAGACCGACCTCGTTCAGGCGCCGCATGACGATGTCCTCGACCTCGTCCTCGCCCTTCTCGGTGTGCTGTCGCAGCGGGAAGGCGACGTTGTCATACAGGTTCATCGAGCCGAACAGCGCCCCATCCTGAAACAGCAGTCCGAACTTCTTGCGCATGTCGAACAGGTCGTCGTCAGGCATGTTCGGCACCGACTCACCGTGGACGAGGATGTCGCCCTCGTCGGGGTACAGAAGCCCGACCATGTGCTTGATGCACACCGATTTCCCGGTTCCCGATGGTCCGATGATCATCGAGACCATCCCCTCTGGCAGGCCCATGTTCAATCCCCGCAGGATGTGAGCACGCCCGAACGACTTGTAGAGATCGATGAACTCGACCGCGTCGGGGCGACCGGAGGGATACACCTTGTAGCTGTGCCACTTGTATTCGTCTTCGGACACCCCGTTCGGAGGGGCCGGGCGGGGTGGCGCCTCGTCGATCACCGACACGCGCGAGCCACCGCGGACGGGTTGCTGCTCGGTGTCGGCGTCGGACTGCTGCCAGCGCGGGGTCTCCTCGGTCCCGCCGCCGGGCTGCCCGGCGCTCGTCACCTGCTCCTCGGGCACCGCGGCTGAGGGCTCCGGCTCGGCGCCGGATTGCGCGCCCTGCGTCTGCTCGCTTTCACCCTGCGCGTTGTCGAGCGCGTCCGTCTGGTGCTCGTCCTCGTGGGGGTCTGAGGTGTCCATTTAGCCTCCGATTGGTGCGCGTGGGTTCGCGCCCCAGAATAGCTGCGTTCCGAGCATTCCGATCAGGTGGACGGCGACGATGTTCAGGACCATCGATTTCGCCGTGGCGGTACCCACACCTACAGGCCCACCACTGGCGTTGTAGCCGTAGTAGCAGCCGACGAGCACGATCACGATCGCCATGCTCATCGCCTTGATCAGGCTGTATAAGAGGTCAGGCGGGTTCTGGAATTGCCAGAAGATTAAGAAGAACCCTCCCGACGAGACGTAGCCGATCTGCTGCACGACCGCGAGATAGCTGGCGAAGAAGCCGGCGCCGATCGAGCACAGGTAGACGAACGGCAGCACCATCAGCGCCGCAAGCAGCCGCGTCGCGCACAGGAAGGTCATGCCGCTGATGCCCATTACCTCGAGCGCGTCGATCTCGTCCGAGATCCGCATCGAGCCGAGCTCGGCGACGATCCCGGTGCCGACCTTGGCGGCCATCATGTAGCCGAACACCAGCGGCACCAGCTCGCGCAGGTCACACCAGGCCGCGAACACGCCCGAGTACGCGGGCGTGCCCTCGCCGTAGGTGAAGTAGGCGCCCTCGATCCCGCACTGCAGGCCGATGATGAACACCAGGCCCCAGATAACGAGCGTCGAGGAGATGATCAGGATGCCGGCCTGACGGAGCGCCTCGCCGAAGAACCTGAACACGCGCAGCGTGACGACCTCGCGGACGATCTGCGAGGTGAACTTGCCGATCTCCCCGAAGGATTCGATCCAGCCGCGCGGTGTTGCGATCAGGTCGCCCATATCACTTGATGATCGTCGTGATCTCGGGATGGGTCGCGAGCAGCGTCTGCGTGAACGCGTAGTTGAACGCGAACACGCCGAGGAAGGCGATCACGACCGCCTGGTTGACGGCGCGCCCCACCCCCTCCGCACCGCCCGAAGCGGTCATCCCCTTGTAACAGCAGACGATCGCGATGATCGCCCCGAACAGCGTCGTCTTCAGCACCGAGCCCCACAGGTCGGTGGTCGACGCGTTATTGAAGAACGTGGCCCAAAACGGGCCCAGCGGTGCGTGGTTGACGAGTGTCGCCAGGATCCCGCCGAAGATCCCGAACAGCAGCGCGTAGATGTCGAACAGGCCGGTCAGCAGCATCAGCGCCAGGAAGCGCGGCACGACCAGGTTCTTGACCGGGTCCACGCCCAGCACCTGCAGCGCATCGAGCTCCTCGCGGATCTTGCGGGCGCCGAGGTCGGCCGTGATCGCCGTGCCGGCTACCCCCGCGAGCACGATCGCGTCGACGAACGGCGCGAATTCCCTGATCGATGCGAGCACGAAGAATCCGCCGAGTCGGTCCAGCGCACCGAACAGCACCAGGAAGTTGGCGGCCTGCAACCCCGGGGCCTCGTACCCGAATGCAATCGTCGAGATCAGCAGCGGGAACCAGCACAGCTTCATCGCGAACAGGAACTGGCCCACGAACTCGCTGCCGTACGGGTACGGGGGCCGTACCGCCGAGACGAGCGTCTTGCCCGTCAGGATCATCATGTTGCCGACCTCTTCGAGCAAGTTCTTGAACGGCAAGAACGCCCGATCGGCGACAGCTCTGATCAACGGTTCTCTTCCTCCCGGGGGTGGTGAGCTTGCACGACGCTCCGGCGCGGTAAGCCTACGGTACGGGTGACCCAAAAATCCAGTTTGAACCGTGTTGCCGGGGCTTGTGCCGCTTTTGAATGGATTGGCCTCCCGAGGCGCGCGGCTGCCCACACCGGCGTTTGATTACCCGGGCGCATGGTATGTTGACCGCGCGTTGCGGGCCTCGATTAGGTGCAGCCCTGGGTTCATCGCCGGCGTCGCGGTGGCGCTGGCGGTCTCGGCATGCGGTTCGGGGTCAAACCAGGCGGCCAACGAGCCGAGCGGCAAATTCAAGGTCGAGGTCAGCTCGGCGAGCTTTCCGACGTTCCAGCGTCTGGCCCAGCAGTCCCATCTGGTGATCTCGGTCCGGAACACCGGCAGCCACGCGATTCCCAATCTGGCGGTCACGATCTGTAACACCTCGTGCGCCTATCCTTCCCAGCCGGGGCAGGGAACTAGCGCCCAGGCTTTCGCGCAGGACCTGAATCAGCCCTACCTGGCCAACCCTTCGCGTCCGATCTGGATCGTGAACAAGGCTCCCGGGCCGTGTCTTTACAGCTGCCGGAACGGTGGCCCGGGCGCGTACGTGACCGCGTACTCGAACACCTGGGCGCTCGGCCACCAGCTCCCGCCGGGGCAGACGGCGACGTTCGACTGGGGCGTCACGGCGGTCTCGGCCGGCAGCCACGTGGTCGCCTGGCAGGTCGCCGCCGGGCTCGACGGCAAGGCCAAGGCGGTGCTCGCCGACGGGTCGCAGCCCGGCGGGACGTTCGCGGTCCACATCACCCGAAAGCCGCAGCAGTCCTACGTCAACAACGCGGGCAAGGTCGTCGTCGTCAACGGCTCGGGCAAAGCCGTCGTCGTCAACGGCTCGGGCAAGGCCGTCGTCGTCAACAGCGGCTAGCCGGCCGGCGGTTTCCGCGGTCAGCCGGCGCTCGACTCAGACCAGATGTTGAGGCTGCCGTCGACCGCGTAGCGGTCGATTTGCTCGAGCTCGCCGGCGTCGAACTTCAGCTGTCCGAGCGCGGCGACGTTCTGCTCGAGCTGCTCGACGCTGCTGGCGCCCAGCAAGGCCGACGTGACGCGGGGATCACGGAGCACCCAGGCGACCGCCAGCTGGGCGAGCGTCTGGCCGCGGCCCTCGGCGATCGCGGCCAGCGCTCGTGCCCGGTCGAGGTTGCGCTCGTTGACGAGCTGCTCGTCGAAGTACTGACCGCGGCGGACGCGGGAGTCGTCGGGGATCCCGTTGAGGTACTTGTTGGTCAGCAGCCCCTGGGCCAGCGGTGAGAACGCGATGCAGCCGATCCCCTCACGGCCGAGCACGTGGAGCAGGCCGTCCTCGATCCACCGGTTGAACATCGAGTAGGAGGGCTGGTGGATCAGCAAGGGCGTCCCGAGCTCGGCGAGGATCCTGATCGCCTCCTCGGTCCGCTCGGGGCTGTATGACGAGATCCCGACGTAGCGCGCCTTCCCCTGGCGTACGGCCGCGTCCAGCGCCCCCATCGTCTCCCGCAGCGGCGTGGCGGGGTCGAACCGGTGCGAGTAGAAGATGTCGACGTACTCGAGCCGCATCCGCTTCAGGCTCTGGTCGAGGCTTCCGAGCAGGTACTTGCGCGATCCATGGTCCCCGTACGGCCCCGGCCACATGTCGTAGCCGGCCTTGGTCGAGATCACCACCTCGTCGCGGAGTCCGGCGAAGTCCTCGGCGAACAGCCGCCCGAAGTTGAGCTCGGCGCTGCCGTACGGCGGGCCGTAGTTGTTGGCGAGGTCGAAGTGCGTGATCCCGAGGTCGAACGCCCGGCGCACGATCGCCCGGCTGGTCGATAACGGCCGGTCGTCGCCGAAGTTCTGCCACAGCCCGAGTGAGATCGGCGGCAGCAGTAGGCCGCTGCGTCCGCAGCGGCGGTACTCGACTCGCTCGTAGCGGTCGGGCGCCGGCACGTACCTGGACATCGGCCCGCGCTCCACGTCGTCGGCCATACGTTCGAGTATTTCAAGTCGGGCCTGGAGACGGGGCCCGGAGGCAGCAGGCCTGAGGACCGCCGGGCGGCCCGCCCCACACCCGGACCTGCAAAACGTGGCAAATCGCGCGGCGCCGGTCCGATCTTCCACAACACGCAGGCTGAGCGCGACAAACGTGGCAAATCGGGCCAACGCCGACGAGATTTTCCACAAACCGCATGACGCGCACACGCGGCACGCAGTTGGGTGCGCGCCAGCGGGCCGGGGCGCTCGACACGTGGGCCGGGGCGCTTGACCGCGGGCCGGGCCCGTTGACCGCGCTTTTTGCGAGCGGTTTGGACATAGGGATAGTGACCGCCGGTCGCCCGTCGCCTAAATTTGGCGCTCGGTCTCCCCTCGAGACCGCAAATCCACGCGCGCGCCCGGTGCCGCCGAGGGCGCAGATCAAAAGGAAGCCAGTAGAAGCATGCCTATCCGTCAGCAGAACGTCCTTGCCGCACAGTGGGCTCCGAACGGTGGGAGCCTCGGAGCCCCCGATCTCACGAGCCCGGACAACCAGGTCTTCGGAGCCAATGTCTTCAGCCCGGCAGTCCAGCGCCAGCGTCTCCCCCGCGACGTCTTCGGCCGCCTGCAGCAGACGCTCGCGCGCGGCCAGGCGCTCGACACCTCGCTCGCCGATGCGGTCGCGCTGGCGATGAAGGAGTGGGCGCTCGAGCATGGCGCGACCCACTACACGCACTGGTTCCAGCCGCTCACCGGTTCCACGGCCGAGAAGCACGACAGCTTCTACGCGCCGACCGGCGAGGGCACCGCGCTGGCCGAGTTCACCGGCAAGGAGCTGATCCAGGGCGAGCCCGACGCGTCCTCGTTCCCGACTGGCGGCATCCGCGCGACCTTCGAGGCGCGCGGCTACACCGCCTGGGATCCGACCTCGCCCGCGTTCCTGCTCGAGAACCCCAACGGAGCGCTGCTCTGCATCCCGACCGCGTTCGCGTCCTGGACGGGCGAGGCGCTTGACCACAAGATCCCGCTGCTGCGCTCGATGGACGCGCTCTCGAAGTCGGCGGTCCGCGCGCTGAAGCTGTTCGGCAACACGGTCGGCTCGCGGGTGTTCACGACCGTGGGGGCCGAGCAGGAGTACTTCCTGATCGACGAGCAGTACTACTTCGAGCGCCCGGATCTGGTCACCACCGGACGGACCCTGTTCGGGGCCAAGCCGCCCAAGGGCCACGAGCTCGACGACCACTACTTCGGCTCGATCCCCGAGCGGATCCTCGCCTGCATGCTCGACACCGAGCGCGAGCTCCAGAAGCTCGGCATCCCGGTCAAGACCCGCCACAACGAGGTCGCGCCCAACCAGTACGAGCTCGCGCCGATCTTCGAGAACTCCAACGTCGGCGCCGACCACCAGCAGCTGACGATGCAGGTGATGCAGAACGTCGCCAGGCGCTACGGCCTCGTCTGCCTGCTGCACGAGAAGCCGTTCGCCGGCGTCAACGGGTCCGGCAAGCACAACAACTGGTCGATGGGCACCGATGCGGGTGAGAACCTGCTCGACCCGGGCGACACGCCGCACGAGAACCTCCAGTTCCTGTTCTTCTGCGCGGCCGTGATCCAGGCCGTCAACAAGCACCAGGGACTGTTGCGCGCCTCGATCGCGTCACCCGGCCAGGACCACCGCCTCGGCGCCAACGAGGCACCGCCGGCGATCATCTCGATCTTCCTCGGCGCCGAGCTCGAGCGCGTGTTCGGCGCGATCGAGCGGGGCGAGGTCGGCGAGTCCACGCCGGAGTCGTTTCTCGGCCTCGGCACGCCGGTGCTGCCGCCGCTGCCGTTGCACGGCGGCGATCGCAACCGCACCAGCCCGTTCGCCTTCACCGGCAACAAGTTCGAGTTCCGGGCGCTCGGCTCGAGCATGTCGCTGTCGCTGCCCAACACGGTGCTCAACACGATCGTCGCCGAGGCGATCGACTACCTCGCCGAGGAGCTCGAGGACGCGCTCCAGGGCGGCGCCGAGCTGGAGGCCGCGCTGCGCCCGATCCTCCAGCGCAGCTACGCGGCCAACAAGCAGATCGTGTTCGGCGGTGACAACTACTCCGACGAGTGGCACAGCGAGGCCCAGGAGCGCGGCCTGCTGAACCTCAAGGCGACCCCAGACGCGCTGCCGTACCTGGTCAGCGACGAGACCCAGGAGCTGTTTTCGAACTACGGCGTCCTGTCCGAGCGCGAGCTCGAGTCTCGCTACGAGGTGTTCCTCGAGCAGTACGTGACCAAGCTCAACATCGAGTCCGAGACGGCCGCGGCGATCGCCCGTACGCTGCTGATCCCTGCCGCGGCGCGCCACATCTCGCTGCTGATCAGCGCCGAGCTGCCGGAGCTCGCAAGCGAGGTCGGGGCCGTGCTGACCACGTTCGTCGACGCGGTCAAGAGCCTCGAGTCGGTGAATCTGGCCGAGAACCAGCCGCACGACGACGCGCTCAAGCACGCCGACTACATGCGAGACGAGACGATGCCCGCGATGGCGGCGGTGCGCGACTCATCGGACAAGCTCGAGAAGCTCGTCGCCGACGACCTGTGGCCGCTACCGAAGTACTCGGAGATCCTGTTCATCAAGTAGCGGCCGGCTTGGCCCCCGCGGAGCGCTCCGCGTGGGCCAAGCCGTGTCGCGAGCTACCCGCCTGAGAGCACCCGCGTCTGCAGCCACGCGTTGCGAAACGCCCCGCGTGGGTCGACCCGGGCCACGAGCGCCGCGAAATCCTCCAGCCGCCGGTACAGCGGCCCGATCGTGTCCGCCTCGGCTACGAACAGCTTGCCCCAGTGCGGTCGCGCCGCGAACGGCGCCAGTGCCGCCTCGACCTCCACCAGCGCGGCCCGTACCGCGGCCGGCTCCCGCTTCCAGGTGAAGTGGATCGCGACGCTCTCCCGCTCGTACTCGGGGCTGATCCAGAGCGAGTCGGCGGCGATCGAGCGGATCTCGCTCAGCTGCAGGACCGGCCGGACCGTGTCGGCGATCCCCAGGACCGCGCCGATCGCGTTCACCGCGTCGCTCCGCGCGACGATGAACTCGGATTGGATCTCGGCGCCGACGCTGGGCTCAAAGCCCATCCGGAAGTGCGGCAGCCGCTGCGACCACGGGCCCGGGACACCCATCTGCGGCGTGCAGTTGATCGCGTCGAGCGCGGCGATCGGGTGCAGGTTTGCGCGCGCCGGCACCGCTCCGAACAGCTCGTCACGCTCGACGTCCAACGGCGAGCCGACCCGGTTCTTAACCCAGACCTGGTCGCAGCTCTGGCCCCACTCGGTGAACACGCTGACGCTGTAGCCGCTCGACATGATCGCGTCGAAGTGCGCGAACAGCGCCTCCCAGGCGAGCCGCTCGAACACGTTCTGGCGAACCTCGAAGCCGGGCTCGACGTCGAGCTTGACCCGCGTGATCGCGCCGACGGCGCCCAAGCCCACCACCATCCCGTCGAAGTCGGGATCCCCGCGCGCGACCCGAACAAGCTCGCCTGCGGACGTCACCAGCTCCAGGCCCGCGACCGACGTCGCAAGGCTCCCGTTGTGGTCGCCCGATCCGTGCGTCCCGGTGCTGACGGCGCCCGCCACCGCGATGTGGGGCAACGACGCGAGGTTGGCGAGCGCCAGCTCCTCGCGGACCAGCACCTCGGCGAGCTCGCCGTAGCGGGTCGCGCCGCCAACGGTGACGGTCGATGTCTCTCGATCCACGAGGATCTCGGCCGGGAGCCGATCCAACGAGACAAGCTCCTCTGAGTCCGCGATCTCACTGAACGTGTGTCGCGAGCCCAGCACCCGGATCCGCGCAGCCGCGCTGATGATCTCCTGCAGCTGCTCGAGCGTCGCCGGCTCGTGCAGGACGCGGGCCCGGTAGGTATAGGTCTCGGCCCAGTTGGTCAGCTCCACCGGAGCACCGTAGCGATCCGGCATCCGGCTCCGCGTGCAGGTAGGGCGTCGACCCCGAGACCGACCGGCAGCGCCTACACACCAAGTTCTAGTAGCGCAACTTGCGCGCTCCCAGCGGGTTTTTCGCTACGGTGACTCACCGTATGGTGGAAGGCCGCGTGGCGCGCGGTTGCCGGGCAGAGGGGAAGCGCCGAGCGCACAATGTCGTCGCAGCGCTGCTTGCGTTGGCGCTGGCCGGTGCCCTCTGCGGGCCCGCGCTGGCCTCATCCGGCGGCGGCTCGCTCGGCTCGACCAAACACAAGCGCAGGCACAAGACCCACCACCACGCCGCCCACCGGGTCTCGAAGGGCAATGCGCTCGGCAACCGAGCGATGTGGATCTGGGAGCTGCAGTTCACCCAGGGCGGGAACATCGGCTCGATCATCTCGGCCGCCCATCGGTGGGGGATCGGGACGCTGATGATCAAGAGCAGCGACGGCACCGATTTCTGGTCCTCGCAGTTCTCACCCCAGATCGTGTCCGAGTTTCATCGGGCCGGGCTGCGGGTCTGCGCGTGGCAGTACGTGTACGGCAGCCACCCGATCACCGAGGCCTATATGGGCGCCGCTGCGGTCAGGGACGGTGCCGACTGCCTGCTGATCGACGCCGAGACCGAATACGAGGGCAAGTACATCGCGGCGCAGTCCTATATCAAGCGGCTGCGGCTGCTGATCGCCAGCCGCTTCCCGGTCGCGCTGGCGAGCTTCCCGTACATCGACTTCCACCCCGGCTTCCCGTACTCGGTGTTCCTCGGACCGGACGGGGCGCAATCCAACGTGCCCCAGATGTACTGGAAGGACATCGGCACCTCGGTCGACGGCGTGTTCGCCCACACCTACACCTACAACACGATCTACCGACGGCGGATCTACCCGCTCGGCCAGGTCTACAACTCGCCTCCGTCGCATCAGATCTTCCGGTTCCGCCAGCTCTCCCGGGTCTACGGCTCGTCGGGCATCAGCTGGTGGGACTGGCAGGAGGCCAGCAACAAGAGCTGGAACGCGATCTCGAGGCCTGCCGGGCCGCTGACGGGTTACACCGCCGATCGCACCCCGGCGAGCATTTCAAAGGGCGCCAAAGGGGATCTGGTCGTCTGGGCCCAGGAGCACCTGATCTCCGCGGGATATGCGATCGGGGTCGACGGGGGCTTCGGCAGGATGACGAGGACCGCGGTCGAGGACTTCCAGAGCGCCCACGGCCTGACTGCGGACGGGATCATCGGCCCCGAGACGTGGGGCGCGCTGCTTCGCTACCGGACGGCGAGGATCGTCTGGGGCGCCAAGGCCAGTGCGAGCGCCGCCGCGGTCGCGACCGCGGCTCGCACCGGCGCGGCTCTTCACGAGCCGATCCCGGTCTCGGCGCGGCGGCCGCAGCGGCGCGATGAGGTCGCGGGCGCCGGCGGGGCGGGCCATTCTCGCCGCGGGTGACGGATCGCCTGGAGCCCATGATCCATGAGCCTGATCGATCAAGTCGTGAATCAACCAGCGCCTAGCCGGGTAGTGGACAGACGGGAGCAATTTCAGGATGACCGGAGTGGACTGGATCGACGATGAGTTCTATGACTGCAGCAACCTCGGGCTGCTGCAGATCAACGTCGTGCGCCGCCCCGAGTACGTCGTGCTCGCGCTGACGGGCGAACTTGACCTGTCCACCAGCGCGCTGCTCGCGGAGGGCTTGCACCGGGTCACCAAGGACGCTCGCGACCGCCTGGTGCTGCTCGATCTCGAGCAACTGGGCTTCATGGACTCGGCCGGCCTGCACACGCTGTCGAAGATCGGGCGCCTGATGGGCGCCCGGCTCAAGGTCAGACCTGGGACGCACCGCAAGCTGTTCTCGCTGACCGCGCTGGATCTGTCACTCACGCTTGTGCCCGACGTCCCCGAGCCGAAGGCGCTCACGACCGCGGTGCGGAACATCGGCCATGTCCGCGACCTCTACAACGCCTGGTGGCTGGGTGGCATCTCGGCGATGGCCGCCCGCGTCCCCGACGACGTCGAGTGGGAGCCGGCGAGCGGCCGCGGCCACATTCTCAGGGGCCGTCGGCAGTTGCTGGAGTTCTGGGAGCAGACCGAGTCCACGCCGGCGGCCGCGTCGGCGTGGTTCACGGCCGTCGACGACGACGTGATCATCGAGTCCGAGCATCGGCTCGATGACGGCTCACACAAGCGGATCTTCTCGCTGTACGAGTTCGCGGGCTCGAAGCTGCGACGCGCGATCGCCGTCGAGGGCGCGTTGAACTACAACTAGAACATCCCGTGATCTCGCGCGTAGGCGACCAGCTCCGCGCGCGTGTTGCGCCCCGTCTTCTGCTGGATGTGGGCGCGATGTGACTCGACCGTGCGGACGCTGAGAAACAGCTGTGACGCGATCTCAGCGTTTGTGTGCCCGTGTGCGATCAGCTTCAGCACCTCGACCTCGCGAATCGTGAGATCGTCAGGCGGCCCGGCGCTCGACGGCGCCTCGGCGGCCAGGCGCGCGCCCAGCTCGGGATTCAGATACGTGCGTCCCTCTGATGCCATCCGCACGGCCTGGATCAGCTCGTCCTCGGCGGCCTCCTTGAGCACGAAGCCGGTCGCGCCGGCTCGCAGCGACTCGCGCGCCAGCTCCGGGTCTCCCTGCATCGTCAGCACGACGATGTGCGTCTCGGGTGAGGATTCGAGGATCTGGGGAATCGACGGGATACTCGAGCCACCGGGCATGTTGACGTCCAAGACCAGCACCCTGGGGCGGTGAGCGGCGACACGGTGCATGGTCAGCTCGACATCGCCGGCCTCGGCCACCACCTCGAAGTCCTGCTCGGCGTCGAGCAGCATCCGCAGGCCGGCCCGAACGACCTCGTGGTCGTCGGCGAGAACGATCGTGATCGGCGCGCCGCCGCCTTCGCGCATGCTTGAACCACTCCGTTCTGGCCCCCTAGTCACGACCCAGATTCCAGCACGACCCCCGGCGCGATCGTCGTGGCGTCCTGTTCATAGAGCTCGACCGTGCCCACAACGACCACTCCGGCGCCGAACGTGACATCGCCCTCCACAACCAGACGCTCGGCGTCGCGCAGCGATGGTGGGCCGCCGGGGAAGCGGCGCTCGAAGTCGTCGATCAGCTTGTAGTAGCGCGGGTCGAGCTCGACAAACGGGAGGTCGTCCGCCCGCTCCGGCGCCGGCTCGACGTCGAGCTCGCCGTTGAGCCTGTAGACGTCCGAGCGCAATACGAGCAGGTCGTCGGTCGTCTTGACCGGCACGAACCGCGCCGGGGCACGAGCAGCAGGCTGGCGCCGGCGAAGCTCTCGATCGCGGCGCCCATCGCGCTCTCTAGCTGGATCACGGGGGTCGATCCGGGGTCGCGCGGATCGACGGTCTTGCGGTTGACGATCAGCGGCAGCTCGAGCACGCCATCGGCGCGCTGCAGCGTGTCGGCCAGCGCCCGGAGGTCGACCCACAGGTTGTTGGTGTTGTAGTAGCGCCAGTGACGGAAGTCCCGGAACGACTCCTCGTCCTCGGGCGGCGTCTGGGCGGTCTCGCGCAGCACGAGCTGCCCGTCGGAGCGGCGGCGGGCGATGTGGCCGCCCTTGCGCTCGGCCTCGGTCCCCTCGACCACCTCCATCAGGAACGGGATCTGCTCGCGCTGCAGATGAGCGGCGATCCGCGGATCGAGCGTCGCGCCGAGATTGTCGGAGTTCGAGATCATCGCCAGGCGAAAGCCCTGCTGCAGCAGCGCATCGAGCATCCCGGAGCGCCGCAGGGCGCCGTACACGTCACCGTGGCCCGGAGGGCACCATTCGAGCGCGGGAGCGGCCGGCCAGCTCACCGGCCCGAGCTGCTGCGCGTCGAGCTTGGGGATCATGCTCTGCATGAAGTCGGGCGCGATCCCCTCGTGCTCGATCTCCGGGTAGGCGCCGAGCGCGCGCTCGGTCGCCGCGCGGGTCGCCTCGCTGTTCATCAGCACCAACGGCAGCCGTACGCCGAGGCGCCGGCGCAGGGCGAGCGTCTGGCCGACGATGATCTCCAGGAACGAGCGCCCCTCGCGCGCCTGCACGAGCGACTTGGGCTCCTGGAGCCCCATCGTCGTCGCCAGGCCGCCGTTGAGCTTGATCACGACCACGTGCTCCAGCGCCTGCGCGGGATCGCTGTCGGGCAGGTCTACGAGCGCGGGCACGGCGGTGGCGGGCTCGAGCTCGTCGGTCGCCAGCATCGTCTCCTGTCCCGAGACCAGCCTCCGGTACGCGCTCTCAAACGCCCGGATCGCCTCCTCGTGGGCGCCCGCCGCCCGCATCTTGGCGGCCGCTGCGCGGATTCCCTCGTCGCTCATTGCACCCGCATTTTGCCTTGCGGGCTCATCCGAGGATCGTCTCGATCGCATCCTCCAGCCTTCCCTGGCCCTCGAGGAAGTCAATCGTCGTATAGCGGGCACGCAGCCGGCTCGCGAAGCGAAACGTCGCCCGCAACATCCTGTCGTCGACCCCGAGATACCCGGGACTCGACGGAATCCCGAGCACGTCGAGCGCGCCCGGCACGCCGTCTGACAACTCCAGCGCGCAAGCCAGAGTGCCCCTGACGCGCGCCCACCCGGCGCCATCGCGGGGCCACCGTCGCACCGAGGTCTCGATCAATCGGCGCTTGGCGGCCACAGCCTCGACGATCTCGCGGGTCGGCTCGCCGAGCCATCGCCGCGCCGGCTCACCGAGCGGATCGAGCGGCGGCTCGGGCATCCGCAGCGTGGCGACGGCACCTCCGAACGCATATCGCTGCAGGGCAATCGCAAACCGGGCCGCGTACCCCACCTGGAGGCCGTGCGAGCTGTGCTCGCGCAGACCCCGCGCGGCGAGCAGGTCCCAGAAGTGCGAAGCGTGATGCTCGCAGCCGCTGGCCGGGCGCGAGCTGCCCGCGACGGCGATCGCGTGGCCGGATTGGATCAGCCCTCGCAGGAGCTCGGCCACCGCCTCCGGCCGCCCGTCGAAGATCTCCGGCGCGCGCTGCACGGCGAACCGCAGTGGGGCGAGCATCAGATCGGCCGCCTCGGCCGACCACTGCTCGCCGTTGAGCAGGTGCGCCGCCAGCCAGTCGACGCGGGCGCTGGCCTTGGCGAGCAGATCGCCCGCCCCAGCCCGGGTCAGCTCCCCGGGGGCCGCGGCGGCGACGCGCGGGTCGGCGAACAGAGCCAGCGGCGGACGTGCCGGCACCGTCACCTTGACGCCGTCGAGCTCGAGCGCCGCAACCCCGGAGGCATAGCCGTCCATCGAGGCGGCGGTTACCACCGATATGAACTCGAGCTCGCGGGAATCGGCCGCGTAACGGACGATGTCTGTGATCACCCCCGAGCCGACCGCGACCGGCACGGTCTCAGGACCGATCTCCGCCTGGACCCTCGCGATCGGCTCGCGTCCGGGCCTCAGCCCCGACCGCTCGCGCGAACACGACCTCGCCGACCGCGATCCCGGCGGCGCCCAACCTGCCGGCGACATCGCGTCCGGCCGCCTCCTCGGTGTTGGCATCCATCACCACCAGCGCCTGGCGCCAACCGGCCCTCCGGGCGTACTCGGCCAGCTGCTCGTGGGCCGATTCGCTGACGGTGACGGCCGGCTCGCCCGCGGGCCTCAAGGCTGGCCGTAGTACGAGCGAGGCCCGTGCTTGCGCTCGAAGTGCTTGGCGCGCAGCGCCGCGTCCAGCGGTCGCACCTGGGGCTCGAGCGCCGTCGTCAGCAGCGCCAACCGCGCGACCTCCTCGAGCGTGACCGCGATCTCGACGGTCGTGGCGGGATCGCGGCCCCAGCAGAACGGTGCGTGACCTCGGACCAGGGCGCACGGCAGATCGTCCTCGCGACCCGCGACCGCCTCGATCAACACCGTGCCGGTCTCGCCCTCGTAATCGCGCTCGATCTCCTCGGCGGTCAGCGCCCGCGTGACCGGGATCGCCTCGGCGGTGAGGTCGGCGTGGGTGGTGCCGAGGACCGGGATCTCGCGCCCGGCCTGTGCCCACGCGGTCGCCCACGTCGAGTGCGTGTGGACGACGCCCCCGATCTTCGCGTAGGCGCGGTACAGCGCCAGATGGGTCGGGGTGTCGGTCGACGGGCGACGCTCGCCGGCCACCACGTCGCCGCCGTCGAGAGCGACGAGCACGATGTCGTCGGCGGTCATCCGCGCGTAGGCGACGCCGCTGCCCTTGATCGCCATCAGCCCCTGCTCGCGATCGATGCCGCTGACGTTGCCCCACGTGAGCTTGACCAGCCGGTGCTCGACGAGCGCCAGATTGGCGGCCAGGACATGTTCGCGCAGCTCTTGCAGCATCAGCGGCGAGCACCGCCCCGCGGCGTTCAGATCTCCTCGTACTCGAGTTCGAGGAGCTCGGCAAACCGGCGCCAGCGGGGCGCGTGCTCGCCGAGGTTGGTCACGAAGTGGTGCGGGCCTCCGTAGCGCAGCCACTCGTCCATGAACTCCTCCATCCCGAGCTCGGGGCGGAAGTGGAAATAATGCATCTCGACGTTGGGCAGCTCGGGCGTGTCGAGCACCTCGCCATGCCCGACCAGCAGCCGGTAGTACTCGCCCTCGATCGGGATCAGCGCCGCGGTCGTGGCGGGCCCGGGGACGGCCGAGAAGACCGGCGTCGGCGGGTTGTCGAGCCCACCGATCCCGAGCGGGCGGTCGATCAGGCGAACCGGCCGGTCGGTGCGGGCCAGGCGCCAGTTGCCCTCCCCCATGTGACTGATCAGAACCGAGTCCAGGTCCCAGTCCATCGCGTACATCTCCGAGAAGTGCGCCTCGCCGATCAGTGCCTGCGCCGCGACCATCAGGGTCGCCGTGTTCGTGTCGCCCTCGGCCGCATAGGCGTAGCCGTCGGCCATCAGATCCGAGGCGGCGAGCAGCGGCAGCTGCTGGAAGCGGCCGTCGCCCCCGATCGAGTCGAAATGGAACGAGAACCCGGCGTAGTTGCCGTCCTCGAGCATCCTCCGCAGCGCGACCTCGAGCCGGGCGGCGTATTGGTGGCGCTCGGTCGGCAGCGCCGGATCGATCTGGAAGCGGTCCTCGTGCTCGGCGACCAGCGCCTCGACCGCCGCGTCGGAGACCGCCCGGACCCGTTCGTAGAGCAGCCCGAGGTCCTCGTTGACGACCGTCGCGCCCAGACGCCTGAGCATCGCCTCGGGGTCGTAGCGAATGTCGCCCATCCCATTCATCGGGTAGCCGAGCAGCGCCAGCCGCGAGCGCCGCAGGGCCGTGACGGCCTTGGCCGCGTTGGCCCAATCGGCGAACGACAGCTCGAAGCTGTCCGATCGCCAGTCCCCGGTGACGACCGTGAACGGGATGTCGGCGCGCACCAGCGCGTTGGCCTGGTCCTGAGCCCCGTGGATGCCCTGGTTGTAGGTGAGGCTGTCCATGTTCCAGTCGGCGGTCACGGCGCGCTCGGGCTGGATGTTGGCCAGCAGCAGCGGCAGCCGCAGCCCCATCAGGGCCCTGATCGTCCGCATCGCGGGCCCGTAGGTGAGCATCACGATCATCACGCCGTCGACGCCCGACGCGGCGAGCTCGGCCGTGATCGCCTCGACGTCATCCTGGTTGCGCGCGGGTCGGCTGAACGTGACCGTCGCGACGCCGGCGAGGCGCTCGGCGACCTCCTTGGCGTACCGGGCCTGATGTTCGGTGATCCCGGGGATCATCTCGTCGTAGAGCTCCTGCATGATCCCGAGCAGGCCGATCCTGGGAAGTTCGTTCACGTCGCCCTCCTTATCTCGGTCGCGATCCGCTTGAGCCCGTGCAGCAGCCCCACCTCCGTGCTGCCCAGCGTCTGATACAGGCTCCGATAGATCTCATACACACGGTCGTAGGTCTCGTTCGCCACTGGATCGGGTGTGTACGCGCGTGCATCGGGAGGGGCGGTGGCGATCACGGCCTCCCCGATCCCGTCGTAGAGGCCCGCCGCGAAGGCGCCGAACAGCGCGGCGCCCCGGGCCGGCACCTCGCTGGAGTCCGGTACGCGCACCGTCAGTCCGCTGATGTCGGCGATCAGCTGCATCGTCAGCGGGCTGCGCTCGGCGATCCCGCCGCAGGCCACGATCTCCTGCAGGGCGATCCCGTGCTCGGTGAAGTTGTCGATGATCCGGCGGTTGCCATACGCGATCGACTCGAGCAGCGCGCGGTAGATCTGGTCCGGTGTGCTCTGAAGTGTGAGCCCGACGATCGCGCCTGTCAGATCCGCATCGGCGAGGATCGAGCGGTTGCCGTTGAACCAGTCGAGTGCCAGCAGTCCGGTCTCGCCCGGCGCTTGCCGCGCCGCGCCGGCCTCGAGCCGCTCGTAGGCGCCGACGCCCGCATCGAGCGTCCGCACGAACCAGGCCAGCATGTCGCCGACCGCGGCCTGCCCGGCCTCATAGCCGAACAGCCCGGGGAGGATCCCGTCGCGGGCGACGCCGGTGATCCCCGGCAGGCGGACCTCGTCGGCGCCGAGCACCATGTCGCAGATCGAGGTGCCGATCACGGTCACGAACGTGCCGCGGGCTCTGCACCCCGGCCCCCGGGACCGACACGAACGAGTCGACGTTGCCGACCGCGACCGCCACGTCCTCGCTCAGGCCGAGGTCCCGGGCCCGCTGCGCGGTCAGCGTCCCGGCGCTGGTTCCGAGCGCGGCGAACCGGGTGCCGAGCTTGGCGGCGGGATCGTCAAAGCCGGGATACGCCGCCTCGAAATAGGCCGTCGGCGGCAATCCGTCCGTCGGGGACCACATCGCCTTATAGGCAGCGGTGCAGCTCTGGCGCACCTCGTTGCCGGTCAGCCACCACACGATCCAGTCGGTCGCCTCGATGAACGCCGCCGCCGCGTCATAACACTCTCTGTCCTCGAGCCACAGCTCGATCAGCTTCGGGAAGTACCACTCGGACGAGATCCGGCCGCCGTACCGACTGAGGAAGTCCTCGTCGCGCTCGATCGCAACCTCGTTGAGGCGGTCCGCGATCGGCTGCGCGGCGTGGTGCTTCCACAGCTTCGGCCACGCGTGTCTGCGCCCCCGCCAGCGGTCGTTGCGGCACAGCGGGTCGCCGTCGGCGGTGACCGGCAGCACCGTGCACGAGGTGACGTCGACTCCGATCCCGACGACCTGCTCGCCCGACACTCCGGCCCGGCTGATGACATCGGGGATCGCCGACTCGATCACCGAGACCCAGTCATCGGGATCCTGGAGTGCCCAGTCGGTCGGCAGCCGCTCCCCGGTCGAGGGCAGCTCGGCGTCGATCACCGCGCTCGCGTACGGCACGACGCTGACCGCGAGCTGCTCGCCGGTCCGCGCGTCCATCAACAGCGCACGGCCGGACTCGGTGCCGAAGTCGACACCGATGCTGCAGACGCGCTCGCTCAATCCGCCTTCGGCGCCCGAGCTAGGAGCCGGCTGGGGAGCTTGGCGCCGCCGGGTCGTCGGGCGGCTCGCTCGCGGGCGCCGGAGCGCCGTCGCCGGGGCCGGCGGCAGGCGCATCGTTGCCGGCCGACGTGGCGCCGTTGCCGGCCGCCGGAGCGCCGTTTCCCAGATGCGCCTCCATCCGAGCGCGCCGGTACTCCTCGACGACGATCTCGGTCAGCTCCTCGACCGAGGTCTCGGCGGTCGGCTTGTCGAGCCCGATCACGCCGTCCTGGATCAGGTTGACCCGGTCACAGGCCGTCAGGACGTGGACGTAGTTGTGCAGGATCATGATGATCGAGACGTTGCCCTCGTCCTTGAGGCGCTGGATCAGGTCGAGGATCATCGCGCCTTCCTTGGCGCCCATCGCCGCCAGCGGCTCGTCGAGCAGGATGATGTCGGCGTCGCCGGAGATCGTCCGCGCAACCGCGATCGCCTGCCGCTGCCCGCCTGACAGCCGCGCAGCCGGCACGTCGATGTGCGGGATGTTGATCCCGATCTGGTCGAGCGCCTTGCGAGCGTCGCGCTTCATCAGCGCGTTGTTCAAAAACGGGACCGGGCGCTTGACTGACTCGCGATGCAGGAACAGGTTCTGGAACACGGTCAGCTCATCGATCAGCGCCAGGTCCTGGAACACGGTGTCGATCCCGTGCTTACGAGCGTCGTCGACGCTCTTGGGGGTGAAATCCTCCCCCTTGCACCACATCGTTCCACTGTCGGCCTTCTGAAAGCCGCACAGGATCTTGATCAGCGTCGACTTGCCGGCGCCGTTGTCGCCCAGCAGCCCGAGCACCTCACCCTTGCGCAGGTGGAGGTTGATGTCGCGCAGCGCGATCGTCGGGCCAAAGCGCTTGGCGATGTGCTCGACGCGGAGGACGTCGTCCTCGGCCGAGGTCGGCGCGACGATCTTCTCGCCGGCGAATGCCTGCTCAGCCACGGCCGGCGCCTCGGCGCACGCGCGCGATGTAGACGTTGACGGTCATCGCGATGATGATCGCGATCCCCAGGTACAGATCGACGTAGTTGGCGCTGACGCCCTTGATCACCAGGCCGTCGTTGAGAATCCCGAGGAACAGCGCCCCGATCAGGGCGCCGACGACCGTCCCGGAACCGCCGGTCATCAGCGTGCCGCCGATGATCACCGCCGAGATCGCCTCCAGCAGGATCGTGTTGGAGCCAGACGGGTCCGGGGTCATGCTCGCTGTCCGCACGGCCTCGAGAATCCCGGCGAAGCCGGCCGTCAGCGCGCACAGAACGAAGCTGCGAACCAGCACGAGCCGGACGTTGATGCCCGCCTCCGCCGCTGCGAGCCGGTTTCCGCCCGCTGCGACGGTGTACATGCCCGAGCGGCTGAACGACAGCACGAGTTGCAAGATGATCACGATCCCCACCGCCCAGATCAGCTCCGAGTAGGTGCCCGCGCCGAACACCTGCGCGAACCCGGTCACCTTGACAACCGAGGTTCCCGGGGTCGTGATCTCCTGGGAATGCGAGATGATCAGCGTCAGCCCGTCGAGGAAGAACAGCATCGCCAGCGTGACAACGAACGAGGCGATGCCTATGTAGGCGATGAAGAAGCCGTTGACCGCGCCGAGCAGCATCGCGACGATAAGCGCCACGATCACGGCCGGGACCAGCGGCAGACCCGCCTCGGTCAGCTTCCAGTACACGAACGGCGTGAACAGCCACAGCGCCCCGATCGACAGATCGATCTCGCCCAGCGTCATCACGAACACCTGCCCCGCCGCCATGATCGCGAGGTAGGTGAAGTAGGGAAGCAGCGACTTGAAGTTGCTTGCCGTCAGGAAGTTGCTGGTCGTGGCGGCGAAGTAGATGATCGTGATCAGCGTGACCACGATGATGCTGCCCTCGCGCAGCGTCAGAAAGCGCTTCAAGAGCCCGCCGGCAGCACCGCCGCGCGTCCGGCTCGGCGCCGGGCGCGGCGGTGTCTGGCCAGCCTGCGTGTCAGACGTGACCGCCATCGCTTATTGCAGACCCTACCCCTTTTCGAGTCGGTCTAAAGCGCGATTTATGCCTTCTGGACTCCCGGAGCGGTCCCGGTGCCCTCGTAGCGGCTCTTGGTCGAGTTGTACGGGACGACGGTCGTCTTGTCGAGGAACTTCAGGCCGGTATCGGTCTCGGCGATTCCGCTCAGCCCGCTGGACGCGTTGTACATGTAGAGCTGCAGGATCGGGATGAAGCCCTGCAGGTAGGGCTGCTGGTCGATCGTGAACTCGATGTACCCCGCGGCCAGCAGCTGCTCGGTGATCGGCGTCAGGTCATAGCCGCCGCCGACCCAGCCCTTGGTCTTCAGGCCCTGCTTCTGGATCGTCTGGGCGAGACCCTGGGTGCTGCCCGCGTCGACCGCGAACATGCCCTTGGCGCTCGAGTGCGACTGGGCCCATGAGTTGATCACGGTCAGCTCGGCCGGCACCGCGGCGCCGGTCGCGACGACGTCGTACTTGATGTTCGAATGGCTCTTGAGCGTGTCCTTGGCACCGTCGATCCGCGGCTGGATGTTGGCCGCGCCCGGCGTCGCGATGAACAGCGCGATCTCGCCGCCGTCGGGCAGCAGCTTCACGATGTGGTCGCCCATCTGCTGGCCGGAGACGAACAGGTCCTGGCCGATGTAGGACAGGCGGCCGCTCTGCGGCTCGTCGGCGTTGTAGGCGACGACCGGGATCCCTGCCTTCAGCGCAGCCTGGACAGGGGAGTTGAAGGCGGTCGACGAGATCAGCGTGGTGGCGATCCCCTGGACCTTCGAGGACACCGCGCTGTTGATCGAGTTGACCATCTCGCCGACGTTGCTGGTCGCCGACCCGGTCCACGTGTACGAGCACCCGAGCAGCTTGCACGCGTCGGCCGCCCCGTTCTGGGTCGGCGTGAAGAACACGTTCGTGGTCACGTGGTTGACCATCGTGTAGTGCTGCGGCTTGCTGAAGCCGAAGATCGAAGCCGCCGAGCTGCCGCTCGAGCTCGATGCCGCCGAAGCGGTGGAGCTGGAGCTAGAGCTCGAGCCACACGCCTGCAGCGCCAGCCCCACGATTCCGGCCGCGCCACCGGTCAGCGCCGCCCGGCGCGTCACCTGGTGCCACTTGGTGTCCTGGGACTCGCCGTGAGCGTACTTGCGCTGCTCGGTGTTCTCGTCCCACTCCAGACGCTCGACTGCGTCGTGGACGAGATCTTCGTGTTCATCCGACATGTGGCGCTCCTCCTCTTTCTTTGGAACAGTCAGCCCAGACAGCGAACGCTTTCAGACACGGGCGCTCGTGTCCAATCAAATTAACCGAGGGTAAATCTGGACTGCGCCGGACCCGTCCTCCTCGGTGTTGGCTTCTCGCGGGCGCGATGTTAGCGATCACACGCATCCGCTGTCAACGTTTTACCAGCGCGACCGCGGTGCTCGCCCGTACGATCAACTCGGGATCGACAAGCGATCGCGATGGCACCTGGTCGCCGGCTTCGATCGTCCGCACAAGCAGCCGCAGGCTCCGGCTGCCGACCTCGATGAAGTCCTGGCGGACGGTCGTCAGCGGCGGCGTGAAGTACGGGGCCTCGGGAATGTCGTCGAATCCGACCACGCTCACCTCGTCGGGAATCGCGCGACCGGCCTCATGCATCGCCCGGAGCACGCCCAGCGCCATCTGGTCGTTGGCCGCGAAGATCGCGGTCACCTCCGGATCGGCGCTCAGGCGCCGGCCGTGGTCATAGCCTGCGCGCGCGCTCCAGTCGCCCGGCAGCGGCGGCGGCGGGTCGATCCCCGCGGCCGTCAGCGTCGTGCGCCAGCCATCGACGCGCTCCCTGGACTCGAGCCAGTCAGACGGACCCGAGATGTGCCAGACGGTCTCGTGTCCGAGGTCGAGCAGGTGCCGGGTGGCGCTGACCGCCCCGGCGTACTGATCGACCGCAACCACGGGGACGACGTCGGCCGGCCCGGCCTCGACGGCGACGATCGGGACGTCGACCGGGGCGTGCTCGAGCGCGTCGGCGGCCTCGAGGTCGGGGGCGATCACGAGGATCCCGTCGACCCCCTGGATCCGCAGTCGATCGATCGCGAACGCCACCGATGACCGGTTCAGCGCCTTGAGGCTGGCGACGATCATGAAGTACCCCGCCTCGTGCGCGGCCCGCTCGATCCCGAACAGGGTCGACGCCGGTCCGTACAGGGTCGTGTCGAACCCGACCACGCCGAGCGTCTTCGTGCGGCCGGTTGCCAACGCCCTGGCGACCGAGTTCGGGCGGTAGCCGAGCTCGCGCATCGCCGCGATCACGCGCCGTCGTGTCTCCGGCCGCACCTTCGGGCTGCCGTTGATCACGCGCGAGACGGTCTGGTGCGAGACGCCTGCGAGCCGGCCGACATCGGACATCACGGCGGGCCGGCGCTGCCGTCCGGGCCTTTTGCTGCCCCCGTCGACACCCATCCACCGCTCCTCTCCCAAGGGCGCCTGGCTCCAGCGCCCTCGCGTCTCGGCGATGTTAGCGCTAACGTACGGCCCGTGCTCAAGACCAGCCTAGGCATCTGGGCGTTCGGCCCGATGATCACCAGGTTCGTCCCGGGCGGCTACCAGCCGAGCCACGATTACATCATCGAGCCCGTCGCCGACAAGGTCCACCGCGCCGTCGAGGGCCTGGGCGATCTGATGGACGGATATGAGTTCCACTATCCCAACGAGCTCTCGCCGGACAATCTCGACGCGGTCCAGGCCGCGCTCAACGGCCATGACATCTACTGCATCGCCGGCGGACTTCATCTCGACCCCCGGTTCGCCCGCGGCGGCCTCGTCAATCCGGATCCCGGCCTCCGTGGCGAGGCGCGCCGGATCCTGCGCGAGGCGGCCGAGTTCGCCGGCTCGCTGGGCGCCAACCTGATCATCTGGCCCGGAGGTGAGGGCTACAACTACCCGTTCCAGACCCCATACGTCCAGTCATGGGGATGGCTGATCGACGGGATGGCCGAGGCTGGCGAGATCTGTGATCGCCACGGCATCAAGCTGCTGCTCGAGCACAAGAACTCAGAGCCGGCGATGAAGATCCTGATGCGCAACATCGGCATGTGCCTGTACGTCGCCCACAAGGTGCGCGAGCGGGGTGTCCGCAACATCCAGATCAACATGGACTGGCAGCACCTGCTGATGAACGGCGAGCACCTGCCCGAGTATGCGGCGCTGCTCGCCTCAGACGGCCTGCTCGGGCACCTGCACGCGAACTCCGGCTGGGGCACCTTCGACGACGACAACATGGTCGGCACCACGGCCTTCATGGAGACGCTCGAGCTCGCCGTCGAGCTGCGTCGCTGTGGCTACGGCGACGGCGGCGAGCGGCTCGGGTTCGACCTGTATCCGTACACCGAGGACCAGGTCGGTGCCGTCAAGCGCTCGGTCTTGCAGTGGCGGTTCATCGACTCGGTCGCAGCCCGGATCGACGATGCCGCGCTCCGTGAGGCCCAGCAGCGCAAGGACGCGGTTCGCGCCTACGAGCTCGTCTACGCCGCGCTGGGCGAACGCGGATGACTCGCGCCTGCGCGTGAGCGCGACGCTGGTCGGAATCGACGTCGGCACCACCGCCGTAAAGGGCGTCGCGATCGACGAGACCGGCTCGGTCCTCCGAGTGGCCGAGTCCGGCTATCCGTTCGACACGCCGCGGCCCGGGTGGGTGGAGCAGGATCCCGAGGATTGGTGGCGGGCGACCGAGACGGTCCTCGCGCACCTGCGGACCGCGGCCGGTCCGCCCGACGGCATCGGGCTGTCCGGCCAGATGCACGGGCTCGTAGCGCTTGACGGCGGCGACCGGGTGCTGCGGCCGGCGATCCTCTGGAACGATCAGCGCACCGCCGCCCAGTGCCAGCAGATCGAGGACGCGATCGGGCTGCAACGGCTCGTGGGGCTGACCGGCAACCGAGCGCTCCCGGGCTTCACGGCGCCGAAGCTGCTGTGGCTGCGCGCCAACGAGCCCGACGTCTGGGCCCGGGTCGCGACCGTGATGCTGCCAAAGGACTACGTCCGGCTGCGGCTGTGCGGGACCCACGCGACCGACGTCTCAGACGCCTCGGGCACGCTGCTGCTCGACGTCGCGCGACGACGGTGGAGCCGCGAGGTGCTCGATGCGCTCGAGCTGGACCCCGGCTGGCTTCCCGAGGTGCTCGAAAGCCCTGCGATCTCGGGCACGCGCGCCGATGGCACCCCGGTCGCCGCCGGCGCCGGCGATCAGGCCGCCGGGGCACTCGGGGTCGGCGTCTCGCAGCCGGGCCCGCTGTCGGTCGTGCTCGGGACCTCCGGAGTCGTGTTCGCCGCCTGCGACCGCTACCTCGCCGATCCACTCGGCCGGCTGCATGCCTTCTGCCACGCGCGGCCGCAGGCGTGGCACGTGATGGGCGTGATGCTGTCAGCCGCCGGCTCGCTCGGCTGGGCGCGCGACGTGCTCGCGCCGGGGACGCCGTTCGACGACCTGATGGAGGGGGCCGACCGGTGGCCCGCGGGCGTCGAGGGCCTGACCTTCCTCCCCTACCTGGCCGGCGAGCGCACCCCACATGCCGACCCAGATGCGCGTGGCGCGTTCACCGGGCTGAGCCTGCGCCACGACCGCGCCGCGCTCGTCCGGGCGGTGCTCGAGGGGGTCGCATTCGGGCTGCGCGACAGCCTCGACCTGATCGGCGAGCTGGGGATCCCCGCCACGGTCGGCCGCGTCTCGGGCGGCGGTGCGCGCAGCGAGCTGTGGCTGAGAATCGTCGCGTCGGTGCTCGAGCTGCCGCTCGAGCAGGTCGCGGTGCAGGAGGGAGCGGCGTTCGGCGCCGCCCTGCTCGGCGGGGTGGCCGCCGGTGTGTTCGAGGACGTCGACGAGGCCGTCACCGCGACCGTTGCGACCGGCACCCGGATCGAGCCCGTGTCCGAGTGGATCGAGCCCTACCGCGAGGCCCGCGAGAGATTCCGGGCGCTGTATCCCGCGCTGAAGGCGGTCACCGGACCAGGTGCGCCCCCGGGCCGGGGCTGACCGCGATCGCATCGGCCGGCGCCTGCACCCCCGGCGCCAGCAGCCCAAGCACGTAACCGCCGAACCCTCCACCGATGATCCGCGCGCCGACTGCGCCGGCGTCGAGCAGCCGCAGGACCGTTGCCTCGACCGCCGGGGTCGAGATTTCATACGAGTCGCGCAGACTGGCGTGGGAGGCGTTGAGCAGCTCGCCGACGCGCTGCAGATCGCCCGTTCCGAGCGCCGCGACCGTCTCCCGAACACGCTCGTTCTCCGTCACCACGTGGCGGACGCGACCGGCCAGCGGGTCCGGCAGCCGCTGCGCCATCTCGAGCGTCGCGTCGCGAAGCGTCTCGATCCCGAGCAGCTCGCAGGCGCGGGCGCACTCGGCGCGCCGCTGGTTGTAGCCGGCCTCACCCGCGCCGCGGCGCCCGGAGGCGTTGGCGTGACGCTCGCCCGAGTCAAGCGTCACCAGCGCGTAGTCGCCCAGCGCGAGCGGGACGTCGCGCACCTCGAGCGATTGAAAGTCGATTCGCAGCGCATGGTCGCGTTCGCCGCATAGCGAGGCGATCTGGTCAAGCAGTCCCGTCTGCGCCCCGACCCACTCGTTCTCGACCCGCGAGCAGATCTGGGCGAGCGCGATCGGGTCGGGCGCCCGCTCGCCGCTGACGGCCAGCAACGCGAGGCAGAGCGCGACCTCGAGCGCGGCCGACGATGACAGCCCGGAACCGCGCGGGACCGTGCCGCGGATCTCGAGGCGAGCGCCGCTGCACGGATAGCCGGCCGCACCAAGCTCGGCGACGGCGCCACGGACGAACGCCCGCCAGCCGCTGACCGGCTCAGGAGCGGCGACCGTAAACGAGTCGCTGCGGCCGAGGTCGGCAGCGAGCACCTCCACGCGGCCGTCATCGGCCCGCTGCGCCGCGACGGTGACGCCCTGCGCGATCGCGAACGGGAGCGCGAGTCCCTGGTTGTAGTCGGTGTGCTCACCGATCAGATTCACGCGCCCGGGAGCGAACGCCGTCACGGGGTCAATCACCCTGTAGTCTCCATTGCAATGATCGGCGACATTCTCCAGCCAACTCATCTTCTCCTGATTCTGGTCGTAGCGCTGCTGGTGCTCGGACCGAAGCGGCTGCCCGAGGTGGGCCGCGCCGTGGGCCGCAGCCTCCACGACTTCAAGGGCGCGATCAACGGCGAGCACCATGACGAGCCCGAACCGATGATCACGACCGAGGCGCCCAAGCCGGCCAGCGAGCCGGCCGATCACGTCGCCTGACGCTGATCGAAAGAGGCGCTGCTGTGCCGGTGCAATGGGGAATCCTCTCCACCGCGCACATCAACGAGAAGTTCATCGCCGGCTGCGCGCAGTCTGACGCCGTCACCGTGCGCGCGGTCGCCAGCCGTGACGGAGAGCGCGCACAGGCGTATGCCACCGAACACGGGATCGAGCGCGCGCACGGCTCATACGAGGCGTTGCTGTCGGACCCCGACATCGACGCGGTCTACATCTCGCTGCCCAACTCGATGCACCTGACCTGGACCGAGCGGGCGCTGCAGGCGGGCAAGCACATCCTCTGCGAGAAGCCGCTCGGGCGTGATCCGCGGGCGGTCGCGGCGGCGTTTGATGTCGCCGAGCGCGAGGGGAGACTGCTGTCAGAAGCGTTCATGTACCGCCACAACCCGCAGACTTTTCGCGTCCAGGAGCTGGTTGGCAGCGGAGCGATCGGTCGCCTGCGGCTGATCCGTGGCGCGTTCAGCTTTGTGGCCGCCGATCCGGACAACATCCGGTTGCTCGGCGGCCTCGACGGTGGCGGGCTGATGGACGTCGGCTCCTACTGCGTCAACGCCGCGCGGATGCTCGGCGGCGAACCGCGCGAGCTCACTGCCCAGCACGTGACCGGCGGCGACGGGGTCGACATCGTGCTGACCGGCACGATGAGCTTCGCCGACGAAGTTCTGGCCCACTTCGACTGCGGGCTCGCGCTGGCCGAGCGCGACGAGCTCGAGGTCGTAGGCGATCGCGGCTCGCTGTTTCTCGACGACCCGTGGCACTGCATTGACCCGGTGATCGAGTTGCGCAACGCGTCGGGCACCGAGCGGATCGACGTGCCCCGCGCCAACTCCTACATGCTCGAGGCAGAGAACATCTCGGCTGCGATCCGCGGCGACGGCGAGCTACTGCTCGGCCGCGACGATGCCGTCGGGCAGGCCGCGGCGATCGCCGCGCTGTACGAGGCGGCGCAGACCGGACGGAGCGTGGTGACGGCCGGTCCGAGACCGGACGGAGCGTGGTGACGGCCGGTGGATGACGAGCATCAGGTCAGGCTCGCCTCCAACGAGGCCGTCTTTCGCGAAGTCAACGAGGGGATCCAACGCGGCCAATGGCCCGGTGACGAGGCCGAGCCGGTCGGGTTTCGCTGCGAATGCGCCCGCCTGGGCTGCAACCTGCTGCTCGAACTCCAGATTGACGAATACGAGCGCGTCCGCTCGGACCCACGCCAGTTCCTGATGATTCCGGGCCACGAGCTGCCCGAGGTTGAGACCGTCGTCGAGCGCCGGCCTGCCTACGTGATCGTCCGCAAGCTCGACCAGGCCGGCGAACAGGCCGACGAGTCCGACCCGAGATCCTGAGCGGGAGCGCTAAGCGAACGACTGGCGCCGGTGCGCGCGCCGGTTCAGCGACCCTGAGGCATGCGATTCGCTCGGCGGCGCCGCCCGGCGACGCCTGGACCCCGCGTCGTGCAGGTCGAACCGCATCCGCACCTCGGTGCCGCCGCTCGAGCGGGGCACGACCGCCATCTCGTCGACCACCTGCGAGATCAGCCCTAGTCCGAGCCCGAGCCCCGGGCGGTCGGCCCGTGGTTGCAGGCCGCATCCGTCGTCGGCGACGAGGATCCACAGCTCGTCTGTGACGAGCGCCGCCGTTACGTAGACCTCCCCCGGCTGGCTGCGGTAGGCGTGCAGGACGGCGTTCGTCACCGCCTCCGAGCTGGCGAGGCGGACGGCGTCGAGCTGGCGGCAGGTCGCCCCGGCCGAGGCAGCGAACTCCTTCAGCTCCCGCCGCGCCTCGGCCACCGACTCAGGTACCGCGGGGAACGTCAGGCTGAGGGTCTTCGCCGCGTTGCGCATACCGTCCCTGTACCCGATCGGGCGCGACGTTATGCGCGCCGTACGGATCTGGCGATCGAGGTGCAGGCCCCGCCCGAACCGGGTACACACAGCTCGAGCGATCCGCGGCTTGCGCGGCGTCACGACGGGGCGTAGCCTCGAACGCGCAGCCGGGGAGGACTCGAGTCGACCTTCCCGGCGACCGCTACCGAGCACCCAACCAGGAGCACGCGCGATGGCAGATCGAAGGCAGTCGGAGACTTCGTCGGCCGGCGAGAAGCGCCCGGCTGGCCGCTCCGGTGCGAACGGGCGGTCGACCGGCGGCGACGAGCGCGCTTCGGCGACCAGTCACAAGTCGGGCGCGCCGAAGCCCGACGAGCAGGTTCGCGCGCTCTACGAGCAGGCCGAATCCAACACTGCGAAGGTCTTTGAGGAGTTCGTCTCAAAGCGGAGCTTCGGCTGGATCCTCGCGCGCAGCGCCGAGAACGTCGCTGCTCTCTCGCGGATCGGCTCGGAGTTCGGCGATCTCATGTGGCGCAACCTGCGGGTCGCGGGACGCGCCGACATCACCCGCCTTGCGCGCCAGCTGCACCGCACCGAGGACAAGCTCGAGCGCGTCCTGCAGGAGGTCGAGCAGCTGCGCGATCAGCTCGCCGCTGATCAGAAGGCCGGCACCGGGAGCGCGGGACGCAGCACCCGGGCGAAGGCAGGCCGTTGAGCGCGATCGAGCGGCTCGTCGGCGCCCCGCTCGACGCTCTGGAGTTCTCCAACATCCTGCTGACGACCGACGATGCGATCGTCGGCGCGACCCCGCGCGACGTGATCTGGACCCATCGCGCGACGACCCTGTATCGCTACCGCTCGGAGATCCGCGAATACCCGGTCCCGCTGCTGCTCGTGTTCGCGCTCATCAACCGGCCCGAGATCTTCGATCTACGTCCGGGCAACTCGCTGATCGAGTACCTGCTCTCCGAGGGCTTCGATGTGTTCCTCGTCGATTGGGGCTCGCCCGACGAGGAGGACGCCGACATGGGGCTGGACAACTATGTCTGTGATGAGCTCCACTGGGCGATCCGGGAGACGCTGCGGGCGAGCGGGTCAGATGAGGTCTCGCTGATGGGCTGGTGCATCGGCGCAACCCTGTGCGCCATGTACTGCGGCCTCGATCAGGTGCCCGACCGCGCCGGCCGGGTACGGGACGACCGCAGCGGCGGCGGCCGCTCCCCGTCAGCGGGGCCGACCGCGGTGCGCAATCTCGCGCTGCTGACAATGCCGATCGACGCCCGCCAATCGACCTACGCCAACTGGATCGGCGACCCCGAGTTCGACGTCGAGGACGTGGCCGAGCAGTGGCGGGTGATCCCCGGCAGCGGCGTGGATTTCGCCAACAAGCTGCTCAAGCCGGTGACGAACTTCGTCACCACCTACCGTCGCCTCTGGCAGGGGGTCCAGGACGGCGACGCGCGGCGCGACGCCTACCAGCCGATGGCCAAGTGGGTCACCGACAACCCGGCCTTCCCGGGCCGGGCGTGGTCGGAGTGGATTTCGATGATGTACCGCGATGGCACGCTGGTTGGGGGTCATGCGCGGCTCCGCGGGCAGCGGATCGACCTCGGACGGATCGACCAGAACCTGCTCGTCGTAACCGCCGGGTCAGACCACATCGCCCCGCGATCGGGGACGATGCCGGTGTTCGACCTCGTCTCCAGCGAGGACGTCACCCACATTGACAGGCCCGGCGGTCACATCGGCCTGATCGCCGGCTCTGCCGCGCGCAGGGAGATCTGGCCCGAGATCGCGGACTGGCTGAGGGACCGCTCGGAGCGCTGACCGCGCACGAGATCGTCAACAGAGGAGAGACGAGATGAGCACCGATACGACGACGACTACGACTACGGAGTCCGCCGACATCTCGGGCGGCGTGCGCCGCCCACGGATGCACGGGCACGTCGTGTTCGTGACCGGCGGCACGCGCGGCATCGGCGGCGCGATCTCGCGCAGCTTCGGCGCCCAGGGCGCGGTCGTCGCGGCGGGCTACGGCCGTGACTCAGAGCACGCCAACGAGTTCCTCGGAGAGCTCGAGGAGCAGAAGATCCAGGCGAGCATCCACCAGGGGAACGTCGGCTCGGCCGACGACTGCCGGCGAACCGTCGCCGAGGTGATCGAGCGTCACGGCAGGCTCGATGTGCTGGTCAACAACGCCGGGATCACGATCGACAAGACCGCCCTGAAGATGAGCGACGAGGACTGGTACCGAGTGATCGCGGTGAATCTCAGTGGTGCGTTCTTCATGTCCCAGGCCGTGCTGCCGCACATGATCGAGCGCGGCTCGGGGCGGATCGTCAACATCTCCTCGATCATCGGCGAGACCGGCAACATCGGGCAGGCCAACTACGCCGCCTCGAAGTCAGGCCTGTTCGGGCTCACCAAGACGCTCGCGCGCGAGGCCGCGTTCCAGCTCCAGCGCGCCGGCAAGCTGACCGATGACTCGATCGGCGTGACCGTGAACACGGTCGCGCCCGGCTTCATCGCCACCGAGATGCTCGAGCAGATCCCCGACAAGGTGCTCGACAAGATCAAGGCCCAGATCCCGCTCGGACGGCTCGGCCGCCCGGACGAGATCGCCCGCGTGGTTCATTTCCTCGCCGCCGACCAGTCGTCGTACATCACCGGCGCCGTCTGGGCCGTCAACGGGGGCCAGGACATGTAGGACGCCGAGCCGCGTCTATATTCAGGCGCGATGGCGAATCGTTCTGCGGCCGCGCTCGGGGAGATCATCCGCCAGCAGCGGGAGCTCGCCGAGCTCTCGATGCGTCAGTTCGCGCAGCTGGCCGGGATCTCGAACCCCTACCTGTCCCAGATCGAACGCGGACTGCGGGCCCCGTCTGAGCACGTCCTCGAGGGGATCGCCGGCGCGCTGAAGATCTCGGCCGACACCCTCTACCAGCAGGCGGGGGTCTCGCCTCCCGGCGAGCAGGCCGCACCCAGCGCGGTGGTCGACGCGATCGCCGCCGATCCAGGGCTGACCGCCCGGCAGCGCACCGCGCTGAAGGAGGTCTATGAGGCGTTCGTCGCCGCCTCGCCCCGCCACACCCGTCGTCGCCACCAGGACGGCCCCGGCGGATGAGCGAGCGCAAGGCCGCGCTTGTCACGGGCGCGGCAAGCGGGATCGGCCGTGCGGTCGCTGCACGGCTGTGCGATGGCGGGTATGACGTGCTCGCCGTCGATCTCAGCCCCGATCCGGACGGTCCCGGAGTCACGTTTGAGGCCGACCTGACCTCGCCCGCCAGCAACGCCGAGGCGGTCAGCGCGGCGCTGGAGCGGTTCGGACGGCTCGACCTCGTGGTCCCGAACGCCGGCGTGCAGCACGTCTCCCCGATCGAGGACTTCCCGCTCGAGCGCTGGGAGACGATCGTGTCGCTGCTGCTGACGAGCCCGTTCATGCTCGCCAAGTACGCGTGGCCGGCACTGAAGGAGTCGGGCGCCGGCCGGTTGATCGCGATCGCGTCTGTCCACGGGCTGGTCGCTTCCCCGTTCAAGGCCGCCTACGTGTCGGCCAAGCACGGCGTGCTCGGGCTCGTCAAGACGCTCGCGCTCGAGGGCGCCGAGTTCGGCATCACCGCCTGCGCGGTCTGTCCGGGCTACGTTCGGACGCCGCTGGTCGAGAAGCAGATCGCCGATCAGGCGCGCGCACACGCCCTGCCCGAGGATCAGGTGCTCGAGCAGGTGATCCTCGCCCCGCACGCGGTCAAGCAGCTGATCGAGCCCGCCGACGTCGCGGAGGTGGTCGCCTTCCTCGCCGGGCCGGCCGGCCGCGCGTTCACCGGCGTCCCGGTGACGATGGACCAGGGCTGGAGCGCGCGCTAGCCAGCCGGCCGGGCGCTTACTCCTCCACCACCTCGATCACCTCGTAGACGCCCGAGACGTGGTCGTTCTCGACGAACGCCGAGAGGCGATCGACACGCTCGTTCTCCTGCGCGTCGCTCTCCGCGCGCCAGCGGTGATACTCCTCCTCGGTCATCTCGAAGATGCCGAACGAGATGATCTCGTCCTCGTCGCGGATGTTGCGGGCGTGGTAGGCACGCTGAATGCCCGGCGGTGCGTTGCCGCCTGGATCCCAAGATCGCCGGAACTGGTCCCAGGATCCCGGCTTCAATCGGCGGGCGGACAACATCACGATCATCGCGGACCTCCGGGTAGCTGATTTGCCGCTCGCCGCCGCGTGACGGCCGGTGGCGGGCGCGCTTGCGCTGCGACCCTACCGCCTCAGGGACGTCGAGCGCCGGACCGTCGGAGTCCTCGATTGGTCCGCGACCTCGGCGAGCAGCGGCGGCCAGTGCTCGGCCAGCGCCTCGTGGCCCATGAACAGCCCGAGATGACCGCCCGAGCAGAGGCGCCGGACCACCTTCTCTGACGGCGTCGACGCGTGGTCGGCGAGCGCGAACACCTGATCGGGCGGCGTGATGTGGTCGCTGGCGCCCGCGAGCAGGAACAGCGGCATCTCGAGTCTGTCGAGCGCGACCGGCCGTCCGGCGACCTCGAGCTCGCCACGCACCAGCTCGTTGTCGGCGAACAGGTGCCGCACGATCCACAGATAGAACGACCCCGGGATGTCCTGGGTGTGCTTGAACCAGTCCTCGAACTCCTGATAGCGCGCCACATGGTTAGCGTCGCCGAGATGGCACAGCAGCTCAACCTGCCTCGAGACCTCTGCGCCGGGCTGGATCGTGATGAACCCCGACAGCATGTGGTTGCCCTTCAGCACCCCGCCGCCCGACGCCACGAGCGCCTCGTAGAAGGTCAGGTCACCGCCCGGTGCAAGCCACGAGAGTACCTCGTGGATCACCGGCTCGCCGGCGTGGAAGTCGATCGGGGCGCCGGCGATCGTAAGCGTGTTGACCCGTTCGGGGGCGAGCGCCGCGTAGATCGTCGCCAGCCAACCCCCCTGGCAGTCGCCGATCAGGTTCACGCGACCGCCGCAGTGCTCGACCGCCCGGTCGACGAGATCGAGGTAATCCTCGATCCCGGCGTCGGCCGTTTCGCTGCTCGCGCCCGCCCAGTCGAGCGTGTACGCGCGCTTCAGCCCCGAGGCGACGATCGTTCGCATCTGGCTCTGCTCGGCCGAGTAGTCGACGATGCAGGAGTCGTGCCCGGCCTGCGGCGGCACCACAAGCGTCGGGACGACGCCGCGCCCGGAGGCCGAGGAGAAATCTCGCAGTCGGGCCAGCGGCGCCTCGAAGGCGACCTCGTGCGGCGAAGCCCACCCCGGGCGCCTGCGCTCGGCCGTGACTGACATCCAACGTCCCACGTCCAGCGGCCACGGGGCGATCCGCCAACTCGCCTGCACGCAGTCGTTGATCCCGGCCGCGGTGGCCGCCCATCCTTCCAACCAGCTCCCCAGCAGCCCTCCGTAGGCCGGTGAAACCGGCGGCGGGCGCAGCAACGAATCAGTCATCCTGACCTCCTCCAAAAAGACGACGACACCGGCGGGAGACCCTACCGGTGCCATCGGCCTGCATGCTTCAGTCGTGGCCGGCTTTCCGCATCACCGGCGGAGCAACGACCGTCTTGTGCGCCCTTACTTGAGCAGCGTGCGAGCGGTGCTCGTGTACGAGCTGGTGAGCTCGCGGGCGAAGTCTGCCTGGGCCTCGATCAGGTTCTTCAGCCACTCCTGCTGCGTCGAGCCCGCGACCTTGAGCTCGAGCTCAATCGCGCGGTCGACGGCCTTCTCATAGGAGTCGAGGTACAGGTTGCCCGCCTTACGGCTGGCGGCGACGAACTGCTCGCCGGCCTCGGTCGCGCGCTCAAAGGCGGACTCGATCGAGGGGGAAGTGTGCTTGGTCTGGGTGGTTGCCATGATCGCTCCTGGAATCTCGGTTTTGCTTGCTCGGCTGTGCTTGCAGATTAGCACAGGACCAGCAAACGTGCAAGCGAATCGCAGCAACCTTGCCACGATCATGTCAAGGTTTAGTAGGATCCCCGGATGCGCGATTTGATCGCTGCGGCCCACGAGCGGACGATCGTCTACGACGGCGGAATGGGCGCGACCCTGGAGCAGTTCGAGCTCAGCCTCGAGCACGATTACAAGTTGCCGGGTCGCTGCCACGAGGTGCTCGTGCTCAACCGTCCCGACGTGATCGAGGGCGTCCATCACTCGATGCTCGAGGCCGGCGCCGATGTGCTCGAGACAGACAGCTTCCAGGCGTCGCGGATCAAGCTCGGCGAGTGGGGGCTGGCGGAGCACACCCACGAGATCAACCTGCGGGCGGCGGAGCTCGCGCGAAAGGCGGCCGGAGAGCACCGGTTCGTCGCGGGCGCGATCGGGCCGACTGGCTTTTTGCCCGCCAGCGACGATCCGACGCTGGGCAAGATCACTTTCGCCGAGCTCGTCGACGTGTTCGCCGAGCAGACGACCGGGTTGCTGGCCGGCGGCGTCGACCTGGTGATCATCGAGACCACGCAGGACATCCTCGAGCTCAAGGCGGCCGTGTTCGGCGCCCGCCGGGCGTTCACCGAGCAGGGGCGCACGATTCCGATTCAGTGCAGCATCTCGCTCCTGCCACAGGCGGGCAAGATGCTGCTCGGGACCGACATCAGCTCAGCGCTCGCGACGCTCGAGGCGCTCCGGGTTGACGCGATCGGGCTCAACTGCTCGACCGGGCCCGAGGACATGCGCGACGCGATCCGCTTCCTCGGTGAATACAGCGCGGTCCCGGTCCACTGCATCCCCAACGCCGGCTTGCCGATCCAGGGCCCGAACGGCGAGACGATCTTCCCCGAACAGCCCGAGCCGCTCGCAAACGTGCTCGGTGAATTCGTCGACCGCTACGGCGTCAGCATCGTCGGCGGGTGCTGCGGGACGACGCCGGAGCACATCCGCGCGATCGCGGAGCGCGTCAAGAACACGATCCCCGAGCCGCGTCCGGCGCGCAGGGCTCCCCACGTCAGCTCGATGATCGGTGCGACCCCGCTCGTGCAGGACCCGCGGCCGACGCTCGTCGGTGAGCGGGTCAACTCCCAGGGCTCGCGCAAGGCCAAGGAGCTGCTGCTCACCGACGACTACGACGGGCTGCTGGTCGTCGCCGAGGACCAGGTCAACGGTGGGGCACACGTGCTCGACGTGTGCGTGGCGCTGACCGAGCGCCAGGACGAGGCCGACCAGATGGGCGAGATCGTCAAGCGGATCTCGCTCTCGCTCGACGCTCCGATCCAGATCGACTCGACCGAGCCCGACGTGATCGAAGCGGCGCTGGAGCGGATCCCCGGGCGCGCGATCGTCAACTCCGTCAACCTCGAGGCCGGCCGCGCCAAGCTCGACCGAGTGGTCCCGCTCGCCAATGCTCACGGGGCGGCCGTGATCGCGCTCACGATCGACGAGGTGGGGATGGCCAAGACGGCAGAGCGCAAGCTCGATGTCGCCAGGCGGATCACCGAGCTGTGCTCCGAGCACGGGCTCGATCGCGAGGCGCTGATTTTCGATTGCCTGACCTTCACGCTGACGACGGGGGATCCGGAATGGCGCCCAAGCGCCGTGGAGACGATCAACGGCATCAGGCTCGTCAAGCAGGAACTGCCCGGGGTCAAAACCTCGCTGGGCGTCAGCAACGTCAGCTTCGGCGTCGGCATGGTGGCGCGAGCGGTGCTCAACAGCGTGTTCCTCCACCACTGCGTCGAGGCGGGGCTCGACCTGGCGATGGTCAACCCGAACCACATCACGCCCTACGCTGAGATCCCCGGGGCCGAGCGCGAGCTCGCCGACGACCTTGTGTTCGACCGCCGCGAGGACGCGCTCGAGCGGTTCATCGCCCATTTCGAGGCCAAGGGCGGTGACGGCGATGACCAGCCCGGCACCGCCGCCGACCCGACCGAGGGGATGGAGCCCGAGCAGGCGCTGCACTTCCACATCCTGCGCCGCAAGAAGGAGGGGGTCGAGGCTTGGATCGACGCCAGCGTCGAGAAGATCGGCGCCGTCCCCACGCTCAACGAGGTGCTCCTGCCGGCGATGAAGGAGGTCGGCGACAAGTTCGGCGCCGGTGAGCTGATCCTCCCGTTCGTGCTCCAGTCGGCCGAGGTGATGAAGCGCGCCGTCGCCCAATTGGAGCGCTACCTCGACAAGCTCGAGGGCTACACCAAGGGGACGGTCGTGATCGCGACCGTGTTCGGGGACGTGCACGACATCGGCAAGTCGCTGGTCAACACGATCCTGACCAACAACGGCTACACGGTGGTCGACCTCGGCAAGCAGGTGCCGATCTCGAACATCCTCGACGCCGCGATCGAGCACGAGGCGACGGCGATCGGGCTCTCGGCGCTGCTCGTCTCCACCTCCAAGCAGATGCCTGCCTGCGTGCAGGAGCTGCACGAGCGAAAGCTCCCGTTCCCGGTGCTGATCGGTGGTGCGGCGATCAACCGCAACTTCGGGCTGCGGATCCTCTACCCGCGCGGCACCGAGTCCGACGAGACCTACGAGCCCGGCGTCTTCTACTGCAAGGACGCGTTCGAGGGGCTCGCGAAGATGGACCAGCTGGTCGATCCCCAGGCGCACGAGGGGCTGGTCGCCAGGACGCGCGTCGCCGCCCAGCGGCTACGCGAGCAACCCGACGCCGAGCCCGACGACGCGCCGCCGGTCACCGACTCGTCGGTGCGCAGCGGCGCTCGGACCGACAATCTGATCCCCGAGCCGCCGTACTGGGGCGCGCGCGAGCTCGAGGTGCCGCTCGATGAGGTCTACCCCCACCTCGACACCCACGTGCTGTTCAAGCTCCACTGGGGCGGCCGCGGCGTCAAGGGGGAGCAGTGGACACAGTTGTTGCGCGATGACTTCCAGCCGCGGCTGGAGCGGATGTGGAGCGAGCAGACCTATCTGCACCCCCGGGCCCTGCTGGGCTACTTCCCCTGCAACGCCGACGGCAACGAGCTGATCGTCTGGGATCCACGGGCCCCCGGCGAGCGCGAGCTCCACCGGCTCGTGTTCCCGCGTCAGCCGCGCCACGACCGGATCTGCCTGTCGGACTTCTACCGCCCGCTCGGCTCCGAGCTCGATGTGGTGGCGCTGCAGGCGGTCACCGCCGGCGGTGAGGTGACCGATCTGATGGCGTCACTCGAGGCGAACGGCGAATTCGCCGAGCAGCTGTTTGTCCACGGACTCGGCGTCCAGACCGCCGAGGGGATGGCCGAGTGGGTGCACGCCAGGGTCCGCGCCGATCTCGGCATCGAGCCGTCGCAGGGCCGCCGCTACTCGTGGGGTTACCCGTCCTGCCCCGAGCAGTCGGAGCTGACCAAGGTCTTCGAGCTGCTCGACGTGCCGTCGATCGGCCTATCGCTGTCGGGCGGCTACGCGGTCGAGCCCGAGCAATCCACGCTCGCGATCGTCGCCCATCACCCGCAGGCGGTCTACTTCGGGATGCGGTCCGGGATGCTTCCGCGCACGCCCAAGCAGGCGGCCGACGAGCTGATCGCGGGAACCGAGAAGGACCCGACGCGCCTGGCGCCCCTCAGCGACGATGACCCACAGCCCGCCGGCGCGGCGGACGACGCGCCCGCGCTGGCGCAGGCATGAGGCCGTTTTAGCTCTCCGCGTTGAGCGTCGCTGACCCGCGCGACCGCGAGCGCGAGCGCTGCGGCCGTGCCGGCAGCTTGACCGGCGCCGCGTGGATTGCGCGCAGGCGGACCTCGCGCCAGGACATTCCCTCCTTGACCAGCGCCGGAGCGCCCATCAGGACAGCGGTCGTCACCTCGACCGCCTGCAGGATCACGCCGTAGGCGACGCCGGTGCCGAAGCCGACGTGCCAACCAGTGTGGAGCACGGCCGCGCACGCGGCCTGGAAGACGCCGAGGTTGGCCGGCGTCGCCGGCAGCACCGCGGTGATGTTGACCGCGAACAGAACCGCGGCGGCGGCCGCGAATCCGGTCTGATCGCCGAGCCCGAGCGCGATCAGCAGGATGTAGCAGGACAAGCACTGCAGACCCCAGGCGGCGAACTGGCAGAGGGCGGCACGCGCGCCCAGGCGCGGCCGGCGGAACACAGCGAGCCCGGCCCGGACCCGCGTCATCGCCTGTCTCGCCTGCGCGAGCATCACGTGCAGGCGTCCAAGTCTCGAGGTCGCCGACCCGTGCCGGAGCACGATCGGCGCCAGCAGCACGAGCAGCAGCAGCGCAAGCGGCGCGATCGCCGCGATCAGCAGCGCGTTCTGGTGGCCGCTGAACAGGTCGACCGACGAGAACATCACGGCGCCGAGCACGACCAGCGCGACGATGTTCAGCAACGTCTGTGAGACGACAGTGCCGAGAACGACCGGCAGGTTCTCGCGCGGGCGGCCCGTGCGGCGCGCGACCACCAGCGCACGCGAAGGCTCACCTAGTCGTGCCGGCAGCGTCGAGGACATCAGCACCCCGATGAACGTGCCCTGCATCGCGTCGGAGAGCTTGATCCGCGCATTCGGCAACGCCGCGCGCAGGATCGCGTCCCAGGAGAAAGCGCGCATCACCATCGAGCTGCACATCACCGCCAGCCCGAGCAGCACGAATGACGGACTCGAGTTGATCAGCGCCGTGGCGATGTGGTCAAGGCCGATCTTGTTCAGCGCCAGGATGGCGAGCAGGATCGCGCCCAGCGACACCGCGGCCATCGCCGCACGACGGGCCGCCGTCACCAGCGGGCCGTGGCGCGGGCCGACCTTCGGCTCCAGGCTCGGAAGACGTTTGGGGGCGACATGAGGCTTGAGATCCGCGGGCCATGCGCCGACGGTCACAGCGGCGCGCTCGGCGAAGCCGACCGGTTTGGGCGTCGCGATCGCATCCTCGTATGCCCCGAGCACCTGCTCGGCGACGTGCGGCCACGCGAACCGCTCAACGTCGCGCGCCGCCGCGCGCGCCATCTCGTTGCGACGTGCGGGCTCGTCGTAGAGGTCGCGCAGGGCCTCGGCTAGCGCCGTCGGGTCGGCCGGCGGCACGAGCACGCCGTCAACCCCGTCCCGGACGACATCGCGGTAGCCGGCGATATCGGACGCGATCACGGGCGTGCCTGCCGCGAACGCCTCAGTCAGCACCATCCCGAAGCTCTCGCCGTGCAACGACGGAGCACACAGCACGTCGGCCGCCTCGAGTTCCTCGCGCTTGCGTCGGTCGTCGACCTTGCCCAGCACACGGACCCCGCGGTCATCGAGCATCATCGGCGCGAGCTCCTCGGGCGTCGGTCCGATCACCGTCAGCTCGGTCGGGATGTGCTCACGGAGCGCCTCGAAGGACCGCAGCAGTAGCGGCAGACCCTTGCGCTCGACCGACTGGCCGACGAACAGGATCCGCAACGCCTCGCCGGGCTCGCGCGTCCCGGCCCGACGCTGGACCTCGGCGTCGAGGTGGACGCCATTGGGGATCACCCGGTAGTGGCCCCCGAAGTAGCGCCGGCCGGTCCAGGCCGCGGCCTCGGAGACTGCGATCCGGATGTGAAGGTGGTTGAGCATCCGCCGCGCGCCGAGCAGGTTCGCGATCCCGTTCGAAAATCGGCTCTCGGAGTAGGAGTGGAAGGTGCCGACCAGCGGCAGTCGCGTCGAGTCGGTCGCCACCCAGCTGGTCAGCGGGGCGACGGGCTCGTGGATGTGGACGACGTCATAGCCGCCGGTGCGCAGCTCGCGATGCAGTGCCGCGATCCCGTGCGGAGTGATTGACAGGTTCGAGACCGCTCCGTTGGCCTTGAAGCCGACGGTCCGGCCCAACGACACCAGATACTCGGGCGGTTGCAGCGACTGCGGCCGCGCGCCTCGATGCAGGATGGCGGCGAACGTATCCGGAGGGTCATAGGGCGCCAGGACCCGAACGTGGTGTCCATCTTCGATGAAGCGCTCGGCGAGCGCTTCGATATGCCTTGTCACCCCTCCCGGATAGGTCCAGGAATATGGCGACACCATCGCGATCCGCATCGTCTTCATTCTATCTTCTCACCCCCTTGAGGCTCGGGAGTTTCGGTCCCTTATCATCGTCTGACCATGCCGATCCGCCACTTCGTCAAATACACCTTTTTGAAGGTCGACCCGGCCTGGCGCCGAATCGACGATCAACGACGCGCTGAAGACAAGCGCGAGTTCACCGCCGCCTGCGAGGACTTCGCCGACGGCCACCTGCTGCGGGCCTTCTCGCTGGTCGGCACCCGCGGTGACGCCGACCTGCTGCTGCTCAGCCAGGCCGAGAACCTGGAGCGGATTCACGAGTTCCACGTCGTGCTGTCGCAAAGCGGGCTGATGAAGTGGTGCACGATTCCCTACTCGATGCTGGCGATGACCAAGCCGTCCGAATACTCGGACGAGTCCCGACTGGAGATTCGACCGGCACACGGCAAGTACCTGTTCGTCTACCCGTTCGTCAAGACCCGCGCCTGGTACTCACTCCCCGCCGATGAGCGCTGGCGGATCATGCAGGAGCACATCAAGGTCGGCAGGGAGTTCCCGTCGGTGGATCTCAACACCAGCTACTCGTTCGGGCTCGACGACCAGGAGTTCGTGGTCGCGTTCGAGACCGACAACCCCGCCGACTTTCTCGACCTGGTGCAGCGGCTGCGGACCACCGAGTCGAGTTCCTACACGCTCCGCGATACCCCGACGTTCACTTGCATCTCGTGCTCGGTCGAGCGCGCCCTGGGGGCGCTCGACGGAGTCGCGATGGCTCTGCCCGCGGGCGCCTGAGCCGGGTGCCGGCCGCGCCGACCCGGAAGGCGCTCGAGCAGGCAGCGGCGACGCTGCACGCCGCCGATCCGGTGCTCGCGGAGCTGATCGACCGTTACGGGATCGACGGTCTCGGCGAGCGGCGCCGCTCGCGGCCGCGCGATCACTATGGCGTACTGGTCCGCGCGATCATCGGCCAGCAGGTCTCGACCCATGCCGCCAACGCGATGTTCCGGCGGCTGACAGATCGGTTTGGGGGCCGGCTGCCGATCCCCAAGGAGGTGCTCGCCGACGACCCGCAGGAACTTCGTGCCGCTGCCGGGCTGTCGAACGCCAAAGTTGCCTTCCTGCGCTCGCTGGCCGACCACGTGCTCGACGGCTCGCTCGAGCTGAACAAGCTCGGACGCCTGCCGGACGAGCGGGTGATCGAGGAGCTGGTCGCGGTCAAGGGGATTGGCCCTTGGACCGCGCAGATGTTCCTCATCTTTCACCTCAACCGCCCCGATGTGCTCGCCGCGGGCGACCTCGGGATCCGGCGCGCGATCATGCTCGCCTACGGGCTGCCCGAGATGCCCGACCCTGAGGAGATCGAGCGGCTGGCAGAGCCGTGGCGCCCCTATCGCACGCTCGCGTGCGAGTTCCTCTGGCGCTCGCTTGACGTTACGCCCGTCTGAGCCCGCTACAGGCTCCCGAGCAGCGATGAGAGGTTCGTCGTCTCGCTCGCCGGCGGGATCGTCGGCTTCGGCTGGTGGCCGTAGGCAACGAAGTTCATCTGCATCGTCACGTTGGCAGCCTGGCCGGTCGGCAGCTGCTGTGAGTAGTGCATCGCGATCCGGCGCACGAGATGGTTTGAATCGATCCAGGCGTCGATCGGCATGTTTGCTGCGTGCAACTTGGTCCGCATCGCCGCGACCAGCGCCCTGACGCCCTTGCGAGCGCTCGGCGGCACCGCGTCGGGAAGCTTGGACAGCGATATTTCCGCGTGGTAGTGGTCGGTCTTCACGCCGTTGATCGTCGTCGCACCCAAGTTGGTGACGGTTCCCGCGGAGATCGCGTGCAGGTAGCTGAGGGACTGCCCGGGGTCGTTGAGCGACGATGTGCCGCTCATCAACGACGACAGCCCCGGGATCCCAGAGGCCTTGCCGAGCGTTGACAGGTTAAGCGCGAGCCATGGCTTGACGCCGGGGATCCTGCTCGTCAGCACCGGCATCCGCATGTACACGGTCTGGCCGGCAAATACAGCCTGAACGGTGAGGTTCTTGCCCAGCATTGAGGCGGCCTGGCCCGGGAGGCGCATCCGCATTGACATCTGCCCAAGGTGCTCGCGAGGCGAGAACGAGCCTGACCCGGTCATCACGACGTTCACGGGGCCCACGGACTCGTGGATCCGCATCACCGCCTTGTAGCCCGAGGCCGCAGAGGACACATACGCTGCTCTGGTCAGGGTCGATACGGGCACGGTTGCGACGGACTTCGACGATGACCCGCCGCAGGCGCTGACGAGCATCGCCGCCGCGCCCACCATGGCAAGCATCCGAGCTGCCAGAAAGCCCCTCCTCATCGAGCTACAGCCTAGCGCGCCGGTAAAGCGCGATCAGACCGCTGAGACTTCTTCCTCGTCGGCGACCCGGAACGACGATCCGCAGCCACAGGCCGCGATCACATTCGGGTTTTCGACCTTGAATCCGGCGCCCTGAAGGCCGTCCACGAAGTCGATCACCGAGCCGCGAACGTAGGGAAGGCTCGGGTGTGTCCACCAACAGGCGGATGCCCTTGTCCTCGAACACCTCGTCGCCGTCGCGCTGCTCGTCGAACGCGAGCGCGTACTGGAAGCCAGAACAGCCTCCGCCCCTGACGCCGACCCGCAATCCTGCCGTTTCGGCGACCGCGCTCTGCGATGTCAGAAACTCGCGAACCTTCTCGGCACCTTTGTCGGTAAGCGTGATCATTGCTTCATTCAGTATAGCGATGGGACCTCGGTACGCTAGAGGGAGTGTCAGCGACTACCAGATGAGCTGAAATCACGGATCGAGGCCGGTATCCCCGGCGCGCTCGGCCGACGTCACCGGCGACGGCCATCACTTCAACGCGATCGTAACTGCGCCCGCGTTCCAGGGATGCCCAGGCTCGCTCAGCACCGTCTCGTCTATGACGTGTTCGGCTCCGAGCTGGGCGACCGCATCCACGCACTCTCAATCCAAACGCGAACCTCGGCAACGGAGGACACCCGATGAGTGAGACAGCCGCCAACCCGATGCGGGAGGCGATCCAGGAGGCGATCTACCGACAACTCGGTGATCCTGTTCATGAAGGGGACGCCTGACGCACCCGCGTGCGGCTTCTCGGCCCGCACGGTCGGCGATGCTGAAGTCGCTCGGGACCCAGTTCGCCGCGGTCGACATCCTTCCCGATCCCCGGATCCGCCAGGAGCTCTCGGCGCTCTCGAACTGGCCCACGATCCCGCAGCTGTTCGTCGACGGCGAGCTGGTCGGCGGGTGCGACATCGTGACCGAGATGTATGAGTCCGGCGAGCTCGCGGAGACGCTCGGGCTCGAGGACGCAGCCGCTCCCGAGCCGGCGCCCGAGGCGGCACCGGTCGAGTCGGCCCCGCTCTCGATCGAGAACCGCCTCTAGCCCGCCACGCAGCTGACCGGAGCGCGCGCACGCGACCCGAGCCCCGCCGGGGCCGTGGTAGCGCTGCGATACGAGGATCGCGCTCTGTGGGCGCTGGACCAGACGCTGCTGCCGTGGCGTGAGGTCGAGCTCGAGCTGCGCACCGCCGAGCAGGTCGCGACCGCGATCAAGCGGCTCGCGATCCGTGGCGCGCCGCTGATCGGCGTCGCGGCGGCGTACGGGGTCGCGCTCGAGCTGGCCAGAGATCCGGACGGTCTGGCGCGTGCGTGCGACGTGCTCGCCGGCGCCCGGCCGACGGCGGTCAACCTGGCCTACGCCGTCGAGCGCGTGCGCGCAGCCGTTGTCGAGGCAGGAGGCGACGCCGCCGAGGTCGCGCTCGCGCAGGCGCGACTGATCGAGGCGCAGGAGACCTCCGCGAGCGATGCGATCGCCGCCCACGGCGCAGACGTGCTGGCGGACTGCCGGCGGATCCTGACCCACTGCAACACGGGCGCGCTGGCCGCCCCCGGCCGCGGCACTGCGTTGGCGGTTGTGGCCGAGCTGGCGCAGCGTGGGTCGCTCGAGCTCGTGCTGGCGTCCGAGTCCCGCCCCCTGCTTCAGGGCGCACGGCTGACCGTCTACGAGCTGCGCCGGCTCGGGATCGCGCACGAGCTGCTCGTCGACGGTGCGGCGGCAGGGCTGATCGCCGCCGGCGAGGTGGACGCGGTGATCGTCGGCTGCGACCGGGTCGCCGCCAACGGCGATGTGGCGAACAAGGTCGGGACCTACTGCGCACGCGCTGGCGGCCGCGGCCGCCGAGATCCCGTTCGTCGTCGCCGGCCCGACGTCGACGATCGATCGGGCGTGCACTTCGGCGAGCAGATTGTGATCGAGGAACGCGACGGTGACGAAGTCAGCGCGATCCGCACCGGCCCCGGAGGTGACCTCCATCAGCTGACGATCGCCGGCACCCCGTGCCGCAACCCGGCGTTCGATCTGACGCCCGCCGCTCTCGTCACCGCCCTGGTCACCGAACGCGGCGTCGTCCGGCCGGCGAGCGGCGGCTCGGTGCTCGATCTGCTCAGCGGCGCCGAAGCTCGAGTTGCTCGATGATCCGCCGCGAGTCGCAGATCACCTCCCCATCGAGGACCAGCAGCGGCACCCGCTTCTGACCGCTGAGCGCCACCACCTCGGGACGCCGCGAGCGCCGCTGCGGCACGACGACGGCATCGAACTCGATCCCGTCGCGCTTCAGGGCCCGCGCCACCCGCCCGCACGGGCACAGCCAATCGGTCGGCGTGTTGCATCGGTAGAGCGTCGCCATCGTGTCAGCAGACGATACGGCTGAGGGCTGGCTTTTAGGCCTACAGGCCGACGCGGCGCAGCGTCTGACCCACGATCCGCAACGCGAACGGCTGCCGCGCTCCGGGCGAGGCGATCAGCGCGCCGTCGCGCTCCCGGTAGAACTCGATCGTTTCCTCGAGACAGTCCTCGTGGGGCGCGGTCCTCCATCCCAGCTCGCGCTTGGCCTTGCGGTTGACGAACGCCCAATTCAGTGACGCGGCCCGCACCTCAGCCGGGGCCGGCAACGGTCACCGGCGACTCTCCGTCCGGCGCCGGCGAGGGCGATTGCAAGGCCGACCGGCAGCTTGATCGCCGGCGGTTCGTACCCCGGACAGACGGCCGAGGTCGGCGAACAGGCGGTCCATCGTGAAGTTCCGGTTGCCGAGGATGTAGCGCTCACCGATCGTGCCCCGCTCGTCGGCGAGCAGATGGCCGCGGGCCACGTCCTGAACGCCGACCACGTTCAGCGTCCCATCGACATAGGCCGGGATCTGGCGACGCAGAAAGCGCCGGACGAACGCCGTCGACGACCGGCCCGGATCACCGGGGCCGAGCACGTGCGCGGGGTTGACGATCACGAGCGGCAGCCCGCGCGCGACCAGCCGCAGTGCCGCCGTCTCGGCCTCGTGCTTGGCGTCCAGGTAGGCGATCGCGTAGCGCCCGGCCTCCCACGCGTTGCGCTCGTCGGCGGTCTGGCCGGCGGCGGCCGGCCCGATCGCTGCGACCGAGGAGGTGTAGACGACCCGCTCGACCCCGGCCCGCAGCGCCTCCTCGAGCACGATCCGAGTCCCCTCCACGGTCAAGGAGATGATCTGTGCGCGGGGCTCAGCGAGCCTCGTCGTACCGGCGATATGGAACACGCGCTCCACCCTCCGCATCGCTCGGCGGATCGCGCGGCGGTCGAGGATGTCGGCCCGCAGCTGCTTGACGTCGAGGCCTGCGAGCGCCTCCGTGCGCGAACTTGCACGGACCGTGACCAGGACCTCGTCGCCCCGCTCCACGAGCAGTCGGGTGACGTGCGAGCCGATGAATCCGGTCGCGCCGGTGACGAGGGTGCGCGGCACTTGGCGGCGCAGTGTAGAGACCGCTGGTAGGGTGCCGCCGTTATGAGCGTCGCGATCGTTTCCGACACCTGCCACTACATGCCCAGCGAGACGGTGGCCGAACAGGACGTGCACGAAGTCAGCCTCTACGTCCGCTGGCCGGAGGGCGCGCAGCGCGAGAGCGAGATCACCGACTACGGCGCGTACTACGACCGGCTGGGCTCCGAGACCGACCTGCCGACCACCTCGCAGCCGTCGATCGGCGACTTCCTGGCGGTCTACGAGCCGCTGCTCGACGCGGGCCACGAGATCGTCTCGATCCACCTCGCCGGCGGTATGTCAGGGACCGTCAGTGCGGCCGAGCAGGCCCGTGAGCAGCTTGGCGAGCGGGGCCCGCGGGTGTTCGTGTTCGACTCAGCCAGCGCCTGCGGTGGCGAGGGCCTCGTGATCCTGGCCGGGTGCGCCGCCGCGCGCGCGGGCCGCAGCGGGGCCGAGGTGTTTGATCACGTCAAGCGCGCCAGGGCCGGGCTGAAGATGTGGTTCGCGATTGACACGCTCGAGTACCTCCGGCGCGGTGGCCGGATCGCCGGCGCGCAGGCATGGCTCGGCTCGGCGCTGAGGATCAAGCCGATCCTGACGGTCGAGAACGAGATCACCCCGATCGAGCGCGTGCGAACGTCGCGACGTGCGTTCGAGCGGATGGTCGATCTCCTACGCACGTGTAATGAAGCCGGCGCCGACGCGTGGATGGTGCAGCACATCCAGGCTCCGAACGAGGCCGCCGAGCTGGCCGCGCGCGGGACCGAGATCTTCGGCGTCAAACCGCGGGTGATCTCAGAGATCGGGCCGGTGATCGGTACCCACGTCGGCCCCGGCCTGCTCGGTGCCGGCGGGCTGCCGAGCTCGTTCCTGAGCTAGCGGTCAAGCTTCGCGCGCCGCCGGCGCCGAAAGGTCAGCGCTCGAGCTTTTTGCGCCGCCGGCGCCCGAACGTGAGCGCGCCGATCGCCGCGATGCCGCCGCCGAGTACGAACCCGGCGACGCCCGCCCCGACCAGCACCTGCGGCTCGTAGTGGCGCAGCTGGGAGCGCCAGTCGGTCAGCCGGGCAACCTCGACCCGGAGCTTCTCGACCGCTGAACCGAGTTCCTGGCGGTTGAGCTCGATCGACGCCCTGAGCTGCTCGGGCGTGCGCGCCGGAGTGCCCGTGGCCATCAGAGCTGGCCCTCGGGCGCGACCGTGTCGCGGATCTTGCGCGCCTCGTCGATCGCCATGTCGGGCATCGGCGCGCCGACCTTCAGCTTGCGCCACGCGAACAGGAACGCGAACGCGCTCAGCAGGATCAGCACGACCATCACGATCGCGAATCCGAGCCACAGGCTCCCGGTCGCGTCATTGATCGCCCAGGCGATCGTCAGCAGGATGAAGATCAGTGCAAACACGCCGAACACGGCGCCAGCCGCGGCCGCGGCTGCACCCCGGCCGATCGAGGTCGCCTTCTGGGTGATCTCGACCTTGGCGAGCTCGATCTCCTCACGGACCAGCACCGAGACGCGCTCGGATACCTCCGTTACGGCCGCGGCGAGGTTTTCGTTGTCAGCGGGCAAGGCGCTTGAGGATCAGGGCGAACAGGAGGCCGCCGGCGAACGCTGCGCCGGCCGCGATCTCAGGTCGTTGTTCGAGCAGGCCGCCACCGTCGGCTTCGGCGGCCACGGGGGGCGGCTCCCATGCGGGTGCCGGCGGCTCGGTCGGGGGCGTGACGGCCGGCGGGGGCGTGACGGCGGTGGGAGGCTCGGCGGGTGCGCTCTCGACTGCGGGCGCGGGTGCGCTCTCGGACTCGGCCGCGGGTGCGCTCTCGACTGCGGGCGCGGGTGCGCTCTCGGACTCGGCCGCGGGTGCGCTCTCGGCGTCGGGCGCTGATTCCACGGGCGCGGACTCGGCCTGCGCCTCGTCGGTCTCGGTCTCGGACTCGGTGGGAGCATCGGGACCGAGCGCCGCCGGCTCATCGACGGCTGCAGACTCGTCCGGCGCTGCCGCGTTCTCGGGCTGCTCGCTCACTCGGGCGGCTCTTCGCCGAACACCCGCATCCAGATGACCGCGGCCAGCCGGGTAGACGCGATGCTCGCGAGGGCGCCAATTCCTGCCAGCAACCCAGACCACATCAGGCGCTTCACCAGGGGACTCTCGGACATCGGGGGCATTCAATCAGACTCTTGTCGCGGGAAGTGGGCGGGAGGCCGCTGACACGTCCACCGGAGCCCTACTGCTACCCGTCGCCCGAGCCTTGCTAACGCTCGATCCCGCGGCAGATCATCTCGACGATCAGCGTCTTGGCCGCTTCGAGCTCGTCCTCGCCGATCTGAGCGCTGTCGAAGATCCAGCCGGTCAGGACCTGCTCGATCGAGCCGTAGAACGCCTGCGCCGCGAACTCGGGGGTGACCTCTGTCCGAAATGTGCCCTGTTCCTGGGCACGCGAGACGATCGTCGCGATTCCGGCGTAGGCCTCGCGGATCTTGGCCAAGTGGGTCAGCCCGAACGTGTTCGCGGCGCGCGTGACCTCGACGATGATCACCTTCATCAGCTCCGGGTCGTGGCGGTAGGAGTCGATGATGAACGCGGCGATCGCGTAGAGCTTCTCGCGCGGCGAGCTGAGCGTCTGCGTCGGCCTCCCCGATCGCGGCCAGCATCACGTCCCAGCGCTCGAGGAACAGCGTGTCGAGGATCTCCTCCTTGGAGGAGAAGTAGTGGTAGACGAGCCCGTAGGCGACGCCCGCCTCGTCGGCGATGTCCGACACGCGACACGTGTGAAAGCCCTGGCGTGCGAACACCCGCACCGCGGCGTCGAGAATCACACGCCGCTTGTCGGTCGCAGCGGTCGTCACTTCCCCGCCCAGTTGTACGCGTTCGGCCGGCGGTGCGGCGAGCGCCGGCACGCGCGCGCGCACCTCGCTCACCCGATCCATCTCGAGGTCGGCGACGATCGCGGTCTCGGAGTCGGTGGCCCCGGCCAGCACCACTCCCCACGGGTCGACGATCATCGAGCGCCCGCCCGAGCGCAGACCTCCGGGGTGGTGCGCCGATCTGGTTTGGCGCGATCACGAAGCCCTGGTTCTCGATCGCCCGCGCCCGGATCAGCGGCTCCCAATGGTCGCGCGTGGTGGGAAAGCGTGAACGCGGCCGGGATCGACATCACGGTCGCGCCGCGCAGCGCCAGGATCCGGTACAGCTCGGGGAAGCGGAGGTCGTAACAGATCGTCAGCCCGAGCTTGGTGGCGTCATCGCAACTCGGTGACCACGATCTCCTCACCGGGCTCCTCGGTCGTCGACTCCGCGTAGCGTGCCCCGTCGATCTCGACGTCGAACAGATGGATCTTGCGATATACGGCCTTGACCTCACCGTCGGGGCCGACGTGCACGCTGGTGTTGGCCCCTAGCTCGCGGCCGGGCACGCGCTCGAACATCGAACCGGCGACCAGGTCGATCCCGAGCGCCGCGGCGGTCTCGCGAGCCCAGCTGATCGCTCGGCCATCGAGCGTCTCGGCGCCCGCCTCCATGTGCTCCGGTGCCCCGAGCACGGTCCACTTCTCCGGCAGCACGACGAGCTCCGCGCCGAGCGAGGCTGCCCTGCGCACCAGACGGTCGGCGGTCTCGAGGTTGCGATCGGTATCGTCGGTCGCGTTCAGTTGGATTGCTGCGGCGCGCACGGCCTCGCCTTTCCCGATTGACTGGTCAGTCAGTGTTGCACGTTCCTGTCGGCCAGGACCCTCATTTTCTCAGCCCAGGCGATGAACGCTCCGATACCGGCGGCCCTTCCCTACCGCGGCACGTTCGGTGACGAGCGTCCCGCGGCGCTCGGCGAGCTTGCGCTCCCGCCAGAGCCGATGCCGGGCCGCCGAGGCGCACGCCCCCTGAAGGCCTGGCGATACGTCGGCGTCTACGGCCCGGCGTTGATGATCTGCATGGCATCGGTCCGCGTCGGCCCGGCGCGGCAGTGTTTCTGGGCTGTCTGGGACCGCGCTGCCCGGCGGCTGCACGAGCGCACGCGACTCGGCACCGCGGCCGTCTCGCTTGCGACCGGCACCGCACGCGTGAGCGACGGCGACGTCCTGATCGAGCTCGAGCTGAGCGAAACCCCCGGGGTCGAGGCCGTCTGCCGCGCTGGCGAGGCGTATGCCTGGACGCGCAAGCAGGGCGGGATCCCCGCTCCGGGCACGATCACGATCGGAGGCGTGCGCCGGTCCGTTGATGCTCGCGCGATGATCGACGACACCGCCGGCTACTACGAGCGCCACACCCGCTGGAGCTGGAGCGCCGGCGTCGGCGAGGCGGTCGACGGCCGCGGGCTCGCCTGGAACCTCGTGCAGGGCGTCAACGATCCGCCGCGCCACAGCGAGCGGACGGTCTGGATCGACGGACACCCGGTCGAGGCAGGCCCCGTCGAGTTCGCGCCCGACCTGTCAACCGTCGGCGGGCTGCACTTCGCCTCCGAGGCGGTGCGCGAAAACGACACCAACATGGTGCTCGTGCGCAGCTCCTACCGCCAGCCGTTCGGCACCTTCTCGGGCGAACTGCCCGGAGGGATCCGGCTCGCCGATGGGTATGGCGTGATGGAGTGGCACGACGCTTGGTGGTGAGCGTTCACTCCGCCATTGCAGCAAGGCCGCGAACCAGCACCTCGAGCCCGAACTCGAACCGCTCGTCATTGTCGCCCGACGTCAGGCAGGCGGCGAGCGCGACGGTGTTCGGAAACCGATCTGGCGGCAGCGACTCGAAGTAGCGGCGCATGTTGGCGACGAACTCGCCCATCACCTCGGGCGTGACGTTCTCGCCGGCGTACAGGCTCTGCTCGTATGCGACCGCGGTCACATACAGCGGCAGCAGGTCACAGGCGTAGGCGACCACCTGGTCCGGCAATCCCCCCGCCCGCAGCGTGCGGATCATCCACTCGCTGCCCACGAGCGCGTTCTCACCCAACGGGATCCGCGCGAAGATCGCCCGCGCCAGGTCACGGTGTGCCGCGATCGCCGTCCGAATCACGCGCAGCCCGTCCTTGACCTCTTCCTGCCACCGTTCGGGATCGGGCTCCTCAGGGATCGGCACTTCACCGATCACCCGATCGACCACGAGCTCGATCAGCTCCTCTTTGCCCGCCACGTGCTGGTACAGCGATGCGGCCCCGGTGCCGAGCGCCTGGGCGACACGACGCATCGTGACCGCGTCGAGTCCCTCGGCGTCGATGATCTCGAGCGCGGCCGTGGCGATCGCGTCCCGCGACAGCACGCGTTCGCGCGGCTCGCGGCGCTTGGCCTGAGTCGCCCGCGACGGCAGGCGAGGAACCGGTGGGAGCTCGGTGGAGCTCATCTCTGGATCAGGCTACTTGACAGGGCGGACGTCGTTTGGAACACTGTTCGAAGTCTAGAACGTTGTTCGAGAATTACGTTCTAAACATTGTTCCACGAATTGCGGGAGATGAGAAATGCAACTTCCCCACCCGAGGCGATGGCTGATCCTGTTCGTGATCCTGGCCGCCGAGTGCATGGATCTGCTCGACGGGACGGTCGTCAACGTCGCCGCACCCACGATCCACCACGACCTGAACGCGTCCTCAACCGAGTTGCAGTGGATCGTCGGCGGCTACGCGGTGGCGCTCGCCGTCGGGCTGCTGATCGGCGGCCGGCTCGGTGACCTGTTCGGCCGCCGGCGAATGTTCCTGATCGGCGCCACCGGCTTCACCGCCGCGTCAACACTGTGCGGCTTGGCACCGACGACCGGCGTGCTGATCGCCGCGCGCCTCGCGCAGGGCCTGTTCGGGGCGATGATGATCCCGCAGGGCCTGGGCGTGATCCGCGAGGTCTTCCCCGCCGATGAGCTGCCGAAGGCGTTCGGGCTGTTCGGCCCGGTGATGGGCTCGGCGGCGATGATCGGCCCGATTCTCGGCGGTGCCCTGATCGCACTGGACCTGTTCGGGTCCGGCTGGCGCCTGGTGTTCCTGATCAACCTCCCGCTCGGCATCGCCGCCGTGCTCGGAGCGGCCGCGCTGCTGCCGGCGACGCGCACGCGGCACGCGAGCAGCCTCGACCTCGGCGGTGCGGCGCTGGCGGCCGTCGGTGCGCTGGCGATCGTCTACCCGCTGATCCAGGGTCGCGAGCTCGGCTGGCCGGCATGGACGTATGCATCGATGGGCGCGAGCGTCGTGCTGTTCGCGTTGTTCGCCCGTCACCTGCGTCGCCGCAAGGCGGCCGGCCTCGATCCGCTGATCGAGCCGAGCATCTTCACTCACCGCGGCTACTCAGCCGGACTGCTGGTGCTGATGCTCTACTTCGGCGGCATGGTCGGCTCGATGCTCGCGCTGACACTGTTCCTGCAGCTGGGCGAGGGCTTCAGCGCAATCCACGCCGGCCTGACGATGGCTCCGTTCGCGCTCGGCACCGCGCTCACGGCGCCCGTGTCGGCGCAGACGATGGCCAAGGTCGGCGGTCGGACGCTGATCCAGATCGGCGGCGTCGTCTCGATGCTGGGCTATATCGCGGTCGCGCTGATTATCGCCTCCGCGGGACACGCCTCGACCTGGGCGTTGATCGGTCCGCTGCTCGTCGTTGGGATGGGCATGGGGCTGTTCGTGGTGCCGGTGTTCGACACGATCATCTCGGCGGTCACCGATCGGGAGACCGGCTCGGCGTCGGGCGTGGTGAACGCGGTCCAGCAGCTCGGCGGAGGGATCGGCGTGGCCGTTCTGGGAACGATCTTCTTCACCGTCCTCGGACACGAGGGGTTTGCCCCGGCGCTGACCCACACGATCTGGTGGCAGGTCGGGCTGCTCGGCGCGATGCTCGCGCTGTCGCCGCTGCTCCCGTCCCAGGCGCGCGAGGCGGAGACGAGCTCGACCGACGCCGACTCGCGGGAGACCCGCGAACAGCGGCTCGTCGAGGGCGCCGCCGCCTGACGTGCCCGACGATCCCCGGTCGCGAACGCAGGGTTTGCGATCGGGGACTTCGTCGCCTCAGCGGGTCAGGCGGTGCGCTGGCGGCGAAGCTCGGCGAGCAGCAGCTTGGAGTGCATCGCTCCGACCAACTCCCGCAGCGGCTGCGCGCCCGATGAGATGATCTCCACCGCGCGATCGACCTCCACCTCTCCGAGCCGCTGGCGCAGGACGCGCACCTCCTCGGCGACCAGCGGCGCAAGCGCATCGCGATAGCGCAGCGTGTCGTAGACGGTGAAGCCGATCTCCTGCTCGTAGCCGCCGGCGCGGAACCGCGAGATCGCCTCGATGATCGCGACGTCGTCATCATCGTAGCCGCGCGAGTTCGGGGTCAGGATGCCGAGCTGTTCGAGCCGCTGGAGCACCTTGCGCGGGACGTTGTAGGTCTCCTGGACGACCGTCCGCGACACCCGGCCCGACTCGCGTGCCTCGATCGCTCGCTCGAGAATCCGGTCCTCGAGCTCGATCACCTTGGCGGCCCGCTCCGGGTCCGACATCACCTCGCGGATCACCCGCAGCGGCATGAAGCGCTGCTCCTGCAGACGCTTGATCAGGCGGATCCGCCCGACGAACTCCTCGGGGTAGTAGGCCATGTTCCGGCTCGTCCTCAGCACGTCATCGTCGGGGCCGAGCAGTCCCTCGCGCAGGTAGTGCTTGATCGTGCCAGCGCTGACACCGGAGCGCTCGGCGAGCTCGGACATCTTCAGCATGCCGCTGGTGGTGGCCATCTCAATCGCTCATGAACGATCCGCGGACTGTCTGTTTGGCGCCCGCAATCGCGCCCGACTCGTGCAGCCCGGCGATCTCCGCTTCGCTGTAGCCGGCCTGGCCCAGCACATCGTCGGTGTGCTCGCCGAGCGCCGGGCCGGGTGAGCGGCCGGGCTGGGCCGGCGTGCGGCTGAGCTTGACCGGCGTGCCGAGCAGCCGCACGGGCCGCTCGCTGCCGGGCTGCTGCATCGACACGATCATCTCCCGCGCGCGCACGAGCTCGGAGTCGAGCACCTCGTCGAGCTCGAGAATCGGCTCCAGGCAACAGTCGGACTCCGACGCGAACGCGCGCCACTGATCGCGCGTGCGCTGCCTGAAGATTTCGCTGACCGCCCGGTGTGCGTCAGATCCGGGCGCGTCGAACTGGTGCGCGAGCAGGTCCTCGCGCCCGACGCCCTCGCACCACGCCTGCCAGAACTTCGGCTCCAGCGCACCCAGCGAGACGTACCCGTCGGCGCACTGATACGGGCGATAACAGGTGAACCGCCCCGCCAGCTGAAGCTCACCCCGGCGGGGGGCGCGGCCGGTCGCAAACGTCTCGGCGGCGACCATCGCCAGCCATGACAGAGCGCCGTCGAACATCGAGCAGTCGACCAGCTGGCCCTCCCCCGAACGTTCACGCTCGCGCAGGGCGACCAGGATCCCGACCGCCGCCATCAACGAGCCGCCGCCGATGTCGGCGATCTGGCCGGCGGCCTGCACCGGCGGACCGTCGCCGTCTCCGGTCAGGCCGAGCATGCCGTTGAGGCCGAGATAGTTGATGTCGTGGCCGGAGCGGTCACGGTTGGGGCCGTCCTGCCCGTAGCCGGTGATCGCGCAGTAGATCAGCCGCGGGTTGTGCTCCCGCAGCGCCTGGTAGCCGACGCCGAGGCGGTCGAGCACCCCCGGCCTGAATGATTCGAGCAGCACGTCGGCGTCGCGCGCCAACCGCAGCAGCACCTCCTTGCCCTGCGCCGACTTGAGGTTGATCCGGATCGAGCGCTTGCCGCGGTTGAGCGCGAGGAACAGAGCTCCGCGCGCGGTCTCGTCGGCGCCCTCGTAGTGCGGCGGCGACCAGCGCACGTAGTCGCCGACGCCGGTGTCCTCGACCTTGATCACGTCGGCGCCGAAGTCGGCCAGCAGCAGCGAGCAGAACGGTCCCGGCAACAGCCTGCTCAGGTCCAGGACCGTGAGGCCGTCGAGCGGGAGCGTCATCCCGCTGCCGGAACCCGCGGCTCGATTCCGAGCAGCTCACGCGCCTGGTCGACGGTCGCCGGACGCCGCCCGGAGTCCTCCACCATCTGGCGCGCCTTGGCGATCAGATCGCCGTTGGAGCGGGCCATCTCGCCGTTCGGGAGATAGAAGTTGTCCTCGAGCCCGACCCGGACCGAGCCGCCGAGCGTCAGCGCCGCGGCGACGAGCATCCACTGACCGCGACCGATCCCGATCACGCCCCAGTGATGCCTTCCCGCGGGCAGGTTGTCGGCCATCGCGGCCAGGTTGCGGGCGCTTGCCGGCACGCCGCCGACGACCCCCATCACGAAGTCGGCGTGCAGCGGCGCCTGCAGTAGCCCCATGTCGACCAGCGGCGTCAATGAGCCGACATGGCCGAGATCGAAGCACTCGTGCTCGGGCTTGATCTCGAGTCGGCGCATCGCCTCCAGCAGCTCGATGATCTCGTCAAAGGGATTCGTGAACACGAACTTGAACACGAAGTCCCGGCGCGAGCGCGAGTACTTGGCGTAGTTCATCGAGCCCATGTTGAGCGCCGCGACCGCCGGCCTGCACGCCTCCAGGTAGGCGATCCTCTTGGCGACCGGGACGCCGACGGTCCCGGTCGAAAAGTTGATGATCGCCGCGTCGCCGACCTCGTCGGTGATCGCTCGCTTGATGGCTGCGAAATCCTCGATCTCGTACGACGGCGCACCGTCGGGTGAGCGGGCGTGGATGTGGATGTGGACCCCGCCCTCGTCGACGATCCGCCGCGCCTCGGCGGCGTACTCCTCCGGCGTGTAGGGGATCGCCGGGCATTGGTCCCGGTTGGCGATCGCGCCCGAGATCGCGCAGGTGATGATCGCCGGACTCGGCTCTTCGCCGCCGCTCGCCATCCGGGGCTCGCCTGTCACGCGGCGACCTCGTTCGTCCGGCTCGATCATACGGGGACGATCCCGGAACGCTTGAAGGGGCGCTCGATCGTCTTGCCGGCAGCCATCTCGAGCGCGTGGCAGATCGTCTTTCTCGTCTCCCGCGGGTCGATCACGTCGTCGATCATGTCGTTGCCGGCCGCCACGTAGACGTCGATGATCTTGCGGAACTCGTCGATCAGCTCCTGGCGCTTGGCGGCCGGGTCGTCGGCTGCCTCGACCTGCTTGCGGAAGATGATCTCGACCGCTCCCTCGGCGCCCATCACGCTGATCTCGGCGCTCGGCCAGGCGACGATCACGTCGGGCTCAAACGCTCGGCCGCACATCACGTAGTAGCCGGCGCCGTAGGCCTTGCGGAGCACGACCGTGACCTTCGGGACGGTCGCATTGGCGGTCGCGTACAGCATCTTGGCGCCGTGGCGGATGATCCCCTGCTGCTCGACCTTGGTCCCGACCATGAACCCGGGCACGTCCATCAGGTAGACGAGCGGGATCCCGTACGCGTTGCAGAGATTGATGAAGCGGGCCGCCTTGTCCGACGAGTCGTTGTCGAGGATGCCGCCGAGCTGCTTGGGCTGGTTGGCGACGATCCCGGCTGGGCGACCGCCGAATCGCGCCAGGCAGGTGATGACCGTCTTGGCGAACTGCGGCTTGAGATCGAAGTAGTGGCCCTCGTCGACGATCCGCCGGATCACCTCGTACATGTCGTACGGCTTGCGGTTTGACTCGGGCAGCACGTCGAGCAGGTCCTCATCGCCGCGGTCGACCGGGTCGTCGGTCGGCAGGTTCGGAGGCGGTTGCTCGCAGTTCTGGGGAAAGAAGCTCAGGTACTGCTTGATCGCCTCGATGCACTCCTGGTCGTCGGCGACCTCGAGGTCCCCGACGCCCGACTTGCGGCAGTGAACCCGCGACCCCCCGAGCTCCTCCTGGGTTACGTCCTCGCCGACCGCCGCGCGGACCAGATGGGGGCCCGCGAGCGCCATCGAGCCGCGCCCCTTGACCATCGGGACGAAATCGGCCAGGCCGGGGATGTAGGCGGTGCCGGCGGCGCACGGTCCCATCAGCCCCGCGACCTGCGGGATCACGCCGGAGTTGATCACCTCCTCGCGGAACAGGTGGCCGCTGCCCGCAAACAGCGATCCGACCGCCTCCTGGATCCGAGCCCCGGCCGAATCCAGCAGCCACACGAACGGGATCCGCTTGGTCAGCGCGAGCTCGCGCAGGCGGGTGACCTTCAGCTCGCCGGTCATCCCCATCGATCCCGCCATCACCGTGAAGTCGTATGCGGCCACGGCGGTCAGCCGGCCGTCGACCCTGCCGTAGCCGGTGATCACGCCGTCGGCCGGTGCGTCGCGGCCCTCCATCGCCCGTTGGGAGAAGTGCGGCCGTCCGTGGATCCCAAGCTCGACGAACGTCCCCTCGTCGATCAGCAGCGCCAGCCGCTCGCGCGCCGTCAGCTTGTCGGCGTCGTGCTGGCGCGCGATTCGCTCGGCGCCGCCACCCTGCTTGATCTGCTCGCGGCGAGCCTGGAGATCGGCGGCAAGAGGGCGCAGCAGGCTCGAGGGAGGGGCGTCGGTGGCCAAAGCAAGAAGTGGGACGTGCTACTTCTCACTCTGGCAGGTGGGTCGGTGAGCGTCAAGCGCCCGTGAGCGCTAGGTCGTCGGGACGATCAGCACGCCGCACCTGGCGTGGTGCGACACGCTGTTGGGCACCGAGCCCAGCATCCGCTTGGCGCCGCTCATGCCGCGATTGCCGACGACGATCATGTCGGCGCCCTGGTCTTCGGCGACCGTGATCAGCGCCTGCGCGGGATCACCGCTGCAGACGTGGCCGTGGGCATCCACGCCCTGGGCGATCAGCCGGTCACGCGCCTGGGTGACGATCTCCTCGGCCTTCAACCGCGCGTCCTCATCGGGGATCGGCTCCGCGACCGGGAATCCCCCCGCGGCCGACATCCAAGAGGCCGAGGACGTGTCCCGGTAGCAGTTGACCACGTGCAGGCTCGCTCCAAGCGCGAGCGCCAGCTTGCCGGCGTACTCGACCGCGTGGTCCGCACTCTCCGAACCGTCGGTCCCGGCCACCATCGACTGCGTCATTCGCCCTGTCCCCTCTCATCGCTCGATCCCGTCGGGAATCGCCTCCCCGCGCCCCGGTGTGGCGGGTTCGATTCACCGTTCGGGACGCTATCACTCCGCCGCCGCCGGCCGGTTTCGGCGCCGCTACCGGCCCTTCCACTCGGGCTCGCGCTTCTCGAAGAAGGCCTTGACGCCCTCCTGGATGTCCTCGGTCGAGAAGGCGATCGTCAGCTGCGCGCGCAGGTAGTCGATCGCGTCGGCCAGCGGCATGTCCTGCTGGCGGTAGATCGCGTCCTTGCCGAGCTTCATCAGCGCCGGCGACTTGCGCGCCAGTTTCTGCGCCCACTCATCGACCAGCGGCTGGAACTCCTCGCTCGGATGCGACCCGGTTGACGATCCCGATCCGCTCCGCCTCCTGCGCTGAGATCTGCTCGCCGAGCAGCATCAGCTCGGCGGTCTTCTTGCGCCCGACGTTGCGGTAGATCAGCGCCATGATCATGAACGGGAACAGACCGACGTTGATCTCGGGCGTCCCGAAGCGAGCCGTCTCCTTGGCGATGATCAGATCGCAGGCCAGCGCCAGGCCGAGCGAGCCGGCCAGCACGTGACCGTTGGCGGCGCAGATCGAGGGCTTGCCCAGCTCGCCGAGCAGCCGGAACACGCGCGGGAAGCGCTCGGTCGCGAAGTGCTTCTGGATCAGCGCCGTGTCGCCGGCGAACCCGGCCAGGTTGGCGCCGCTGGAGAAGACCTTGTCGTGGTTCGAGGTCAGCACCACGCAGCGGACCGCGTCGTCGTCGCGGGCCGCCTGGAGCGCGTCGATCAGCTCGGTGAGGAGCTCGTCGGAGAGTGCGTTGCGGGTCTGCGGCTGATCGAGCGCAATCGTCGCGACGCCCGTCGGCGCGACGGTGTACTGGAGTGTCTCGTATCCCATCGCGGGCGCAAGCCTACGACCTCGGTGCCTGGAGGGCGTATATCGACGGTTAGACACCGAGGCTGCGCTCCCGCGCGGGAAGTAGGAAGTCCTACTGTTTACTTCGCCGACGCACGCCAGGTACCGTTGCAACCCATGGCCACAGCAGACGTCCTCAAGCCCGACTTCGCCGCCGAGCGCAAGCACTTCATCTTCACCGACGAGCACCAGCAGCTGCGGGAGTCGATCCGCCGCTTCGTGATCAAGGAGCTCCAGCCGCACGCCGAGGAGTGGGAGGAGACGACCTTCCCCGACTGGGTGTTCGAGCGGATGGGCGAGCTCGGCTTCCTCGGCCTCGACAAGCCCGAGGCCTACGGCGGCCAGGGCGGTGACTACTACACCACCCTCGTGCTCGCCGAGGAGATGGCCCACGCCCACTCCGGTGGGCTGTCGATGGGCGTCGCGGTCCAGACCGACATGGCGATGCCGCCGATCCTCGCGTTCGGCACCGAGGAGCAGAAGCAGCAGTGGGCAGCGCCGGCGATCGCCGGCAAGGCGATCCTGGCGATCGGCATCACCGAGCCCGACGCCGGCTCCGACGTCGCCGGGATCAAGACCCGCGCCGTCCGCGACGAGGCCACCGGCGACTACGTCATCAACGGCTCCAAGACCTACATCACCAACGGGCACCGCGCGCACGCGATCGTGCTCGTGACCAAGACCGATCCCGACGCGGGGTACGACGGCTTCACGCTGTTCATCGTCCCGATGGACACGCCCGGCGTGGTCCGCGAGAAGCGGCTCAAGAAGCTCGGCATGCACGCCTCCGACACGGCGCTGCTCGCCTTCCAGGACGTCCGCGTCCCCGAGTCGGCGGTGCTCGGCCAGATCGGCAAGGGCTTCTACCACATCATGTGGGAGCTCCAGGGCGAGCGGCTGATCGGCGCGGCCGGCGCGGTCGCCGGCGCCCAGCACGTCTTCGACCGCACGCTCAAGTACGCCAAGGAGCGCAAGGCGTTCGGCCGGGAGATCGGCCACTTCCAGGTGATCCGCCACAAGTTCGCCGAGATGGCGACCAAGATCGAGACCGCTCGCCAGATGGTCTACACGACCGCTTGGCGTTTTCAGAACGGCGAGTACCCGGTCCGCGAGATCACGATGGCGAAGCTCTACAGCGCCCGGATCGCGGTCGAGGTGGCCGACGAGTGCATCCAGATCCACGGCGGCGCCGGCTACATGCAGGAGTACGGGATCGAGCGCTCGTGGCGCGACCTGCGGCTGAACCGAATCGGCGCGGGCACCGACGAGATCATGCTCGACGTGATCGGCCGCTCCTACGGGCTGTAAAGACGGGGGTCGTCAACGTGGTTGGTAGCGCGGGCCGCGAGGCCCGGCGCCCAACAAACATTGGCGCTGTGCTAACTGCGCAGGTTTGTCGTTGACAGCCACAGATCCGGGCGATATGTTGCCTGCAAACGATTGCAGGGACGGATTTGGGTGCAACGTGCCTGCCCGGAGTCGGAGGTGAGGAAATGAGGAGAGCGTTCCCTGCAAAGTGTCTTCTGACGGCGGTTCTGGTGCTCGTCGCCGTCGGCGTGCTCGCAGCCTGCGGGAGCTCGAGCAGCAGCAGTAGTAGTAGCGCGGGCGGTGCGAGCTCCGGCTCCAAGGCAAGCCCGATCACGATCGGGACGTCGCTGTCGCTTGTCGGGCGACTTCGCCGCCGACGGCCAAGCGTTCGAGCGCGGTTATCAGCTCTGGGCGGCCGATCAGAACCGTGCCGGTGGCTTGCTCGGCCACCCGATCAAGCTGAGCGTCCTGTCTGATTCCTCGAGCCCGGCCCAGGTGGTGACCAACTACGAGAAGCTGATCGGCTCAGACCACGACCAGCTCGTGTTCGGGCCGTTCTCGAGCCTCCTGACTGCCCCGGCGGCCCGCGTGGCGGCGCGCTACCGCTACGCGTTCGTCGAGGGCGCCGGCGGAGCTCCGAGCGTGTTCGGCGAGGGCCTGCACAACGTGTTCGACGTGTCGATCCCGGTCAAGGACAACCTCGTGACGTTCGCGCAATGGGTCGCGTCGCTGCCGCCCTCGCAGCGCCCCAAGACCGCCGCTTACGCGACTGTCAATGACCCGTTCACCCAGCCTCAGATTCCGGTGGCGCAGCAGATCCTGCAATCCGCGGGAGTCAAGACCGTGCTCTCAAAGGTATTCCCCGCCGAGGTCGCCGACTACACGCCGATCGCAGGTCAGGTGGCCGCAACGCACGCGGACCTCGTCGTGCTCGGCTCGGTCGACGTCCCGACCGTGTCGGCTTTCGTGCACACATTCATTCAGCAGCACTACAACCCCAAGGCATTCATCGCCACGGCCGGTCCGGACCAGGGCGCCCAGTTCGTCAAGGCCGTCGGCGCCGGAAACGAAAATGGGATCTTCGTCCCCAACGGCTGGTTTGGCGGCTTCAAGAAGGCCGACAGCCAGAAGATGGTGCAGGAGTACATCGCCAAGTACGGCGGCACCCCGTCCGACGTCAACGCCGACGTGGCCGAGGCGTACTCGGTCGGCCAGGCGCTCGCCCAGGCTGTGAAGGCGACTCACGGCTTCGATCAGCAGAAGATCATCAACTACCTCCACAGCGCGGTTACGCTCAACAGCGTGCAGGGCCCGGTCAAGTTCGACTCGCTCGGGGAGAACCTGGCCCAGAAGACGCTTACGTTCCAGTGGCAGAGCAGCCGTCTGGTGCAGACGATTCCGACCGCGCTCCCCGGCGCGAGCATGCCGCTGTATCCGAAGCCCAACTGGAAGGGGTAGCGTCGGGGGATGTCCTCAACGGCGCTCCTGGAGGCGATCGTCGATGGAATCCTGACCGGCGGCGTCTACGCCCTGATGGCCGCCGGTCTGACGCTGATCTTCGGCGTCATGGACATCATCAACATCGCGCAGGGCGTGATGGTCGTGCTCGGGGCGTACCTGAGCTATGCGCTGTCCGTGCATCTCGGAATCGGGCTCCTACCAGGGTTGCTCATAACGGTGCCGGCCATGTTCCTGCTCGGGGTCGCGATCGAGTTCTGCTTCATGCGCCGGCTTCGCGAGCAGGACCGGACCGCGATGTCGGTCCTGGTCACATACGCGGTAGCGATCGTGATCGAAGGGATCATCACCGCGATCTTCGGCGTGGACTACCAGCAGCTACAGGCGAGCTACGTCAACAGCTCGGTCCACGTTTTCGGCTTCTACCTGCCGTACATCTATCTGATCGGTTTTGGGCTTGCGGTCGTGGTGCTGGCCGCCCTGTACTTGATGCTCTACCGGACCAAGTTCGGCCGCGCGGTGCGCGCTTCGCTGCAGAACCGCACTGCGGCTGATCTGATCGGCATCAACGTCAATCGCGTGCGCGCGCTGTCGGTCGGGATCGGGGTCTCTGTGACGGCTATCGGCGGGATGGTGTTCGGAGCGACCAACTCGTTCAACCCCAATAGCGGCTATGACCTGATCTCGCGCCTGCTGGCGATCGTGATCCTGGGCGGCATGGGCTCGATCGGCGGCGCGATGGCAGCGGCGATCTTCCTGCTGGTGATATACGACGTGGTCTCGGTCGCTTGGTCCCCGACCTGGGCACCGCTGGTGTTCTTCGCCGCACTGGTCGTGGTTCTGTCAGTCCGACCACAGGGGCTCTTCGGTAAGACGGCAGTCCGCGCGCAATGAGCGGCGTGCAAACGCGGCAAGGCGCGGAGGGCCCAGGGCGCTACCCCGCACGGCAAGCTCCGGGCGTCACGGGTCTTAGGCGCAGCGGGGATCACAGGCGCCCTGGTGGTGTTCGTCGGCTTCCCGCTCGTCGTCACCGATCCGACCGCGACGTCGATTGCGGTGTTCACGCTGATCTTCATGGTCGCCGCTTCGAGCTGGAACATCTTCAGCGGCTATACCGGCTATCTCGCACTCGGCCATGCGGTGTTCTTCGGTTGCGGGGGCTACGCGGTCGCCCGGGCGGCACAGGACTGGCATGTGGTGGGTGGCTGGCCGGTGTTCCTCCTGCTGCCGTTCGGGGGTCTCGTCGCGGGCCTGATCGCGATCCCGTTCGGGCTGATCGCACTTCGCACGCGTCGACACACGTTCGTGGTCGTGACGATCGCGATCTTCTTCATCTTCCAGCTTGCGGCCATCAACCTGACCTTCACGGGCGGCACCTCGGGACTTTTCTTCCCGTTCGCACCGTTCTCGGCCGCAAACTACAACCAGCCGTTCTACTACGTGGCGCTTGTGATCCTGGTCGCGACGGTCGTCGTTTCATGGGTAGTGCGCCGCTCGCGTTTTGGCCTTCAGCTGCTGGCGATCCGCGACGACGAGGACAGAGCGCTCGGGCTCGGCGTCAAGACCCGCCGCGTGAAGCTGGTGGCCTTTGTGATTTCGGCAATCCCGGTGGGGATGGTCGGCGGCCTGTACTTCTACTTCATCGGCCAGATATTCCCGCAGTTCGCGTTTGACCCGCTGTTTGACCTGTCGATCGCGCTGATGGCCTTCTTCGGCGGCCTGGGAACGATCACCGGCCCGCTGCTCGGTGGCCTGGTACTCGAATCGCTGCAGCAATACCTGACGCAGTCCTTCTCGAGCAGCGCGACCTACCTGATCGCCTACGGGGTGCTGTTTTTGGCGGTGATTCTGCTGCTGCCCCGCGGGGTCATCCCGGGGATGGTGCAGCTGGCGCAGCGCTGGCGACTCCGGGCGTCGCGCAAGCGCGACGAGGAGCGGGAGGCTGCCGTTCGCGGCGGCGTTCCCGGAGCAGCGTGATGGCCGCTGTGATCGAGGTAAGACGAGTGTCGAAGTCCTACGGCGGAATCCACGCGCTCGCGGGGTGCGAGCTCGAGTTCCACGAAGGCGCGATCAACGGTCTGATTGGACCCAACGGTTCGGGGAAGACGACGCTCTTCAACGTGATCACCGGGTACGAGCGGATCCAGCAGGGAGAGGTCCGCTTCGATGGGCGCGAGATCACCAATGCCCCGCCGGACCGGGTGTTCAAGCTCGGTATCGGACGTACGTTCCAGCTCACGCGGCTGTTCACGCGGCTGTCCGTGCTCGAGAACATGCTCGTCGCCACCCAGCGACAAGAGGGGTGGCTGCGTGGGGTGCTACGACTCGCGGGCTCGGCAAGCGAGAGGCGTCGCGCGACGGAGCTGCTGGATTTCGTGGGCATCGCCGGGCTGGCGCACGAGCCGGCCGGCAACCTCTCCTACGGGCAGCGCAAGCTGCTCGAGCTTGCGTCACTGCTTGTGGCGGATCCATCGATCCTGCTGCTCGACGAGCCGGCGGGCGGCGTGAATCCGACCCTTGATCACGCACCTCGCCGACCGGATCAAGGAGCTCAACCGGGCCGGCAAGACGATCGTCGTGGTCGAACACAACATGGAGTTCGTGATGAGCCTGTGCGCTCGGATCACGGTTCTCAGCCAGGGCCGCACACTCGTGTCGGGCACTCCGCAGGAGGTGCGGTCAAACCCGGCGGTTTTGGACGCCTACCTTGGTGGCGAGCCCGAGACGGTTGACGGGCCGCACGCGACCGAGGGCCCCGCCACCGCGCGGCGCCGGGTGACCGTGGCGCCGGTCGCAACCCGAACCGCTCCGCGCGAGCGGCTCGGTGCCACGACGTCGCTGCTCAGCATCCGCGGCGTGACCGCCGGCTACGGCGGCGGCGACATCCTCAAGCAGGTCTCGATCGACGTCACGCGCGGTGGCATCACCTGTGTCGTCGGTCCCAATGGCGCCGGCAAGTCGACTCTGCTGGCCACGATCAGTGGCCTGCTTCGGCCCCGCGCTGGCGAGGTGACGTTCGACGGCGAGGTCGTCTCCGGCCTCACTCCAAGGCAGATCCTGACCAGAGGGATCTCGCATGTCCCGCAGGCGCACAGCCTGTTTGCGGAGATGACCGTCCGAGAGAACGTGGAGATGGGCGCGTTCACGGTCAGGGATCAGGCGCTTGTCCGCACGCGCCTGAAGGCCGTCGAGGAGCTGTATCCGATCGTGCACGACCGAGCCGACGAGAAGGCGGGCAGCCTGTCAGGCGGCCAGCAGCGGCTGGTCGAGTTCGCCCGCTGCCTGATGCTCGATCCGGCGCTGATCTTGCTCGACGAGCCGTCGATGGGTCTCGATCCGCAAATCAGCAGGATGGTCTTCGAGATGATCGAGCTAATGAACGCGCGCGGCAAGACGATCCTGCTCGTCGAGCAGAACGCGCGCGCCGGGCTGACGCTCAGCTCGACGGGCGTGGTGCTCGAAAACGGCATGGTCCGCCTCAAGGGATCCGGACGCGAGGTACTCGAACATCCAGAGATCGGAGCCCTCTATCTCGGCGGTGCGGTCGGGGCCGAGGCAGAGCAGTGATCGGGCTCGCTCGCACGGCGAAGATAACGTCACAGGCGGCTGCATAATTCGACGCGCGATGAGCACATCGGTGACGATTCGGGACGTCGCTCGCCTCGCTGACGTCCATCCAGGCACGGTGTCGCGGGCGCTCAACGAGCACACGCGCGTGCTCGTGAACCCGGAGACCGCCGAGCGGGTGATACGAGCTGCCGAGCAGCTCGGCTACCGGCCCAACCCGATCGCGCGAGGGCTGAAGACCAACCGCTCGTTCACCGTCGGCGTCCTGATCCCCGACCTGACCAACCCTCTCTTCCCGCCGATCATGCGGGGTATCGAGGACCGGCTCGACGAGGCCGGCTACACCCTGCTGACGGTCAATACCGACAATGACCCCGACCGTGAGCGCAGGCATATGCAGACCCTGCGCGACCGCCAGGTCGATGGGTTGATCGCGGCCACCGCCCGCCTCCACGTCGATCTGCTCCGTGAGGCGGCGGCCAGCGGGACGCCGGTCGTGCTCGTCAATCGCAGCCTCGAGGACGGCTCGCTGCCGGCGGTCACGGTCAACGACCGCGAGGGAATCCGGCTCGCGGTGGATCACGTCCAACAAGCACGGCCACACCCGCATCGGTCATGTCGCCGGCCCGCAGAACGTCTCCACCGGCCATCAGCGCTACCTCGGCTTCGTCGAAACGATGCGCACCGGCGGCCTCGGAGCGTCGGCCGAGCGGGTGAGCTTCTCGGCTGCGTTCACCGAGCCCGAGGGTGCTCGAGCCTGTGAGGAGCTGCTCGGGCACGAGCCGCAGATCACCGCGATCGTCGCGGCCAACGACCGGCTTGCGCTTGGCTGCTACGACACGCTGGCTGCACATGGCCTCACGTGCCCGGACGATGTCTCGATCACCGGCTTCAACGACATGCCGTTCGTCGATCGCCTGCTCCCGCCGCTGACCACGGTTCGCGTGCCACAGCGCGAGATCGGAGCCGCGGCGGCCGAGCTTCTGCTCGAGCAGCTTGCCGACGGAGCCCGGTCCGCGCGCGAGATTCTGCTCGAGCCGACGCTCGTGGTCCGGGGCTCAACCGCGCCGGCAAAGTAGGTCCTGCGGTGTCGACCGCCATTGACTTCCATGCGCACGTGATCGTTGAGGAACTGCTGCGCGACGGCGCCCCGGCTGAAACGTGGCGCCCGCGCGTGCGCCGTGCCGACGGACGTGCGGTGGTCGAGTTCGCCGGGCGAAGCGTCAGCTCCGTTGTCCACGAGTTCGTCGAGCTCGACAGCAATTCTGGCGACGATGGAGCGGCGGGCGATCTCCGGGGTCGTCCTCTCCCCCTGGGTACCGCTGCTGTTCTATGACATTGAGGCGCATGAGGCCGTAGAGCGCTGCCGCCTCCAGAACGCGGGCCTCAAGCGTCTGCGCGAGTCCCAGCCCGGACCGTGTCAGCGTGCTCGGCGCAGTCCCACTTCAGGATCCCGAGCTGGCTGCCGGCGAACTGGTCGAGCTGATGACGGGCGGCGCATTCGCCGGCGTCGAGGTGACCACGAGCGTCAACGGCGACTACCTCGGCGATCGTCGCTTCGAGCCGTTCTGGTCGGCCGCCGAGCAGTGCGACGCGCTCGTGTTCGTACACCCAACCACCCGAGGGTTCGCGCTCCCGGTGCTCGATCGCCACTACATGTGGAACCTTGTCGGCAATCCGATCGAGACCACGATCGCCGCCGCGGACCTGGTCCTCGGCGGAACGATGGTTCGCCACCCTAAGCCTGAGGGTGCTGCTCGCCCACGCAGGCGGCGCGATCGTGGCCCTGAGCGGTCGCATCAGTCACGGCCAGAGGACGGTCCCGGCGGCCGGACCGCCACCGCCCACCAGACGTTGACGCTGCCAATCGCGTGATCCGGCGGTTTCTGTTCGACTCGATCACGCACGATCCGCAGCTGCTTGGTGCCCTGGTGAAGATCGTGGGTCCTGACCGCGTCCTGTTGGGATCCGACTATCCGTTTGACATGGGCGAGCCGGATCCGGTCGCCATGGTCCGGGCGGCCGGGCTCGGCGAGAAAGCACAACGAGCCGTGCTGTTCGGCAACGCGGAGCGCGAACTGCGACTCGGCATCGGGGCTCGGAGCTCGGCCGATGCCTGACGAGCGCGTCGCCGCGGCGATCAGGCACTGGGCGGCGCGGTTCATCGCAAACGGGATCGATTACAACGACTTCGTCGCGACGACGGCGGCGATCGATCGCGTGGGACCAGTGGCTGGACGCCTGGACCGCGACGGCTGCGGATCATGCACGGCTGGCGCAGGAGGCCGCGCGAGCGGGGCGCGTACTCGAACGGCTGGCGAGGCGTATCTGCGGGCCGCGGTCAGCTACCACTTCTCGAAGTTCGTCTGGGTCGTGGATCCCGAGCTCAATCGCCGCAATACCCTGCGAGCGATTCGTGCCCTGTACGCGGCCCATGCGCTGCTGGACCCGACCGCCGAGCGGATCGAAGCTCAGCTCGGCGAGGCAAAGGTGGTGGCCAACCTCCGCCGACCGTCGGGTGACGCGTCCGTGCCGCTGGTGATCCTGATCCCGGGACTCGATTCCACCAAGGAGGAGTTCTTCGCCTGGGAAACCGTGTTCCTGCTGCGCGGGATTGCCACGCTGTCGCTGGACGGTCCGGGCCAGGGCGAGACCGGCTTTGCCTTGAACATCCGGCCCGACTATGAGGCCGCGGTCGCGGCGATCCTCGATGCCGTCGAGCATCGGCCGGAGCTGGATCTCGATCGAGTCGGCGCGGTGGGAGTGAGCCTCGGCGGCCACTACGTTGTCCGCGCCGCGGCATTCGAGCCCCGCCTGAAGGCGATCGCCGGCATCAGCGGCCCCTACGACCTCGGCGCGGGTTGGGACTTCATGCCGTCGCTGACACGGGAGGCGATCGCATATCACACCGGCGCCGCGAGCGAGCGCGAGGCGCACGAGCGCGCCAGCGAGCTCAACCTCGCGGGGGTCGCAGCGCGAGGTGCATCAGCCCTGCATGGTGGTGACCGGTGCACAGGACCGAGTGATCTCCTGGCAGGAGACCAAGCGAATCGCCGACGAAGCACCGAGCTCCACATGGGTGCTGTTCGAGGATGGAACGCATGTCTGTAACAACATCCCGTTCAAGTACCGCCCGCTCGTCTCCGACTGGATGCGCGACCAGCTTCGATGATCGGGACGGGCGTCACGCGGCGCGAGGACGTCCGTTTCCTGCTCGGCCAGACGCGATATCTGGACGACATCGAGCGCGATGGGCTGGGCCACGTGGCGTTCGTGCGCAGCCCGCACGCGCACGCGTCGATCGGCGCGATCGGCACGCCCGATTGCGCCGAGGGTCTGCTCGGGGTCGCTGACCGCGGCCGACCTCGACGGCGTAGTGACGCCATTCCCCGTGCCAGCGCCCGTGCGGCGCAGTACTCGCCCCCGAACCGCACCCGATCCTGGCGCACGACGAAGTTCGCTACGTCGGGCAGCCGGTCGCGGCAGTGGTGGCCGCGGTCACGTGCGCTCGCAGAAGACGCGGCCGAGCTTGTCACGGTGCATTACGAGCCGCGCTCCGCGATCGTGGACGCCCGGACATCCTGCGGCCGGCTGATGACGCTGGTCAGGCGGCGAGGGAGACGTCGAGCGCGCATTCGCCGCCGCGCGCCATGTGATCAGCGGCACGTACGCGCTACCTCGGCTGATAGCGGCGCCGATCGAAACGCGAGGCTGCGTTGTCGAGCACGATCAGCCCGCCGACCTGCTTACCGTCTGGTGCTCGGCACAGGACCCGCACCGGCCGCGAGCACAGCTCGCGCAGATCCTCGGCCGACCGGAAGACAGCATCCGGGTGATCGTCCCCGACGTCGGCGGTGCGTTTGGAAGCAAGGGCGTGATCGCGCCCGAGGTGGCCGCTGTTACGGCGGCCGCGATCAAGCTCGGGCTCCCGCTCAAATGGTCAGAGGATCGCCTCGAGAACTTTCTCGCCGCCTACCAGGGGCGCGGGATCGAAGGCGACATCGAGCTCGCGCTGGACGCCGATGGCCGCATGCTCGCGATCCGGGCCCGCCTGTGGGCCGACCTCGGCGCATATCTGCTGACGACGACCGCGATCCCGCCGCTGACCGCAGCGACGCTGATGACCGGCTGCTACGACATCGGCTGTGCCGAAGTCGAAGTGATCGGAGCGCAGACACACAAGGTCCCGACCGGTCCCTATCGTGGCGCCGGCCGGCCCGACGCCGCATACATGCTCGAGCGACTCGTCGACGAGGCGGCCCGTGAGCTGGGGATCGACCGGATCGAGCTTCGCCGTCGCAACCTGATCCGCCGCTTTCCGCACCGTACCCCGCTGGGGCACGAGTACGACTCAGGCGATTACGAGCGCTGCCTGCGACTGGCCGTCGAGCTCGGGCAGCTCGAGCAGCCCACGGCCCGCACCGGCGACCGCACGCGTCGTCACCGGGACCGGGGTGGCGCTGTACGTCGAACGCGCGGGCGGCCAGTGGGAAGGCGCCGAGATCGAGCTCCGCGCGGACGGCCGCGTTGAGATCGCCACGAGCGCATGCCCTCACGGCCAGGGGCACGAGACCACGTTTGCCCAGATCGCTGCGCACCGGCTTGGAGTCGAGCTTGACCAGATCGTGCTCCGCTTCGGCGACAGCGCCGTCGTACCACGCGGCGTCGGGACGTTCGGCAGCCGCTCGGTGGCGGTGGCCGGGTCGGCGATCGCGGTTGCGATCGACAAGCTGATCGCGCGCGCCGCGCCGCTGGCGGCGCAGCTGCTTGGCTGCGACCCCGGCGACGTCCGGCTGCGTCGCACGGAGTATTCACCGCATCGGACGTCGGCGGCGGCGCGGTGTCGTGGATCGAGCTTGCCCGCGCCCGGACCCGGTTGTCAGCGTCAGCTCGGTTTGACTCGCCGCTTGTCTTCTCCTCGGGCGCGTACGCGGCAGTGGTGGAGATAGAGCGGGCGACCGGCGCGCTCCGCGTCGTGCGGCTCGTCGCCGTCGACGATCCCGGCACGGTCATCAACCCCCTGCTGGTCCACGGACAGGTGGTGGGTGGTGCCGTCCAGGCGCTCGGCGAGTGCCTCGTGGAGGAGGCCAGATACGACAGCCGCGGCCAGAATCTGAGTGGCTCGTTAATGGACTACAGCCTGCTGACCGCGGCCGAGATCCCGCCGATCGTGACCGCCGAGGTGTCGAGCCCCTCGCCTCTGAACCCGCTCGGCGCCAAGGGCGCGGGCGAAGGGGGAGCGGTCGGAGCCTTGCCCGCGGTCGCCAACGCAGTCGTCGATGCACTCGGCGGCCGCCACCTCGACCCGCCGTACACCGCGGAGAAGCTGTGGCGCGCGCTGCAGGGGTCGTCGGCGTTCGGATCGCCGCGATGAAGCCGGCCCCGTTCGCCTACCACGCGCCCAGCTCGATCGAGGAAGCGCTGGCACTGCTCGACAACGATGGCACCAGACCGCTCGCGGGCGGGCAGAGCCTGATCCCGCTGATGAACTTCCGCCGCGCGAAGCCGGGGGCGCTAGTCGACCTTAATTCGGTTGCCGAGCTGTCGTACCTATGTCAAGCCGACGGGGTGCTCCGGATCGGGGCGATGACGCGCCAGGCGGCGCTCGAGCGCTCGACGATCGTCGCAAACGGCTGGCCGCTGCTGCGCGATGCGGTGCGGATGGTCGGTCACCCGGCGATTCGGAGCCGGGGGACGGTCGGGGGGTCGGTCGCGCATGCCGATCCACGCGCCGAGTTGCCTGTCGCCCTGACTGCCCTCGATGCGCGCTTTCGGCTTCGCTGCGCCGCGGGCGAGCGGACGCTGGATGCGGGCGAGATGTTTCGCGCAGCGATGGTGACCGCGATCGGGCCGGGCGAGCTGCTGACGGAGATCGTCGTGCCGAGGCCGCCGGCCGGGGCGCGGATGGCGTTCGTCGAGCACGCCCGTACCCGCGGAGATCTGGCCATCGCGGGCGCCGCCGTCGTGCTGGTGGAGGGCGAGCACGCATCGATTGCGCTGCTGGGTGCCGGACCGGTTCCGGTCCGCGCGGCGGCTGCCGAGCGTGCGCTGCTCGATGGAGCAGAAGCTGCCGAAGTCGCGCAGCTGGCTGGTGCGATGGTCACCGACGCCTACGGCCGCGCACTGGTGACCGCGCTGGTCGAGTGCGCGCTCGGAACGCGCCCGAAGATGAGGATTGCGATCGAGATCAACGGCACGCAGTTTGAGGGCGAGGTCGAGCCGCGCACGCTGTTGTCTGACTTCATCCGTCATCAAGCGGGCCTGACCGGGACGCACGTCGGCTGCGAGCACGGCGTGTGTGGCTCGTGCACGGTCCAGCTCGATGGAGAGCCGATCCGTTCCTGTTTGATGCTCGCGGTCCAGGCGCACGGACACTCGATCATGACCGTCGAGGGCATCGCGGGCCCCGATGGAGAGCTGACCCCGCTCCAGCGCGCATTCACCGAGCACCACGCGTTGCAATGCGGCTTCTGCACGGCCGGCTTTCTGATCACAGCCGAGGCGCTGCTGCGCCGGAGTCCGGGCGCGAGCGAGGCCGACATCCGCGAGCGAGCTGGCGGGGAATCTGTGCCGGTGCACCGGCTATGAGGGGATCGTCGCCGCGATCAGTTCGGTCGCGCGCCCGCCGCGGACGTAGACGAGCCGCCGGCCTTGGGAAGCGCCTCCTTGGCGACCTCATCGAGTTCGGTGTTGAGGTTTGACTGCGTGTCGCGCTCGAGCGGCAGGCTCCCGCCGGAGGTGAAGTAGGGCTTGCCAGCGATCACCAGGTCCTCGGCCGGGAAACGGGTGATCACCTCGCAGCCGTCCGCGGTCACGACGAGCTGCTCCTCGATCCGGGCTGCCGACCAGCCGTCGCTCGCCGGCCAGAAGGTTTCGAGCGCGAACACCATCCCCTCCTCGATCTCCTCGGGGTGATCGAGCGACACCAGCCGGCTGAAGATCGGCTTCTCCCAGATCGACAGGCCAACCCCGTGCCCGAACTGGAGCGCAAACGCGGCCTCCTCGTCGGGGAAGCCGAACTCCTGCGCCGCGGGCCAGACCGCGGCCACCTCGCCTGTCGTCGCTCCCGGCCGGATCAGCGCGATCGCGGCGTCGAGGTAGTAGCGGCAGCGCTTGTAAGCATCCACCAGAGCGCGCGACGCGCTCGCGACCGCGAACGTGCGGTAGTAGCAGGTGCGATAACCCATATAGCTGTGCAGGATGTCGAAGTAGGCCGGGTCTCCCGGGCGCAGCGCGCGGTCGGTGAACACGTGCGGATGCGGGCTGCAGCGCTCGCCCGAGATCGCGTTGACCCCCTCGACGAACTCCGAGCCCATCTCATACAGCACCCGATTGACCAGCGCGACACATTCGTTCTCACGAATCCCAGCGCGCATCGTGCGGTACAGCTCCTCGTAGGCAGCATCGACCATCGAGCAGGCCATATTCAGCAGCGTGATCTCGTCTTGCGTCTTGATCACACGGGCCTGCTGCATCAGCTCCTGTCCGTCGGCCACCTGGACTCCTTCGCGCTGCAGCGCGAACAGCACCTGCGGCTCGATCGCGTCCACGCCGACCGGCTCGCCCAGCAGCCCGCGCTGCGCGAGCTCGCATGCTGATCTTGCGGGCCACGTCCTCGGCCCGCCCCGACGCGGGCGACATCGCCCCGCGCAATGTCGAGATGCCGGCACGGGACCTGCCGTCGCCGAGCCACGGGTTGTAGAGCTGATGGTGACGGGCGGCGGATCCGAAGTCCCACATGATCGGCTCGTCGCCCTGCGGCAGAAGACAGAAGCGGTTGAGCTTGTCCGCCGCCCAGGTGCCGATATGGGTGGCCGTGATGTAGCGGATGTTGCCCATGTCGAAGCACAGCAGCGCGCCGAGCTCGGACGCTGCCAGCAGTGCCTTGATCCGTTCCAGCCGTTCATCGCGCAGCCTGTCGTATCGAACTCGCTGCTCCCAATCGACGCCCATCGTGCCGTAGCTGTGCAGACCCACGTCCTCACCCTTCCCGATTTGTGCAAACGATTGCACAAGAGTAGCTCGGATTCAACGCGTCCTCAACCCGAGCAGAGGTGACGGGATCGTGCGCCGTCTTGACGTCCCTAAGACGATCGGCTACGATGCTGCAATCGATTGCAGTCGGCAGGAGGAGGTTCTAAGCCGGAATGGCTGGCGACCGGGACACACCTCTCGGGTGGGTCGGTGTCGGGCGGATGGGGCGCGCGCTGGTCGAGCGCCTGCTCAGAGCCGGGCACGACGTCAGGATCTACAACCGGACCCGCGAGAAGGCCGAGCCGCTGCGCGAGCTCGGAGCCGAGGTAGTCGACTCGCCGGCGGACCTGGCCACGTGCGCGATCGTGTTCACGATGGTCGCAGGCTCGAGTGACGTCGACGAGATCGTCACCGGGGAGTCCGGCCTGCTCTCGCACCCTGATGCCAAGCCGGACCTGATCATCGACTCGACGACGATCTCGCCCGCCGTCGCTAGTCGGATCCGGGCGTACGCCGAGCAGCGTGGGACCGCGATGCTGGCCGCGCCCGTCAGCGGCAACCCCAAGGTCGCCGAGAGCGGCCGACTGACGATCGTGGCCTCGGGGCCGCCCGGGGCGTGGGAGCGCGCCCGTCCGTACCTCCAGGTGCTCGGCCGCAGCGTCGTCTACTGCGGGGAGGGCGAGCGCGCCCGACTGGTCAAGATCTGCCACAACCTGATGCTGGGAGTCGTGGCGCAATGCATGGCTGAGGTCACGGTCCTGGCCGAGAAGGGAGGCATCAAGCGCGCCGACTTCCTCGAGTTCCTCAATGACAGCGTGATGGGCTCGACATTCACGCGCTACAAGACTCCGGCTTACGTCAACCTCGACTTCGAGCCGACGTTCACACCGGAGCTCCTGCTCAAGGACTTCCACCTCGGTTTCGAGGCCGCGCACGAGCTGGACGTCTCGATGCCGCTGGCGGCACTGACCGCGCAGCTCGTGCAGGGTTTGCGCGGGACGATCGGCAACGACGTCGACTACGCGGCGCTGCTCGAACTCGCTGCCAACGACTCCGGGCTGGAGTTGGAACCCGAGAACGTCGAAGTCGATGACGGGCTCAGCACGCTCACCGACGGCACCAGCGGCGCCGCGAGTGACGCCAACCCCCCGTCTACCCCGGGTTGACCACTCCTCGCGCCGCGAACAAGCTGGCCGCGCGCGCCGACCGGTGAGCTTTCAGACCAGCAGCGCGACGGGTTTCTCGAGCAGCTCCCGGACCCGAGCCAGGAATCGCGCGGCATCCGCGCCGTAGAGAATCCGGTGATCGCACGCGAGCGCCAACTTGATCGTTGGTCGAGCAACCAGCGTCCCCGCGTCGTCCACCACCGGCCGTGGCTTCAGCGAGCCGACGGCGAGGATCGCGGCGTGCGGCGGGTTGATCACCGCGGAGAAGCTGTCGACCCCATACATCCCAAGGTTGGAGATCGAGAAGGTCGCACCCGACAGCTCGCCCGGGGTGATCGAGCCGTCTCGTGCACGTGCCGTCAGCTGCGTGGACGCGGAGCTGATCTCGGCCAGCGACTTGCGGTCGGCGTCGAAGATCGTGGGCACCATCAGACCGTCTGCAACGGCTACGGCGATCCCGACGTTGACACGCGAATATGTCTCAAACGCGGCATCGCGATATGAGCTGTTGACACGGGGGAACTCGCGCAGCGCAAGCGCGACCGCCTTGACGATCAGGTCGTTGTAGGAGGGCGGCGGCTCGGCGATCGCGCACAGTTGGTCGCGCACTGCGACCGCTTGGCTCATGTCGACTTCGCAGCGGAGCTCGAAATCGGGCACCGTGGCCCGCGACTCGGCGGTCCGACGCGCGACCGTTCGCTGCACGTGGTTGAGCTCCTCGCTGGTTGCCTCCCCCTTGGCCGAGACACGATCGCCCTGCGCCGTCTGCGGGGCTGGTTCCGGAGTCGAGGCCTCGACGTCGGCTCGGATCACTCGTCCCCCCGGCCCCGACCCGGCCAGGGTGGCGAGGTCCACCCCGAGCTCGGCCGCGATTCGCCGGGCCAGCGGAGACGCCTTGGCGCGCGTGCCGCCGGCCGAGCTCGCGGCAACGGCGGGCTCCGCTGTGGCCTCCGCCGGGGCTGCTTCGCTCGGGCAAGTTGCGGCCCGATTGAGCCTTGCACTCGTGACCGTCTCGGGATCGACCCTGCGGGCCAGCGGCATCGCCGATCACCGCGAGCGGGGCGCCGACCGCGACGCTGTCACCGACCTCGGCGTACAGCGCCAGCACCGTACCCACGTGCTCGGATTCGTACGTCACGGTCGCCTTGTCGGTCTCGACCTCGACCAGGGGCGTGCCCTCCACGACCCGGTCGCCTTCCGCGACCAGCCATTGCAGAATCGTGCCCTCGTCCATTGAGTCGGACAGGCGGGGCATCACGATTTCGGCGGACAACGGCTCAATCCTGCGCAAATCAGGGTTTGCAAACGTTTGCGATAGGATCGTATCGAGGATGGCCAGCCTCCAGAGTTCTGACCAGGATCAGTCGGCGCGCGACTACCTCGAGGCGTACGCGCGAATGCTGTTGATCCGGCAATTCGAGACCGCCATGCACCAGCTGTTCCTCAAGGGCGAGGTCCACGGCACGACCCATCTGTACGCCGGCCAGGAGGCGGTGGCGGTCGGGGTCTGCATGGCCCTGACACGCGACGACTATGTCACCGGAACCTACCGCGGCCATGGCCACGCACTGGCCAAGGGGACCCGGCCCGAGCCGTTGCTCGCCGAGATGCTCGGGCGCTCAACCGGCGTCTGCGGCGGACGCGCCGGCTCAATGAACGTGATCGACCTCGAGCACGGCCTGGTCGGCTGCTACGGGATCGTCGGCGGCTCGATCGCCGCCGGGCTGGGGGCCAGTCTGTCGGCCAAGCACCAAGGACGAGTCGCGGTCTGCTTCTTTGGGGACGGCGCCGCAAACCAGGGCTACTTCCACGAGTGCCTGAATATGGCGGCGATCCAGCGGCTCCCGCTTGTGTTCGTGTGCGAGAACAACCTCTACGCCGAGTTCACGCCGATGGCCGGCGCGACCGCCGGTGCCGATATCGCCGCGAGAGCGCGCGCCTACGGCCTCCCATCCGCCGTCGTCGACGGCAATGACCTGTGGGCCGTACACGCCGCTGCCGCAGACGGCGGTGAACCGGGCCCGGGCGGCGACGGTCCGACCTTGCTCGAGTGCAAGACGTACCGTCACTACGGGCATTCGAAGGGCGACCCGGCGCCGTATCGAACCGAGGAGGAAGTGCAGAGCTGGTTGGCACGAGATCCGCTCAAGATCGCGCGCGAGCGGCTCGCCGAGTTCGGGCTTGCCGAGGAGGAGATCGCCGAACGCGAACAGGCGATAACCGAGCTCACCGACGATGCGATCGAACGCGCCCTCGCGGCTCCGTATCCGGACCCCGAGATCGACACCGCGACGGAGTTCAGCGCGTGAGCACGCTCGAATTTCGGGTCGCGATTCGAGACGCGCTCGCCGAGGAGCTCGAGCGCGACCCCGCGGTGGTGTTCTTCGGCGAGGACATCGCCGCCGCCGGAGGCGTGTTCAAGGCGACGCCCGAGCTGTCGGCCCGATTCGGACCCGAGCGCGTATTCGATACACCGATCTCGGAGCTCGCTCTCGCGGGAGCCGCGTACGGAGCTGCGGTGACCGGGCTGCGGCCCGTGTTCGAAGTCATGTTCGGCGACTTCATGGGGCTGGCGATGGACAGCCTCGTCAACCAAGCAGCCAAATTCTGGTACCTGAGCAACGAGCAGGGGACCGTCCCGCTGGTCGTCCGCTCCGCCGTCGGTGCCGGTGGCCGGTTCGGCGCGATCCACTCTCAGACGCACGCCACCTGGTTTCAGGGTGTGCCGGGACTGAAGATCGTCTTCCCGTCCTCGCCCGCGGAAGCGAAGGGGCTGCTCAAGGCCTCGATCCGCGACGACAACCCGGTCATCTTCCTCGAGCACAAGCGTTTGTACTCAGTCAAGGGACCGCCGCCCGACGAGGAGCTGATCCCGCTCGGCCGCGCCGGGATCGCGCGACGCGGGAACGACCTGACGATCGCCTCGGTGGGCAAGGGGGTGCCCGACGCGCTGGCCGCCGCCGAGACGCTCTCGCAGGACGGAATCTCCGCGGAGGTCGTCGACCTTCGCACCCTGCGTCCGCTCGACCTCGAGACCGTGCGTCGACGTCGGTGGCCAGGACCAACCGCCTGCTTGCCGTCGAAGAGGGACCGCGGACCGGTGGCTGGGCGGCCGGGCTGGTCGGCGCGGTCGCCGAGCAGGCGCTGCACGACCTCGACGACGCGTGGATCGTGGCCACCTCCGAGACTCCGATCCCGTACAGCCCAACCCTGGAGGACGCGTTCGTGCCAGACACCGACGACATCCTCCGCAGCGTCAGGTCGCGGGCGGGCGTCGGCGCGGCCTGCTGACCCCGGCCGCCGCTACGGTTGCGGCCGTGGACGCGGGTCCCGCAGTCGCTGACCAGCGCCGCCCAGGGCGGCACCGAGCGCGTCACGACAGCCGCCCCGTCGCCCGATCCCGCCGTTCACCGCCGAGCACGAGGCGCTGCGCGCCGAGGCCCGCGAATTCGTCGTCACCCGGCTGCGTCCGCATGCCGAGCGAGTGGGAGGCCGCCGAGTGGTTTCCCAACGACGTGTTCGGGTGGCTCGCCGAAGCGGGCTACCTCGGGCTCAAGTTCCCGCCCGAGTACGGGGGCGGCGGTGACACGGTCGCGGCCG
>CAVSQH010000010.1:0-270440 GCA_963730075.1 uncultured Solirubrobacterales bacterium | reverse complement strand
TCTGGTGACCGCCGTCATTCACGGCGAATTGCTGAGCATCGTGATCATCCTGCTCTGTGCCGCGATCATGGCGCGGGGCGGCTGGGTGTAGGCCAGACAAAAATCAATCGGAGGAAAAAATGCCGAAAGCCTGCTTCGTCGTCCGCGCCACCGTCGCCGATCCCGCCAAACGTTCGGCGTTCGACGCCTGGTATTCCCGCGAGCATTTGCCGGATGCGGTCAAATCGTTCGGCGCGGAAAAGGCGTGGCGTGCCTGGAGCCTGACCGAGCCCTCGCTGCATCAGGCGACTTACCAGTTCACCGACCAGGCTACACTCGACCGCGCCATGGGAAGCTCGGACATGAAGCGGCTGGTGGCCGACTTCAACCGCGACTGGCCGGACGTGACGCGGACGCGGGAGTTGCTGGTGTTGGCGGAGAGATCTGGGACGTAACTTGCTCTACCGTCGTCCCGGCCCATATGCGCAATTGCGCATCAGGAGCCGGGACCCATAACCACCCGGCGGTTATGTTGCGCGAGGTCGCCGCACAACCGGCTTTTATTTCGATCTTCACGGCGTATGGGTCCCCACCTTCGCGGGGATGACATTATAGATTGAACCTGTTTCCTCCCCGCCGCGTCAAACAGGACCGATGGCGAGGGAAGGGGTCTTCATGAAAATCTGGTTTGTGCGGCGGCCGTATGGCTCGTCGCTTGTCCTGCGTTCGCGGCCGAGGTGGCGACCCGTACGCTCAGGGCGGACAAGATGACGGTCACGGTGACCGCGAGCAATCCTTATTCGCACGTGATGGCCTGCGAGGTGAATTGCCACATGGGGCTGCCCGGCGGCTTCGCCACCGTGGTCTGCGTCAAGCCGGTCCCGGTACGGTCGAAGGATTTGGTGATTTGCACCAGCGTGGTGCGCGATGGCCATCCCTATACGCAGGTCAAGGACACCGAGGCGAACTGCCCCGATCCAGCCGCGCCGCCGCCCGCCGCCACCAAGGCGGACACCAACGAGAAGGCCGTCGATGACGACGATGATGACGACGACAAGGCCGACCAAAAGATGCAGAAGATGATGAAGCAGGGGCAGGAGCTTCTCAACCGGCAAAAACGGAAGTAGCGGAGTCCTGCTTCATTCCCATGCTACCTCGATGTCAGGAATTGCAGCGATATCACCATGGCATTGTGACCCAGCTGCGGCGGTTCGAAGCGGCTCGTTCGCCCGCAAGCGAAGCCGGATTCGCGTTTCCTGAATAAACAATTCAGCCAGCGTTCATATCGATGCGGCGAAAATCGGTTCGCATCACTCGTCACTCAGAAAGAGGGAAGATGTCATGGAACGCCGGGATTTCCTAAAGATCGCGTTAGGCGTTGTTGCGGGTGCTGTCGCGGTCGTCGCCGCCGCCCAGGCCGCGCCTCTGGCACCACAGCCGCTGGGCATGGACGGGCGGCTTCCCGCCCAACAGGAAGTCCAACCTGCCGTCACCAGCCAAAGCGAAGTTGATCGTCTCCAGCCGCAGCAGGTGCACTGGGGTCATCATGGGCACGGCCATCATTGGGGTTGGCACCACCATCGCCACTGGGGTTGGTACCACCGCTGGCACCGCAGGCATTGGGGCTGGCACCGGCATTGGCATCGCCATCACTGGCACCGCCGTTACTGGTAACGGTGCTGCCGCATCTTTGGTCTCGATCCGGTCCACCAAACAAAAACCCCGCGTGCGGCGGGGTTTTTGCCTTGCGTCGGATGCCGGCGCTCAGAACGGGCGGCAGCGGCCGTAACGCCAGGAGAAGCCAACCGGGCAGACCCGGCCGGGGCGCACCACGACCACAGGCCGTTCGACGACGACCGGCCGCTCGACGACAACAGCGCCGCCATTGACCCGGCATCCGCCATAGGGACCGCGATGCATGCCGGGGCCGCAGCCGCCGGCGGATTTGCCGCGCCGAAGCCCGCGACCATGCTGGCCAGCAGAACTGCTGCGAAAAGGTATTTCATGTTTTCTCCCTTTTATTTCGGGTCGCACCGCGCGACGCCTGAAAAGACTTGAAAGCCTCATGATTCACAAGATGCACAATCGTCGAAACATGCGGCCAGCCTAATGGCGGTGGGCTGAATGCGACATGAATGTCTCCGAACGCCTTGTTTGGCCGTGCTAGCGGGAGCCGAGAAAGCCGAGCAGCAATTCGTTATATTTCGCCGGCGCCTCCAGAAACACCAGATGTCCGGTATCGGGAATGATTTCGGCGCGGCCGTTCGGCATTTTTGCCGCGAGCGCTTTGGCAAGTTCCGCGTTCTGGCCCATCTTCGCGCGCAATGCCTCCGGCGCGTTGGGCCTTCCCGGCGCATTGTGGTCGTCGGCGCCCATGACGAACAGCGTCGGCTCGGTGATGAGCGGAATTTCATGCACTACCGGCTCGCGGTAGATCAGTTGCGCGGAGGCGACGAAGGCGCGCAGCCAGCGCGGATATTCCGGCGCTGCCCTTGATGTTGAAGCGCGAATCGATGAACGGCGTCACCTGGTCGTGCGGCAGTTTGAGCGAATAGTTGGTCTCTAGCTGCTTGCGATAGCCGTCGGCCGTGAGCTTGTCCTCATTCTCCAGGATTTTCTCGGTCGGCGTCGGCGGCACGTAGAGCCGGTAATCCTCCAGCCCGATCGGCGCGGTCAGCACGAGATGGTCGACCCGGTCGAGGGTAGGCGCGGGCAATGCGGACGCCGAGCATGCTGCCGAGCGAATGCGCGACGATGTCAGCCTTCGCAATTTGCAAATGATCGAGCAGTGCCACGGTATTGCGCGCCAGCGTGTCGAAATGCAGGTCGCCCGCCGGCTTGGAGGATTTGCCGAAACCGATCTGGTCCGGCACCACCACGCGGTAACCGGAATCGTTCAGCGTTTTGATCACCGGCGCCCAATAGCTCGACGGGAAATTGCTGCCGTGCAGCAGCACCACGGTGCGCCCGTTCGGCTGGGCGGCTGCGACATCCATATACGCCATCCGAACCTGCTCGCCGTCATTGACCAGCGGCAGCATGCTGACGGGGTAGGGATAGGCAAAGCCTTCGAGCCCGATGCCATAGGGCTCGCGCTCGGCGGCGTTGGCGGGCGTGAATGGCAGGGCGAACAGGGCGCTGAACAGCGCCGCAAGGAAAGGACGGATCATCGAGGGTTCCGGAATGAGAGTGGGCCGGGCTGTCGAACCCGGCCATGACGCCGGATAGAAGGGCGTGCCTCTATTCGCCGTTTCCGAACAGCGCCGCAAACCGCTTTTCGCCGTTTCGCGAAAAGTTGACCACGCGGCTGCCTTGGGCGGAATTGCGTTCGGCCCATTTGAGTTCCGTGAATTGCGACATCATGGCTGCGCCCAGTGTGCCCGCCAGATGATGCCGCCGCTCGCTCCAGTCGAGGCAGGCCTTGCACACCGGTCGGCGCGGGTGCGCCAGCGTGCCGGCATCGATCTGCAGCGCGGTCGCCATGAAGCGCTTGCCGTCGCTCGGTCAGCTCGAGCGCCGTCGCTCTCGCGGACCAGCCGCTGCCCTTCAGGCTGTCGAGCATCGCACGCCGAGATCGCCGGCCAGGTGGTCGTAGCAGACCCGGGCCCGGCGCAGCGCCGGATCCTTCGGCCCGGTGCGCACGCGGATGTGGCCGGTGCGGGCGGCCAGGCCCGTCGAGCGCCTCCAGCACGCCGGCGACGTCATCGCCGGAGAGAGCGTAGTAGCGGTGGCGACCCTGCTTGCGCGGCTCGAGCAGGCCGCCGGCCTCCAGCTTGGCCAGGTGCGAACTCGCGGTCTGCGGCGGTGACGCCGGCCTCGCGCGCCAGCTCGCCCGCGGTCAGCGCCTGGCCGCCCATCAGCGCGGTCAGCATGTTGGCGCGCGCGGGATCGCCCAGCAGGGCGCCGATGGCGATGTCGGGTCCCACTTTCATGCTTCGATGCTAGCCGAAGGATTGACGTCGGAATGGCCAAGCGGAAGCTTCTCTGCTTGAAGCTTCGTTCGCTGACGGGAAGCGTGCCCGGAGGTCCCCGTGACCGTTACCGTCTTCATCCGCTACGTCATCGATCCCTTCAAGCGGGCGACTTCGAGGAATATGCCGCGCTGGCTGACCATCATCCCGGGATGCGGCGGCGACGTGCTCGGCTACTTCATGCCGCACGAGGGGACCAACAACATCGCGCTGGCGCTGATCGGGTTCGAGAGCCTCGCCGCCTACGAGGCCTATCGCGCCCGGCTCCGGGCCGACAAGGCGAGCATGGCCAACTTCAACTTCGCCGAGGAGAGCAAATTCATCCTGGCGGAGACGCGGACCTTTCTGCGCCAGGTGACATTATAGGGCTCCAGAATAACGGGCGCCCATGATTGCCGTGATCTTCGAAGTGTGGCCGAAGCCGGAACACAAGCAGCAATATCTCGACCTCGCGGCCGAATTGAAGCCGGTGCTGGAAACGATCGATGGCTTCATATCGGTCGAGCGTTTCGAGAGCATCACCGAGAAGGGCAAGATCCTGTCGCTGTCGTTTTTCCGCGACGAGGCCGCGGTCGAGGCATGGCGCAATGCTTTCGCGGGCATCGCAGGACCCAGGCCAAGGGCCGCGCAAATATCTTCAAAGACTACCGGCTGCGCATTGCCGGCGTGATCCGCGACTACGGCATGAACAATCGCGCGCAGGCGCCAACCGACAGCCGCGCCGTTCACGAGCCGCACTAGCGGCGCTGGGCGGGCACACTTATCTTTGCGAACCAGACATCAGGGAGAGAAACCATGCCGGTTACGACCGCGGACAAGCGCGCCAATTTCAAGAAGATGCACGAGAGCGGATGCTTCATCATTCCCAACCCGTTCGATGCCGGCAGCGCCCGCGCGCTGCAGCATCTCGGCTTCAAGGCGCTGGCGTCCACCAGCGCGGGCTTTGCCTGGACCATCGCCAAGGCCGACAACCGCGTCACCGTCGATGACGTCTGCGATCATCTCACCACGCTGTGTGCGGCGGTCGATCTGCCCGTCAATGCCGATTACGAAGGCGGCTTCGCCGTCGAACCTGACGAAGTCGGCGCGAATGTCGCGCGCGGCGTGAAGACCGGCGTCGCCGGGCTGTCGATCGAGGATTCCACCGGCGATACCCCGCCAATCCGCTGTTCGAGGCCAAGCTGGCGGTCGAACGCATCAAGGCGGCGCGCAAGGCGATCGATGCCGACCGCAGCGGCGTGCTGCTGACCGGCCGTTGCGAAGGGTTTTTGTGGGGCGTCACCGATCTTGATCTGGTGATCGACCGGCTGAAGGCTTACTCCGACGCGGGCGCCGATTGCCTGTATGCGCCGGGCATCAGGACCAAAGAACAGATCGCTGCCGTGGTGAAGGCGGTGCATCCAAAACCGGTTAACCTTTTGATCGGCGCGTCCGGATTATCGTTGAAAGAGGCCGCCGATCTCGGCGTGCGCCGCATCAGCGTCGGCGGGTCGCTGGCGCGCTCGGCCTGGGGCGGCTTCATGAAGGCCGCGCGCGAGATGGCGGAGCAGGGCACGTTTGCCGAACTCGCCAACGGTTATCCCGGCGGCGAATTGAACAAGATGTTCAAGAACTGAAAACGAAAGCGCCGCGGGCGAATACCCGCGGCGCGTGTCGCATGCGTCAGGCGTTACTTGCTGGCCGGCGCAATTGTCCGCCGGCGGATTGGCGGTCTTGTTGGTATCCGTGCTGGCCGGCGGGGTCGCCGGACGGGCGGGCGCCGCACCCGTGGTCATGCCGGGCTGGTCGTTGTTGCGGGGCGTCACGTCACGCATGCCGGGAGGGGCTGCGGGGTTGGCCGACCCTGGGTCTGCGCGGTCTGGGTCGGCGGGGTGGTGCCGGCCTGGTTGATGCTGCTGTTGTTCAGTCCATAGAACACGGCGCCCAGTACCACCGCGATGGCGAGCGCAAACATCGCGACCTTGGCGCCGCTGGCCGGACCCTCGGCAAGTTCCGGATCGGGCTGGATCTCGTTGTCGAGACTGTTGAGCCGGGCCTGACGGGCGGATTTCGTCATCGGTCAGACCGGTGCGGTAGGGATCGTTCGGATTGAATTGGTAGGCCATGAATTGGTTCCTCCGTTAGCGCCCCAAAGCTAATCGCGGAAGACAATGGCTGGCGCGGGCGGAGGTTCCGGGTAATCTTGCAACCTGCGCCTGATGGAACCCAAGTTCGCTCCGAGACACACTCAAGGCTCCGAGGTTCCAGAGCGTTCCATGAGGTTCTCGATGTGGACCCTGCCGCCGACCGATTTGGTCCTGCAAATCCTGGCGTTCGTGGCGGTCGCAGCCCAGGCGATGACGGCGGCATTGGCCGCCGGCAAGCGCAGCATGGACTGGGCCGGCGTCTGCATGCTCGGCTGCATCACAGCACTCGGCGAGCGGCACCATCCGCGATGTCCTGCCGGGCATTATCCGCTGGTCTGGGTGCAACACCCGTCCTACCTGCTGCTGGCGGCAGGAGCGTCGGGGGTGGCCATCCTGGTTGCCCGCCTGGTGCATCGGCTGAACGCGGCATTCCTGGTGCTCGATGCGATCGGCCTCGTGGTCTACACCATGGCCGGCTGCGATGTGGCGCGGCAGGTCGACGCCTCCCTGCCGCTCGTGATCGTGGTGGTGGCCGGGATGATCACTGGCTGCGCCGGCGGCGTGCTGCGCGACATCCTCTGCAACGACGTGCCATTGCTGTTCCGCTCGGAACTCTACGCCAGCGTCTCCGTCGTCACCGGGGTGTTCTACATCACCGCCTTCGGGCTCGAACTCAATGACCACGTCTGGACCGTGCTGACCTTCGTGCTCGGCCTCACGCTTCGCCTGCTGGCGATCCGCTACAAATGGGAAATGCCGAAATTCGTCTTCAGCGGCGACCAGCGCTGACGATCATTTTGGCTTATTTTGCCTTGCGCGCTTGCGCGACCTGATCCGCCGTTACGACAGGCGCCGCGTTGCCCCAGGAATTGCGGATATAGGTCGTGACATCGGCGATCTCTCGGTCCGACCATTGTGCGGCATAGGCCGGCATCGATCCGGTGTTCGGCGCGCGCGGCGTCGTGATGGTCTGCGCGCCATCGAGGATGATGCGCAGCGTGCTCAGGGGATCGGACGACTGCAGGTTGGCATTGCCAGGCAATGGCGGATAGATCCGCGGCGCGCTGGAGCCATCGAGTTCATGGCAGGCGACGCAGGCGCCCCTGTAGAGTTTTTCACCGTTAGCCATTTGCGCCGGCAGCGGCGGGGACACCGCGGGCTCCGGCGGGCCTGCCGGCAAATCCTTCAGGTACACCGCGATAGCTTTGACATCCCCGTCGCTCATTTTGGAGATTGAATTGACCACCACCTCCGACATCAGTTCGCCGGCGTTGCGCGACCGCGATCTTCTGCGAGCGCGGACTCGACGTCGGCGTCGGGGAGATCGCCGAGCGCGCCGGCGTGGGCCGCGGCACACTGTTTCGCAACTTCCCGTCCAAGGAGCATCTGATCGCGGCGATCGTGGTCGAGCGGATGCAGGAGTCCGTGCAGCGCGGCCGCGCGGCGCTCGAGGCACCGGATCCCGGCGAGGCGCTGTTCGAGCTGATCGAACAGGCGGTCGGGATCCAGCAGACCGACCGCGCGCTGTTCGACGCGCTCGACGACGAGTGGCTCGCCAACGACGAGATCCATGCCGCCCACACCGAGCTGATGGCGGTGCTCGACACGCTCGTCGCGGCGCGCGCAGGACGCCGGCGCGGTTCGCACCGACATCAGCGCGGTCGACGTGATGATGATGGTCAAGGGCGCGTGCGAGTCGAGCCGCTCGTTCCAGCACTTCGACCCCAACCTCGCGGCCCGGCAGCTCGACCTGGTCCGCGCCGCGATCTCGACCCCGGGCGCGCAGCGCCCGCTCCGCGGCCGCCAGCCGACGATCGAGGATCTCGAGCGCGCGCACGCGCTGCCGCCGTAGGAGCCAGAGGCGCCGCAACCGTGGACGACGGGCTGATCGACGTCCGGCAGCTCGGCGACGGCGCGTCTCACCGTTGCGCCAAGCGGTTTCGCAGCGTGTCGACGTCGGTCCGCTGGGCCGATCCCGTCGATGAACTCAAACAGCGTCGGCGTCGTCACGACCCCGCCGCGCACGCCGGAGCGAAAGTCGCGGCGCACGCGCGCGAGCACCGCCTCGCTGCGGCGGTCGGCGTCGAAACGCTCGAGATCGAGTCCGAGCGCGCTCGCGCGCGGTCCCAGAGGTGCGGATCCTCGAGCCGTCCCTGGTCGGCGAACAGCGAGTCGTGCATCTCCCAGAAGCGGCCCTGCAGGCCGGCCGCCTCGGCGGCGCAGGCGGCCGCCCAGGCGCGCGGGTGGCTCGAGCGCACCGGGAAGTGACGGAAGACGATCCGCACCGGCAGGCCGGCGAGGCGCTCGTGCAGCGCCGCGCAGAACGGGCACTCGAAGTCGGCGTACTCGATCACCAGCGGCGCGCCGTCGGCGCCGCGGACGTGATCGTCGTCCTCAGGTCCGGGGACCGGTGCGGAGCCGAGCTCGGTCACCGGCACGAGGCCCGTCAGGCAGTCCAGGCCGTCGAAGATCAGGTTGGCGCCGGGCAGGTCTGCCGGCGACGGCGCCTGATAGCTCCAGCGCACGCGTCAGGTCGGGGTTGACGATCACCAGCGCGCGCTGGGGGAAGCCTCCGGGGTGGTAGACGCCGAACGCCTGGCAGACCTCGCCCTTGGGCTCGAAGTCCGACAGCTGCTCGATCGTCACGCCGAGGCGGTCCTTGAAGGCCGTCTGCGACCAGGTCGCGTCACACGAGACGCCGTACATCGTCGCGCCCCGCTCGTGCAGGTCGGACAGGACCTCCTCGTAGAGGTTGAGCTGGTCGGTGCAGACCGGGCTGAACGCGAACGGGTAGAAGACCAGCACGGTCGTCTTGCCCTCGAGGTCGGCGCGCGTGAAGTCGCTGCCATCGCCGCGCTTGAGCACGAACTCAGGCGCCGCGGCTGCCGGGCTCGATCACTTGCGCAGCCCGAGCTCGCGCACCAGGGTGCGGTAGCGCTCGAGGTCGCTGCTCTGCAGGTAGTTGAGAAAGCGGCGACGGCGACCGACGAGCATCAACAGGCCGCGGCGCGAGTGGTGATCCTTGCCGTGCGTGCGCAGATGCTCGGTGAGCATGTTGATCCGCTCGGTGAGCAGCGCGATCTGGACCTCGGTCCTGCCGGTGTCCGTCGAGCTGTCTCCGAACTGCGTGACCAGCTCCTGCTTGCGTTCCTGTGTCAGAGTCATGCGGCCGGTGAGGCTAGCAGGTGCTCAACCGCACAGTTCCCGAGTCCGCTCCACATCGAGCTTCATCTGCGCGATCAGGTCCTCGACGGTGTCGAACCGGCGCTCGCCGCGCAGCCGCGCGACGAAGTCGACGGCGCAGCGTCTGGCCGTAGAGATCGACGTCCCGATCGATCAGGTAGGCCTCGACGAGTACGCGCGCGCCCGGTTCCGAACGTCGGCCGCACGCCGACGCTGACCGCCGCGCAGCGAGCCGTCGGCCGCGCGCCGCGTAGACGCCGTGGCCCGGGCACACGAGGTTCTCGTCGGGGACGATGTTGGCGGTCGGAAAGCCGAGCGTCCGGCCGCGGCGATCGCCCGTCACGACCTCGCCCTTGAGCTGGAACGGCGAGCCCAGAAAGCGGGCGGCGTGCTCGACGTCGCCGGCCAGCACGAGTCGCCCGGATGTGGCTCGACGAGACGATCTCCCCGTCGACCTCGACCAGCTGCACGACGCGGGTCTGCGAAGCGGTCATCGGCTCGAGCAACGCCGCATCGCCGCGCGCCCGGTGGCCGAAGCGGAAGTTCTCCCCGACCGACACGTGCGTTGCCTGCAGCCGGCCGACGAGCACCTGGTCGATGAACTCCTGCGCGCTCTGCGACGCGAACGTCTCGTCGAACGGGATCACGACCAGCTCGCGCACGCCGAGCTCCTTGATCCTGGCGATCTTGGCATCGAGGCTCATCAGCAGCTTCGGCGCCGCCTCGGGCCGGATCACCGCGAGCGGATGCGGGTCGAACGTGAGCACGGTGTCGTTGCCCGCGATCACCTCGCGGTGGCCGAGGTGGACGCCGTCGAACTCGCCGACCGCCAGACGGCGGGGCTGGGGCTCGGCGTCGGACAGCATCGTGACCTGCACGTCGTGAAGCCTAATGATGGGCGTTGCGCGTGGGCCCGGACGTCAGCCACGCAGTCCGACGACCGGGCGCAGCTCGCCGGGCTCCGGGCCCGGCCTGCGCGAGCGCCACCAGCTCGGTCGTCGTGCATCAACCGGACGATGCCCGTGGCGCGCGCCCGGCGCGTGAAGCCGGACGCCGTGCGCCGGCCCGGCGGGCCTGCTCGGCGTCGAGCGCCACCTCGGGCAGGAAGCTGCAGCGCCTGCGCCAACGCGATCGGGCGCTCGGGATCGGCCGCCGCGACGTCGAAGGTGCCGATCCGCGTACGGCGCAGCTGCTCGCAGTAGGCGTCCCCGAGATCGGCGATCAGCGTGCGCACGTAAGTCCCCGACGAGCACTCGATCTCGAAGCCGCGCCGATCGCCGTCGCGCCACAGTTGCTCGAACCGATACACCTCGACCTCGCGCTCGGGCAGCTCGCACCTCCACCCCCGCCCGGGCGAGCTGGTAGGCGCGCTGGCCCGTGCACCTTGACGGCCGAGTAGGCCGGCGGGCGCTGGCGCAGCCGGCCGACCGGCAGCTCCAGATCGCCCTCGGGGACTACGCCGGTCGCGGTGATCTCGCCCTCGGGATCGCCCGTGCTCGAGACGGCGCCGAACCGCGCGGTCGCCTCATAGCGCTTGGGCAGCTCCATCAGAAACCGCTGCACCCGGGTCGCGCGACCGACGAGCACCAGCAGCAGCCCGGTCGCGAACGGGTCCAGCGTCCCCGCATGGCCGACCTTGGTCCTGCGGGGCAGCTCGCGGCGAATCCGCGGCGACGACGTCGTGCGAGGTGACGCCCGCGGGCTTGTCATACAGGAGCACGTAGTCGTTCATCGGGCGCATCAGCCCCGCCGGGCGCTAGCGGCTGACGCTCAGAGCTGCGCCGCGAGTTGATCGAGCAGGAACGCGCACGAGCTCGTCGTGCGAGAGCTCGGTCGTGAAGCCGGCCGCCTGGCGGTGGCCGCCACCCCCCTGCGCGCGGGCGATCGCCGACACGTCGACGCGGTCGTCGCTGGCACGCAGCGAGACCTTGTTGCCGCCGCCGTTGTTGATCCGTTCGCGGATCAGTGCCGCGACCGCGGTCCCCTGGACGGCCCGCAGGTGGTCGATCACGCCCTCGGAGTAGCTCTCCTCGGCGTCCGAGTCGCTTGAAGTCGATCGCGGTCAGCGCGGTCACCGTCAGCCGCCCGTCGTCGTAGCGCTCGACGTTGGCCAGCCCGCGCGCGAGCAGCGCCAGCTTGCCGTACGGCACGCCCTCGTACACGCGGCGGTAAAGGTCGTGGACGTCGACGCCGGCGTCGATCAGATCGGCGGCCATCAGGTGCGCGCGGCGGCCGGTGTTCTCGTACATGAAGCGTCCGGTGTCGGTGATCAGCCCGACGTACAGCGCGTCGGCGATCGTGCCGCTCGGCCGGACGTCGAGGCCCGCCATCAGGTCCCAGATGATCTCGGCCGTGCACGACGCCTCGGGGACGACCAGGTTGACGGTCCCGAAGTGGGTGTTGTCGTGGTGGTGGTCGATGTTGAGCAGGTGGATCCCGGGACGCCGGAACGCCTCGGCGGGGTTGCGGTCGAGATTGCCGCAGTCGAGGAACACGACCGTGCGCTCGTCGATGTCGTCGGGCGGCTCGGACACGAGCCCGGCGAGCGGGAAGAAGCGATACTCCTGCGGCAGCGGGAGGTCGTGCTCGTCGATGAACATCAGGCAGTCCTTGCCGAGCGCGCTGAGGATGCCGTGCATCGCGACCAGCGAACCGATCGCATCCCCGTCCGGATTCTCGTGCGTGACGACGAGCAGCTTGGCGGCCTCGCGCAGCTCGTCGAGCACCAGGTCGCGGTCAGAACGGTCTCCGTTAGTCGTCATCCGAACCCTCCTCGCGGACGCCAGCTCGGAGTCGATCAGCTGCGTGATCCGCATCCCGCGGTCGACTGACTCGTCGTACTCGAACGCCAGCGACGGCGTGTGCTTGAGCGTCAGCTCCGTCGCCACCCGGCGCTGCAGGAAGCCGTGTGCTGAGCGCAGGCCGGCGAGGCTCGCCTCGCGGACGTCGTCGTCGCCGAGCACGCTCACATACACGCGCGCATGCCGCAGATCAGGGCTTGTCTTGACTCCGGTGACAGTCACGAAACCAACGCGTGGGTCCTTCAGATCCGTCGAAATTGCGTCGCTGAGGACGGCTCTCATCGCCGCATCCACGCGGCGCATCCGGGTTGAGCCCATCCTACCCTCCGCACGGACGTTCGCGCTGCGACCTCACGCCAGCGCCTCCACTGGGGCAACAGCGAGTCATCCCGCTGCCCGAAGGTCCTCGACTGACGCTAGCAGCCGTTCGACGCTCGCACCCTCGGGGCAGCGCGCGATCACCCAGCGCTCGAGCTCGTCGGCGGCGGCGGCCAGCCGGCGCAGCGAGCCGCCGGTCAGCGACGCCGTCAAGCGTCGCACGCTGCCACAGGTCCTGATGGCCGGTCTCGGAGACCGCGGCGCCGAGCCGGCCGTGGAGCTGGGCCTTGATCGACGAGAGCTGCTTGCGCTTTGCCTTCAGGCTGCCGGCGTCCGGGAAGTGAAGCTCGATCACGAGCACGGCGACGAAGCCGCCCGCGGCGGACACTGCGCGGCCAAGGCGTCTACGCCAGCTCGCGCTCGACCTGGCGCGTGGCGTAGGTCTCGAGCACGTCGCCTTCCTTGACGTCGGCGTAGTTGCGCAGCACGATCCCGCAGTCGAAGCCCGGTCGCGACCTCGCGCACATCGTCGTTGAAGCGCCGCAAGCTGCGCGATCTCGCCGTCGTAGACGACGGTCCCGTCGCGCACCAGGCGGACCTTGGAGCCGCGCGTGATCTTGCCCTCGGTGACGTGGGAGCCGGCGATCGTGCCGACGCGCGACGCGCGGAAGGTCTGGCGGACCTCGGCGCGTGCCGAGCGCCTCCTCGACCTCCTCGGGGGCGAGCATGCCCTGCATCGCGTCGCGCAGCTCGTCGATCGCGCGGTAGATCACCGAGTAGTGGCGGATCTCGACGCCCTCGCGATCGGCCGCCGCGCGGGCGTCGCCGACCGGGCGCACGTTGAAGGCCAGGATCACCGCGTCCGAGGCCGCCGCGAGCATCACGTCCGACTCGGTGACCGCGCCGACCGCGCGGCGGATCACGTTGACCGAGACCTCCTCCTGCGGCAGCTTGGCGATCTCGTCCTCGATCGCCTCCAGCGAGCCGGCGACGTCGGCCTTGAGCACCAGGTTGAGCTCCTGCAGGCCGCTGCCGAAGATGTCCTCGAGCGAGACGCGCTTGCCGCTGCGGCGCGCGATCGACTCGGCCTTCAGCCGCGTCGGGCGCTCGCCGGCCAGCTGCCGCGCGCGGCGCTCGTGCTCGACGACGCGGACGTGCTCGCCGGCCTCGGGCACGCCGTTGAAGCCGAGGACCTCGACCGGCTCGCCGGGCAGCGCCTGGGCGATCCGGTTGCCGAGGAAGTCGTGCATCGCGCGCACCCGGCCCCAGCTGGCGCCCGCGACGAGCGCGTCGCCGACCTCGAGCGTGCCGCGGCTGACGAGGATCGTGACCACCGGGCCGCGGCCCGGGTCGAGCTTTGACTCGATCACGGTCCCCGAGGCGGCGGCGTCCGGGTTGGCGCGCAGCTCCTCGACCTCGGCCATCACGATGATCGTCTCGAGCAGGTCATCGAGTCCCTGCTTGGTCTTGGCCGAGACGTCGACGAACTCGGTGTCGCCGCCCCACTCGACCGGCTGCAGGCCGAGCTGGGTCATCTCGGTGCGGACGCGGTCGGGCTGCGCGCCCTCCTTGTCGATCTTGTTGACCGCGACGAGCATCGGCACGCCGGCCTCCTTGGCGTGGTCGACCGCCTCCTGGGTCTGCGGCTTGACGCCGTCGTCGGCGGCGACCACGATCACGGCGATGTCCGTCACCTTGGCGCCGCGGGCGCGCATCGCGGTGAACGCCTCGTGGCCCGGGGTGTCGAGGAACGTGACCATGTGGCCATCGTGCTGGACCTGGTAGGCGCCGATGTGCTGGGTGATGCCGCCGGCCTCGCCGGCCGCGACCTGGGTCTCGCGGATCGCGTCCAGCAGCGAGGTCTTGCCGTGGTCGACGTGGCCCATGATCGTCACCACCGGGGCGCGCTCGACGAGGTCCTCGTCGGCGTCGTGGAAGACCGGCTCGGCGACCTCCTCGTCCTCGGAGTGGACGATCTCGACCTCCTTGCCGAGCTCGGTCGCGAGCACCTCGATCGTCTCGTCCGACAGCGTCTGGGTCTGCGTCTTGCATCTCGCCGAGCTCCATCAGCTTCTTGACGATCTCGGGGACGCGCACGTCGAGGTACTCGGCGACGTCCTTGACCGTCGAGCCGGAGTTGATCTGGATCGCGCCCGGCTCGGCGAGCGCGGTCTGCGACGGACGCGACTCGGCTTCCTCGTCGTAGACGCCGCGGCGGCGGCGTCCGCGGCGCTGGCGCCGTGGACGGCTGGTTTGACTGCGGTGGCCCGCCGCCGGGACCGCCCGCGCGGCGCGAGGCCTGAGAGTCGATCACGACCCGGCGCCGGCCGCCGGCGTTGCCGGGCGCCCGCTCGCCCTGGAGCGAATCGCGCGTCGGACGCTTGTGGGCCCCGCTCTGCACCGCCGGCCGCGCCGCGGCGGCGTCGCCGGCTGCGGGAGTCGCGCTCCGCCGCCGGTGCGGGAGTCGCCTCGGCCGCCGGTGCCGGCGCGCGGTGTCCGCGGCGACGGCCTGTGGCGTGCGCCGTCGGCTGCGGGCGCGGCCTCGGCGCTCGGCGGGCGCGCGGTTCGGGCGGCTTGGCGGCGCCTGCGCCTTGGCCTGCGCGAGCCGGTCTCGGGCGCCGCCTTCGTCGCTGCCGGGCGGCGGCTCGTGCAGTCGCCACCGTTGGCGAGCACGCGCTTGGCGACCTCCTCGTCGACCGACGACGACGAGGCCTTGACGTCGACCCCGGCCGCCTTCAGGCGCGCGAGCACATCCTTGGCTTCGAGCCCTCGCTCCTTGGCGATCTCGTGGACGCGTTTGTTCATCGGCCTGCCAGTTTACGGCGCCTACGAGCTGGCGCCCTCGGCCGCGGGCGAGTCAGTCGCGCCCTGGGGGTGATCGCCGTTGTCGGCCTGGGGCGCCGGCGGCTCGTCGCCGGCAAACGGCATCTCGGCCGGCGGGTCGGCAACGGCCTGCGCACTCTCGGCCGGCTGCGCGGCCTCTTGAGTGCGGGCCGCCATCGACCTGATCGGTGTCCTTGTTGGCGAGCGCCTGGTGGGCCTCGATCCCGCAGTAGCGCGAGCCGGGCAGCGCGGCGTTCGGGCAGCGGCGGCCGTTTGAGAGGATCGCGGCGCAGCGGCCCTGGGCGGCGTCGTCCTCCTCGTAGCCGTGCTCGGCCTCCTCGGCGGCGAACTCGGTCTCGGAGCGGATGTCGATCCGCCAGCCGGTCAGCCGCGCGGCGAGCCGCGCGTTCTGGCCCTCGCGGCCGATCGCCAGCGACAGCTGGTCGTCGGGCACGATCACCGTCGCCTGCTTGCCGGCGTCGTCGACGAGCACCTCGCGCACGCGCGCGGGCGACAGCGCCTTGGCGACGAACCGGGCCGGCTCGTCGTTGTAGGGGATGATGTCGATCTTCTCGCCGCGCAGCTCGGACACGACCATCCGCACGCGCGAGCCGCGCGGGCCGACGCAGGCGCCGACCGGATCGACGCCGTCGACGTGCGAGACGACCGCGATCTTCGAGCGGTAGCCGGGCTCGCGCGCGACGCCGGTGATCTCGACCAGCCCGTCGGCGATCTCGGGCACCTCGAGCTCGAACAGCGACTTGATCAGCTCCGGGTCGCGGCGCGAGACGATGATGCTCGGGCCCTTGGTCGAGTTCGAGACGTCCTTGATCACGGCCTTGATCCGCTGCGAGTGGTCGTAGCGCTCGCCGTCGACCTGCTCTGACTTGGGCAGCAGCGCCTCGACGCGCTCGCGCAGCTGCACCAGCGTGTAGCGCGAGTCGGACTGCTGCACGATGCCGGTGATCAGCTCGCCGACGCGGTCGCGGTACTCCTCGAACATCATGTCGCGCTCGGCCTCGCGGATCCGCTGCAGGATCACCTGCTTGGCGGTCTGCGCGGCGATCCGCCCGAAGTCGTGCGGGGTCACGTCCTCGGTCTCGATCTGATCCTCGTACTCCTTGAGCTTCTCGAGGTCGATCTCGGGCTCGGGCGCCTCGCGCATCTCGCCGGTCTCGGGATCGACGGTCGGCTGCTGGTCCTCGGTCGCCTCGACGAGCAGCTGCTCCTCGAGCTCGGGCGGGATCTTCAGCTCCCAGACCATGAAGTCGCCGCTGTCGCGGTCCATCTCGACCTTCGCGTACGGCGCCGACCCGGGCGTCTTCTTGTAGGCCGACAGCAGCGCGTCCTCGAGCGCCTCCATCAGCTTGTCGAGCGAGATGTTCTTTTCCGCTGCGAGGCCTCGTACGGCCTCGACGATTTCCTTGGACATGGATTCAGTCTCCGGGTACGAGGTTAGAGCGGACGATCTGCTCGTAGGGGATCGTCACGACGCCGTCGGGGGCGGCGATCGTCACGTCGCGGTCCGAGGCGCCGACCAGCTCACCGGTCAGATGCTTGTGACCGGCGCCCTGCTTCTGCTGGCGCGCAGCGTCGCCGCGCAGGCGGACCCGCGCGCGCCGGCCGAGGAAACGCGTGTAGTGCTGGGGCTTTGTCAGCGGCCGGTCCTGGCCCGGCGAAGACACCTCGAGCGAGTAGCGCTCGCGGTACTCATTGAGGTGTCCCGAGACCCGCTCGCAGAGCGCCAGCGTCACGCCGTCGGGGTGGTCGATGAACAGGCGCAGCGTCGAGCCGGAGACGACTTCCGCCAGCAGCACCTCGACCTCGGGCTCGACGCCGGCGAGCCGGGCTTCGATCTCGGTCTGTAGTGCACTCACGTTCTCCCTCCGTCGATAAATCTCACAAAAAAAGCGGGCGAGCGCCCACTTTCGGAAACTGCCGCCGGGAAGCGCCCGGCACACGAAAGCTGTGCGCTCAGCGTAGCACCGCAGGCGCGCTTGTGAACGCTTTTGAGTAGTGGGTATCCGGGAGCCCCGCTAAACGCTGGATCCACCGGCCGCGCGCGCTCGCGCGCGGTCGCGGTAGACGACGTAGTCGCGCCGTCCGGGCTGCAGGCAGGCGGCCAGCGCGAGCGGCTTGCGCGCCTCGGCGTGGCGGCCGAGCAGCTGCAGCGAGCGTCCCAGGCAGAACAGCGCGTAGTCGTTGGTCGGCGCGCGATCGATCACGGCCTGGAACTCGTCCGCGGCCTGCTCGTAGTGCTGGCTGTGAAACAGCGCGCGGCCGAGCGCCTCGCGGATCGACGTCTGCTCGGGGGCGAGATCGCGGGCGCGCGCGAGCGGAATCACCGCCTGATGGTTGTGGCCGGCCTCGAGCAGCTCGGTCCCGCGCCGGTACAGGTCATAGACATCGTCCATGACACGAGTTTAGGAGGCGGGGCAGCGTCTAGGCCGGCCCGGCGCCCGCGCGCCTGGGCAGGCGCGGGGGCAGCGCCCACAGCGCCCGCAGGCGCCCGGCCAGGCCCAGATCGCGCCGCAGCTGCTCGCGCATCGCGCGCCGCGCCGCCGCGGCCCGGGCCGCGCCTGGTATCCGCGCCGCCGTAGCGCGTCGAGGCGCAGCGCGCGGATGTACGCGGCCGCGGCCGGGCGACTCGCGGTAGCGGTGCTCGAGCCCGGCGAGCGTGACGCCCGGTCCGAGCGGGCGCCCGGTGCGCGATCATCGCGCGCTCGAGCTCGTCGAGCAGCGTGCTCGGTGCTCGGCGCCGGTCGCAGCGAACGCGCGCAGCAGCCAGGTCGAGTCACCGCCACCGCCGCCAGCGCGGCGATGATCGCGAGCACGCTGATGCCGCCACCGCGTCGCCGTGCTGCACCGGCGGTCGTCGCGTCGGGGTCGCGCCTGGCCTTGTTGGTCGGCCCGGCGGACGACCCGGGCACCGCACCGCGGCAGCGCTCGCAGCTGCGAGCCGCGGTCCTGACCCCGCCGCGGGCCGGCGCGACGGCCGGCGTCGGGTCGAACCGGACCCAGCCGTACTGCGGGAACCAGACCTCGACCCACGCGTGAGCGTCGATGTCGCTCACCATCCACTGGTGGTGGACTGCCGTTGCGCGTCCCCGGCGTGAACCCGGCCGCGACGCGCGCCGGCAGGCCGCCCATCCGCAGCAGCAGCGCCATCGAGCCCGAGAACTGCTGGCAGTAGCCGCGCTTGTCGTTGAACAGGAAGTTGACCAGCGGATAGCGGCTGATGGGCGGCGACTGGTTGTAGGTGTAGCCGTGCGAGAGATAGCGCAGCACGCTCTGCGACGAACGCGTACGGGGTCGGCGCGCGCGCCGCGAGGTGCTGCGCGAGCGCGTAGGCGCCCGCGTAGGGACTGGCGTTCATCACGCGGCGATGCTCGGCCGTTCGCGGCTGCTCGGCGACGTTCCGCACGGTGGTGGAACGGACCGAACGTGACCTGCGTGAACTCCTGCGGCGGCGCGCCCGGTCTGCGGGATCGTGAGCGTCAGGTCGTCTGCTCAGCGCGAGCCACGGGTAGCCGTTGCCCGCGTCGCGCAGCTGGGCGGCCGACGGGTGCGGCGAGTAGCTCGTGACCTGTAGCTGGCCCCCGACCGAGCGTCCGGCTCGGTGGTCCAGCTGCCGGCGTCGACGCCGGGCTCGCACCCCGCCCGGGACCTGCTGTCGGGCCGTCCGAGCACCTCGCCGGGCGCGATCACGTCGTTGGTCCTCATCCCCTCGATCGTGACCCGGACCTTCTGTGTCCAGGCCGCGAGCGCGGCAGCGCTGACGGGCGGCAGCGTCGGCTGCGCCGGCGGCTGCGCCGAGCACCCAGGCGTAGCCGTTGAACATGTCGAGGTTCTCGGCCTTCCAGTAGTCGGCGGTCTTGGCGTCGACGGTCAGCACCTCGTGGCCCGAGTGGGGCCAGTGCAGCGGCCCGTAGGTCTGGTTCCAGTCGAACGAGTCGACGTGCGCGTCGGCGACCGAGCCGGTCCAGGCCCGGTAGTTGAGCCACGGCTTGTGCTGATCGAGCCGGGGCGCGACGAGCGCCGCCACGATCCCGGCCAGCAGCGCGCCAGCGCGAGCGCCGTGCCGGCCGCATCGCGGCGAATCCGCTCGCCCCAGATGAACGCCGCCAGCAGCGCGAACAGCAGCAGCCCCTGGAGATAGGGGAACTGCGGGCGCACGAGCGTCGATGGGACGACCGCCAGCGCGACCAGCGGCAGCGCCGCCGCCGCGCGCCGTCCGTCGCCGAACGTGCGCGGGGGCGAACGCGAGCACGATCGCCGCGTCGAGCAGCAGGACCGCGGCGCCGAGCGCGATCACCAGCCGGATCGTGCTGCTCGGTGCCGAGTACGGGCACGAGCGCGCTCGGCAGCCCCGCCAGCCCGTCGCCGATGTGGCGGGCGCTGACGGCGATCCGCACGTGGATGAACGAGTGCCACTGCAAGCCCGGCGATCGGGAACGCGAGCAGGCACAGCACGACCGTCAGCAAGATCGCGCGGCGCGCTTGCCGTAGCGGCCGAACCAGCGGCACCGCACCGGCGAGCGCGACGGCGAGCGCCGCACAGCCCGAGCAGGCGCCCGATCGGCGCCGGGCGCATCAGCGTCCCCCAGCGGACCGTCCCGTACAGCGCCAGCGCCGCGAACGTGACCAGCCTGATCCGATTGCGCGCTGGCTTCCGACAGCTCGTGTTGATGCCGCTCGGCGCGCTGACGCGTGCCGGCTCGTGCCGATCAGCGGCTGCGCGCTGGCGCTCACGCCGGCGCTCGTCTCCCGCGCCTTGACCGCTGTCGCGCTCGCGCCGCGCGCCGAGCAGGAAGCCGCGGCACCCGGAGACCTCGAACGTCGCGCGCATCGGCCCGCGGACGCCCGCGCGGCCGGCCGTCGCGAGGATCTGCTCGGCACGACCAGCACGATCGGGCCCTGCCCCGACGCCGACAGCAGCGCGCCAGCCGCTCGGGCGGCCGGCGGCGACGTAGATCATCGCGCCGAGCCGGCCGCGGCGACGAGCCCAGCGCCGGCGCGCGCGCGTGCGGCCCGCCCTCGACCAGCGCCAGCCGGGCGTAGGCGGCCGGCCAGGTGCTCAGCTCCCGGTCGATCGCCGTCACGCGCTGCTCGCCGCCGAGCAGCAGCCCGCAGCCGCCGGAGCGCGCGAGCTCGAGCGTCAGCGAGGCGGCCGCGCGGACCGCGGCGTCGAGCAGCTCGGGCGCTCCCGACGCCGCGCGGATCGAGCACGACCAGCGGACGGGTGTCCCCGTCGGCGCGCAGGCGCCGCTCGATCAGCCCGGCGCCGCGCGCCACCGCCGGCCAGTGGATCCGGCTCGGCGGGCGTCCCGGGCCGGTACGGGCGCAGCCCGTCGACGTCGACGGCGGCGAACGCCTCGGCGTGCGATTGGCCGTCGGGCAGCTCGAAGTGCCTGCCGCCGCCGCTGCGTCAGCCACCGCACGGGCTCGGTGCGCGGGAGCACCAGCAGCCGCTGCGGCGGCGCGTCGCTGACCCGCTCGACGCGCGCGAGGTCGAGCGGATCGCGCGAGCATCAGCGACGGCGGCGCGAGCGTCTGCAGCCCGCGCCGCGGGAAGCGCGTCATCACCCTCACGTGCGCGACCCGCCCGCCGCGGAACGGCGACAGCGGCCCGCCGAGCTCGCAGCCGCGACCCGGTGAACGGATCGATCGACCTCGGCGCCCGGGCAGCCCGAGCGGCGCTGCGACGGATCTCGATCGTCGTCGACAGCGGCTGCTCCTCGACCACGCGCTCGGCCTGCAGCTGGCGCATCGGCCTGCGCGCCGCGGGCGCTGAACCAGACCCAGGCCGGAGCGGCGACGCCGATCAGCACCAGCGCGACCGCGGGCACGAACAGCGGCGCCGCGTCGAACAGCAGCGCGATCAACAGCAGCGCCAGCCCGGCCGGCGACGACCGCCATCGCCCGTTTTGCGCATACAGGCCGCTGGCCCGTCGTCATCACAACGCCCGGGTGGCGGAGATCGCGTCGGCGATCACGTCGGCCGCCGCGGCCCGCGGCGTCTCCGGCGCCAGCATCAGGCGGTGCGCGAGCACCGGCTCGGCGAGCGCCTGGACGTCGTCGGGCAGCGCGTGGTCGCGTCCGGCCAGCATCGCGTGCGCCTTGGCGGCTCGCAGCAGCATCAGCCCGGCCCGCGGGCTCGCGCCGAGGTCGACGCGCGGGTCCTCGCGCGTGCGCCACAGCAGCCGCACGACGTAGTCGCGCAGCGGCGGCGGTGGCCCGGATCCGTGGCGGCCGCGTCCTGCGCGGCGAGCACCTCGGCCGCGGTCACGACCGGCCGCAGCGCGAGCACCTGGTCGCCGGACTCGTGCGCGGCGAGCATCCCGGCCTCGGCGGCGTGGTCGGGGTAGCCGAGCGAGATCCGGATCATGAAGCGGTCGACCTGCGCCTCGGGCAGCGGATAGGTGCCCTCGTACTCGATCGGGTTCTGCGTCGCGAGCACGAGGAACGGCCGCGCCAGCTCGTGCGTGTGCACGTCGACCGTGACCCGCCGCTCCTGCATGCACTCGAGCAGCCCCGACTGCGTCTTCGGCGAGGCGCGGTTGATCTCGTCGACGAGCACGACGTTGGCGAACACCGGGCCCGGGCGGAACTCGAACCGCTGCTCGCGCTGGTCATAGACGTTGGTCCCGACGACGTCGGCCGGCAGCAGGTCCGAGGTGCACTGGATGCGCGCGAACTGGCAGTCGATCGAGCGCGCCAGCGCGCGCGCGAGCGCGGTCTTGCCGACGCCGGGGTAATCCTCGACCAGCACGTGACCCTCGGCGAGCAGCGCGACGATCAGGTGCTCGAGCGTCTCGGGGCGGATCTGGACCGCCCTGGTGACGTTCGCCGCGATCGTCCGCCCGACCGCGGCGAACGCCTCAAACTCTTGCGGCGCCGTCGGGGTGTGCTCGGATGGCTCGATCGTCTGTCTCCTTCCCAGCTAGCAGCGACTCGACCTCGTCGAGCACCGCCCCAGCGACGTTCTGCTTACCCGTTTTCGCCACGTGGCGCGCGCGCACCGCCGGCGACGCACGATCGTGACCTCGTTGTCGGCTGCGTCAAAGCCGATCCCGGGCTGCGAGATGTCGTTGACCACGACCGCGTCGAGGTGCTTGCGCTCGAGCTTGGCGCGCCCGCTCGTCGACCGCGCGTCGCCGTGCTCGGCCGCGAAGCCGACCAGCACCTGGTCCGGAGCGGCGCCGCGCGCCGAGCGCGCCGAGCATGTCCTCGGTCGGCTCGAGCTCGAGCTCGGGCACGCCGCGGTCCTTCTTGAGCTTGGTCGACGGCGGGGTCGCGGGGCCGGAAGTCGGCCACCGCGGCGGCCATCAGCAGCACGTCGCAGGCGTCGAACTCGCGCTCGCAGGCGGCGGCCAGCTCGGCGGCGGTCTCGACCCGCACCACTGCGTCGCCCGCGAGGCGGGTCCAGCGCGACGTTGGCCGCGACGACCGTCACCTCCGCGCCGCGGCGCGCGGCCTGCTCGGCGAGCGCGAAGCCCATCCGGCCCGAGGAGCGGTTGCCGATGTAGCGCACGCTGTCGATCGGCTCGCGCGTCCCGCCGGCGGTGACGAGCACGCGCAGCCCGAGCAGCGGGCCCGGCTGCCGGGCGTCGCCGGCGGGCCAGCAGCGACTCGCACACCGCGAGCAGCTCGCGCTGGCTCGGCCAGCCGGCCGACGCCCGTGCTCGCCGTGGGAGGCGAGCTCCCCCTCGCCCGGGTTCGATCACGGTCACGCCGCGGGCCGCGAGCAGCTCGAGGTTGGCCTGCGTCGCCGGGATGCTCGTACATGTGGTTGTTCATCGCCGGCGCGACCACCACCGGGCACGGTCGCGGCCAGCGCGGCCGTGGTCAGCAGGTTGTCGGCGTGCCCGTGGGCGAGCTTGGCGATCGTGTTGGCGCTGGCGGGCGCGATCAGATACAGGTCGGCGTTGTCGACGAGCGCGAGATGCGAGATCGCGGCTGCGCTCGGGCGCCGGGTCGCCCGGATAGGCGCCGCGCATCGGGTCGGGCTCGAACTCGTCGCGCAGCACCGGCTGCGCCGGTGATCGCCTCAAACGACGCCGTGCCGACGAACCTGGTGCTCGCCTCGGTCTGCAGGACGCGCACCGCATGTCCGGCCTTGACGGCCAGTCGCGCAGTCTCCAGCGCCTTGTAGGCCGAGATCCCGCCGCTCACGCCGAGGAGCAACCGGGCCATCGGCTCCTACCGTCTGCTCGCCTGCAAGCCGGTGGAGCTGACCACGGTCTACCGGTAGTGGTACTTGAGCTTGCCCTGAGCGACCTCTTCGAGCGCGATCGTCAGGTAGTTCTTCGAGCGCGTGTCGACCATCGGCGGCGGAAACTCGTCGAACGTCCCCTCGCCGAGGTTGTGGTAGTAGGAGTTGATCTGTCGCGCGCGCTTGGCGGCCACGATCACGCTCGCGTAGTCGGAGTCGACGTGCTCGAGCAGCTTGTCGATACGGGGTGAGATCACAGGGTCAGTCCTTCGTCGGGGCTCTTTAGGTTAGCGGTGCGCGCAGCTCTTTCCTGCCAGTCCGCCGCGCACGATCCGCTCGAGCTCGGCGGTCGCCTGCTCGAGCCGGTCGTTGACGACCACGTGCGCGAACTCGGGCTGGGCCTCGAGCTCCCGCTCGGCGGTCGTCATCCGGCGCTCGATCTGCTCCGGCGGCATCGGTCCCGCGCCCGACGAGCCGCGCGCGGAGCGCCTCGCGCGACGGCGGCGCGATGAACACGGCCAGCGCCTCGGGCATCGCCTCGCGCACCTGTCGCGCGCCCTGGACCTCGATCTCGAGCACCACCGGGACGCCCGTCTGCGAGCCGCCGGTCGAGCTCGGAGCGCAGCGTCCCGTACCGGCTGCCGGAGTAGCTCGGCGTGCTCGACGAATTCGCCGTTGCGCGACCCGGCGGTCGAACTCGTCGGCGTCCATGAAGTGGTAGTCGGTGCCGCTGCGCTCGCCCGGGCCGCGGCGCGCGGGTGGTCGCCGAGACCGACAGCTCGAGCTCGGGCACGCGCTCGAGCAGCCCGCGGATCAGCGTCCCCTTGCCGACCCCTGACGGGCCGGTGATCACGAACACCCTTGGCACTGCCGCCACTGCCCCGCCGGCGGCCGGCGCGCTCAGCGGCGGCGCATCAGCGCCACGAGCTCGTTGCGCTGGCGCTCGGACAGCCCGCCGAGCGTCTTGCTCGGCGAGATCCGGCACTGCGACAGGATCTTGTTGACCTTCACGCGCCCGTACTTGGGGACCGCGAGCAGCAGGTCGAAGACCTTCGCGGTCTGCAGATAATCCGGTGGGTGCAGCAGCAGCTCGCCGATCGGCTGGCGTCCGGCCTTCAGGTCGCGCTTGAGCTGCGCGCGCTGGCTACGGATGTGGTTCGCGCGCTGAAGCGCCTCCATCCGCTGCACGAGCGAGCGCTCCGGCGCGGCGAGAGGCTTGGAGAACGATTCACTGACCGGCGGCATGCGGCGCGACTATACATCTTGCGGCGAGGCGATCAAGGTCAAGCTGCCCAAATTCGGCTCGACCTCAACCTGAGCTTCAGCATTGTCGAGCCTAGTTGCGAGAATAGTCAGCTTTTGCAGGGGCTTTATCGAGCTCGCGAAGGCATTTGCATAACTGCTGGGCCGACCTGCCCAACTAGGAGCTCACTCGTGCCCAACAAGCTGCGCCGAAGCCGTGCAGACGCGGCAGCTCGGCGGCGATGCGGAGCCCGGCCGCCGGGTCTCTGAAGCTCTCGGTCCCGACCGCGACGACCGTCGCGCCCGCGCGCAGCAGATCGAGCGCGTCGGCGCCCGACTGAACGCCACCCATGCCGACGATCGGGATCGTCACGGCGGCGCTGACGGCGCTGACCTGAGCCAGCGCGACGCGCGCACCGCCGGGCCCGAGACGCCCCCGGTCCCGCCACCCAGCCACGGCTGCATCGGTGCCCGGCGCGAACGCCATACCGCGGATCGTGTTGATCAGCGAGACGGCGCTCGCGCCCCGCCTCCTGGGCGGCGAGCGCGACCGCCGCCACGTCGCTGGCATTCGGGGTCAGCTTCACGATCAGTGGCTTGTCGGTCAGCGGTCGCGACGGCCTCGAGCAGCAGCGAGACCTCGTCCGGGTCGGCGCCCATCACGAGACCCGTCTCGACGTTCGGGCACGAGACGTTGAGCTCGAGCGCCGCGACCTCGTCGCGCTGCGCAAACGCGTCCACCAGCTCGGCCACCTCGTCGTCGGCTGAAGCCCATCACGTTGACGATCAGCGGCACCGGGAGCTCTGACAGCGCCGGCAGGTCCTCGGCCAGATAGCCGTGCAGTCCCTTGTTGGGCAGCCCGATCGAGTTCATCAGCCCGGCCGGCAGCTCCCACAGCCGCGGCGGCGGGTTGCCCTGCCGCGGCGCGACGGTCACGGTCTTGGAGACGAATGCCGCGAACGGGAACTGGCTCGAGCAACTCGATCGCCGAACGCCCGCCGGGCGGCGATCGCGTCGAACGTGCCGGAGCCGTTGATGATCGGGCTCGCGAGCTCGAGTCCGCAGAAATCGGTCCGTCAATGGCCCATCCCCGGTGCCGCAAGCGCCTCGGGGCCAAGCTGGCCGCCGCCTCGAGCACGGGCCCGTCGAGGCACAGCCGCACGTAACCGGTGCGCGTCTGCACCACGCAGCCGAAGCAGGCGCCGAAGCCGCACGCCATTCCGGACTCGAGCGCGAGCTGCGCCGGGATCTCGCGAACCGTGCACAGGCAGCCGCACGGCCTCGAGCATCGGCGGCGGCCCGCAGGCGTAGACCTCGGCGTGTGAGTCGGCGTCGAGCTCGTCGTCGAGCAGTTCGGTGACGAGCCCGTGATGGCCGGTGCTGCCATCGTCGGTGGCCACCTGCGGCTCGTGCAGCAGCTTGCGCGCCGGCGGCGTGCTCGCGGTCGCGGAACCCGAGCAGCACGGTCGTCTCGGGGCCGAGCTCGTCTTGCCAGATCGCGAGCGGCGCGATCCCGACGCCGCCGCCGACGAGCAGCGGGCGGCGACCGTCGCGGGACGCGGCGAAGCCGTTCCCGAGCGGGCCGACGAGCGACAGGCCGTCGCCCGGCCCGAGCTCAGAGAGCCGGTTGGTCCCGGGCCCGACGTCCTCGAGCAGGAACTGCGAGCTCGACGTCCCGCCCGCGTCCGCGACGCTGCGCGCCCGCAGGACGCTGAACGCGCGCGGCAGAAACGGCCGCTCGTCGGCTCCCCCGCCCCACCGCCGCGCTGCCATCAGCATGTAGAACTGCCCCGGCGCCGGACGCGGTACCGCCGGGATCCGAGCACGTCAGGACCACGTAGGCGCCGTGGTGCTGAGCTGCACGTGATCGTCGCGACCCGGGCGCCGAACGGAGCCGTGACGCGCTGGCGCGCGGGTGCTGGTCATCGTGGCGCCGGGCTGACGTGTCCGTTGCGGTGCATCTCCTGCAGCGAGACGACCTCGGGCTCGCCGCGGCGCGCGGCGGCGATCGCGCGAGCCGCGGCCATCCCCCCGGCCATCGTCGTGATGCAGGGGATCCCGCGTGCCACCGCGGCCGAGCGGATCTCGTACCCGTCAGTCGCGGGCGCCGGTGCCGACCGGCGTGTTGATCACCAGGTCGACCGCGCCGCGCTCGATCCAGTCGACGACGTGCGGCGAGCCCTCGCCGATCTTGTTGATCTCCTCCGCCGGAACCCCCATCCGCCGGATCGACTGCGCCGTACCGCGGGTGGCGATGATCTGAAACCCGAGGTCGTGCAGCTGGGTCGCGATTCCCGGTCGCGGCGGGCTTGTCGCCGTCGGCGACGGTCAGGAACACCGTTCCCTGGTTGGGCAGCCGGGCGCCGGCGGCGGCCTGCGCCTTGGCGAACGCGGTCGGGAAGTCGGACGCGATCCCCATCACCTCGCCCGTCGAGCGCATCTCGGGGCCGAGCAGCGAGTCCGAGCCCGCGAAGCGGTCGAACGGCAGCACCGCCTCCTTGACGCACACGTGGCTGCAGCACGGCTCGTCGGGAAGTCCGAGGTCGGCGATCCGCTCGCCCGAGCATGATCCGGCAGGCGAGCTTCGCCAGCGGCAGACCGATCGCCTTGGAGACGAACGGCACCGTGCGCGAGGCGCGCGGGTTGGCCTCGATCACGTGCAGGCCGTCGTCGCCGTGGATCGCGAACTGGACGTTGAGCAGCCCGACGACTCCGAGCGCCCGGGCGATCCCGACCGTCTGCTCGCGGATCTGCTCGAGCATCTGCTCGCCGAGCCCGTGCGGCGGCAGCACGCAGGCCGAGTCCCCGGAGTGGATCCCCGCCTCCTCGACGTGCTGCATGATCCCGGCGATCCAGACCTCGCCCGCTCCGCCGTCGCGAGCCGCCGTCGCAGAGCGCATCGACGTCGACCTCGATCGAGTCCTCGAGGAAGCGGTCGAGGTAGATCGTCCCGCCCTGCGCGCCGACCCGGCTCAGGTAGTCGCGCAGCCCGTCGACGCTGTAGACGATCTCCATCGCGCGGCCGCCGAGCACGTAGCTTGGGCGGACCAGCAGCGGGAACCCGACCTCGGGCGCGCGCGCCAGCGCCTCCTCGCGCGCTGGCTGGCGGTCGCGTACGGCGGCGCGTTGTAGCCGAGCCGGTCGAGCAGCGCGCCGAAGCGCGCCCGGTCCTCGGCGAGATCGATCGCGTCGATGCTCGGTGCCGAGGACCGGGATCCCGGCCTCGTGCAGCCCGGAGGCCAGCTTGAGCGGCGTCTGGCCGCCGAACTGGACCACCACGCCTTCGGGTTGTCTCCAGCTCGCAGACCGCGATCACGTCCTCGAGCGTCAGCGGCTCGAAGTAGAGCCGGTCCGAGGTGTCGTAGTCGGTCGAGACCGTCTCCGGGTTGCAGTTGATCATGACCGCGTCGCGGCCCAGCTCGCGGACCGTCTGCGCGGCGTGCACGCAGCAGTAGTCGAACTCGATCCCCTGGCCGATCCGGTTCGGCCCGGAGCCGAGGATCACGACGCTGGCGCGCTCGCCAGGCCGCGCCTCGTGCGCTCGGGCCGTCGGCGTCCACAGCGCTCCCAGCCGGAGTAGAAGTACGGGCGTCTGGGCGGCGAACTCGGCCGCGCACGTGTCGACGGCCTTGAACGTGCGCTCGCCGGCGAACGGCGCCTCGCGGATCGAGTACCAGCTCTCGAGCTCGTGCAGAAACCACGGGTCGATGCTCGTGCGACGGTGCAGCTCGTCGACGTCGAGGCCGCGCGCCAGCGCCTCGAGCAGGTAGTCGAAGCGGTCGGCCCCGGGACCTCGCACCAGCGACAGCAGCAGCATCGTCGTCGTCGGCGGGCGGCTCGGCGCTGGTCGAGCTCGCGCGAGCGAAGCGCCTTGGCGAACGCCTGCTTGAAGGTCCGCCCGAGCGCCATCGCCTCCCCGACCGACTTCATGTGCGTCGTCAGCCCGGCCTCGGCGCCGGGGAACTTCTCGAACGCGAACCGCGGCCACTTGACGACGCAGTAGTCGATCGCCGGCTCGAAGCTCGCCGGCGTCGCCCGCGTGATGTCGTTGGGGATCTCCTGCAGCGTGTAGCCGACCGCGAGCCGCGCGGCGATCTTGGCGATCGGGAAGCCGGTCGCCTTGCTCGCCAGCGCGCTCGAGCGCGACACGCGCGGGTTCATCTCGATCACGACGATCTCGTCGGTCGAGCGGTTGACCGCGAACTGCACGTTCGAGCCGCCGGTCTCGACGCCGACGGCGCGGATCACGGCGATCGCCTGGTCGCGCAGCGCCTGGTACTGCTTGTCGGTCAGCGTCTGCTGGGGCGCGACGCAGACGCTGTCGCCGGTGTGGACGCCCATCGGGTCGAGGTTCTCGATCGAGCACACGATCACGACGTTGTCGGAGTGGTCACGCATCACCTCGAGCTCGAACTCGCCCCAGCCGAGCACCGACTCCTCGAGCAGCACCTGACCGATCGGCGAGGCCGCCAGCCCGCGCCCGACGACGCGCTCGATCTGCGACTCGCTCGTGGACGACGCCGCCGCCGCTGCCGCCGAGCGTGAACGCGGGCCGGACGATGAACGGGAGCCCGATCTCGGCCGACCGCCGCGCGCGCGTCCTGCGACGGCTGTGGGCGATCGCGCTGCGCGGAACCCGCAGCCCGGCGGCGGTCATCGTCTCGCGGAAGCGCTCGCGGTCCTCGGCGCGGTTGATCGCCTCGTAGTCGGCGCCGATCATCTCGACGCCGAACCGCTCGAGCGTTCCGTCCTCGTGCAGCGCCTTGGACAGGTTGAGCGCCGTCTGGCCGCCGAGCGTCGGCAGCAGCGCGTCGGGCCGCTCGCGCTCGATCACCTGCGCCACGGGCCCGGGCAGCAGCGGCTCGATGTAGGTCGTGGTCGCGACCTCGGGGTCGGTCATGATCGTCGCCGGGTTGGAGTTGACGAGCACGACCTCGTAGCCCTCCTGGACGAGCACGCGGCACGCCTGGGTCCCTGAGTAGTCGAACTCGGCCGCCTGGCCGATCACGATCGGGCCGGAGCCGAGCAGCAGGATCTTGTGGATGTCGTCGCGGCGGGGCATCGTCTATGCCGCGGCTCTGATCTCCTCGACGAAGCGGTCGAACAGGTACAGGGCGTCGTGCGGACCGGGCCCCGCCTCGGGGTGGTACTGGACGGTCGCGCCGGGGACGTCGAGCAGCCGCAGCCCCTCGACGGTGCGGTCGTAGAGGTTGATGTGGCTCAGCTCGGCGGCGCCGAAGTCGGTCTCCCAGCGGACCGCCTCGTCGCGCTCGATCGTCGGCGCGCCGTCGGGGCCCGAGGACGGCGAAGCCGTGGTTCTGGCTGGTGATCTCGGTGCGGCCCGTGACCAGGTCCTTGACCGGGTGGTTGGCGCCGTGGTGGCCGAACGGCAGCTTGTAGGTCTCCAGGCCGACGGCGCGGCACAGAAGCTGGTGGCCGAGGCAGATCCCGTACACCGGGAGCTTGCCGACGAGCTGCGCGACGGTCGCGACGATGTAGTCGAGCGCGCCCGGATCGCCGGGGCCGTTGGCGAGGAACATCGCATCGGGGCGCGATGGCGAGCAGCTGCTCGGCGGTCGCGGTGCAGGGATGCAGCTCGACCGTCGCCCCGCGGCAGTTCAGGTTGGCGATGATCGAGCGCTTGACCCCGGTGTCGATCATCGCGATCCGCGGGCCGCGGACCGGCATCGCCGCCCTCGACGACGATCGGGCTGCACGGGGGTCACGGCCCGCGCGAGGTCACGGCCGGTCATCGCGCGGCTCGGCCGCGATCAGCTCGCGCGCTCGACCCTCGGCGATCGCGCGCCGGGAAGAGGCCGCCGCGCATCGCGCCGGCGTCGCGGATGTGGCGCACGAGCGCGCGCGTGTCGAGATCGGTGATCGCGGGGATGCCCTGCGGCGATCAGCCACCGCAGCCAGCCGCGTTCGGCGCCTGGGAGCGTCGTCGCGGTCGACCGCGGCGCGCATGATCGCCGCGCGCGCGTGGACGCGATCGGACTCCATCGCCTCGGCGCTGACGCCGTAGTTGCCGATCTGCGGGTAGGTGAAGGCGATCAGCTGGCCCGCGTAGCTCGGGTCGGTCATCGCCTCCTGGTAGCCCGACATCGAGGTCGTGAACACGATCTCGCCGACCGCGCGGACGATCGGCGCCGCAGGCCAGGCCGTCGAAACGCGCGCCGTCCTCGAGCAGCACGTAGGCGGTGGGCTCGGGGGTCATCGGTTGCTGAGCGTCCCCGCGTCGGCGAGCATCGCCGCCCGGTACGCGACCGCGCCGGCGGCGACCGTCAGCTCGACGCGGCCCTGGAGCGTGCGCCCCGAGAAGCACGAGTTCGCCGATCGGCTCGCGTACCCGCGCGCCCCGACCTCCCACCGCGCGTCGAGGTTGACGAGGCAGACGTTGGCCGGCTCGCCGACCGCGATCCGCGGCGTCGGGAGGTCGTACAGCGCCGCGCCATCGCTCAGACGCCGCTCGATCAGTCTCGAGCTCGAGCTCGCCGGGCAGCACGAGCTCGGTGTACAGGGCCGCGAATGCGGTCTCGAGACCGGTCGTCCCCATCGGCGCCTGCTCGAACGGGACCTCCTTCTCGTGCGAGGCGTGCGGGCGCGTGGTCGGTGGCGATGCAGTCGATCACGCCGCTCTTGAGCCCTCGATCAGCGCCCGGCGGTCGCTCTCGGTCGCGCAGCGGCGGATTCATCTTGAAGCGGCTGTCGAGCGTGCGGACGACGTCGTCGGTCAGCGTCAGGTGGTGCGGGCAGACCTCGGCGCTGACCCGGGCGCCGGCCTCCTTGGCGGCCGCGACCGCCTGCACCGACTCGACGCACGAAAGGTGCTGGAAGTGCACGCGGGCGCCCTCGTAGCAGCGCCAGTGCTGGCGTCGCGGGCGATCATCGTCGATTCGCTGATCGACGGGATCCCGGTCATCCCGAGCCGCGCCGAGACCGCGCCCTCGTGCATCACCCCGTCGCCCGACAGCGCCGGGTCCTCCTCGTGCAGAGCGATCACGCCGCCGCTCAGCCGCTGGTACTGCAGCGCCTTGCGCAGCATCCCGGCCGACACGACCGGCTTGCCGTCGTCGGTGAAGCCGAGCGCGCCGGCGTCGCGCAGCTCGGCCATCTCGGTCAGCTCGTCGCCGTCGAGCCCGCGCGTGATCGAGGCCAGGAAGCCGACCGGAACGCCGGCCTCGGTCCGCGCGCTGCTCGACCAGCGAGCCGAGCACGGCGGCGCGTGTCGACCGTCGGGACGGTGTTCGGCATCGCGATCAGCGCGCAGAAGCCGCCGGCGGCCGCCGCCGCGGTGCCGGTCGCGATGGTCTCCTTGTACTCCTGGCCCGGGGTGCGCAGGTGGACGTGAGGGTCGACGAAGGCCGGGAACAGGTGCCTGCCGGCGGCCTGGACGGTGTCGATCGACGCCGTCGCGCCGGCAGCGAGTCGGGCGCCGCGAGCTCGGCGATCCGGCCGTCGCGGATCAGCACGTCGTGGGGCTCGTCGATGCCCGGCGCGGGGATCGAGCACGTGGGCGCCGCGGATCAGCAGCTCGGCCGGGGCGCTCGGGCGCGAACAGTCGCGGGCTCGTGTCGCTGTGAGCGTCGTCGAGCGGCTCATCACGCGACCGCCGCGAGCATCGGCGAGCCGACCAGCAGCTCGTAGAGGACCGCCATCCGGACCGCGACGCCGGCCTTGACCTGGTCGCCGATCAGGGCCTGGGGCGAGTCGATCGTCTCCGCCGACAGCTCGACGCCGCGGTTGACGGGCCCGGGATGCATCACCAGCTGGCCCGGGTCGCAGCGCGCCGGCGTTGATCTGGTAGCGCGCGGCGTACTCGCGCAGCGACGGGACGAACGACTCGTGCATCCGCTCGCTGCTGCATCCGCAGCACGTACACGACGTCGGCCTCGCCGATGCGCTCGAGCGTCGGCGTCGCCTCGCACCCGAGCGCTCTCGATCTCCCGCGGGATCAGCGTCGGCGGCCCGCAGACGGTGACCTGCGCCCCCATCCGGCCGAACGCGAGGATGTCCGAGCGCGCGACCCGCGAGTGCAGCACGTCGCCGACGATCCAGATGTTGACGTCATCGAGCGATCGCGCAGCCGGCGGCGCAGCGTGAACACGTCGAGCAGCGCCTGGGTCGGGTGCTCGTGCTTGCCGTCGCCGGCGTTGATCACCGACGCCGGCGTCCAGCCCGCGACCAGCTGGGCGGCGCCGGCGTGCGGCGAGCGGATCACGATCGCGGCCGGGTCATACGCCGACAGCGTCTGCACCGTGTCCTTGAGCGACTCGCCCTTGTCGACGCTCGAGCCCGCCGAGCGGATGCTGACGACGTCGGCGCTGAGCCGCTTGGCGGCGAGCTCGAAGCTCGAGCTGGTGCGCGTGCTCGCCTCGTAGAAGAGGTTGACGATCGTCCGCCCGCGCAGCGCGGGCACCTTCTTGATCTCCCGTCCCGAGACCTCGGCGAACGACTCGGCGCGGTCGAGGATGCGCTCGATCGCGCTGCGGTCGAGGTCGTCGATCGAGATCAGGTGGCGAGTGCGGTGGGCAGCTCATGCTGCCTTGATCCTCGTTTCGTTGGCGGGGCCGATCGTGACCTCGTCGACGCCGTCGACCTCCTCGACGCGGACGTTGACCCGCTGGTCCTGCGAGGTCGGGATGTTCTTGCCGACGTAGTCGGGGCGGATCGGAAGCTCGCGGTGGCCGCGGTCGACCAGCGCCGCGAGCTGCACTCGCGCCGGGCGGCCGAAGTCGAAGATCTCGTCGATCGCCGCGCGGACGGTGCGGCCGGTGTAGAGCACGTCGTCGACGATCACGATCGTGCGCCCGTCGACCGGGAAGTCGAGCTGGGTCGCGTGCACGACCGGCGCGCTGGGACGGAAGTTGAGGTCGTCGCGGTAGAAGGAGATGTCGACCGAGCCGAGCGGAACCGGAGCACTCGAGCAGCTCGCCGATCAGCACGTGCAGCCGCTGGGCGAGGTGGGCGCCGCGGCGGTGGATGCCGACGATCGCGATCTGCCCGTCGGGATTCTTCTCGACGATCTCGTGAGCGATCCGCACGAGCGTGCGGCGCATGTCATCGCGGTCGAGGACGACCGTGCCGGCTGGCAACGTTGCTCCTTCCTGGCCTCGCGGGACCGGGTTAAGGGGCTTAGAGCTTGCGGTGAGCAGCCTAGCACCGGCCGGGCTGGATTTATCGTCCGCGCTCCGTGTCTTCGCAAGCTGGCGATTATCGGCGGGCACGGTCGGGGCCCGCGGTCATCGGTCCGTCGCTGCCGGAGGTCACGGGCGGCGCCTGCGCCGGCTGTCGGGGTGGCCGGCGCCCGCGCCGGTGGCGCCTGCGTCTCGGCGCGCTCAGCGTCCACCGAGCGTCGGCTTGCCCCGCTCGGGCGAGCGGGATCTCGAGCGTGTCGAAGTCGCGCGGGACGACGGTGTCGGCGAACACCGCCCGCGCCTCGTCGCGCAGCAGGCCGACCGGATGGCGGGTCGAGACGTGGGTCAGCGCGAGCAGCGCGACCTCGGCGTCGCGCGCGAGCGTGGCCGCGCCGGCCGCGGTCGAGTGACCGGTCTCCACCGCGCGCGCGCGCTCCTCCTCGGCGAACGTCGCCTCGTGGACGAGCACGTCGGCGCGATGGGCGGCGATCCGCAGCGCCTCGCACGGCGACGTGTCGCCCGAGACGACGATCTTGCGGCCCGGGCGTGACGGGCCGAGCACCTGCTCGGGCGTCACGCCGCGGATCGTCTCGCCGCGCTGGACGCGGCCGAACTCGGGCCCCTCCTCGAGCCCGAGGCGTGCGCGCGGCCTCGCGGTCGAACACGCCCGGGCCGCTCGTCCTCGAACAGCACGTAGCCGAGCGCCGGACCGCGGTGTGAGACCGGCACCGGCGCGATCCGGTAGCCGTCGCGGTCGAGCACGTCGCCGGGTTCGAGCTCGACGACGTCGAGCGCGTAGTCGACGCGGCCCGCCCATCCGCAGCACGAGCGCGATCAGCGCCTCGCAGCCCGGGTGGGCCGTAGATCGTCAGCGGTCGGTCACGGCCGCGCAGGTCGAACGTCTTGAGCATCCCCGGCAGCCCCAGCCAGTGGTCGGAGTGAAAGTGCGTCAGGAAGATCTCGGTCAGCTCCATCAGCCCGGCCGAGCGGACCAGCTGGCGCTGCGTGCCCTCGCCGCAGTCGAACAGGATCCGGTCACCGCCGCGGCGCACGAGCAGCGCCGGCAGACCCCGGCGCGCGGTCGGAACCGAGCCGCCGGTGCCGGCGAAGAAGATCGAGAGGTCCATTGCCGGGGCAGTGTGTCAGTCGAGCACGACCAGCTCGAACCTGAGCCGGCCGTCGTGTGACCGTCGCGACGCCCATCGTGTGGTGTGGCGCCCGCCGGCGCTCGGTCGGGCTGCCCGGGTTGAAGATCTGAAACCCGTCGCCGTCGGCCTCGTGCAGCGGGATGTGCGAGTGGCCGAAGATCACCGCGTCGGCCTCGGGGAACCGCCGGCGCATCCGCGTCAGCCGCCCTGCGGCCGCGCCCGCGTCGTGGATCACGGCGATCCGGCGCCGTCGCACCGTCAGATCGTCGTGCAGCGCGGCAGCGCCGCCCTGACCGTCGGCGTCGTCGACGTTGCCCTGGACTGCGACCACCTCGCCGTGGCCGCGCAGCTCGTCGAGCACCTCGAGCGTGCACAGGTCACCCGCGTGCACGATCAGGTCGGCGCGCTGCAGGCGCGCGACGCACGCGTCCGGCAGCCGCCGCTCGCCGCGCGGCATGTGCGTATCCGAGACGATCGCGATCTCCACTAAGCTGCTCGTGATCTTCCCCGATCTCGAGCGCCCGTAGCTCAGGGGATAGAGCGTCCGCCTCCGGAGCGGAAGGTCGCAGGTTCAAATCCTGCCGGGCGCGCTTTCCGGGCTGCCACTGACCCCGGCTCCGCGTCGGACCGCGACTCGAGGAGCATTTCTGCCCCCCTGGGGCACTTTTGCTCCCCGAGTGAGCGCCGAGAGCGAGCCCCGGAGCCCCGGCCGAATACCGCAGCGGTGCTATGGCGCCCGGCCGCGGTCAGGTCCTACGATCCCGCGCGCCCCCAAGCCCCGCCGGCGCCAACGGGGGCGCACCGCACGCCCGGGGCGCCGGCGGGGCCCTCTTCACTGCTCAGCAGGCCGCGGTCTGAGGTCGCCTGGGCCGCGGTCTCAGGTCGCGACTTCGGTCGCCGGCTCGAAGGCAAACAGCTGATCGACCCCGGCGAGCTCGAACAGGCGGTGGACCTCGCGGGGGCCCCGGCGCAACGACAGCTGGCGCCCCGCGGCATGGGCGCGCCGCTGCGCGCCGAGCAGCGCGTGCATCCCAGAGCAGTCCATGAAGTCGAGCGCGCTGAGGTCGACGACCATCCGGTCAAAGCCGACGTCCTCGGCGCGGCCGAACTCCTGCTCGAGCTGGTGGCGTGAGTAGAGATCGAGCTCGCCACGGAGCGCGAGCGTGGTCGATGGCCCGGAGCGCACGCAGGTGATCACAAGCGGCGTTGCGGATGACATGCTGGCCTCGTCGGTCGGGGCGTCATCGCCGCCGTCGAACAGCGCTCGGCTCTCGCGGCGGGCGTATTCGAGCCTCGTGGACAACTTCACGTACGGCAGCGCCATCGTCTCTCCATGGTCAGCTTCGGATCCGGTACTCCGACCTCAACCACGCGCGCGGGCTCCCAACGTCAGGTTCTTCTCAGACCGGTCACGCATCCAAATGCGACCGGGGCGGACCAGGACCTGCTGCATTGAGGCTCCTTGTCTGGGCGATCGACGCGGTCCCGGGCGCGATCAACCGTTGTCGGCGCGACTCTATTGCCGCCGTTCGCGCTCGGTCAAGGGGTTGATCGCAGCAGGCCGGCCGCGTCGAGTACGGCCTCATAGTCCGCCCAGGTGTCGACGTCGCGCGGCACCGGCCCAGCGACCGGGACGTCGACGACCTCGTCGCGATGGCGGTCGAGCACCTTCCAGACTCCCTTGTCGCCGTGCAGCGTGTCGAGCTCGCCGAACATGCTGCGCGCGAACGCGAGCGGGTGCCCGCGCCCATTCTCGTAGCCACATGCGGCCAGCGGCGCGTCACCGCGACCCGCCAGCAGCTGCTTCACCGTCTCCGGCGTGACGCCGGGCTGGTCTGAGAGCATCAGCACCAGCAGGTCGCAATCGGGATCCAGCACGCCGAGTGCAACGGCGATCGATGACGAGCACCCCTCCCCGAACGCGACGTTCTCGGCGACCTGCACGCCGTCGAAGTCGACCTCCCGGCGTACCTGCTCGCCGTTGCCGCCGACGACGCACACGAGCTGGTCAAAATCGCACTGGCGCGCGACGTCGAGCACGTGGCCGAGCAACGGCCCCGAGCCGTAGCGGAGCAGCTGCTTCGGGGCGCCGAGCCGTTTGGAGCCTCCGGCAGCCAGCACCAGGCCGGTGACCCGGCCCGCCGGGCTAGGCGGCATTCGATGCGTGCTTGGCCGCGTAGGCCACGCGGCAACCGGTGCCGCAGAAGTACTGCCGTGAGCCGGCCACGTCGAGATGAAGCGTGGCCTCGGTGACCGGCACCTTCATCCCGCAGATCGGATCGATCGCGACCTCGACGCCGGGCGGGATCTCGAGCCCCGCAGCCTCCGGGTCGTCCGGATCGAGCATCGGATCCGCGGCGCTCTCTTCGGCCCGCATGGCGGCGGCCGCCGCGGCCCGCGCCTGCCTCTCGGCCTCTTGCGCCGGGTCATACGCCCGGTCAGTGCCGCTTGCGAATGCCCGCTTGAGCTTGGCCACACCCGAATGCCTGTCGCCCGCGCCGTTGCCGGGACGCTCCTGCTCGCGCTCCTCGAGCGTCGCGACCGGCGCCTCCTCGGGGACGGTCTCGGCCACCGCAACCGGATCGGGCTGGGAGCCGAACTCGGTCTCGGCCGCGAACTCGGTCTCGGCCGCGAACTCGGATTCGGCCGCGAACTCGGATTCGGCGGCAAACTCGGATTCGGCGGCGAACTCGGATTCGGCGGCGAACTCGGGGTCGGCCTCGACCGGCGCCGTGGCCCCGTACTGCTCGCCGCGCACGTCCCTGGCGGGAAGGCCTGCCACATTCGGATCGGTGTGCTGCACGACGACCAGCTCGGCGAGGATCGAGATCGCGATCTCCTCCGGCGTCTCGGCGCCGATATCGACCCCGGCCGGCGTGTGCAGCTGAGCGGTCAGCTCGGGCGGCATGTCGAGCTCCGTGCGGATCGCCTCACCGCGCTTCTCGCTCGCGACCAGCGCGACGTACTGCACTCCGGCCTCGAGCGCCGCGGTCAGCACCTCTTCCTCGTGATGGCCGTGCGACGCGACGATCACTGCCGTCGCGCCGGCGAGCTTGTCCAACTCCGGAACCGGCATCGACTCGGTGATGTAGTCGGCCGCCGACGCGAGCTGGTACAGAGCGCGCGCGATCGGCGACTCGCCGGTGATGATGACGCGCGCCGGCGGCAGCTGCGGCTCGATGAAGATCTCGAGCGAACCACCGCTGAGGCACGGGTTGTGCTCGACGACAGCTCCGTCGATGCCGTCGGATGCCTCGTCGCCCTCGGGGGCGTCGGGCAGCAGCCGCAGCAGCATCGGATGGCCGGTCTCCAGCGCCCGAAGCGAGTAGAGCCGGACGGAATTCTCGGCGCACTGCCCGCCGACGAATCCCTCGATCGTCCCGTCGGGGAGAACGATCGCGGTGTCGCCGGGACTCACGCTCGCCGGACGCTTTGCACGTACGACTGTGGCGAGCGCGAACGGCACCCGGTCGGCTGTCAGCTGAGCAACCTGCGCTGCGAATTTGACTTTGTTCATCAGGAGTGGCCTTTGAAAGATGATCGGGGGTTAGACGGTTATCGTCAAATCTGCGAGTTTTCGATAGACGGGTGTTCGACAGAAATCGCTCCAATCTTGAGCGAAACCTGGTCATCCACCGCCTGCGGCGCGCTCGCGGGTGCGCCTGGCCTGCTCGATCGGATGCTCCGCGGCCACGTTCACCGTGCGGCAGCGGCCGCAGCGGACTCGGACGCGCTTGGTCATGTAGTCGGGGTCCATCGCGTGCGCGAGCAGGTTGCCGCAGTTCGCACACACATAGTCGAACTGGCCGTTGCCGCTGAACACCGGGCGGTCGGGATCGTCCTGCACGGCGGTGCCGCCGTCGATCGGCGTCTCGCCGGGCTGGATCTCGCGCATCGCACGCTGGGCGGTCATCGCGATCGACTGAATCGTGCCAGATCGCAGCCGTGCCCGAACCGAGTCACAGGGTCCCGAGCTTGTCGGTGAAGTCCTTGATCAGCCCGTCGAGCACGCTCGAGACGACCCCCTCGCCCATCGACGCGGCCTTGCCCGTGATCTGCGCCGCGGTGTGGACCGTCCCGCCGCCGTCCGACAGTGTGAACGTGACGTCGGCGTTGGCGTAGCCCTGTCCGCCCGCCTCGCGGGACTTGACCTGCATCACGGCGCGATGGCCGGAATCATCGCGCTCGATCACGACGACGGTCCCGGTGAACGTCATTGACATCGCCCCCATCTTGACCACGATCTCCGCCTTGACCGAGTCGTCGCCGGTCTTCTCGAGCACCGTCCCGCCCTGGACGCACGGGACGAGCCGCTCCAGATCAAGGATCGCGTTCCACGTCTCGTCGATCGGCTTTGAGCTGGTGAAGGGATGATCGAGTTCAACCACGTCTGGGCTTCCTTTCGTAGATAAGGTCTGCGGACGGACCGCGAGCCGGGAGAGAACGAATGCCGATCGGACCGGGCACCCACTCGCTGGGCCCCGACAACGCCAAGCTGCTGATCCACACCGGCCGTCGCGGCGGAGCGGCGAAGGCCGGCCATGACCTCGTGATCGAGGTCATGTCATGGAGCGCGACGATCGAGGCCGGCGAGGACTCATCCGACACCCAGTTGTCGCTGAGCGCCGACTCGCGCTCCCTGCGCGTGGTGCAGGGGACCGGCGGCATGATGCCGCTCGGCGACGGCGACAAGGACAACATCCGCCAGACGATCGACGAGGACGTGTTGAAGGGGACCGCGATCGAGTTCCGCTCAACATCGGTGCAGCCGGGCGCCGACGGCGAGCTCAAGGTGGGCGGGCAGCTGGAGCTGGCGGGCAAGACCGTGCCGGTCTCGTTCACCCTGCAATCGGACTCGCCGGGACGGTTGACCGGTAGTGCCACCCTCACCCAGAGTGACTGGGGGATCAAGCCGTACTCGGCCCTGTTCGGCGCGCTCAAGGTCGCCGACGAGTTACGGGTCGAGATCGACGCAAACCTGGCGGCCACGCCCCGCTAGTCCCGGTACACCGTCTGGGCGTCGAGGCCACCCTCGACTCCCGGAGGCAGCGCGCCGGTGCCGTGCGCGTACAGCGCCAGGTCTGCGATCGTCTTGACCTGCGCCGCATCGGGGCCGGGCGTGAAGGCTCCGTCGTCCCACTGCAGGCCTTCGGCCGGCGCCTCGAGCGCCATCCCGGCCAGCAGCCGCGCCTTATCGCGGATCTTGGTGCTCGCGCTGGTGACCGCCGCCGACGTGCCGGCCGAGGGAGCGCTGTTGAAGCCGTGTCCGATGCCGAACCTGTCAGTGTCGGCGGGCACGACCTTGACGTCGAGCGCAGGCACCCCGAGCGCCTCGGCCACCAGCTGTGCGTACTGGGGCTCCTTGCCATCGGACTCGGTCGTCAGGCTGAGCACCATCTTGCCCGTCGGGTGCACGCGCAGAAAGACCGCTCTGTATGCCTCATTCGCCATCACACCACCTCCTCAGACGTTAGCTGTCACCTTCACCGGGGCCGGACCGCCCCTCTCGCCGGCGCCGCTCACGCTCCTGATGGGCGGTCAGCGCATTGTGTTCCTCGAGGTCGCAGAAACTCGGCTGTGGGCCGCCAAGCGGGTGTGGCGGCACCGCCGGGCGCGTGCAACCGGGATAGATGCAGAGCTTCGGCTGCGCGTCTGGGCTCACTGACCGAGCCCCCACCCGGGCGTCGTGCGGCCGCGGCTGGGGCCGTAGCCGCTCGGCATCGCAACCGAGCTGCCCGGGACCGGTGTCGCGCTCCCCCACTCCTCCTCGTCGGCCTCGTGCGAGTCCTCGAACGCCACCGGTACGCCGGGCGCGTCACCACCGCGCGCGGCCGCGATTGCGCGCGCCACTTCCTCCAGGGCCTCGAGGCTGTGGCCGCTGACGAGCGCGTCACAGAACGGCAGCGCGGCCGACATCCCGCCGGCGCGAGGGGAGAAACCGGGTGCCGCGACGCGGGGGTTGACCCACACGATCCGGTAGGCGAGCCGCCGCAATCGCTCGAGCTCCTGCCCGACAAGGGTCGGATCTCCTCGCTCCCAGCCGTCGGAGAGGATCACGATCACCGCCCCGCGGGCCAGTCCGCGGCGGCCGTGGCGGTCGTTGAACTCCTTCAGAGCGTCGCCGATCCGCGTCCCGCTGGACCAGTCCGGCGCCGCCGCAGCCGCCCGCGCGATAGCGCGGTCGGGGTTGCGGGACGCCAGCGCACGGGTCACCCGAGTCAGCCTGGTCGCAAACACGAACGCCTCCGCGCGAGGCCCGGCACCCGTGGCACACGCCAGAAACTGGAGATAGGCGCGCGCGTACGGCTCCATCGACCCCGAGATGTCGCACAGCAGCACGATCCGCCGACGGACGACACGGCGCTCGCGGCGGGCGAGCGAGACCGGATCGCCGGCCGTCCGCATACTCGCCCGCAGCGTCCTGCGCAGGTCGATCCGCCGGCCGTGGCGGCGGCGCTCCATCCGTCGCGTCAGCCGTCGTGGCGTCGCGAGCGACAATTGCGCCATCAGACGGTGCAGCTGCACGAGCTCGTCGGGCTCGATCGCATCGAACCGCTTGCCTCGGAGCACCTCCTCGTCGCTGGCCGCCACCGGTACCGGCGACTCACGGTCGGCAGGATCGGGGTCGCCGCCCCGTCGCCGGGACGAGCCGACGCTCGCGTGCAGCTCGTCGGCGTCCCCGGCGCCGGTGGAGCGCGCCCCGTCCTTCGCCCGCGTTGGCTCCGTCCGCGAGGCCTCCGAGGGCCCCGGCTGGGGCTCGTCGAGCATCCGGGTGCCGAACACCGAGAAGAACACCTCGTCGAAGGCGGCGACCTGAGTCCGGTCAGAGACGAAGACCGCACGCGCGGTCCAATACAGCCGGCGGCGTGCGATCGGGCGGACGACCGCGAGCGCGTCGGCGAACCGAGCCGCCCGCTCGGGGCCGACCGGCAGGCCCGCGTCACGCAGCCGGCGGCCGAACGCAGATGCGGTCGCCGGCAGGTCGAGCTGAACTGTCTCAAGCTTCACCCAGCGGCCCCCGGCGCGTCGCCGACGAGCTCCTGCAGGCCACCCGCCCGAACGACCTCCTGATCCTCCCGGTACTTGAGCACCGATCCGAGCGTGCGCTCGATCGCCGCCTCGTCGAGACGCCGCACCCCGAGCATGCTGAGCGCGGCCAGCCAGTCGATCGCCTCAGCGATTCCGGGTGGCTTCTGCACATCGGATTCGCGCATCCTCGCCACCGCGTCCGCGACCTGCACGGCGAGCGTCTGCGAGGCGCCCTTCACGCGGCGGCACACGATCTCGACCTCGCGGGCCGGGCTCGGGTAGTCGATCCATTGATACAGGCACCGCCGTTTGACCGCGTCATGGAGATCGCGGGTCCGGTTCGATGTGAGCACGATGATCGGCGGATGGGTCGCCCTGATCGTGCCGAGCTCGGGGATCGTGATCGCCGCCTCGGCCAGGAGCTCGAGCAGGAAGGCCTCGAAGTCATCGTCGGCGCGGTCGATCTCGTCGACGAGCAGCACCGCCGGGCGGGGGCCGGGGTGCTCGAGCGCCCGTAGCAGCGGCCGCCGGTTGAGGTAGTCGCGACCGAACAGCTCGTCCTCGGCGAGCTCGCTGCCGCGTGCCTCGGCGAGTCGGATCGACAGCAGCTGACGGGGGTAGTTCCACTCATATAGCGCCTCGGCCGCGTCGATCCCCTCGTAGCACTGCAGCCGCACCAAGGGGGTGTCGAGCACCGCGGCCAGCGCCTTGGCGGCCTCGGTCTTGCCGACCCCGGCCTCGCCCTCGAGCAGCAGCGGCTGAGGCAGCGCCAAGGCGAGGAACATCGACGTCGCCAGCGCCTCGTCGACGAGGTAGTCGACCGCCGCCAGCCGCCTGGCAAGCGTCTCCACGTCGGGGACGAGCACGCGGACCTCGCTCTCCGCGTCGCTCGTCGGCTCGGTCATTGCGGTGGCGCAGGCCGGCCCTGCATCGCCTCCCACACCCGTGCCGGGGTGCAGGGCATGTCGATGTGATCGACGCCATGGGTCTCGTGCAGGGCGTCGATCACCGCGCTGACGATCGCCGGTGGCGACCCAACGTTGGGCGACTCGCCGACCCCCTTGGCGCCGAGCGGATGGTGCGGGCACGGGGTGACCGTCTCGCCGAGCTCGAAGTCGGGGCACTCGAGCGCGGTCGGGATCAGGTACTCCATGAACGATCCGTTGAGGCAGTTGCCCTCCTCGTCGAAGGTGATCACCTCCATCAGCGCGATCCCGATCCCCTCGGCAAGGCCGCCGTGGATCTGGCCGTCGACGATCATCGGGTTGATCCGCACGCCGCAGTCGTCGACCGCGATGAACCGCCGCACCTTGACCACCGCGGTGTCGGGGTCGATGTCGACGACCGCGATGTAGGCGCCGTAGGGGTAGGTCAGGTTGGGCGGGTCGTAGATCACCTGCGCGTCAAGCCCGCCCTCCATCCCCTCTGGCATCGCCTGGCCGCTGTAGGCATACGCCGAGATGTCCTCGATCATCGCCCCCTGCTCGGGGTCGCCGTTCACGTACCAGCGCCCCTTCTCCCACGCGAGGTCCTCGGCCCTGGTCTCTAGCATCGTCGCCGCGATCAGGCGCGCCTTGTCGCGGACCTTGCGTGACACGATCGCGACCGCCGCGCCCGAGACCGGCGTCGAGCGGCTGCCGTAGGTCCCGAGCCCGTATGGCGTGCGGTCGGTGTCACCGTGGCGGACCTCGATGTCCTCAGGTGGGATGCCGAGCTCCTCGGCGACGATCTGCGCGAACGTCGTCTCGTGGCCCTGACCCTGCGTCTGGGCGCTGATCGAGACCACCGCCCTCCCCGACGGGTGGACCCGCAGGTCCGCGCCATCGTTCATCGCCAGGCCGAGGATGTCCATGTGCTTGCGCGGCCCGGCGCCGACACCCTCGGTGAAGAACGAGACACCGATCCCCATCAGCTCGCCGCGGGCCCGTTTCTCGGCCTGCTCGCGCCGCAGCTCCTCGTAGCCGGCGATCTCCATCGCGACCTTCATCGTCTCGGCGTAGTTGCCGGAGTCGTACGTCCAGCCGGTGGTCGTCTCGTACGGGAACTGCTCGGGCGCGATGAAGCTGCGCATCCGCAGCTCGATCGGGTCGACGTCCATTTCGACCGCCAGCGCCGAGACCATCCGCTCGACCAGGTACACCGCCTCGGTGATTCGGAACGAGCAGCGATAGGCGACGCCGCCCGGGGCCTTGTTGGTATAGACGGCCTTGACGCGCACGTGCGCCGCCTGGAGGTCGTAGGACCCGCAGCAGATGTGGAAGAAGCCGGCCGGGAACTTCGTCGGCTGGGCGGTCGAGTCAAACGCGCCGTGATCGGCGATCACGTCGACGCGCAGGCCGGTGACCTTCCCGTCCTTGGCGCAGATTTCGGAATGCATCACGTAGTCGCGCGCGAACCCGGTCGACATCAGATTCTCCGACCGGTCCTCGATCCATTTGACCGGCACGCCGGCGACGATCGAGCCGGCGATCGCGCACACGTAGCCGGGGTAGACCGGGACCTTGTTGCCAAAGCCGCCGCCGATGTCGTTGCAGCGGATCCTGATCATGTGCTCGGCCAGCCCAGCGACGTGCGCGTACACCGTGCGGTGTGCGTTCGGCGCCTGGTTGCCGTTATAGATGTTCAGCTGCCCGGTCTCGGGGTTGAAGTCGGCGATCATTCCGCACGTCTCCAGCGGCGCCGGGTGACAGCGCGGGTAGATGATGTCGCGCGTGACGATCGTGTCGGCCTCCGCGAACGCCTCGTCGGTCGCCTGCTCATCGCCCGCCTCCCAGGTCGGGCTGGCGAGGTTGTCGCGCTGACCGTCCTTGTCGTCGCGGATCAGCGGAGCGTCGGGATCGAGCGCCTTGCGGGCGTTGACGACCGCCGGCAACGGGTCGTACTCGACGTCGATCAGCGGTAGCGCGTCACGGGCGATGTACTCGTTGGTCGCGATCACGAATGCGACCTCCTGGCCCTGGAATCGGACCTTGTCCCCCGCAAGTACGGCCTGCGTGTCATAGGAGATCGTCGGCATCCACGCCAGGCCAAGGGTCTCGAGGTCTTTGGCGGTGATCACGGCCAGCACGCCGGGGTGCGCCAGCGCGGCCGAGGTGTCGATCGACACGATCCGGGCGTGGGCATAGGGGCTCCGGAGCACGGCTCCGTGGACCATTCCCGGCAGCCGGATGTCGTCGAGGTAGTTGCCCTTGCCCCGGATGAAGCGGGCGTCCTCTTTGCGCTTCAGCCGTCCGAAGCCGATCGGCCGCTCGGTCGTGGCGCTGGGCAGGTTTTCGACGATCGCCATCGATCAGGCCTCCTGGATGTTCGTGGCCGGCGCTGCCGGGGCTGTGCCCCGTGCCTCGTGCTGCGCCGCCCACTGCACCGCGGCGACGATGTTCTTGTATCCGGTGCAGCGGCAGATCGCACCCGAGATCGCGATCCGGATCTCCTCCTCGGACGGATTCGGGTTGCTGTCCAGCAGTGCCCGGGAGGTCATCAGCATGCCAGGTGTGCAGAACCCGCAGTGCAGCGCGTGCATCTCGTGGAAGCCCTGTTGGACGGGATCCAGTTGGCCGTCGCGCTCGAGCGACTCGACCGTCCGGATCTCGTGGCCCTCGCACATCGCGGCGAGGATCGTGCACGACTTGACCGGCTCACCGTCCATCAGCACCACGCAGGCGCCACAGTTGGAGGTGTCGCACCCCCAATGCGTGCCGGTCAGGCCGGGCGTGTCGCGGATGAAATGAACCAGCAGCAGGCGGGGCTCGATCTCGCGGTTGACCTGTTCGCCGTTGATCTTGATCGTCACGAGCATTTCGGTCATGCCTCCTGTTGCTGGGCGCGTGCCGTGGCTCGGCGCAGCGCGCGTGCCGCGAGCACCCCGGCCAGATGTCGTTTGTACGCGACCGGCCCGCGCCCGTCAGCCACCGGAGCACAATCCGTCGACGCGATCTCCCCGACCTGCGAGCACAGGTCCTCCGACGGGGCCGCGCCGCGCAGCAGCTCGGCTGCCCGCGGCAGCGAGATCGTGGTCGGGCCGACGGCGCTCAGCGCCACGCCCGCCTCGGCGATCTTGCCGTCGGAGACCCAGACCGCAGCCGAGGCGGCTGCGATCGCCCAATCCCCCGCCCGCCGCTCGACCTTCTCGTGTGCGCTCCCGGCCCCACTGCGCAGCGGCAGCCGGATCTCGGTCAGCATCTCCCCGTCGCCGACCGCGGTCATGTAAGGCCCGAGATGAAAATCCTCGATCGCGACCACCCGGTCGCCCGAGCTGCCGCGGATCACGAGCTTGGCCCCGAGCGCGGAGCAGACCGCGCTCAGGTCCTCGGCCGCGTCGGCCTGACAGAGCGAACCGCCGATCGTGCCGCGGTTGCGCACGACTGGATCGGCGATCACCTGCTCGGCGTCGCGGAACACGGGAAACCGCCGCGCGAGCATCTCGTTGCGCAGCAGCTCCGCGTGCCGCACCAGCGCGCCGATCCGCAGCTCGTCATCCTGCTCGCGGATGTAGGACAGCTCGGAGAGGTCGTTGATGTCGATCAGCCGTTCGGGGTTGGCCAGCCGCAGCTTCATCATCGGTAGCAGACTGTGGCCGCCGGCGATCACCCGCGCGCCAGGACCGAACCGTTCCAGCGCGGCGATCGCGCCGTCGACGCTCGTCGCCCGGTCGTACTCAAACGGTCCTGGTGTCTGCACCTGAGCTCCTTTCGGCAGAAGACGGCATCCGCTTGCGAGGCCCGCCAACCTCTTCGGAGGGGTCGTACTGCACCGGCGAATCGGTCCCGATCACGGGTGAGCGCGGCATCGCCGCCGGTCTGGTCTGACGGACATCGGGATACAGCTCGCGGGCGGCCGTGCTGCCGTACGCGGGATCGCGCAGCGCCGGGCCATTCGGCGACGCCGCGGCGATCGGCGCCTCGCGGCCGAGACGCGCGAGCGTCAGGGTCCCCTTCGTGTAGACCTCGCCGATTCGCGGTGGCTTGACGTCTTTGCTCTCGGGGAAGTTACGCAGGCCGTCGGCTGCCGCGCCCGGGTAGACCCCGTCGATCAGCCCGACGGCGTCGTCGAGACCGGCCTTCTTGACGAGCAGCCCCTCGAGCAGGTCCACGCCCGCGTCGAGGTGCTCGTTGATCGTCCCGACCACCGCGCCGACCGGTCCGCTCTTCTCGACGATCTCGCCCACGGCGCCGATCGTCTCGTCGAGCCCGGCGGTGATCTTGCGCAGCGCCACGATCGTCGACAACAGATAGAAGACGACCGCCGCCACGATCAGTACGACGACGATGATCATCACCACACCAGCTGCTGGCATCGCTCAGCTCCCCTTCACGCGTCGTCGATGATCTTGTCGAGCGACCCGCCGTAGTCGGCGGCCGACTCGATCGTCTGGATGGCCCGCTCCTGGGTCGTGAGCAGCAGCCCGACCGCGTCCAGGTCCTTGGATCCCGCCTTCGCGCTGGCGGCGATCGACTCGACGCTGGGCACGATCGAGTTCGCCGCGGCCAGCACCCCTCGCAGCAGGTAGATCACGACCGGAACCACGGCCACCAACAGCACCACGTCGCCGATCCACTCGAGGATCATTGCGGCCTCCTCTCGGCTACGACCGCGGCCTTCTTGGCGATCCCCGGCAGCGCTCCCACGATCACGTCGAACTGAGCGTTGATCGCCTTCACGGCGCCTTCCAGCGGACGTAGATGCTCTGACTCGACGGTCGCGAGCGCTTGGGCGAGCGTCGCGAGCTTCTCCGAGGTCGACTCGAGCTTAGTGCGGACGCGGATCAGCGCGGCGGCGAGCACGGCGATGATCACGATCGCGAGCAGGATGCTCAGGATCGTCAGCGATGACGAGCTCATGCCGGGCTCCGATCTTCACCGGCCTGGCTGGATCCGTCCGGAGCGGCGGCCGCGGCTCCGGCGTATCCGTCGGTCAACGCGTTCATATAGCCGTCCTGGACAACGGCCTCCTGCACGATCAGCCCGAGCACAGGTGCGGTGGCCTGCAGCTGCGGGATCTGACCGGTGTTTGCAGCGACCATCCCGGCCACGTCCAGCAGCGCGGTGGCGGAACGGTCGATGTCGTCGACGGCGCGAATCAGCGCCACGAGCAGCCCGGCGACCGCGAGCGCGGCGACCAGGCCGATCAGGAGCGCGATCCCCCACGCCCCGTGGTTGGAGAGAGCGGCGACCTCGAGCATCATCTCCCGACCGCCACCTTTCGCAACGCGCGCGCGGAGTGAAGGATCCGGACTCCCGAGTCGTTGATCCGCGCGACGCCGTCGAGCGGCTCGGTCTGCTGGCGGACGGTTTCGACGCCCTCCACCGCGGCGCGCGCCTGGCCTGCGATCCTGGTGGCGAGCACCACGATCGTGATCACGATCGCAGCTGCCACGATGACCACGACGAGGCCCAGGGCGAGGCCGATGCCCCAACCGCTGGAGGCACCGATCAACGTAGGCATTTCAAAACCTCCATCCTTGATCTAGTCGAGGCCGCCCGGTAGGTCCCGGCCGGGCACGCTCCTCATTGCGGGCCATTCTTGCCGATCGTGTGTTTCGGACGCAACCGAGAGGTGCAGACATGAAAGGATCGCATCACACCGATGACGGGAGAGCCGATGACCGACGCCACGTCCGACACTGAGACGACGCCTGCGACCGTGGCCGCGCTCGCCGGCGCTGCAGGACGCCGCTTCGGGTCTAACAGCGCGGCGCGATACAAGCTCGACGGCGAGTGGCGCGAGGTCAGCTACGGCGAGGTCCAGGAGGCGATCGAGGAGGTCGCGCTGGGCCTGATCGAGCTCGGGATCCAGGCGGGCGATCGGGTCGCGATCCTCGCCGACACGCGGCTGGAGTGGACGGTGGCCAGCTACGGAATCACGCTCGCCGGCGCCGTCGTCGTGCCGATCTACCCGACCAACTCGCCGCGCGAGTGCGCCTGGGTGCTCGGCGACTCCGGGGCCCGCGCGGTGTTCTGCGAGACCGACGCCCAGCGCGCCAAGGTCGATCAGGTGGCGTCGGAGCTCACCGACCTCGAGCACACGATCGGGATCGAGGCGGGCGGAGGCGAGCCGACCCTGTCGCAGCTGCGCGAGCGGGGTCGCGCCGGCGATCGATCGCAACTCGACGCGCGCGAGGACGCGGTCACGCCCGCGGACCCGTACACGATCATCTACACCTCCGGCACGACCGGGCCTCCCAAGGGCGTGGTCCTGACGCAACGCAACGCGATGTCGGTCTGCGAGATGGTTCAGGAGCTTGCGTTCGTCGGGCCGGGCGAGCGCACCTACCTGTTTTTGCCGCTCGCCCACGCGTTCGCGCTGACCGCGCAGCTGGCCTCCTACGACCTCGGGACGATGATCATCTATTTCGGCGGCGACACGAGGAAGATCCTCGAAGAGGTGATCGAGACCAAGCCGACCTATCTGCCCTCGGTACCGCGGATCTTCGAGAAGCTCTACACAGCCGCGATGAAGCTCCAGGAAAGCGGCGACGGGTCCGATCGCGAGCGGTTCGCGGCGGCGATCAAGCTCGGCGTCGAGGTGCGCCGGCGGCGGCGGCGCGGGGAGCCGGTCCCCGACGAGATGGAGCAGGCGTTCGCCCAGGCCGAGGAGCGGATGTTCGGGCGAGTCCGCGCCCTGTTCGGCGGCGAGATCACGCAGGCCGTCACCGGCGCGGCTCCGATCGCGGCCGAGATCCTCGAGTTCTTCTACGCCTGCGGGGTGCCGGTGCTCGAGGGCTGGGGGATGACCGAGACGACCGCGGTCGGCACCGTCTCGACGCTCGACAACCTCAAGTTCGGGACCGTCGGGCGGCCGATGCCCGGGGTTGAGGTGAAGATCGCCGACTCAGACCAGGAGATCCTGCTGCGCGGGCCCAACATCTTCCGCGAGTATTGGCACAACCCCGATGCAACCGCCGAGACGCTCGTCGACGGCTGGCTGCACACCGGCGACGTCGGCGAGCTCGACGACGAGGGCTACCTCAAGATCACCGGCCGCAAGAAGGACATCATCATCACCGCGGGCGGCAAGAACCTGACCCCGGCCAACATCGAGAACGACCTCAAGCAGTCGCGGTTCATCTCTAATGCCGTGATGCACGGCGATCGACGACCGTACCCGGTCGCGCTGATCACGCTCGACCCCGACGAGATCGTTCCCTGGGCGCAGGAGAACGGGCTGCCGGAGGACGTGGCCCAACTTGCCACGGCCGACGAGGTCCGCGCGCTCGTCCAATCAGAGCTCGACCGCGCCAACGCCAACTACGCCCAGGTCGAGCAGATCAAGAAGTTCGCGATCCTCGACCGCGACCTGTCGCTCGAGGAGGGCGAGCTGACGCCGACCCTGAAGGTCAAGCGAAACGTGGTCAACGACCGCTACGCAGAGCTGTTTGACTCGCTCTACGGCTGACTCCCGCAGCGTGAACGAGCTCGAACCCAACGCTGATTCCGAGGCGCTCAAGACGCCATCGGTCGAGATCTCCAACGCGATCTCGCGCCTGCACAAGCAGTACGTCGGTCGCGGTCCGACGAACGCGCGGACGACGATCGACGGGGATCTGGTCGTGTGCCTGCTCGAGGGAGGCCACACCCGGGCCGAGCAGACGCTCGATGAGACCGACAAGGGGTACGTCGTCGCCGCGGGCCGGCTCGGCCTGCAGGAGGCGATGGGTGACGAGATGACCGAGGCGGTCCAGAGCATCCTCGGCCGGCGGGTGCGGTCGGTGATGAGCGCAAACGACGTGGAGCGCGACCTCCAGGTTGAAGTGTTCGTGCTCGAGCCGTGAGTCCGGGGTGTTTCATCGAGCCGACCGTGTGGGCGCCTGACTCGTAGCACCCCCCGTCCGGGCTCGGAGGGGCGGCTATCATCACCACTGCCCTGTGGCCTGGAAGGCACCGGGGCAAAGGTAGAGCGATAGGAGGCTTCCGGTCTGGATGCCGGCGCAGACTGTCGTACTGAAGCTTCGTACGGAGATGCGCATGCCCTGTCGACCTGATCGCCGCGCGCGAACGCGCGGTCACCACGTTCCGTGACTGCAAGTCGCGACGACGTCCGCACCCTCTCGACCGACGAGCTGCTCAGGCGCCAGCGTCACGCGCCTGACGAGCGCGTGCTCGAAGAGCTGGTCGCGCGCTTCGAGCCGCTCGCACGGGGCATCGCGCGCCGCTACCGCGGGCGCGGCGAGCCTCCGGAGGATCTGGCGCAGGTCGCGATGGTCGGTCTGATGAAGGCGATCAACCACTTCGACCCCGACCGCGGCTTTGCCTTCAGCACCTATGCGACGCCGACGATGCTGGGCGAGATCAAGCGTCACTTCCGTGACGCCGGCTGGGCGGTCCACGTGCCGCGTAGCGTCAAGGAGCGGGCACTCGAGCTCGCGCGGGTCAGCGACGAGCTCTCGGCGCGCCTCGGCCGGTCACCGTCGCTCGAGGAGCTGGCGCAGGCACTTGGTGCGACCGAGGAGCAGACGCTCGAGGCGCTCGAGGCCTACCACGCTCGTCAGGCGCCGTCACTCGATCAGCCCTCCGACGACGAGCTCGGGCTGAGCCCCGCAGAGGCGCTCGGCGCCGACGACGAGCGGCTCGAGCAGGCCGAGTACTTGAGCATGATCGCGGCCGGCGTCGACACGCTTTCGGACACCGAACGGCTGGCCCTGTTCCTCCGTTTCGGGCGCGACCTGACCCAATCGGAGATCGCGCAGCGACTCGGCACCTCGCAGATGAAGATCTCCCGCGTCCTGCGCCGCGCGATCGAGAAGATCCGCAGTGCCAGCGGCGAGACCGACCAGCCCGCTTAGCGGCGCGGCGCCGCGCCCTCCCCCGGGCGCGTTGCATTTTCGTCACAGTGCGTTGGGGATCTTGGTCGCTATACGCACAAGATGCCCAACGCTTAGGCCGCCCATGTTCGCGGTCAGCCGCCGGCTACCGCGGGCAGGATCGTGACCTCGCCACCATCCTCGACCGGCGTGTTGAGCCCATCGAGAAAGCGGATGTCCTCGCCGTCCACGTACACGTTGACGAACCGCCTCAGACCGCCGTCCTCAGCGATCCTGTTTTGCAGTTCGCCGAAGCGGTCATAGAGGGCGTCTAGCACCTCGCCGACCGTCTCGCCGTCGACACTCGCCTGGGCCTCGCCCTGGGTCGCCGACCGCAACTGGGTTGGGATCTTGACGCGCACCGACATCACGCCGAATCCTATGCCAGAGCGGCGACGCGCTCACTCGCGCGCTCGAAGGACTCGACCGACGGCTCGATCTGCCACGTCTCGAACGTCCCGCGGGCGCAGTCGAGCGTCTTGAGCCCCTCGCCCGTGATGTAGGCGACCACCCGCTCGTCGGGGTCGATCTCGCCCCGCTCGGCGAGCTTCGCGAGCACCGCGGTGGTCACGCCGCCGGCAGTCTCGGTGAAGATCCCGGTCGTCTGCGCCAGCAGCTTGACCCCGTCGCGGATCTCGTCATCGGTGACCGAGTCGATCGAGCCGCCGGTGCTGCGGGCCAGGTCCAGGGCGTAGGGCCCGTCAGCCGGATTGCCGATCGCCAACGACTTGGCGATCGTGTCGGGCTTGACCGGCTGGCAGAAGTCGCGCCCGTCGGCGAACGCGGTCGCGACCGGCGAGCACCCTGTCGCCTGGGCGCCGTTGAAGGTCGGCAGCTCGCCGGTCAGCAGCCCGGCATCGATCCACTCGTTGAACCCGCGCGCGATCTTCGTGAACAGCGACCCCGAGGCGATCGGCGCCACGACTCGGTCCGGGAGCTCGAAGCCGAGCTGCTCGGCCGTCTCGAACGCCAGCGTCTTGGAGCCCTCGGCGTAGTACGGCCGCATGTTGATGTTCACGAACGCCCAATCACGTTCGGCGGACAGCTCGGTGCAGAGCCGGTTGACGTCGTCGTAGTTGCCCTTGACGCGAGACCAGGTTCGTGCCGTAGATCCCCGTCGCGAGCACCTTCTGCTCCTCGAGGTCATGCGGGATGAACACGTATGACTCCAAGCCGGCCGCCGCCGCGTGCGCGGCGACCGCGTTGGCCAGGTTGCCGGTCGACGCGCAGGCGATCGTCTGGAAACCGAGCTCCCTCGCCCGGGCGAGCGCAACCGACACGACCCGGTCCTTGAACGAGTGGGTCGGGTTGGCGGCGTCGTTCTTGATCCACACCTCGTTGAGCCCGAGCCGCTGGGCGAGCCGGTCGGCGCGCACAAGCGGGGTCCAGCCGGCGTGCAGAGTCCCGGCCGGCGGGGTGGGGACCGGCAGGAAGTCCCCGTAGCGCCACAGCGAGTGCGGTCCGGCCTGGATCCGGCGCTTCAGCGCCGTCGCATCGGTGGCGTCACGGGTCGTGTAGGAGACCTCGAGCGGGCCGAAGCAACGCTCGCAGACGTAGCTGGCGTCAAGGTCGTAGGTTGAGTTGCATTCCTTGCAGCGAAGCGACTCTGGCGGCATATGAAAAAACCTCCGCCGGGGTCTGTGGTCGGAGGTCCTCGAGGAAACGCCCTATCCACATCTCCCAGGCTTTCGTAGTTGGAGCCTGATGGACTTGGCACCGTTCCCTTGCGGGAGGTTGCCGGGGCTTCAAAGGGCCATATCCCTCCACCCCTCTGGATGCGTACTGCTATGTGGACGGCAGTATAACCCAGAGACCGGAAACTTTGGGCCCGCTGCCACACGCGTCGCGCGCGTAACGACGATTGCCCGCCGGTGTTCAGACAAGCCGATGACAAGCGCCGCCGCCGACCCCCTGCAACGCCTCGAGGCGATCCTCAGCCTCGACGACGGGACCACCCCCAGCCGGCGGATGCTGGTGATCGTCAATCCCTATGCGACCACCGTCTCAGACCGGCTCAAGAACCTGGTCGTGTATGCGCTGCGCGGCCGCTACGAGGTGCACGCCGTCGACACCGAGGCCCGCGATCACGCCACCGAGCTGTGTCGCGAGGCGGCGCACGAGGGTTACGACGTGGTCGTCGCCTTTGGCGGTGACGGCACCGTCAACGAGGCCGCCAACGGGCTCGTCGGGTCCCAGACGCCGCTGTTTCCGCTACCCGGGGGCCGGACAAACGTGTACTGCCGGATGCTCGGGATCCCGACCGACGTCGTCGACGCGACCGAGCAGCTGCTCGGGCTGGCCCACGACTGGCGTCCGAGATGGGTCGACGTCGGCCTGGCCAACGACCGCTACTTCCTGTTCTCGGCCGGTGTGGGGCTCGACGCCAGCGTGGTCGAGCGGGTCGACGCCCATCCGAAACTCAAGGCGCGCCTCGGTGAGTGGTACTACACATGGACCGGGATCGGGACCTTCAATCGGCGCTACCTCCTCCATCCTCCGAGGCTCGTGGCCGAGCTCGGCCACGAGCAGGTCAACGGGGTCACCGCGATCGTGCAGAACGCCGACCCTTACACCTTCTTCGGCGGACGGCCCGTGCACATGGGAGAGGGCGCGACGCTCGACAGCGGCGACCTGGCCGGCGTCGTGCTGACGCGGGCGAGCCCGATCGATATCCCGACCGTCACCGCCCGCGCGCTGTCCAAGCGGGCCCGCGTCACGCAACACCGGCGGGTGCGGCCGTTCAGCGGGCTCGACCGGGTGCTCGTGAGGTCACGCGACGAGCGGCTGTTGCCGATCCAGGTCGACGGGGACTACATCGGCGAGGCCGGCGACGCGCTGTTCGTCGTCAAACCCAAGGCGATGCTGGTCGTGGCTTAGATGCGCCCTGTGCTGATCGCGTCGATCGCCGTGTGCGCGGCCGTGATCGCGATCTGGGCACCTTCGGTCGGCGCCTCGGCCGCGCGCACCGCTCGGCCCCGGATCGGGGGCTGCACCGTCTTTCCGGCCAACAACGCGTTCAACCAGCGCGTCGACCGGCTCCCGGTCGCGCCCGACTCCGAGCAGATCCTGGCGCGGATCGGGCTCGAGTCGGTCGTCCATCCCGATTTCGGGACCGTCTACGGCGGCGCGCCGAACGGGATCCCGGTCACGGTCGTCTCAAGCCATGTGCGCCGGGCGCCGGTCCGCTTTCAGTACGCCTCCGAATCCGACGGCCACCGCTATCCGCTGCCGCGTGGGGTGGCGATCGAGGGCGGGCCTCGCTCGAGCGGGGACCGTCACGTGATCGTCGTCGACCGCTCGACCTGCATCGACTACGAGCTGTTCGCCGCCTACCCGCACGATCACGGTCGGCGTTGGAGCGCCGGCTCGGGGGCGATCTTCAACCTGCGCTCCGATCATCTGCGCCCGGCTGGGTGGACGTCGGCCGACGCTGCGGGGCTGCCGATCCTGCCGGGTCTGGCCCGCTACAGCGAGGTCGCGGCAGGCGCGATCGACCACGCGCTGCGGTTCACCGCGCCGTGCACCGGGCCGCGCTACGTCTATCCCGCGCGCCACGAGGCGGCCAGCTGCAGCGGCCCGTTCGCCCCCGCGATGGGCCTGCGCGTCAGGCTCAAGGCGGGCGTCAACATATCCTCGCTCCCCTACCAGGCGCGCGTGGTCGCAGAGGCTCTCAAGCGCTACGGGATGATCCTCGCCGACAACGGCTCTCCGTGGTACATCTCCGGCGAACCCAACCGCCATTGGAACGACACCGCGTTGCACGAGCTCGACCGGCTCAACGGCAGCGATTTCGAGGTGGTCGACACGAGCTCGCTGCCGCACCCCGGTCTCTGAGCGGGGGCGAGAATCGCTTCGCCGGGGCCTCAACCCCGGCATGGACCCCGACCGGCCCGCTCGCGGCCATACCCTCCGCCGATCGGCCGCGGCAGTCCGGCTCACCGAGCGCGACCGGATCGCGCTGCAGTTCGCTGCCGAGCACCGCCTGGTGCTCTCGTCCCAGGTCGCGGTGCTGCTCGAGACGTCGGTCGCCGCCGCCCGCAGGCGGCTGGGGCTGCTCGTCGGGGCCGGATGGCTGCGGTTTGAGCGCAAGTTCACCGGCCCCGGGTGCTATCTGATCGAAAGGCGCGGGCTGGCCGCGGTCGACAGCCGTCTGCCCCGCCCGCGAGATCTCGACCCGGCCACCTACGATCACGACGTGGGGCTTGGGTGGCTGTGGCTGGCCGCTCACGGTGGCTGGTTCGGAACCGTCGACCGCGTCGTCTCCGAACGGGAGATGCGCTCCCACGATGGGCGCCCCGAGCATCGCTCAGAGCCGGTCGGAGTCAGGTTGGGCGGCATCGGGCCGCGTGGCGGCGAGCGACGCCACTACCCGGACCTGCTGCTCGAATGCCGCTCCGGCCACCGCGTCGCGGTCGAACTCGAGCTGACGGCCAAACCGCGCGGACGGCTGGAGGGGATCCTCGCCGGGTACGCGACCGAGCCGCGGATCGACGCAGTTCTCTACTTGGTCCGCGATGCGTCGACCGGCCGGGCGATCGAGCGCGCGGCCGCGAGTCTCGGCACGTCGCCGACGGTGATCGTCCAGCGGACGCGCGTGCCGGCCGTCGGCGGTCGGACGTCCGCAAGGTCGGCGCAACGCCACGCGCGCCGCGCCGGTCAGCGGGTGGAGATCGAGCGGTGATCCCCGCGCCCGCGCCCCGCCGGCCCCCCTACTGGACCTTGGTCGCACTCGGAGCGCTGATCGCGGTGCCACTGCACTGGGCGGTCGCCGCGATCGGGGTGGCGTTGATCGCCAAGACGGCGATCCGCGTGGCGCGTTCGGGCTCGCGGCCGCGCGCCGAGCGGCGAACGTCGGTGGCCGCCGGCCGGGCGGTGACGCTGGGGACCGACGAGCGCGGACACGCCGTGCTGCTGACGGACCACCAGCTCGCCACCCACGGCCTGATCGTCGGTGCCAGCGGCGCCGGCAAGTCGACCACGATGCTCACGATCCTCTGCGACCGGGTGCAGCGTGGCCTGCCGGTGGTGGCGATCGACCTCAAGGGCTCTCCCGCCTTCGCCCGCGAGCTCGCGGCCGCCGCCGCCCGGGCGCGGCGGCCGTTCGCGCTCTGGACGCTCGACGGACCGGGCCACTGGAACCCGCTGGCGCACGGCAACGCGACGGAGCTCAAGGACAAGCTGATCGCGACCGAGCGCTTCACCGAGCCCCACTACCAGCGCGCCGCCGAGCGGTACGTTCAGACGGCGCTGCAGGTGATCGAGGCGGGCGGACGCCGGCCCGACCTTGCCGCGGTCGTCGCGTTGATGGAGCCCAAGCGGCTCACGATCGCCGCACGGCGCCTGCAGCCGGCGCTCGCGGAGCGGGTCCAGGACTACGTCGCGGGGCTGACCGCGGACCAGCTCAGCGCCGTGCGCGGGCTCGGCACCCGGCTGGCGATCGTCACCGAGTCCGGCGCCGGTCGGTTCCTGGCCGGCGGGCGCGCGGATCAGATCGATCTCGGCTCGGCGCTCGACGGTCCCCGGGTGGTGCTGTTCAGCCTCAACTCGAGCATCTACGGCAAGCTCGCCGCGCAGCTCGGGACGCTCGCGATCCAGGACCTCGTGAGCGCCGCCGGCCACCGGCTCGAGCGCCGGGCGTCACCGGTTCAGGCGACGGTCGCAATCGACGAGTTCTCGGCACTCGGCGGGGATCAGCTGCTGGCGCTCGTGGCCCGCGGCCGCGAGGCCGGCATCAGCGTGCTGCTGGCGACTCAGGAGCTCGCTGACCTCGACCGAGCCGCACGCGGCTTTCGCGATCAGGTGCTCGGGCAGACCGCCGTCAAGATCGCCCACCGCCAGGACGTCCCCGCCTCGGCCCAGACGGTCGCCGAGCTCGCGGGCACCGAGCCGGCCTGGGAGCAGACGCACCAGCTGCGCAGCCCGTTCGCCCCCGCCGGCTCCAGCCGTGGGACCGTGAGGCGGGTCGAGCAGTTCATCGTCCATCCCAACGAGGTCAAGCGTCTGCGGACCGGCGAGGCGGTGCTGCTGACCAAGACGCCGGTCGCCGGCGTGTCCCGGGTCCGCGTCCTCGCGCCGGGGACGCCGACGCAGCATCCCGGTATCGGGCGCGACGATCAGCCCGAGCCGGGCGTCACGCGGTAGGCGTCGAACACCGCGTCGATGTTTCGCAGGCGGTTGATCGCCTGGTCGAGCGACCGCGTGTCGCCGACCTCGACCACGAACCGGTTGCGAACCATCGGATGGTTGACGCTGCAATGGGCGTCGAGGATGTTGATCCCGGCCTCGGCGAACGTCCGTGACATGTCCTCGAGCAGCCGGTGGCGATCCCACCCGTCGACCTCGATCTCGACCCGGAACGCGGTGTCGGCATCGCCGTCCCACGCGACGTGGGTGAAGCGGTCGGGATCCTTCTTCAGCACCGCGACGTTGGGACAGTCCTCGCGGTGGATCGTGATCCCGCGCCCGAGCGAGATGTAGCCGACGATCGGGTCGCCCGGCACCGGCCGGCAGCACTTGGCCAGCCGCAGCATCACCTCGTCGATTCCGTCGACGGAGATCCCGTAACGGGACGAGGATGTGGTCGGGCGGCTGCGGCGGCGGTTGGTCTTGAGCAGGTCGTCGGCGGCGGTCGGCTGCGACTCGGCGGCCTCGCCCTGCTTGAGCCGCTGCATGACCTTGTTGACGACGACCTTGGCGGAGATCTTGGCGCCGCCAAGCGCGATGTAGAAGTCGTCCGCCTTACGGAAGCCCATCTCGCGGATCACGTCCGCCAGCAGCGGCGAACCGACCAGCTTCTGGGCCGGCAGGCCCTGCTTCTTGAGGTGGTCCTGGAGGATCTCGCGGCCACTGTGCTCGGTGTCGCGGCGCGACTCGGCCTTGAACCAGGCCTTGATCTTGTTCCGCGCCCGGGTCGTCTTGACCAGCGCCAGCCAGTCGCGCGACGGGCCGCGCTCGCGCTTGGAGGTCAGCACCTCGACGATGTCCCCTGATCGCAGCTGATAGGAGAGCGGGACGATCTTGCCGTTGACCTTGGCGCCGACGCAGCGGTGGCCGACGTCGGTGTGGATCTCGTAGGCGAAGTCGAGCGGGGTCGCGCCGGCGGCCAGCGACTTGACCTCGCCTTTGGGCGTGAAGACGAACACCTCGTCCTCGAACAGGTCGACCTTGAGCGTGTCCATGAACTCGCGCGGGTCGCCGCTGAAGTCCTGCTGCCAGTCCAGCAGCGAGCGCAGCCACTTGAGCTTGCCGTCGGGGTCGCGCAGGCCCTGGCTCGCCTCGGCGGCGCGGACCGGGTCGACCTTGTACATCCAATGGGCCGCGATCCCGTACTCGGCGAGATCGTGCATCTCCCGGGTCCGGATCTGGATCTCCAGCGGTCTCCCCTCGGGCCCGATCACGGTCGTGTGCAGCGACTGGTACATGTTGAACTTCGGCATCGCGATGAAGTCCTTGAAGCGACCCGGGAGCGGCTTCCAGAGCGAATGGATGACACCGACCGCGCCGTAGGTGTCCTTGACCGAGTCGACGATCACGCGCATCGCGGTCAGGTCGTAGATCTCGTTGAACTCGCGGCCCTTCTTGGTCATCTTCGAGTAGATCGAGTAGAAGTGCTTGGCGCGGCCGGAGATCTCTGCGCGCAGCCCGAGGTCCGACAGCTCCTTGGCCAGGTACTCGCCGGCCTCGTTGACGTAGCGCTCGCGCTCCCCGCGCTGCTGGGCGACCAGCCCCTTGATCTCGTTGTACTTGCGCGGATGCAGCGTCTGGAAGGCGAGGTCCTCGAGCTCCCACTTGATCGCATGGATCCCCAGCCGGTGGGCGATCGGCGCGTAGATGTCGAGCGTCTCGCGCGACTTGTCGATCTGCTTCTGCTTGGGCATCGCCGAGATCGTGCGCATGTTGTGCAACCGGTCAGCGAGCTTGATCAGGATCACGCGGATGTCCGTCGACATCGCGACGACCATCTTGCGGTAGTTCTCGGCCTGGGCCTCGTCGCGTGACTGGAAGGTCAGCCCGGTGAGCTTGGTGACGCCGTCGACGAGGCCGGCGATCTCCTCTCCGAACGCGGCCGAGACCTCCTCGAGCGACGCGCTCGTGTCCTCGACGGTGTCGTGCAGCAGCGCGGCGCAGAGCGTGTCCGTGTCGAGCCGCATGCCGGCGCAGATCTTCGCCACGCCGACCGGATGGGAGATGAACTCCTCGCCGGACTTGCGGCGCTGGTCGGCGTGATGGACGCAGGCGTAGACGAACGCCTCCCCGACGCGGTCGCGATCGATCGGCAGCACGGCCTGATCGGCGTGCTCCTCGACGATCGCGAACAGGTCACCGAGCAGCTCCCGCTCGGACTGGGACAGGTCGGCGCGGGCGACCGCCGGCTGACCGGCGCCGTTGGTCAATCCGTCGACCCGTGGCCGTGACGGTGCCAGCGCCGTCGACGACGCGGTGGGCGATGCCTTGCCGCCGGTGTCCGAGGTGCGGTCGCCGCCGTTGGGCGCGGGTGCGTCCTCGCCGGCCTGAGCCGCCGCCGGCTCGGCGGCGTCCGCCCTGGCGCCCGCGCGCCCGTCCGAGCCGCCACGGCCCGCGCCGGACTCGCCGCGGCCGATCCCCCGGCTCAGCCGTCTCGCGGTGGGTTTGCGCTGCTCAGGTATCGTCGTCCGTCCTCGTATCGCTGTGCGTAGACCCTGTACGAAGGCGAGCTGTCGAGCGCCGTCGGCGCCGTGCCCGCGATCGAGAGGGCCGGCAGATCCCGGTCGAGGCTGACAAGCTCCAGCTCCGCCAGCACCCGCACCAATCTGGCCGCCAATTGGGCCGATCGATCGTGCGGACCATCGCCGCGAAGCAAGCGCTCGAGCTCCTCGCCGGCCGCCCGCTGCCGGTCCCTGAGGGCCCGGTAGAGGGTGACGAGCGAAGCACGGAGTTCGTACTCCAGCTCGTGCATCTGCTGTGCAAAGCGTAGCTCAGCCTCGCCCCACGCAAGGTGAGTGAAGCCACGCCCGGCGCACGCGCGCGCCGCCTCGCCGGGCGATGCCGGTGGATCGAGGACGACGAGATGGGCGAAACCGACCGTCAGACCGGGGTGGCGTTCGAGCCCGTGGTGCGAGACCAGCGTGAAGCCCCCGATCCTCGTTCGCAGCCCGTGGAGCCGGCGCGGAACGTCGGCGCACACGGCCAACACGGGTCCGTCGGCGGCGATCGCGTCGCCGAGCACCGCCAGCGGGCTCTCGCGGCGGCGGTCGATCACGGTTCGCGAATCCAGTGTGTCCCCGCCTTCCGCGGCCCCCGTCGGCGGCCGCGCCGGCTCGCGGTCGAGCTCGGCCACCACCCCCTCCAGGTAATCGGCTGGCTCACCGGCGACCTCGACCGCCGCCGGGTCGCACGGCTGGTCGTGGCGCAACACGAGCCGCGGCTCGACGACGCCGTTGAACGCGTTTCGCTCGAGCTTGAAGGTCGCGTCGCGGGCCCGGGCGGCGTCGCAGACGAGACCGTCGCCGCACCCGAACGCGACGGCGCGCGCGCGCACGCCACCGGAGTTGATCAGAAAGCGGGCGTGGCGGCCGTCCCCGATCGGTCGCCGGTCGCTGAACCGCGTGCCAGGCACCAGCAGCCGCGGCGACGCGTTGCCCATCCCGCACGGCTCGAGCAGCGCGAGCTCCTCGGCCAGGGGCATGCCGAGCTCGGCGCCCGAGACGATCGCGTCGACCCGCTCGACCGGCTGGCGCAACTCCGGCGTCAGAACGGCCTCGGCGTGACACTCGAAGGCGTGCGCGAACGCGCCGAGGCGCGCCGTCGACAGGTTCACTCCGGCGGCGGCACGGTGTCCCCCGTAACGCTCGAGCTCGCCGGCGCAGGCGTGCAGCGCGGCGAGCAGGTCAAAGCCCGGGATGCTCCGGCCCGAGCCCGTGCCGTGCTCGCCTTCGAGCGCGACCAGCACCGCGGGACGGTGGTGGCGCTCGGCGATCCTCGAGGCGACGATCCCGACGACGCCGGGGTGCCAGCCCTCGCCGGCCAGCACGTAGGCGCTGCGTGGTCCGGCCTGGGCGACCTGCGCCTCGGCCTCCCACAGGGTGCGCTGCTCGACCGCGCGGCGCTCAGCGTTGACCGCATCGAGCTCGACCGCGATCTCACGGGCCCGCGCGGGATCCTCGGTCAGCAGCAGCTCGAGCCCCGCGTCTGCGCGGCGCATCCGTCCGGCGGCGTTGATCCGCGGCGCGAGCCTGAAGCCCACCGTCCCGGCGTCAAGCGCCCCGGGGTCGGCGCGGCTGACGGTCATCAGCGCGCGCAGCCCGGCCTTGGCGGTGTTCGACAGCGCCGCCAGGCCCGCGCGCACCAGCCGGCGGTTCTCGTCGATCAGCGGGACGAGGTCTGCGACCGTCGCGAGTGCGACGAGGTCGAGGTCTTCGTCGGCGGTCGGCGCGCCGAGCGCCTGGGCGAGCTTGTAGGCGACCCCCGTCCCGCACAGCCCGTCGAACGGGTAGCCGCTGACCGCCGGATGGACGATCGCGCACTCGGGCAGCACGCCGTCGGCGCGCGGTGCGTGATGGTCTGTGACGACCACCTCGACCCCGGCCTCGCGGGCGACTGCCACCTCCTCGACCGCCGTGATCGCGCAGTCGACCGTCACGATCAGCGCTGTTCCGCGCGCGGCGAGCCGCTCCACGGTCGCCATCGCCAGCCCGTAACCGTCGTCGATCCGGCTCGGCAGAAACCAGCCGACGTTCGCGCCCAGCGAGCGCAGCGCCCGGACCATGATCGCCGTCGCGCACACGCCGTCGACGTCGTAGTCGCCGTGGATGGTGATCCGCCCGCCGTCGACCAGCTTGGCCCTGATCAGCGCCAGCGCCTGCTCGATGCCCGAGAAGTCCATCGGATCATGGGTCGCGCCGGCGGCGAGGAAATCCGCCGCGAGCGCCGGCTCCGCGAACCCCCGCCGGACTAGGACCTGCGCCAGCGCGTGGCCCACGCCGAGCTCTCGCTCGAGCGCGAGCGCGGCGTCGAAGTCATAGGGCGCGACCCGCAGCACCGGGGTGACGGGCGCGGCCGTGACCTCGTGCAGCGGCGCCAGCGGCGACGCGGCCTGCGGCGCCGTTGAAACGGCATTGAGGGCGGTCTGCGCCATGAGCGGCAGGCTAGGCACGGCCCCAGACGGACCGGCCGGGCCAAGCGCGGCGGCCGCGACCCGACTACCCGCGCTACAGGGCCGGCTCGGGCGGGGCGCCGTGACGCTGGCGGCGCATGCCCTCCGCGTACACCAGCCCCATCCCGATCAGAGCGCCGGGGATCGCCTCCAGCGCGGTCGCGATCGTCGTGTCGTTGCGGCCGGGGATCACGAAGCCATTGATGATCAGCCCGAACAGCGCGGCGCCGACGAGCGCGCCGATGAACGCGCCGACGATCCCGCCCCAGAAGCGGTCGGGCAGCCAGATCGTGAAGTGCCACAGCGCCAGCCCCATCATCACCCAGGCGAGCATGCCCATCAGCGGCGTCTCCCGTGACGGCGGTTTCGCGACCGTGACTTCGTCTGCCGATTGGGCTTCGGGGTCTGCGCCATCCCCTCGTTCTCGGCCTCGTCCGGGGCCCGCTTGAACTCATCATCGCCGTTGACCTGCGGCGCCTTGGCGACATCGCCGTCGGTCGCGTCCTGGGGAGCGGGGGTCGGGCGCGCCTTCGGCTTGGCCGCCGGAGCTGCGGTCGGGCGCGCCTTCGGCTTGGCCGCCGGAGCCGCGGTCGGGCGAGCCTTCGGCTTGGCCCCCGGCGCGACCGGCTCGGTCTCCTCGGTGTGCGACAGGCGCTTGGTCAGCGTCGAGGTGTGGCGCGAGGGCTCGGCCTCCTCCTCGGCTATCTCGCGCTTCATCTGCTCGAACTCGGCTGAGGAGACGGTCTCGGGCTCGGGCGAGGTTATCCGCCCGACGCGGCGGCGGCCCCGCTCGCGGACCGGCTCGACGTCCGCCCCGACCTGGGCGTAGGCCGGCACCATGCCGAGCTCGGAGATGATCCGCTGACGGCGCCCGCGGTACATCGGCTCGCGCTCCTTCCAGTGCATCAGCACCGGAGAGGCGATGAAGATCGACGAGTAGGCGCCCGATGCGACACCGATCAGCAGCGCGAACGCGAAGTCCTTCAGCGTCGAGCCGCCGAACAGCAGCAGGGCGATGATCGGCAGCAGCGTACAGCTGGTGGTGGCGAGCGACCGCGTCAACACCTCGGACATCGAGCGGTTGACGATCTGCGAGAACGCGGCCCGCGGCATCCGCGGGATGTTCTCGCGCACACGGTCGAACACGATGATCGTGTCGTAGAGGGAGTAGCCCAAGATGGTGAGCAGGGCCGCGACCGTATCGACCGTCACCTCCCTTCCGGTCAGCGCATAGACGCCGGCGGTGATCAACAGGTCGTGGGCCAGCGCGATCAGCACCGGGACCGCGAACTTCCACTCGAACCGCAGCGCGACGTAGGCCGAGATCACCAGCAGCGAGGCGATGATCGCGACCACGGCCGAGTTGGCGACCGTGCGCCCGAACGTCGGCCCGACCGACTGCACGTCGAAGCCCGTCGACCCATACTTGCCGCGCAACGCGGTCTCGACCTTCGTGACACCGGCCGGCGCGAGCTGCTTGGAGGAGATCTGGAACGTGTCGCCCTTGTTGCCGACCTTCTGAACCTGCGCGTTCGGGGCGCCGGCCGCCGACACGACCGAGGTGATCGAGGACGAGGTCGTCGGCTGGGACAGGTGGGCGGTGATCCGGGTGCCGGACGTGAAGTCGATCCCCAGGTTCAGCCCGCGGCCGCCGATCGCGAGCGCGCCGATCAGCAGGATCGCGCCCGACATCGAGAAGAAGTACTTCGACCGCCCCATGAAGTCCATCCGCCAGACGTGGCGCTTCTCGCGGACGCCGAGCGCCGACGGACGGGCGATCATCCGCGTGTCACCCATCGTCATCAGGATCGCCTGGGTCGCCATCACGGCGGTGAACAGCGACACGATCGTGCCGATCCCGAGCGTGAACGCGAATCCCTGAACCTCGGCGGTCGCGAGCACGAACAGGATGAACGCGGTCATGATCGTGACCACGTTGGCGTCGATGATCGCCGTCAGTCCCTTGCGGTAGCCGATCGCGATCCCCGATCGGATCGATCTCCCGGCGCGGATCTCCTCCTTGACACGTTCGAAGATCACGATGTTGGCATCCGCGGCGACGCCGATCGTGAGGATCAGGCCCGCGATCCCGGGGAGCGTCAGCGTGATCGGGATCAGCTTGATCAGCGCGAAGAAGTAGAGCGCGTAGGCGAGCAGCCCGGCGGTGGCGATCACACCCAGCAGGCGGTAGTAGGCAAGCAGGAACAGGATCACCACGAGCAGGCCCGCAGCGCCTGCGATCAGGCCCTGGTGCAGCGCCTGCTTGCCGAGCGTCGCCGACACCTGGGAGGTCGAGATCAGCTTCAGGTTGATCGGCAGCGCGCCGAGCCGGAGCTGGGTCGCCAGGTCCGAAGCCGACTGCTGCGTAAAGCCACCGGTTATGTCAGCGCCGTTGCCGCCGGTGATCCCGTCCGGGTAGACCTTGTAGTCGATCGATGGGACCGTCAACAGCTGGTTGTCGAGCGCGACCGCGAAGTGCTGGTCGAGCACCTTGCCAAGCGTGCTGACGGTCTCGCCACGGTGTGCGATCTGGCCGGTGACGTTCTCGAACGCGTTGCCTCCGGACGAGTTGAATCCGAACTGGACGTCGGGGCTGCCGCTCGAGTCGGTCGAGGCCTGCGGGTTGGTGATGTCCGAGCCGCGCAGCGCGACGTTGTCGCGAAGCACAAAGAACTGGGCCTGCGGGCTGGAGAACTTGACCGTCTGGCCGGCGGTCTGGTTGGCCGCCTGGAGCACCACCGTGCCCTGCTGAACGACCAGCACCTCGCCGTCGGCCGGGGCCACGCCCGGCGGCAGCTGGGTCGCCAGATTCTGCACCGCCTGGTGGTAGGAGGTCGTGTAGAGCTCGTTGTCGGGGCCGGCGAGCAGGCAGTGCTGGCCGGGCGTCACTGCGGTCCCCTGCTGCTTTGCCTTCGCCGCACAGGCGGCGCTGCCGGGAGCGCCGAACATGTAGTACTGGGGCCCGAGGCGAGCGTTGTGGGAGCTGACGGACTTCGGCTGCTTGGCGGCCAGCTGGACGGCCTGATACAGCGGCATGCTGCCGGCGTTCGCCGTTCCCGGAGCGGCGAAGCTGGACCCCTGGCTCATCGTCACCGCGGTCGGGTCCTGAGTCTGAAGCTGACTCTCGACGGTCTTGCCGTTCGGCGTCAGCGCATTGGCCTCCCAGTCATAGAAGTACAGCTCGGCGACCGTGCCGACCTCGGACTCCGCCCGCTGCGTGTCCTGGACGTCCGGGAGCCCGACCGTGATCAGGCTGTTGCCCGTGGTCTGGATTTCGGGCTGGGAAACGCCCAACTGGTCGACGCGCTCGCGCATGATGTCGACCGCCCGGTTGAGCGCGTCCTGGGTCACATGCGGCGTCTGCGGGCTCGGTTCGCCCTGGTAGACGAGCTGCACGCCGCCCTTGAGGTCGAGCCCCAGCTCGGTCGGCTGGGTGAAGATCACGAACAGCGATGCCGCGATCAGCCCTAGTACGAGGAGCAGGACGAAGCCGTGGCGCTGGCGGTCGGACATCAGTCTCGGGGGATGCTAGAGGACCGCAGCGCGGTCGAGGCCCGTATTACCGAACACTTTCAGTGGTGGTTGGTCGGCGTCAGCACGAGGAGCAGTCCGCCCTCCTCGTCGTCGTAGGCGGGGAACAGATCGGCGACCGCGCGGGCCGGCAGGTCGCGCTCGGCGTGGACCTCGACCTGCTTGGCCTTGACCCGGACCTCCCACTCCAGCGCCGTGGCGACGTGGTCGGCACCGTCCTCGAAGACCAGACCGAGGACCTCCCGCACGGGGCGGCCGATCACCTGCTCGGTCTTGAGCCCGGTGAGCTCGAACGATCCCCGGCCGCAGTCGACGACGCGGCCGTCGGCGTCACACGCGAAGAAGGCGGCGTTCGGCGCCGGGTAGTAGTCGTCGAGCAGCTCGAACAGGTACGCGAACCCGCACTTGTCACAGCCGCGAGTCTCGTGCCTGAAGCCGGCGTTCAGTTCGGTGCCCATCGACCGGTTGCCGCAGTGCGGGCAGATGAAGTAGTGCTCGTGGCTCACCTGAGATAGGCAGGATAGACAGCGACCGGGTCAACTTAGAGAGGTCTTCATTTACGGCTCGCGTCGCAGCCGGGCGTCCGGCGTATGAGACCGAGCCCGGATCAGAGCAGCGTCTGCGGGCCAGGTGGCTCGAGTCCCAGATGCGCGTAGGCGCGCCGCGTGGCGGCCCGTCCCCGCGGCGTGCGCTCGATCAGCCCGCGCTGGAGCAGGTAGGGCTCATACACGTCCTCGATCGTGTCCTGCTCCTCGCCGACCGCGACCGCGAGCGTCGAGAGCCCGACCGGCCCGCCTCCGAACCGCTCGCAGATCGCGCGCAGAATCTCGCGATCGAGCCGGTCAAGGCCCTCGTGATCGACCTCGAGCAGGTCCAGCGCGGCGGCCGCGACCTCCCCGGTCACCACCCCGCCGTGTCGCACCTCGGCGTAGTCGCGAACCCTGCGCAGCAGCCGATTGGCGACCCGCGGCGTACCGCGGCTGCGGCTCGCGATCGCGACCGCTCCCTGGTCCTCGATCTCGACCTCGAGTAGCCGGGCCGACCGCCTGACGATCGCCGCCAGGTCATCGGGACCGTAGTGCTCGAGCCGGTGCTGGATCCCGAACCGGTCGCGGAGTGGGGTCGTCAGCAGCCCGGTCCGGGTCGTGGCGCCGATCAGGGTGAAGTGTGGCAGCGGCAGCGTGACGACGCGCGCGCCGGCGCCCTGGCCGACCGTGATCGGCAGCACCGCGTCCTCCATCGCCGGGTAGAAGGTCTCCTCCAGCGCCCTCGGCAGGCGGTGGATCTCATCGACGAAGAACACCGACCGCGGCTCGAGCCCGCTCAGGTACGAGGCCACGTCCCCCTTTCGCTCGAGCGCCGGGCCGGCTGTCTGGATGAAGGAGACGCCCAGCTCGGCTGCGACGATCTGCGCCAGCGAGGTTTTGCCGAGCCCCGGAGGGCCGGCGAGCAGCACGTGGTCGAGCGCCTCTCCGCGGCTCGCCGCGGCCGCGATCGAGACCGTCAGCTGATCCTTGATCGCCTCCTGGCCGATGAAGTCCTCGAGCCGGCGCGGACGGAGCGATCGGTCGAGCTCGACCTCGTCTGAAGGCAGCTCCTCGGGCGTCTGAACCCGCTCCGCCGGGGCGCTCATCGGCGAGCGCTCCGCAGCGCGTGGGCGATCAGCTCCTCGGTCGTCTCGCCGTCGGCCCCGTCGAGCAGCTCGTCGATCTCGTTGACGGCGTAGCCGAGGCCGACCAGAGCCTCGCGTGCAAGCGCGCGCGGATCGTCGGTACGGCTGATCGAGATCGCGTCGGCGGCCAGCGTCGCCCCGACCTTCTCGCGCAGCTCGACCACGATCCGCTCAGCGGTGCGCTTGCCGACCCCCGGGGCCGCCTGCAGGGTCGCCACATCGCCACCCGAGACGGCGGCCAGCAGCGCCCGCGGCGCTGCGCCCGACAGCACCCCGAGTGCGACCTTCGGCCCGACCGACTGGACCCCGAGCAGCATCAGGAACAGGTCACGCTCCTCCTCGGTCGCGAACCCGTATAGCGCGAGCGCATCGTCGCGGACCACCAGGTGCGTGTGCAGCGTGACCGTCAGGCCGACGGCGGGGACCTGCTTGAGCGTCTCGGCCGAGACCGCGAGCCGATAACCGACCCCGCCCGTGTCGATCACGACGTGATCGGAGCGGCGCACCGCGACCGAGCCCGAGATCAGCGCGATCACCGTCGGGCTGCCGCGCCCGCGAAGGCCGTCGCGACCGCGCCGGCGAGCGGCGCCCGGTTGAGATCGCAGATCGCGACCGCCAGCGCGTCGGCGGCGTGATCGGGGGTCGGCGGCGCCGCCAGGCCGAGCATCGTGGCGACCATCCGCGCAACCTGCTCCTTGTCGGCGCGCCCATGGCCGCAGACCGCGCTCTTGACCTGCTGAGGGTTGTACGAGCGCGACGGCACGTCCCGCTGGCCGGCCGCCAGCAGCACGACGCCCCGTGCCTGGCCGACGGCGAACGCGGTCTGGACGTTGGCACCGAAGTACAACTCCTCGACCGCGAGCGCCTCGGGCCGGTGGTTGTCCAGCAGCTCTGCGACGCGCGCGTGGATCTCGGCCAGGCGCCGCTCGAGCGGCTGTGACGGGCGCGTCACGATCACCCCCTGCTCGAGCGCGGTCAACCGCGGCCCGGAGCTCCGCACGACCCCATAGCCGGTGCTTGCGGTGCCGGGGTCGATTCCGAGTACGAGCATCACGACAGTCATTCTGCGTCGCCGCTCGGACGCCTCCCGGACCGTCGCCTGCAGGTGAGCGCCCACACAGCGCAACCTCGGCGGTCTTGTGCTGTTCTAGTGGTGTCATCCCCCGCACTCGCTCATCTCGCAGGGCCGGGACCGTGGGCGCCCTCCTCCATGCCGTGGCGATTGTCGCTGCGCTGGCTGCGGTTTCGCTCGTGCTCGCAAACGGCGCCTCGGCGGCGACCAGGCGCACGCCGACGCTCGCCCCCTCAGACACGGTCGTCGACGGGCCAAACCCAGGCATCCTCGCCTTGGGGGGCCTCGCCGTCGCCCGTGACGGTACCGGCGGCCTGGTGTATCTGCGGCAGGTGGGCGGGGTCGCGCACGTGTTCGCGTCCGAGCTGGTCGGCGGCACCTTTCACGGGGCCGTCGAGGTCGACACCGGGCTGGCCTCATCCTCGTCACAGCCGGTGATCGCGGGCACCAACGGCGGCGAGCTGCTCGGCGCGTTCGTCAACGGCGGCGAGCTGTACGCGGTCGAGAAGCCAAGCGCGTCGGCGTCGTGGGGCGCCCCGGTCCCGATCTTCGCCGGGGCCGCGAACCCATCACTCTCGATGAGCACCTTCGGCAAGGCCTATCTCGCCTTCACGGGCGTCGGCGACGGTGGGCACGACGTCCGCGTCGCGTATTTCAACCTCGGCCACTGGGCGCTGGCGTCGGCGCCGCTGGACGTCAACCCTGCCGATGACGCCGGCACGGGATCGGGCGCGCCGCAGGTCGCAACCGCAGGTGACGGCACCGCGATCGTCACCTGGGGCGAGGCCGGTCACATCCACACACGCCGCGTGCTCGGCACCTCGCCGAGCGTCGTCGACCAGCAGGTCGACCCCGCGTCGGTGGCCGGCTGGAGCGAGGTGTCGGCCGGCGACCCACAGATCTCGACCGGCGGTGACTCGTCGTATGCGGCGGTCGCCTTCGACGAGCTGCTGGCGAGTGGTGGCATGCAGCAGACGCGCGTGTTCGTCAACCGGCTCCAGGCGTCTGGCTACGACGGCGCCCGGGCCGCCGACGGACTCGCGACGCCGGGCCCCGCGGGGGCCGGCCAGCCGCGCGTGGCGGTGACCGAGTACGGGGCCGGGTTCGTGACCGCCGAGCAGGATCAATCTCACAGCCTGTTCGAGACGACGCTGAGCAACAGGGAGAACCCGCAGTCGACCGCTCAGGTCAACAGCCTGGCGCAGCAGAGCGATCCGGATGCGGTGCCTGCGACGGCCGGGACCGTCTCGACGATGATCGTCTGGCAGCAGAATCCCGGCGGCGGCGGACCGGCGGAGATCCGCGTCCGGTACGCCCCCGACGGCTCCACGCTCGGCCCCGAGCAGGTGGTCTCGTCGCCCGCGTTCGGACCCTCCGACGCCGATCTCGGTCTGTTCGCCGGCGGGGACCTGGCGGGCGACGCAGCGATCGCCTGGGTCCAGGGCACCGGGAGCCAGACGAGGATCGTCGCCGGTCAGCTGTTCCAGGCTCCGGGTTCCGTCACGCCCTCGACGCTGTTTCGCTATGCGACCAGCGTCAACCCGATCCTGAGATGGTCGCCGGCCTCGGAGCGGTGGGGCGCTCCGCGGTACACGCTCGCCGTCGACGGCGCGTCGATCGCCACCACCACTGCGACCGCGATCCCCTCTCCGATCGCCCTCTCCCAGGGCCGCCACGTCTGGCAGGTCACGGCCTCGAACCTGGCCGGGCTGACGAGCGTGTCGCGCTCGTCGACGGTGTTCGTCGACACGTTCGCGCCACAGTTCTCGTTCAAGCTCAGCGGCCTCCGTCATCCCGGCTCGCGCGTGCGGATCGAGGTTCGCGACACTGACACCCCGCGCGGGATCACGCGCGCGCAGGCGTCGGGGATCGCGTCGGTGCAGGTCAGGTGGGGCGACGGCTCGAAGTCGACCGTCAAGCACGTCAAGTCGCACGTCTACAGCCGCAGCCGCACCTACGTCGTGAAGCTGATCGTCACCGACCGCGCCGGGAACCGGACCGTGAAGACGCGCAAGCTGAAGATCACAACGGCCGCGCCCAAGGGGCACAGGCGATGAGCACGCCCACGTGCGCCCCCGGAGGCTCAGTGCCCGACGCAGCGACTCGGAGTCAGCCGCGGATCGGTCAGCGCCACGACCCGCCAGACGCCGCCCTTGGCGACCGGCTGCTCGTGGGTCAGCCGCGGATCAACCGGCGCCGGACCGCCGTCGGTCGCGTCGTGGGGTCCGATGAAGTCGACCCCCGGCGCCGACATCACGGTCCCGACGCGCTCGAGCGTTACGTGCAGCTTCCATGCCAGCGCGGTCTGGACCGAGTGGTTGACGGCCGCGAAGCTCGACTTGCACGGGAACACGCCGTCGTGGCCGCCGGCGGCGGCGACCGCCTGGCTGAGCTGATTGAGTCTCGACACCGCCTGCGACGCGGCCGGGAACGCCGCCCGGGCCTCGCTGACGCGGGTGGACGTGAACGGGATCGAGATCAGCACCAGGATCACCGCGACCGCGACCGCGACCGCGGTCTGGTACTGGCCGGCGAGACCTCCAGCGATCGAGGCCACGTTCACAAGCCCGACGCCGCCGAGCACGCACGTGAGCGCGGCCGCCGGCAGGTAGAACCGCTCCAGCCCGGGATAGCCGTCCAACGTCATCGCGACGACGACCACCCACCAGGCGGCGATCCCGACCCCCATCGCCAGCAGCACCCGGTTGCGGTCTCGAAACCAGCCGATCGCGACCGCCGCCACGGCGAACACCAGTGCGGGAAGGACCTGCAGATCTCGGCCTCGGCCGACCACGGCGCGGAACGGGTCGGGGCCGAGATGGCCGTTGTACTCGGCCGCGTGGGTCGCGGCCAAAAACGGGCTGCCGGAGCCGATCCACGGCGGGACGAACCAGAAGAAGGGCAGCGCGAACAGTCCCGCGAGCAGCAGCAGCCGCATCTTCGCGCTCGCGAAGTGGGGATCGCGGAACCACAGCCAGAGCGCGTACAGCCCGATGAACGGCCACCACTCTGGTCGGATCAGCCCGCACGCGACTGCGAGCAGGAAGGCCTGGGTCCGGTGGCCGTCGAGCAGGCGATCGATCGTCCACAGCGAGACACCGATCAGGACGACCTCGGATGTCCCGCGCAGGAAGTAGTAGAACCAGTCCTGGGTCAGCACGATGCTGACGATCGCGAGCACGCCGGCCACCGCCCCCTGCCAGCCGCCTCCGACGAGGCGGTTGCTCAACCGCCAGGCGGCCACCAGGCCAAGCAGCCCGCCGACGCGCGCGGTGATCACCCACAGGGTCGGCGCCGCGCTGTCGAACGGCCCGTAGACGGTCGTGAACAGGAACGGCAGCGGCTTCCACGACGGGCCGCCGCTGACCACGAAGCTCAGATGCGGGTCGGTGACCTCCTTACCCCACACGATCCACGACCACGGGTCATAGCTGGGCACCGTCGGCAGCACGACCGCGGACAACAGCGCAAGCAGGATGCAGCCGGCAACCGACAGCACCGCTGGCGAGCGCGCGAGGTTGTGGAGGGAGCGAGCTGATGAGGCGCCTCGGGGTTCACCCGAACCGCCGTCAGAGCCGGTCGCTGGCGGCCGCTCCTGGGGCGGGTCGACGACGGGCATCGGCGGGCGATTGTAGCGACGGTCCGGGACCCGACATCGTCGCCGTCGCCACCGTAACCGCGCGCAAATCGTGGCTGGCCGCGCTCGTGGCGCTAGCGGCGGTGCTCTCGTTGGCGCTCGCTGCGGCCGCCCCGGCCGGCGCACAGACATCCCCCACGGACACGGCCACGCCTCCGACCAAGGGGGCGCTGTACCCAGACGGCCAGGACGATCGCTGGCTGCTCGGCGGCGCTTGGCTCTACCAGGCTGATCCGGGCAACGTCGGCGTCGAGGACGGCTGGTGGCGAAACGTCTCAAGCACCGCGGGCTGGTCGCCCGTCACGGTCCCCAACTCCTTCAACGCCGGCGATCTCAGTGCCGCCAGCATGGCCGGCTCGGTCGGCTGGTACCGGCGCGACTTCACGCTTCCGCAGGCCTTCGCTCGCTACGTCCCGGCCCGGTTTCGAAGCTGGATCATCCGCTTTGAATCGGTCAACTACCGCGCGACCGTTTGGCTCAACGGCCGCAAGATCGGCACCCACGCGGGCGCCTACGTGCCGTTCGAGCTGGCGCTGACCGGCGTGCGCGCGGGAGTCAACCGGTTGATCGTGCGCGTGGACGACCGCAAGACTCCGGCGGATCTGCCGCCGCTGGCAGGCGGCGGGTGGTGGAACTTCGGCGGCATCAACCGGGAGGTCTACCTGCGCTCGGTCCAGCGCGCCGATCTGTCTGTCGTACAGGTGCGCCCGCTGCTGCCCTGTCCCACGTGCACGGCGACGATCGCCGAGCAGGCGACCGTCAGCAACCCGACCGCCAGCCCCCAGACCTTGTCGCTCCAGGGCTCCTACGGCGGGCATCGGCTGAACTTCGGCGCCCGTACGATCTCCCCACACGGGACCTGGATCGCGCATGCGCACACCAAGCTCTCGGCGCCGCACCTGTGGGCCCCCGGCAGCCCCTATCTGTACAAGGCGAGACTGACGCTGTCAGACGCGCAGGGCCGCCCGCTCGAGGGCTACTTCACCTACAGCGGCGTGCGCAGCATCACGATCACCGCCGGCGGCCAGCTCGAGCTCAACGGGCGGATCCTGCACCTGCGGGGCTTCGACCTCCACGAGCAGAACCTGACCACCGGCGCAGCGCTCACCCCCGTGCAGCTCGACGCGCTCGTCGGCTGGACGCGAGAGCTCGGCGCCACGATCATCCGCGCCCACTATCCACTCGACCCGCAGATCGAGCAGCTCGCCGACCAGGACGGAATCCTGTTGTGGTCTGAGATCCCGGTCTTTCAGACCGCCAGTCGCTATCTGCGCGACCAGGCTTGGCTCAACAACGCGCACGCGATGCTACGGGACAACATCCTCACCAACCAGAACCATCCGTCCGTGCTGCTATGGAGCATCGGCAACGAGCTCCCGACGCCGCCCCGCGACGCCGAGGCGAGCTACATCGCCGGTGCGACGGGGATCGCCCACCAACTCGACCCCACGCGCCCGGTCGGGATGGCGATCTCCGACTGGCCCGGGGTGGCGTGCCAGCAGGCGTACGCGCCGCTTGACGTGATCGGCTTCAATGACTACTTCGGCTGGTTTGACGCCGGCGGCGGCACGACCGACGACCGCGACGAGCTCGGGCCGTTCCTTGACAGCCTGCATGTGTGCTACCCGTCCAAGGCGCTGTTCGTCAGCGAGTTCGGGTTCGAGGGCAACCGCAACGGACCCGTCGAGGAGCGCGGCACCTACCAGTTCCAGGCCAACGCTGCCGAGTATCACCTGGGAGTGTTCGCGAGTAAGCCGTACCTGGCGGGGGCGATCTGGTGCGATACTTCAGACGTTTGCCTCCCGGCCCGGCTGGACCGGCGGTGACCCGCTCGGTGACGCCCCGTGGCTGCAGAAGGGTGCGATCGACCAGTTCGGCAATCCGACGCCGATATTCGGAGTCCTCCAGTCGATCTATCGCTCCACGGTCCAGATCGCCCCCGCCGGCACGGCGCTGACCAGGGATCGCGCGCACCGCAGCCGCATGAGACGGCGGCGGTGATCAGTCCTGAGCGGGACAAGCGACAGCGCAGCAGCGTCGCGATCACGCGAAACCCGTCCAGCGCGGTGAGCTTCTTGCCCTCCTCGGTCGCCCTCGCGCGGTAATGGACCGGCACCTCGAAGATCCGCTCGCCGCCGCTGGACCAGCCTCGCGGTGATCTCCGGCTCGATCGCAAACCCCGCCGAGCGCAGCGACAGGCTGCGAAACAGGTCGGTCCGGATCATCTTGTGGCAGGTCATGATGTCGTGCAGGTAGACGTTGTAGAGCATGTTGCAGGCGAGCGTGACGCCCTTGTTGCCGAGCACGAACAGGAACGAGTGGCTCGTATAGCCGTCGAACGCGCGCACCCCGAAACAGGCGTTTGACCTGCCGTCGAGCAGCGGCGGCATCAGCAGGCCGAGGTCCGCAGGGTCGTATTCGAGATCGGCGTCGAAGATCGTCGACAATTCTCCGTTGGCGTACCCGAGCGCGGTCTGAATCGCGGCGCCCTTGCCCTGGTTGTGCTCATGCTCGAACAGGCGGACGCTGCCGTCCCAGTCGCCGTTGCGCAGGATCTCGCGCGTCCCATCGGTCGAGCCGTCATCGACGACGATCAGCTCGAAGTCGGCCGGAAGCTCGGTCGCGAGCACCTCGGCGATGGCGCGCTCGACGCGTTCGCGTTCGTTGTAGACGGGCATCAGGATCGACAGCATGTTGCTTTGACGTCAGTCATCTGGGCAAGCGCATCAAGATCACAGCGCTCACGAGGAATTGATGATCCTAGCGAACGCCTGGCTCTGGAAGGATGCCGCCATGGACTTCGAAGCCGAGGGTCTGCTGCAGGGATTGCAGGGTCAGCAGCGGGCCGCCCGGGAGCAGCTTCTGACGTGGCTTGTCGACGAGGGCTTCACGTTCGACGAGCTGCGTACCGCGGTCGCCGAGAACCGGCTCGCGCTGCTGCCGGTCGACCGGGTTCTGGGCGGCAGCTACACGGCCGCCGAGGCGCACGAGCGAGCCGACCTCCCGATCGACCTGCTGCTTCGGATCAGACGCCAGCTCGGGCTTCCCGACCCCGGCCCTGATGATCGCGCGTTCTCCGACGAGGACATCGCCGCCAGCCGCTCGACGAAGCTGTTCCTCGACGCCGGCTTCGAGGAGCAGGCGATCGTCGAGATCACCCGTGTGCTCGGTGAGGGGATGGCGCGGCTGTCGGCCACCGTCACCGCATCGTTCGTCGAGACGTTCCTGGCCGCCGGCGACACCGAGGACCAGGTCGCGGTCCGGTTCGCCGAGCTCGCCGAGCAGCTGACGCCGGCGCTGACCCCGGTTCTGGTCGCTGCCTTCAAGGCGCACCTCGCCGACAGCGTGCGCCGCGGGGCGCTGGGGCGCGTCGAGCTCGAGCGGGGGGACGTCGCCGGAGCCCAGGAGCTCGCGATCTGTTTCGCCGACCTGGTCGGCTTCACCAGACTCGGTGGTCAGGTCGAGCTTCGCGAGCTCGGGACCGTTGCCGGCCGGCTGGCGGCGCTCGCTGCCTCGGTGGCCGAGGCGCCGGTGCGCCTGATCAAGACGATCGGCGACGCCGCGATGTTCGTCAGCCCGGAGCCCGGCCCGCTGGTGGCCGTCGCGCTGAGGCTCGTCGACGCGGTCGCCGAGGCCGAGCTGCCGAGCCTGCGCGCGGGGATCGCGCTCGGCCCGGCGCTGCTGCGTGCCGGCGACTACTACGGCAACACGGTCAACGTCGCCAGCCGCGTGACCGGGATCGCGCGACCCGGGAGCGTGCTGTGCACGCAGGAGGTCCGCCTCGCGGCGGGCGACGGCGAGCTGCAGCTGCAGTGGTCGTCCGCCGGACGCCACCGGCTGAAGGGGGTCACAGGCCCGGTGGCGCTGTATCGGGCGCGGCTCGACGGCCCGGGCTCCGACGAACAGACGGCGCCCGGGCCTGACCAGGGCGCTGGGGCTAGGACACCCCGTGGAGATCGATCACGAACACGAGCCCGGCGTTAGCCGGGATCTTCGGCGGGCTGCCGGTGGCGCCGTAGCCGAGGCTCGAGGGGATGATCAGCTCGCGGCGGCCGCCGACGCGCATCCCGGGGATTCCCTGCTGCCAGCCCTTGATGACGCCCGACAGTGGCAGCGAGACCGGCTGGCCGCTGCCGTCGTTCCAGGACGCATCGAACTGCTTGCCGCCCTTGTAGAGAACGCCGACGTACTGGACCGTGACGGTCGAGCCGGGCTTGGCGACCGGGCCGGTCCCCTTGATCAGGTCCTTGACCACGAGCTTGTTCGGTGGCGGCCCGGAGGGCGGCACGACCTTGGGCTTGGTCTTGAGCGCGGCCGGCAGCGGCGTGCTGCTGGTGCTGGTCGCGCTCGTGCTGGTCGCGGCGGTGGACGTTGAGCTGGCGGTGGTGACCGCGGCGGCGGTCGCGCCCTGAGAAGGGGCGAGCTGGACGCCGGGGGCGGTCGAGCTGCCGCAGCCCGCCACCGCCGCGGCGAGCGCGGTCACGGCGCATGTGAGTGTTATTGGCTTGATCATGAGCGTGCTCGAGGGTAGCGGGGAGCGCGTCGCCCTGTTGAAGAAGGAGATATGAGCCTCGGCGGCCGGGCTTCAGCCGGCGATCCGCTCGAGCACGGCCGCATCGACATCGAAGTTGGCGTGCACGGCGCCGACGTCGTCTGACTCCTCGAGCATGTCGATCAGCGCCAGCAGCCGCGCCGCGTCGCGCTCGCTGACCGCGACCCGGGACTTGGGCCGCTGCGTGACGTCGGCGCTCTCGATCTCGACGCCCGCGTCGGTGAGCGCCCCGCGGACCGCAGACAGGTCGCCCGGCTCGGTGACGATCTCGTACACGTCGTCATCGAGGCCGATGTCCTCGGCGCCCGCGTCGATCGCAACGATCAGATCGTCCTCGTCGTAGCGCGAGGCGTCGACGACGATCACGCCCCGCTTGTCGAACAGGTACCCGACCGACCCCGGCTCCCCGAGGTTGCCGCCGTGCTTTGAGAACGCGTGCCTGACGTCGGCGCTGGTCCGGTTGCGGTTGTCGGTCAGGGCCTCGATCAGCAACGCCACGCCGCCGGGCCCGTAGCCCTCGTAGAGCACGCTCTCGATCTGGTCGGCGTCGGCGCCCTCGCCAGTCCCCTTGGCGATCGCCCGCTCGATGTTGTCCTTCGGCATCGAGGCATCGCGGGCCTTCTGGATCGCAAGCGCGAGCCCCGAATTCCCCTCGGGGTCGCCACCGCCCTCGCGGGCGGCGACCGTGATCGCGCGGGCGAGCTTGGTGAAGTGCTGGCCGCGGCGCTGGTCGACGATCGCCTTCTTGTGCTTGATCGAATGCCATTTTGAGTGACCAGACATGGCGACAACTATAGGAGTGCCGCGGGGTGCCGGCGGTGGAAGTCGATCGTGCGCCGTAGCCCCTCCTCGAGCTCGACCGAAGGCGTCCAGCCGGTCAGACGGGTCAGCTTTCCCGCGTCGACCCACTGGCGGTCGATCTCCCCGTGGGGCACGCCACGGCCCGTGATCTGTGGCTCGACCTCGGTCCCGGCAAGTCGGCAGATCAGGGCCACCAGTTCGTCGACCCGGCGCGGCTGCCCGCTGCCGGCGTTGAACGCCTCGCCGGCCCCCCGTCCGTCCAGCAGCGCCCGCCAGATCGCCACGTAGGCGGCCGCGGCGTCCTCGACGTAGAGGAAGTCGCGCTCGGGCGAGCCGTCGGAGCGGATCACCGGTGGCCGCCCGGCGAGCGCCGCGCCAACCGCCTCGGGGACCAGCCGCAGGCGGTTGGTGTCCCCTCCCCCGTAGAGGTTCGCAAACCGCGTCACCGCGACCGGCAGCTGATACGTGTGCCAGTAGCAGCGCGCCAGCAGATCGGCCGCCGCCTTTGACACGTCGTAGGGAAACCTCGGCGCCAGCCCCTGCTCCTCGCGGTAGGGGAGTTGGTCCTGGCGGCCGTAGGCCTTGTCCGACGAGGCCACCACGATGCTGTCGGGGCGGTAGCCCCGACATGCGTCGAGCAACAGCCAGGTTCCGCGGATGTTGGCCTCGAACGTGGCCACCGGGTCACTGACGGCGGTCGGGACCTGGGTCTGGGCGGCGAGGTGAAAGACGCTGTCGACCGCGTGGTCGTGCAGTACCCGCGCGATCAGCCCCGGCTCGCGGATGTCTCCGTCGACGATCTCGATCCTGCGCTCGAGCCCCAGCATCTCCAGCGCCGAATTGACCGGCCGCTGGAGGCGCACGGTGACCACGAACACTCCCTGCTCGAGCAGCGCCTTGACCAGCCAGCCGCCGAGCAGCCCGTGGGCGCCGGTTACAAGCGCTCTGCGGCCGCTCACTCCCAGAGCTTCCACGGCGCCGCTCCGCTGGCCCACAGATCGTTGAGGACGACCGCGTCCTTATAGGTGTCCATGCAGTCCCAGAAGCCCTCGTGGCGATAGGCGCGTAGCCGGCGGCCGGCGGCCAGCCTTTCCAGCGGCTCGCGCTCGAGCACCGAGTCGGGGCGCAGCAGCTCGAACACCGCGGGTCGGAGGCAGAAGAAGCCCCCGTTGACCCACCGATCGCTGCGCGGCTTCTCCGCGAAGCTGTTGACGACGCCGTCGGGGTCGAGCTCGGCGACCCCGAACGGCAGCTCCGGCCGGACGACGGTCATCGTCGCGACGGCGTCATGTCCCGCGTGGTAGGCGAGCAGCGCGTCGAGGTCGATGTCGGCGACCCCGTCGGCGTAGGTGAGGCAGAAGTCGTGGTCGCGGAGCTCGATGGCGGCCAGATGGACCCGCCCACCCGTGGGTGTGTCGGCGCCGGTGTCAAGGCAGCGGATCTCGGCCTCGGCGGGCCACGCATGACTGCGGACGAACTCGCGGATCTGCTCGCCCTGGTGGCCGGTCAGCAGCAGGAAGCGGCTGAACCCATGAGCGAGGTAGATCTTGATCACGTGCCACAGGATCGGGCGGCCGCCGATCTCGACCATCGGCTTGGGGATCGAGCGTGTCTGGTGCTGCAGGCGCGTTCCGCGGCCACCACAGAGGATCACCACGCTGGGTCTCACGGCGGCGGATTATCAGGCATCATCACCGCGGATGAGCGAACGCGTGAACCCCGCGATCTTCAAGGCGTACGACATCCGAGGCATCTACGGCGACGAGATCGACGGCGCCACCGCGGTCCTCATCGGCCGCTCCTTCACACGGGTGATCGCGGCACTCGAAGGAAAGGCGAGCACCGACCTGACGCTCGGGCTCGGCCGCGACATGCGGCTGACGGCGCCCGAGCTGGCCGCCGCATACCGAGACGGCATGTGCAGCGAGGGCGCGACCGTCCTCGACGCCGGCGAGGTCGGGACCGAGGTCCTGTACTACCTGGTCGGCTCGCGTGAGCTCGACGGCGGGTTGATGTGCACCGCATCGCACAATCCCAAGTCCTACACCGGCGCGAAGCTCGTCGGCCGCGGCGCGCTTGCTCTATCGGGTGACGCCGGCATCGGCGACGTCCGGGACCGGATCGAGAATGGCCTCGGCGACCCGCCCGGCGGCGGCACGGTGGAGGACGTCGGGATTATGGACGAGTTCCACGAGGCGGCTCTGTCGTTCATCGACCGCGACGCGGTGCGGCCGATGAAGGTGGTCGTCGACGGTGGCAACGGGATGGCCGGCCCGATGGTCGGGCCGCTGCTCGAGCGCCTCGGCCTCGATCTGATCGAGGCCTACTGGACCCCGGACGGGGAGTTCCCCGACCACGAGCCCAACCCGCTGCTGCCCGAGAACCGCGAGTTCATCATGGCCGAGGTCACACGCCGCGGGGCCGACCTGGGGATCGCCTGGGACGGCGATGCCGATCGCTGCTTCTTCATCGACGAGACCGGGGCGTTCGTCGACGGAGACTTCCTGACCGCGCTGATGACCGGCTCGATGCTCGAGAAGGAGCCCGGTGCAACCGTCCTCTATGACGTCCGCGCCAGCCGCGCGGTTGCCGACACCGCACGCGAGGCCGGCGGCAAGGCGCTCGTCAACCGCGTCGGCCACGCCTTCTTCAAGACCCGGATGCGGGCCGAGCACGCGGTCTTCGGCGGCGAGGTGTCGGGCCACTACTACTTCCGCGACTTCTACTGCGCGGACTCTGGCACGCTGCCCGCGCTGCTGATCCTCGAGCTCCTGTCGCGCCGCGGAGCACGGATGTCGCAGCTGCTGGAGCCCTACCGGTCGCGCTACTTCATCTCCGGGGAGATCAACAGCGAGGTCTCGGCCCCGGCCGCCAAGCTCGAGGAGCTCGCCGAGCAGTACCGCGACGGACGCCAAAGCCGGCTCGACGGGGTCTCGGTCGACTACGACGAATGGCACTTCAACGCGCGCCCCTCGAACACCGAACCACTGCTGCGGCTGTGTCTCGAGTCGCTGCGCTCGCGCGAGGACATGGAGTACCACCGCGATCAGCTGCTGAGCGTGATCCGCTCGTGAGCGAGGCGCGGCGGCCCGGGGACGGGGCCGAGCCGTCCGTGGCCGCCGCCAGGGAGGCGGGGATCCACACGATCGCGGTCCCGACCCCGTTCCTGGTTGGACGGGTCAACTGCTACCTGATCGAGGACCAGCCGCTGACGCTTGTCGACACCGGCCCGAACTCGGGCAAATCGCTCGACGAGCTCGAGCGTGCGCTCGACGCGCTCGGCCACCGGATCGCCGACCTCGAGTTGATTGTGATCACCCACCAGCACATGGACCATCTCGGTCTGCTGGAGATCCTCGCGCGCCGCTCACGGGCCGAGGTGGCTGCCTTTCACCTGCTCGCCCCCTATCTGAGCAGCTTCAGCGCCAGCGCCACCGCCGATGATGAATTCGCGATGGAGATCATGCGCCGCAACGGCGTGCCGGGCGACCTCGCAACAGCGCTCAGTTCGGTCGGGGCGTCGTTTCGGGCCTTCGGGTCAAGCGGCAACGTGACGCGGCCGCTGCGCGACGGCGACGAGCTCCAGTTCGCCGGGCGAACCCTGCGCGTCCTGCACCGGCCGGGACACAGCCCCTCGGACACGGTCTTCTGGGACCGTGACCGCAGAATGCTGATCGCCGGCGACCACCTGCTGGCTCACATCTCGTCAAACCCGCTGATCAGCCGGCCGTTGGCGGGCGAGCCCTCGGATGAGCGGCCCAAGGCGCTGATCCGCTACATCGAATCGATGCGCGCCACCCGCGAGCTCGACCTGGACCTTGTGCTGACCGGACACGGCGAGCCGGTCACCGAACACGCCGCGCTGATCGACGAGCGCCTGCGGATGCACGCGAGGCGCGCGGACAAGTTGTTTGAGATGCTTCGTGACGGCCCTCTGACCGCCTACGAGCTGGCGCTGAAGATGTGGGGCAATGTCGCTGTCACGCAGGCGTTCTTGACGATCTCGGAAGTGCTCGGCCACGTCGATCTGCTGATCGCGTCGGCGCGCGTGGCCGAGCGCGATGACGGGCACGTGACGCGTTTTGAGGCGCTCACCGGCTGAGCTAGGTCAATCTCCTCAAATCGGGATGATTGCGGGTTTCTACGGATGCCGTATGACCCGCTGACGCCGATGAGGACTCGGACATGTCTGCCCGGTCTCCGAGCCTGGGTGATGCGCGGGTGCCGTCGGCATCATCCGGACAACAGCAGGGGGTTTCGGACGACGGCTACCAGCGCCGTCTCCTGCACCGCGTACCAGCGATCCTCTATACCGCCGACGCGGGCGAGTACGGCGCCTGGCGTTACGTGAGCCCGCAGATCCAGGGGATCCTCGGCTTCTCGCCCGAGGAATGGTGCGCCGACCCGGGGCTCTGGGCCAGCCGCCTGCACCCCGAGGACCGAGGGCGGATCATCGAATTCGAGAACCGCGTCGTTGACGGCAACTCGTCCGGCGGCGCGTTCGAATACCGGCTCCTGCACCGCGACGGCCGCGTGGTCTGGATCCGCGACGACGCGCTTCTGGTCGCGGACGACGACGGCCTCAAGTGTTGGCACGGCGTGATGTCGGACATAACCGAGCAGAAGGACGCGGAAGCCGAGCTCGAGCGCCGCGCCGCGCAGCAGGCGGCGGTCGCCAGACTGGGCGAGCATGCGCTCGAGGGGGCGAGCACCTCCGACCTGATGCAAGAAGCGCTCAGTGCCGCAGTGCAGCTGCTCGGGATGGAGACGGCGGCCGTGATCGAGCACGTCCCCCAACACGAGCGGTTCGTGTTCCGCTCGACGTACGGCCTCAAGGCGAAGCTTGTGAGCGAGCCGATCCAGGGCGGCACGGACTCCCAGGTCGGCTACACGATAGTCAATGGCGGGCCGGTGATCGTGACCGACTACAAGCTCGAGACCCGTTTCGGACGCTCGGCGACCCTGACCGAGCTCGGCGCTCGCAGCGGGCTGACCGTGATGATCGAGGGGCGCCGCAGCCCGTTCGGCGTGCTCGGCATTCACAGCACTCGAGCGCGCGAGTTCACCGCCGGCGACGTCGACTTCGTGCAGTCGCTGGCCAACGTCCTCGGCGACATGGTCGAGCGCCAGCTGACCGATGACGACATCCGCCATCGGGCGCTGCACGATCAGCTGACCGGGCTTCCCAACCGTGTGCTGTTCCTCGATCGCCTCGCAGCACGCGATCGAGCGCCAGCGCCGCCGGCGATCGCTGACCGCGATCCTGGTGCTCGACCTCGACCGCTTCAAGCTCGTCAACGACAGCCTCGGCCACAAGACCGGCGACGAGCTGCTGGCCGCGGCAGCACCGCGGCTCAAGCAGGCGGTCCGCTCCAGCGACACGGTCGCGCGGTTTGGCGGCGACGAGTTCGGAGTCCTGCTCGAGGACGTCGCCGACGAGCGCGACGCCGTCGAGATGGCGCAGCGGATCGCCGGCGTCTTCGCCCGTCCGTTCGTGCTCGACGACGACGAGCATTTCGTCACCACGAGCATCGGGATCGCGCTCGCCGAGGGGAACGAGGTCGCCGATGATCTGATCCGCGACGCCGACGCCGCGATGAACCGCGCCAAGGAGCGCGGCCGTGCCCGCTACGAGCTGTTCGACGTCGGCATGCGCGGCCGCGCGATCTCGCGGCTGCGGGTCGAGAACGACCTGCGCCGCGCGCTCGAGCGTGACGAGCTGACGCTTGACTACCAGCCGCTGGTCTCGCTGCGCGACCACTCGATCGTGGGCGTCGAGGCGTTGATCCGCTGGGAACATCCAGTTCGGGGTCGCATCTCACCGAGCGACTTCATCCCGGTCAACCTCTCCGCTGTCCAGGTCTCAGACCGAACGCTCGCTGATACGGTCGACGCCGCCCTCCGCGCCGTGGGCCTCGACCCGCCTTGTCTGTCGCTGGAGATCTCCGAGAGCGTCATGCTCGCCGACGCCGACGGGCTCAGCGAGGTGCTCGGTGAGCTCAAGGAGATCGGCGTCCGGCTGGTGCTCGACGACTTCGGAACCGGCTACTCGTCGCTGTCCTATCTCACCCGCTTGCCGATCAACGCGCTCAAGGTCGATCGCTCGTTCGTCGACGGGCTCGGCACCGAGCCGCGCGACACGGCGATCACCGAGGCGATCATCGCGATGTCTCACGCGCTGTCGCTCGAGGTCGTCGGCGAGGGAGCCGAGACCGAGACGCAGGTCGCCGAGCTCACCCGGCTCGGGTGCGATCTCGTCCAGGGGTTCTATTTCTCGCGGCCCGTGCCCGCGTCCGACATCACCCACATGCTCACCCACGGCCCGACCTGGGGCCGCGCGCCGCGGCGCGACGGCGGTTAGCGGTAGGCGGACGTCCCGGGCTGGATCGGCGATACCGTCGCCGTCCCGCATTCGAGCGCGCCGCCCGGCATCGTCGTCCTCAGAGTGGCGGTGTCGTTGGGCGGGATCACCGCGAGCCAATACGCGGTCGCGCAGTTCGCCGTCGACGCGGCTCCATGGGTCACGCCGAGCCTGAACGAGACGGTCTGACCGGGGCCGACAATCAGCTCCCGGAGCGTCGTATGGCCGAAGAAGTCACTCGTCGTGTGAATCGGGTTGGTCGGCAGCGGCGCGCCCGACTTTGACAGGAACTGGATTCCGGGATAGCCGATCGTGTTGCAGCTCGTGCTCTGTGTGTTGCGCAGCGCGTAGCCGAGCTCGCCGTGTCCGGTCGCTCCCTGGCCCCCGAGGAACGACAGCGCGAGCCCGGCCGCCGTGCAGGGCGGCGGTCCGGAGCTGGTCGTCGTGGTGGTCGTCGGCGTAGTGGTGGCGCTCGTGTTCGTAGCCGTCCCCGTGCCGGTCGTGACCGACGTCTGGGGCGTCTGAGTGGTCGAGGACTGAGAGGTCATGCTCGAACTCGGCGGAGATGAGGCTGCCGTGGTCGAGCCGGAGCCCCCGCAGCCGCCGAGCGCACACGCCGCGGCGGCCGCGACCGCGGCGGCCCGGATCTTGTGATTGGCCATCTGGTGATGTTCGGGTATCCGGGGCCGACCTCCTCCCCACCGCGTCCCGTTCCCGTGACACCATCCAGCCACGATGAGCGCCGACGCAGGACACCGTTCCGATAGGGACCGAGTCCGCGATGAGATCGAGAAGACAGACCCCTGGTGGGGCGCGCAGATCGTCGCGGCCTGTGCGATCGCGCTTCAGTTCGCGCTCACCAACAAGCTGACGGTCGGCCCGGTCTGGCTGCTGCCCGGGCTCGAGGCGCTGGTGCTGATCGCGCTGGTCGCCGCGTCGCCCCACCCCCGCTGGCGCCACTCGCAGGCGCGGCGGCGGGCCTCGATCTTGCTGATCGCGCTCGTCAGCCTGATGAACATCATCTCGCTCGTGCTGCTCTCCCACTACCTGCTCAAGGGCGGCAAGGCCGGTGGACGCGAGCTGATCGGCTCGGGGGTCGTGTTGTGGGTCACCAACGTGCTGTTGTTCGGGCTCTGGTACTGGCAGCTTGACCGCGGTGGTCCGCTGGCCCGCTGGAGCGGCGATGAGCGGCTGCCCGACTTCTTGTTCGTGCAGATGACCGAACGCGACTACGCGCCGCCGAACTGGGAGCCGGGCCTGGTCGACTACCTCTATACGTCGTTCACCAACGCGACAGCGTTCAGCCCCACCGACACGATGCCGCTGACCGTCGCCGCGAAATGGCTGATGAGCGCCCAGGCGCTGACGGCGCTGGTCACGATCGGTCTGATCGTCGCCCGAGCCGTCAACATCCTCAGCTGACGTGCGCGCACAGCCTGGCACTCAGCACCCGCGACGGCGGCGCCAGTTCGACTGGGAGCTGATCGCGTGCGGCGTCTCGGGCCATGTGCTCGTCGGGCGCGACGCGGAGACGATCCGCGACGAGGACGAGCTGCTGATCCGCGAGATCGGTGACATCCGCTGGCATCGCTGCCTGCGGTGTGACTGCTGGGTGGCGCTGCCGCGGCCCCAGCACGGGCAGACCAAGCACCCACCGAATCGCGCCGCGATCGAGGTACCGCTGCGGGGCAAGGCGCTGCGCGACAAGATCGTGCTGCGGCTGATCGCGATCGATCGGGTGATCCACTTCGTCGTTCTCTCGCTGCTCGGGGTGGCCGTGCTCGTGTTCGCCTCAGACCGCGCGCAGCTCAGGGCCGCCTACTACCGGATCCTGACCGCGATCCAGGGCGGCGTCGCCGGCGGCCCGGTCCAGAACTCCGGCCACGTCGGGATCATCCGCGAGCTCGACAAGCTGTTCACGCTGCGCACCGGGACGTTGCACGCCGTCGGCATCGCGCTGCTCGCCTACGCCCTACTCGAAGGGGCAGAGGCGATCGGCCTGTGGAAGACGAAGCGGTGGGCCGAGTATCTGACGTTCGTCTCGACCACGGTCCTGCTGCCCTTTGAGATCTACGAGATCTTCACTCGCCCGACCGTGCTCAAGGTGATCGGCTTTCTGATCAACCTCGCGGTCGTGATCTACCTGCTGCTGCGAAAGCGGCTGTTCGGGCTGCGCGGCGGAGGCGCTGCCGACGAGGCCGAGCGCCGGCGGGAGACGAGCTGGGAAGCTATCGAGCGTGCCACGCTCGCGACTCCGCAGCCCGAACCGGTGAGCCCTTGAGCTCGGAGACCCAACCGGGACCCCACCGCGCCGTGGCGCCCGACGGCGACGCCGTCGAGCGCGAGCTGCTCCGGGTCGGCACCGAGCTCGCCGCCTCGTTCCCCTCGGCCTCACGACATCCCGTTCGGGCGCTCGATGCGCGCGCGATGGAGATGGCGTCCGGTGACCGCGAGCTGCGCGCGGCGCTGTTCCGGTTCGTGGACGTGGTGCCGGCCTGCCGGTCACTCGATGATCTCGCGCGCCACCTGACCAGCTTCCTCGAGGAGGTCCCGGACACCCCGCCGTCCCTGTCGGCGGCGATGCGGATCTCGAACACGAAGGCCGGTCGGGCGGCACTCGGGGCGGCCGCCGCCGGCGGCGTCAAGCACCTCGCGCACCGGTTCATCGTCGGCGAGACGCCTGCCGCGGCGCTCGCGACCCTGCGCGGGCTGTGGGAGCACGGCGTCGCGAGCTCCGTTGACCTTCTCGGTGAAGCGACGGTCACCGAGGCCGAGGCCGATCGGTACGCCGATCGCTGCTCGGAGGCGATCGCGGAGCTGGCCCCCGCGACCGGTCGCTGGCCGGCGCGCGAGATGCTCGAGACCGACACGATCGGTCGGCTGCCGCGGGCCAACGTGTGCGTCAAGGTCTCGGCGCTGACGCCGCTGCTGCGGCCCGACGCGCCGATGCGCGGGCAGCGCGATGCCGCTGCCAGGCTACGGCCGCTGTTGCGCCAGGCGAACACGGCCGGCGCCCACCTGCACATCGACATGGAGTCGCTCGACTCGCGCGAGGCGGTGCTCGAGCTCGTGCTCGACCTGCTCGACGAGGACGAGTTCCTCGACGGCCCGTCCGCGGGGCTGGTGCTCCAGGCATACCTGCGCGACTCGCCCGATCAGGCCGCACAGGTGATCGACTGGGCCCGGCGCACCCCCCGCGTCCCACCGTTGACGGTCAGACTCGTCAAGGGCGCCTACTGGGACCACGAGCTCGTCCAGGCGCGCCAGCACGGATGGCCGGTGCCGGTGTTCGAGGACAAGCACGAGTGCGACCGCAACTTCGAGGCGCTGACCCGGGAGCTGCTCGCCGCGCGGCCGTCGCTGCGCGTCGCGATCGCGTCACACAACCTGCGCTCGGTCTCCCACGCGATCGCCGTCAACAACGTCTCGGGCGGCGAGCAGCGCGATCTCGAGCTGCAGGTGCTGCGCGGCCTCGGTGACGAGCTCCAGCATGCGCTGGCGGCGCGGGGCTACCGGGTCCGGACCTACTGCCCGGTCGGTGATCTGGTCGCCGGGATGGCCTACCTCGTCCGGCGGCTGCTCGAGAACACCTCAAACGAGTCGTTTCTGTCCGAGCAGGCCCGCGGCGTGGCGCTCGAGCAGCTGCTCGCCGCCCCCTGACGGAGCGCGACCCGACTGACTCCGTGCGAGCAGGAGTCGCTTGCCACACCCCCTACTAACGTCTGCACCGATGCTCCCCCCATTTGCCAACGAGCCGGTGCTCGAGTTCCGCCGCGCAGCCGTGCGCGCCGAGCTCGATGACGCGCTCGCGACCGTCGACCGCCGCCTGCCGCTCGAGGTGCCCGTCAGGATCGGGACCGACGCTCGCGCCGGTGACGAGCTCCCGTCCACCGACCCCGGCGCGCCGAACCGACTGGTCGCTCGCGCCGCGGCCGCGCGCCCCGACGAGGTGCAGGCCGCCGTGGACGAGGCTCGCCGCGGCCTTTCGCAGTGGCGCGCCACAAGTGCCGAGCAGCGCGCGCAGGCGCTGATCGGCGCTGCCGCCTGGCTGCGCGAGCGCCGGCTCGAGCTGACCGCGTTCGAGGTGCGTGAATGCGCCAAGCCGTGGCTGGAGGCCGACGCCGACGTCTGCGAAGCGATCGACTTCCTCGAGTACTACGCGCGGGCCGGGCTCGAGCTCGGCCGGGGTCGCGAGCTGCTCCAGGTTCCCGGCGAGCGCAACGAGCTCAGCTATGTCCCGCGGGGAGTCGTGGCTGTGATCTCGCCATGGAACTTCCCGCTCGCGATCCCGTGCGGGATGACCTCAGCCGCCCTGATGACCGGCAACGCGGTCGTCCTCAAACCTGCCGAGCAGTCGCCGGGGACCGCCTCGTGGCTGGTCGACGCGCTGCGGGCAGGTGGCGTGCCACCCGCGGCGCTCGCGCTGCTCCCCGGTGAGGGCGACGTCGGCGCCGCGCTGGTGCGCCACCCCGACGTGGCCGCGATCGCGTTCACGGGCTCGCTGCCCGTCGGCAAGGAGATCGTTCGCGCGGCGGCCGAGATCGGCGACGGGCAGCGTCAGTTCAAGCAGGTGGTGGCGGAGCTCGGTGGCAAGAACTGCGTGATCGTCGATGCCGACGCCGACCTCGACGAGGCGATCCCTGGAATCGTCGGTTCGGCGTTCGCGTTCGCCGGCCAGAAATGCTCGGCCGCCTCGCGCGTGCTGGTCCACGAGGCGATCGCCGACCATTTGTTGCAGCGGATCGCGGGCGCCGTCGATGTGCTGGTGGTCGGCCAGGCACAGGAGCTCGGTACCGACGTCCCGCCGGTGATCGAGCAGGCCGCCCAGGAGCGCGTCATGCGCTACGCCGAGTTGGCCAGCTCGCGAGGGGACGATCGTCGCCACTGCCAAGCCGCCCGGTGGCGAGGGCTGGTTCTGCCCCGCGACCGTCGCCACCGACCTCCCGGTCGGCTCGCCGGTGCTCGAGGAGGAGATCTTCGGCCCGCTGCTGGCCGTACAGCGGGTCCGGGACGTCGACGCCGCGTGCGAGATCGTCGACGGGCTCGCGTTCGCGCTCACAGGGGGACTGTTCACCCGCAACCCAGCGACCGTCCGCCGGGTCAGGGACACCACCCCGGTCGGCAACCTCTATGTGAACCGGGGGATCACCGGCGCGATGGTCGGCCGCCAGCCGTTCGGCGGCAACCGCCTGTCGGGGACCGGGATGAAGGCCGGCGGGCCCGATTACCTGCTCCAGTTCGTCGCCCAGCGGGCGGTGACCGAGAACACGATGCGCCACGGCCTTGAGGTGTAAGGGCGACGACGTTGACCGTCCGCCGCCCTTGATTTCTCAGCTCAGCGGGGCATCATGGAGGCGGGATGGTGGTCTGGCTTGCAGCGATCTGGAGGGTGGCGTTCGCGGTCGCGTTCTGCGCCGCAATCGTGCTCAGCGCCTGCGCCCGAGCGCCACGACGTGCCGTCCCGATCTGGGAGCTGCGCCGGCTGATGCTGTGCGCGCTGATGCTCTACGCGGTCGGGACGCTCGCCAAGCTCACCGACCACGCGCTGCTGGCCGGGCTGGTGTTCAGCGCCGGGATCATCATCTCAGCGCTGGCGGCCTGGCTGTCACGCGGCCGAGATCAGGAGGACCCACCCGACGGCGACGAGCCAGTCGATGAGCAACCACCGCCCGAGCCCGATGGCGTGCCGCGCTTTGACTGGGCGGCATTCGAACGCGAGTTCCGTTCCTACGAGCGCAGTCGGCGCTCACCCGTCTGACCGCAGCGGCGGCCGCTCCGGCGTCAGCCTCAACAGCACCGCATGCAATCGCGTCTCGCCCGACAGCTCGGGGTGGAACGCGACCGCCGCCACGTTGCCTTGGCGGACGGCGACCGGATGGCCGTCGACTGCCGCGAGCACCTCGACGTCGTCGCCGTGCGCGGCGACCCACGGCGCCCGGATGAACACCGCGTGGACGGGGCCCCCGGACAGTCCTTCGAACTCGAGCTCGGCCTCAAATGAGCGCAGCTGCCGGCCGAAGGCGTTGCGCTCGGCCTCGATGTCGAGCAGCCCCAGGTGGTGGCGGTCGAGCATGATCATCCCCGCGCACGTGCCGAGCACCGGCGTGCCCGCCGCCGCGAGCTCGCGCAACGGCTCGGCCAGCCCCTCGCGCTCGATTCCGAGCGTCATCACGGTCGACTCGCCGCCCGGGATCACGAGCCCGTCCAGTCCCGCGAGCTCAGCGGGCACACGGACCTCGCGGGCGCGCGCGCCGATCCGCGCCAGTAGCCGGGCGTGGGCTTCGAAGTCGCCCTGGAGCGCCAGGACGCCGACCACCGGCTCCGCCGGCGGCGTAGGTCCCCCGTCTGGGCCGGTCACCGCTACCAGCCGCGAGGTGCCAGCAGCTGCTCTGACCCGAGCTTTGAGCTCTCGAGGCTGACCATCGGCTGCCCGAGCCCGGTAGACGCTGCCGCGACACGGACGGGATCGCCGTAGTGCGTGGTCGCCTCGACGATCGCGCGGGCCCGGCCGTCCGGGTCCTCGGACTTGAAGATCCCCGAGCCGACGAACACGCCCTCGGCTCCGAGTTGCATCACCAGCGAGGCGTCGGCCGGGGTGGCGATCCCGCCGGCGCAGAACAGGACCACAGGCAGCTTGCCGTCCGCGGCCACCTGCCGCACCAGCTCGAGCGGAGCTGCGAGCTCCTTGGCGGCCGTCGCGACCTCCCCGGGCTCGACCGTCCCGAGCCTTCGGATCGCGCCATTGATCATCCGCAGGTGACGGACGGCCTCGACGATATCCCCGGTTCCGGCCTCGCCCTTGGAGCGGATCATCGCGGCGCCCTCGCCGATCCGGCGCAGCGCCTCACCGAGGTTGGTGGCTCCGCACACGAACGGGACCTTGAACTGCCACTTGTCGATGTGGTTGGCCTCGTCGGCCGGCGTGAGGACTTCAGACTCGTCCACGTAATCGACCTCGAGCGCCTCGAGCACCTGGGCCTCGGCGAAGTGACCGATCCTGGCCTTGGCCATCACCGGGATCGTGACCGCCTCCTGAATGCCGCGGACCATCTCCGGGTCCGACATCCGAGCGACGCCTCCGTCGCGGCGGATGTCCGCCGGCACCCGCTCGAGCGCCATCACCGCGGCGGCGCCGGCATCCTCGGCGATCTTTGCCTGCTCGGGTGTGACCACGTCCATGATCACGCCGCCCTTGAGCATCTCCGCCAGCCCGGCCTTGACGGTGAAGGTTGCCTCTTGCCGCGGGGTGTCGCCGTTCTCGCTCATCCGGGGTCAGTGTACCTGGGCGCTAGGTTGTCGGACGATGAGTCTGCAAGCGGTCTTTGTACGCGATGGCGAGCGGTTCGTAGCGACCGAGCTCGGACGCGGCCCGTGGGATCACCAAGCCCTGCACGGCGGGGCGCCGGCGGCGCTCCTGGCGCACCTGTTCGAGCGCTGCGAGCCACAGGCCGACCTCCGCCTCGCGCGCGTCACGTACGAGCTCGTGCGCCCGGTCCCGCTCGGCCCGCTGGCGGCCTCGGCGCGGGTGACGCGCCCGGGCCGGCGCGTGAATCTGCTCGAGGCCACGGTCACAACCGAGGACGGGACCGAGGTGGTCCGCGCGCGGGCGTTGCGAATCCGCCCCAGCGACGTCGGCGAGCATCCCTCCGAGCCGGTCCCGTTCGCCGGGCCCGACGAGGGGCGCGGCAACGATTTCGACAACGCCGGCCTGACGATGTTCGCCACCGACGCGCTCGAGATCCGCTTCGTGCAGGGCGCATTTCGCAAGCCCGGAAGCGCGACCGCGTGGTTTCGCCTGCGCCGTCCGATCATCGCGGGCGAGGAGATCACCCCGCTGCAGCGGGTAGCCGCGGCGGGCGACTTCGGCAACGGGATCGCGAGCGTGCTCTCGTGGGAGGAGCATCTGTTTATCAACCCCGACCTGACGCTGTACCTCGAGCGCGAGCCACGCGGGGAGTGGGTCGGCCTGCAGTCTGAGACGCGCGTTGCGCTGGGAGGCGTGGGCGTCGCCGAGAGCACGCTCTGGGACCTCGACGGCCGGATCGGCCGCGCCACCCAGGCGCTGTTGGTCGACCGGCGCTGAGCGCTATTTGAGCCGGAAGGCCTTGATCCGCACGTCGTACTGCTGCGCGTCGCGGGCGTAGACCCCGTACGCCAGGGCCTGGATCAGCGACAGCAGCGCCGTGTGCGAGCGCACGAAGGCCGGCGTGTTGGACGAGTAGTAGAGGCGGATCCGGGCCAGCCGCGCGACCTCCGACAGGGTCGCGTCGGTGATCGCCAGCGTCGGCGCCTTGCGGTGGCGTGCGAGCTTCATCGTCCGCGTGATCAGCGGATGCGGCCGCCCCGCCGACAGCCCGACGACCAGCGTCGTGGCGTCGATCCGGCTCAGACGCCCAAGCGCCTCCTGCGACGGGCTGGCGACGATCTCGGCCCGCAGGTCGAGCAGCATCAGCAGGTGGCGCAGATAGCTGGCGAAGAACGCCATCTGGTCGGTGCCGGCGATCAAAACCTTCTCGGCCGAGACGATCGCGTCGATCGCGGCCTCCACGTCGGAGCGCGAAAGCTTGTGGGCGGTGTCCTCGACGTTGACGTGGTCGGCGGCGAGCGCCGCCTCGAACTCGGTGTGGTCGAGCGAGAACAGCGGCGCCGCGGTCGCGAGCGTCTCGGTCGCGCCGACCGGCCGGCGACGGTACTCATCGCGCGCGGCCTGCTGTAGCTCGGGGAACCCCTCGAATCCGAGCGCCTGCGAGAACCGCACGACTGTGCTCGACGAGGTGTTGGCCCGTCGCGCCAGCTCCTCCGCCGTCTGGAAGGCCGCCTCGTCGAGGTGGTCGACGATGTACTGGGCGACGTCCTTCTGGGAGCGTGAGAACTCGTCGAACCGGGCCCGGATGTAGGCCGACAGCGCCTGATGGCCATGGGGCTGCTCGGGACTTGCGGTCGGGACGGGAGACTGCTTCATCGGCAGCGGTCTGTTTCGACGCCGGCGGCCGTCCTTCCTTCAGAGCCCGTCCGGCGAGCCACATCGCCGTCGCCGGCGCGGGCGCTGAAGCGCGGCTACTGGCGCTCGTGCAGCCGGCGCATGCGCTCCTGATTCTCCTTGCGCTCGGCGAGAACCTGGGCGATCGCGTAGACGATCAGCACGTTGGCGATGATCCCGATCCCGAGGAACGTGAGCGCCAGCGCGAGCGTCTGGCCGCCCGCGCTCGGCGAGTCCCCGAGGCCAAGGATGCTGCCCGAACCGATCATCAGGGTCGCGATCTGCATTGCCACCGATAAGCATAACTTCGAACGCGGCACGCCGGGCCGCAGGTGCTCGGGTGGTCCCGGTGCCCGGCGCTCGGTAGCTTGCTCAGGCGCGGCCCGGTAGCTCAGCGGTAGAGCAGCGGACTCATAATCCGTCAGACGCAGGTTCAAGTCCTGCCCGGGCCACTCGAAAAGGTCCCAGGGCGCTGGGATCCGTGCCTCCTTCGTCGCCGATGCGCGCCGGTCGTGGTCGCGCTCAGAACGACCGCAGGAACTCGATCAGGGGGCCATTGACCTGATCAGGATGCGTCAGGTTGGAGGCGTGCGGCCCGCCTTCGATCGAGACCATGCCGGCACACCCCGCCAGGGCGGCGCACAACTGCTCGCCCTTCTCGATCTCGATCGATTGATCGGCGGTGCCATGAAAGACGATCGCGGGGCAGGTGATCTCGTGGAGGCGATCGGTGATGTCGTCGCGGTCAAACAAGCAGTCCGACACCGGACCCATGTTCTCGCGCGGAAGCTCGCGCCACTTCGCGATCCACTCTCGGTTGAGGACCGGATCGCCGATGATCAGGTTCGCGATCGCCTCGGCGAGCTCGTCCACCGGACCGACCGCGAGCCAAGTCTGCGCCATCTGCCTGTACGCGGGAAGCGCCTCGGGATCCTCGGGTCCGGATTGGGTGTCGATCAGCACCAACGCCCGGACGCGATCGGGCGCCAGCAGCGCCGCGCGGAGTGACAGAAAACCGCCCTGCGACATCCCACCGAGGACCGCCCGATCGAGATCCAGATGATCCAGGAGCGCGAGACAGTCCGTGGCGGAATCCCAGTAGCTGAACGGCTGACCATCGAACTCCGTCTTCCCGAACCCGCGCTCATCCCACGTGATCACCCGGTGCATGGGCGCCAGCGCCTCGACCTGCGGCGCGAACATCTCTCGGTCCATCAGGAAGCCGTGCGCCAGGACGACGGGCATCCCGTCACCGCCCGTGTCGTCAAAGCGAATCCGCTGGCCGTTGATGTCGGCAAATGGCATGCCGCGGCGGACTCTATCCGCTGTCCTGGGAGCCTGGAGCGGCTCGCGCGGATCGCAGTCGGCTGATCGTCCGCGACTCAGCATGTGCACACTGAGAATCCGGCGGTCCCGAACGTAACAATCGCCTGGAAGTCCGCGGCCCGCTCGTCGTGTCGGTCACAAACAGGCAGGTCGATGGATTTGTAGTCGTGATGCGTGATTGGACGAGATGCAGCGATGCCGAGCTGTTGGCCACGACCCGGGTTTCGCCCGATGCTTTCGCGTGCTTCTACGACCGCTACGAGGCCTCAATGCTCGGCTACTTCATGGGCCGAACCAGAAACCCCGAGGTGGCGGCCGAGCTCGCGGCTGAAGTGTTCGCTGCTGCCCTTGGGGGCGCGACTCGCTATCGACCGGCCGGGCCAACGGCGGCCGGCTGGCTGTTCAAGATCGCTCAGAACGTGCTGTTGAAGAGCGCTCGCAAAGGGCGAGTGCAAGAGGCCGCGCGGCGCCGCGCTGGTATCGCGCTTCAGCTAAAGCTCAGCAACGCGAGTCTTGAGCGGATCGAGGCAACAGTCACCTCCGATGCGTGGGTGAGCGAGTTGCTGGATCGGCTCCCCGGCGATCAACGTGACGCGGTCCGCGCGCACATTCTTGACGACTACTCATACGAACAGATCGCCTCGAGGTCGGGAACCTCTGAGGCGGTGATCCGAAAGCGCGTGAGCCGCGGTTTGGCGACGCTGCGACGAGATCTCAGGAGGCCCCTATGACTCTGGTCCCCGAACTAAGGCTCGAGCTGCAAGATGCGGCTGTGCGTGGTGCTTCGCATGGCGCCGGCAAATGGCCAATCTGGAGCAGCATGCGCCGAGGGCGCACGCTGGTGGCCGGCGGCGGCGTCGCCCTGTGCATGATCGTCGTTGTCGGGGCTCTGCTTGTCTCGGCGACCTCCTCGACTCCCCCGGCTTACGCGCTCACCGCTCACGTCGACGGCAGCTACACGCTCAAGCTGTACACGCTCTCGCGTGGGATCCCACAGCTCAACGCCAAGCTGCGCGCACTCGGGATCGATGAAACCGTCGTGCCGATGGTGAAAGGGTGCCCCTACCTGGCCCCGAACTACCCCGTGAGCGGGCAGGAGACGATCACCCTCCGGCCAAATCACTACGACCTTGCGCCGGGCGACCAGGGGTTCATCGCAGCCAGCCTGCTTGGCGACGGCCACGTCAGCTACATACAGGGCGCGATGCCAGAGAACCTGATCCCGCCCTGCTTCGGGACCAAGCCCGTCACCGTCACACCCAACCCTCGTCCGACCACAGGTCCCTCGGACTCGCCGAGCGACAGCGCCGGACGGGCTCACATCTAGAGTCCACGTCACAGCCTCGCAGCGGCGGTCGACGAGCGCCCTCGCCTGCCGCCGGATGTGACGTTGTGCGAGGCTGCCTCGCGTGGGGCTCGATCTCGAACGGCGTGCGCTGAACGCCGCCTGCGCTGCTGCCACTGAAAACGGGTTGAGGTGTGAGCAGGCCGTCGTCGTGCATTCCGCAAGCAATGTGCTTGTTCATCTCCGTCCGACGCCGGTCGTCGCTCGGGTGATGAGCGGAACTGTCGTGCTGCACGCGGATCCTCGAAGGTGGCTTGAGCGCGAGGTTTCGGTGCTCGAGTTCTTGGCGCCTTCCGGGATCGCTGTGGCGCCAAGCCCTCTGATCGCCCCTGGTCCACGCCAGCACGACGGCCTGTGGATGACCTTCACAGAATGGATCCCCAACGTCGAACAGGGAACTCCAGCCGCTGATGCGCCGCGCCTCGGGAGAGCGCTCCGGACCCTGCATGACCAGCTGCAGACCTTCGACGGTGACCTGGGCAGTCTGGCCGATCTGCGTGACGACATCGAACGCCTACTCGGTCTGCTTGCACCCAGTGAAGCCCTTGACGCACGCACGATCGCCACGCTCAGCGCGCGGTTGGATGCGGCTGGCGATGTGCTGGTTGACTCGACGCTTCCCGCGCAGGCTCTGCATGGGGACGCTTCGGTCGGCAACTTGCTGCACACTCCGGATCGACTGGTCTGGAACGACTTCGAAGACACCTTCCGCGGACCGGTCCACTGGGATCTCGCCGGCTATCTGATGAGTCTGCGCGGCCGCGGCGCGAGCTCGGCTTTCATCCGCCAGGTACTCGATCACTACCAGTGCGTCGACGAGCACGAGCTGGTGCCCTTCATCGCCGCTCACGAGGTCTATGACGAGATCTGGCAGTCCTATGACCGCCGGCGTCGCAGGGACCGTCCGCAGCCTTAGACGCGGGCGTGACGGTCAGACAATGCTCTGACCGCCACGGGGCCTGGGACTTGACGCTGTGCGACTGTGGTTATGGGTCCACGCGATGGCTTTGCAGAATTTCAGCCAGCTGCTTTGCCGAGTCAGCTTGTTCGTTCGCTCGCTCCGTCCGCGCTCGGTCCTCCTCAGCCATCGCAACGGACCTCGAGTCGCGCTCGTCGTTACGATCCGCCGCCCACGCCTGAAGTTCAGTCAGAAACTCTGCACTGGCAACGATCGCGTCCGGCGCCGACGCGTCGAAATCACGTTGAGCGAGCCGCTCGCACCTGAGCCGCTGACCCTCCAGCCAGCGCTCGTAGAGGGAAACCCTGACGATCCCGCCGTCCTGCTGCTCGGTGGTCACAAAACAGCCAAGCGTGCCGTCGTTCCCGTGTGCCGCCGCGCGTTCCAGCTGAGCCGCGTAGGCCTCCATCTCCGCCAGATCGAACATTGGCCGGAACGTCCGGTGGGCAAGCAGAACTGAATCATCCGTGTGCTGGTGACGCAGATGCTTGAGCACGCCGTCGGACCCGGAGCTCCTGACCAGAGCCACGTCAGCGCGTCCCGGGCCGCCGAGGCGGCGAACCACCCTGTAGTGATAGCCGCCCACGCGATCGGTCATCCCCAAACCATATTCACCAACCTACGTCGCGCGGGTCGGATCAGGTGCGCAACAGCCGTGCGACGCTGCCCAGCGCGGTCACTGTGCTTGCCCGCATGCGGCTACCGCGCGGTTGACCGCCGGGGTATTCGGGTCAAAGCTGGGGCTCACCCGATAGAACAGCCCGGGTCCGATGACGAGGATCGGAGGTCCGCCCGAATCAGAGCGCGTCGGGTCAGGGAAGCCGGGAAAGCCATGTTCGCGCATGCATCCGGCGAACCTCAGCGCAGCACGAAACTGACTTTCGGTCGCCTGTGGCCCGCCCGTGCTGTCAGGCTCGAGCCGTGCGCAGGCGCGGTGGGCGGACTGAAACGCGGGGGACCGCGGGTTGATCCCCGACCCAAGCTGGAACCCGCCCCCTCCCGGCGTGGGATCGGGGAAGTTAGGCACCCCATGGGCGCGCATGCATTGCGCCAACCTGAGTGCCAGGCCTGCACGAGCGGCCGTCGTGCTGGGCTTGCCCGCAGATCCGCATGCTGCGAGCAGCACCCCGCACGCGATTGCGGCGAGCTCGTATCGCGCACGGTGGGGTCGCATACTTGCTTGGCGCATGCCTAGCTCGTTTTACAGTGCGCGGCATAACAGGGCGATAACTCGCCTGCGCCCGTCGACGTTGGTAGGCCTCGAGGTCGGGGTCGTCGAGGCTCCGAGCTAGCGATGCATTTCGACACCAAGATCGCGGTCGTCCTCGACGAGCAGCTCGCCGTCTGGCAAAAGGCGAACGTGACCGCCTTCCTCATCAGCGGCATCGCCGCAACCGACCCCGGCCTCGTCGGCGACCCATACATCGACGGGTCAGGCAACCATTACCTCCCGATGTGCCGACAGCCGATCATGATCTACGCCGCCGACCGCTCCGGCCTGCGTCGGGCCTACGAGCGGGCGATGGCACGCGGCGTCGAACGCCTCTCCGCGTTCACCCGCGAACTGTTCGCTACTCCCCACGACCAGGCCAACCGCGCCGCTGTCGCCGCCGTCCCGAGACCCGAGCTCGACCTCGTCGGCGTCGCCCTGCACGCACACGGAAAAACCGTCGACAAGGTACTCGACAAGCTCCACACCCACCCCTGACACTCGTCGGTTACTGCTCACCACATGTTCAAGGTCTGCGCCTACCTCACCAAGCGCTCGGACATCACGACCGACGCATTCATCGATTATTACGAGAATCACCACATTCCACTCGTGCTGAGCCTCGCCCCGATGCCGAGGGTCTACAAGCGCAACTACGTCGTCCGTGGCGACGAGGCCAACCGCGAATCGCCCACGATCGACTTCGACGTCGTCACCGAACTGGTCTGGGATAACCGTTCCGGCTTTGAGAACTGGGTGACCCGTCTCGGCGTCCCGGCGATCGCCGATGACGAAGCCAAGTTCCTGGATCGGGCGAAGACAAGGGCCTACGTCATCGACGAGCGCGTCTCGGCTGCCTAGCAGACGGACTCCACGGCCGACGCCGACCGAGCACGGAGGACCGTGGCTGCCGTCGGTCAGCGTTATGGTCTTGTGGATGGACAGGCCGCTCGCTCTGATCGAGTTCCCAGCCGATGATCCAGACCGCGCACGGCGGTTCTGGTCAGATCTGCTCGGCGTCGAGCTGGCCGAGCGCAGCGGCGCCGAGGGCCGCGGCTGGCAGACACAGATCGGGGATTCCGCGGTCGGCATTCACGAGCGCGGCACCGGCCCCGGCGACACGGTCTCGCTGCCCTACTTCAAGATCGCTGACATGGACGCGGCGCTCGGCCAGGTCAAGGCACTGGGCGGTAGCGTCGTCCATCCCGGATCGCGGTGGGCGATCTGCCGGGACTCCGAGGGAAGCCCATTCGGGCTGGCCCTCGACTCCAGGCCCTCGTAGCGCGATCGGGCAATCCGCTTGCACCGCGGCGCCTGTGGCGGAGCGACGGGCCGCGGACCGCCGGGCCAAGCCATTGCCGGCCGGGCTCAGCCGCCGGCGTTGCTGAGCGCCGCTCTGATCTTCGCGGGTGTCAGCGCGCCGTGCGACGCCGGCAGGCACGCCTGTACGACCTGCAGAACGGCCGGTGAGTGCACGTCGATCCCCTGGGCTTGGACCATCTCGACCGTCAGATCGCCCTGCGCAGTCGGATCGGGAAAGCGGGTCACTCCACGGCTGCGCATGCACTTGGCGAACGACAGCGCGTCAGCGAGCCGGGTGCGCTGCTGCTGGGCCGTTTGCAGCGGCGCGTTGCCGGTCGGCGCGGGCAGGATTCCCTGGCACGCCCTTGTGGCAGCGGCGAACCGCGGAGAGCCCTTGGGTCCCACGTCCTCGATGCGAACGCCGTGCTCGCCGTTATGGTTTATCGGCTGCGGGTCGGGGAAGTTCGTGACGCCGTGGTCGCGCATACAGGCCGAGAACCTGAACGCAGCCTGCAGCGGGTTCTGCGACCGGCCGGGGCCGCTCGTCGGCGACTTGCCAGAGCCACCGCAGCCGGCCACCAGCAGCGTGAGGCTCGCGATTGCAAGCGCCCGCAGAGCTGTTGGTTTGCTGAACTGCATCTGACAACCTCGTTCGCGGCTGGATCCAGCCTCGCCGCGTTATACGCCACCGGTGATAACAGCAGCGTCACAGCGGCCATATTTCGGCTGTCGGCAAATGCGCGGGCGGCCCGGCGGGAGCGGTCATGCGTCAGCCCATCGAGTGGATCTTGTGCGGCTCGATCGTGAGGATCAGGCGCCGCTGGTCGCGCCCGCCGTACCACGGGTAGGGGGTTCCGAGGTAGCGCTGGGCGAGCCGCTCGATGTGCTCAGCCGCACCTTCACTGGTGACGCTCAAGACCTCGCCGCGGACCGCGTAATACCGCGACGGGTTGCTCGGGTCCGAGACGGCCACGGCAACGCGAGGGTCGCGCCTGATGTTCCTGACCTTCTGAAAACCGTCGACGGTGTTGATCAGAATATGCGCACCGTCTGTGTCGACCCAGGTCTGGGTCAGCTGCGGGGAGCCGTCGGGCATCACGGTCGAGATGAAGCAAGGACTCGTGCCGCGCAGCAGATCGAGCAGCTCCCCAGGGAGGCTGTCGGACACTCGTGTCTCCTCTCGGTGGGAGCGCTAAGACTACGCAGCGACCGTCATGCGGAACTCAGCCGACGCAGGCGGTCAGGCGACGCGCTCAGCGGCCTCTTTCAACTGACCCGCAAGGTCCCCCCTGCCCGCGACCACCACGTCGTCCAGGTCCAGCCAGCCGGCGACGAGGCGGAGTTCCGCCGCAAGCTCGGAGGCGACGTGACCCACATCGACACCCGGCTCGGCGAACGCCCCCTGGACGATCAGCGCGCTTCGCTGGCGATCTGACTTGAGGTCGACGCGGGCGACGAGCGTGTCTCCGAGCAGGAACGGGAGCACGTAGTAGCCGTACTCGCGCTTGGGCGCCGGCGTGTAGATCTCGATCCGGTAGCGGAAGCCGAACAGCCGCTCTGCGCGGGGGCGAAACCAGACCAGCGAGTCAAACGGCGACAGCAGCGCACGGGCATCGACCCTGCGCGGCTGGCGGGCGCCGGGCCACAGGTATCCCGGGACGTCCCAGCCCTCGACGCTCACCGGCGCCAGCTCGCCGGCCGACACCAGCTCCTGCACCCGGGCCTTCGAGGCGGCTCGCGGCAGGCGGAAATAGTCGCCGAGGTCCGGCTCGGTCGCGACGCCGAGCGCGGCCGCGGCGACCCGCACGAGCGCACGCTGGGCGTCCGGCGCCGGCGGCGTCGGGCGCCCGAGGATCTCGCTCGGGACGACTCGCTCGACAGTGTCGTAGAGCCGTTCGAAGTTGACGCGCCGCGCCGCGGCCACCTGTCCGGTGAAGAACAGATGCTCGAGCGCAACCTTTCCCTCGTGCCAGTTCCACATCTCACCCGCACGGGGCGGAGGTCGCACGGCGCCCGTGTCGCGCGCCCTGATCGGTCCCTGCTCGGACACGAGCGCCAACGTCTCGGCCACGAGCTCGGGCTGCTCGCGGGCGATCCTCGAGATCGAGCCCCACGCCTGCGCGTCGACGTCCGCCATTCGCCACCGGAACAGCGGATGGAGATCGATCGGGATCAGCGAGGCCTCATGCGCCCAGTACTCGACCAACCGCCGATCGATCCGCCCGTGCCCGTGGCCGGCGATCCGGTCGAGGCGTGCCCGGTCGTAGGGACCCAATCGCGAGAAGACAGGCATGTAGTGCGAGCGACAGAAGACGTTGACCGAGTCGAGCTGCAACACCCCCAGGCGGCTGACCAGCTTCGCGATCTGTCCCGCGTGCGGGGGGCTCGCGGCCCTCGGGCGATCGAACCCCTGGGCCGCGAGCGCGATCCGCCGTGCGCGGGCGAGGCTCAGTTTCGGCGTGTTGCGGCGGTTGAGGGAACTGGCATCCAAAGGCGCGCGCGATGTTAGGCTGCCGCGCCCTCGATGCAGTTGACCGGAGGAGGAGTGCTCGTGGTGCGAAGGTTCGCTGGTTGCCTGGCCGGTGTGCTGGCCGCAACCCTGCTCGTGGCAGTGACCGCGCAGGCGCGCACGGACTATTCCGGCCCGGCCTACAACATCCTCGCCCCCGGCGAGTTCGGCGGGCTGCCCGCCAACCAGTACTCGACCGACCAGGGTCAGCTCTATGACGACCTGACACCGCTGCAGGGCCACGTCACCGCCGCCGACCTCAAACGCTTCTACCTGTCGGAGAAGTTCGGCGTTACCGGCCCGGTCGTCCGCCGCGAGCAGACCGGTCGCCCCGGCCTTCAGATCCTCCGTGACGACCATGACATCCCCCACATCTATGGCAAGACCCGCGCCGACGTGATGTTCGGCTCCGGGTGGGTCGCGGCCGAGGACCGCGGTCTGCTGCTGCTCGAGGGTCTCGGGCCGGCGTACCTGGCCACGCTTGACGCGCCCGGCATCAACCCGTTCGGCCTCGTCACCTCAGGGCGCTCGTTCACGCCGAGCGCCGAGGCGATCAGGTTCGTCGCCAAGCAGGATAACGTCCTGCGCCGCGCGGGCAAGGCGGGTCGCCAGGTCCTCAGTGACCTGCGCAACTGGGTCGCGGGCATCAACGCCTACGAGGCATCGTCCGAGCAGTCGGGGCCGAAGCTCCCGCACGCGAAGCTGACCGATGCGATCGCCGGCTTTGCGTTCATCGGCTCGATCTTCGGCAACAGCGGCGGCAATGAAGTGGCCAACTCCGACTTCCTCGCTGCACTCGAGCGCCGGCTCGGACGCAAGGCAGGCTTGAAGGTGTTCCGGGATCTTCGCGAGGTCAACGACCCCGAGGCGCCGACCACGATCAAGAAGCGGTTCAACTACGACGGTGTGCCGAAGGGACCGACGCCGGGGGCGATGGTGATCGATCCGGGGTCGGAGAGCAGCTCGGTCGGCGCCGCGACCGCCGCGCACGCGGCATCGCACCGGCTGGCGTCGAACTTCATCATCGCCGGGTCCAGGCATTCGGCTGACGGCCATCCGCTCGCGGTGATGGGGCCACAGCTTGGCTACTACTACCCCGAGATCGTGATGCAGGGAGATCTGCACGGGGGCGGCATCGACGCCCGCGGGATCATCGCCCCGATCGCGCCGTACGTGTTCATCGGCCGCGGGCGCGATTTCGCATGGAGCCTCACAAGTGCCGACTCGGAGAACGAGCAGCAGTTCCTAGAGCAGCTCTGCAACCCCAACGGCAGCCGTCCGACGCGCGCCTCGACGAATTACCTCTACAAGGGCCGGTGTCGGCCGCTGAAGCTGTTCGACGCCGGGCTGCTCGGCGCCGGAGACGGCCAGCCTGCACGCGAGGTCAAGTTCTACGAGAGCGTGCACGGCCCGATCAGCGGCACCGTCACCGTGCACGGACGCCCCTACGCGGTCGCGCTCGATCGCTCGACACGCGGCGACGAGCCGACCGGCGAGCTGGCTCTCAGCGCGCTGGACTCAAACAAGGTCCACTCGCCGCAGGAGTTCTTCCGCGCGGTCAACCATTTCGGAACCACGTTCAACTGGCCCTACATCGACAGCCGCCACATCGCCTACTTCTCCTCGGGACGGCTTCCGATCATGGCGCCCGGAACCGACCCGAGTCTGCCGGCGCTCGGAACCGGCAAGTACGACTGGCGCGGCTGGCTGCCGCTCAACCGCCACCCGCACATGATCGAGCCGCGGTCCGACATTCTCACCAACTGGAACAACAAGCCGGCCCCGGGATGGGGAGCGGCCTCCGACAACTACGGCTACGGAGCGGTGCACCGTGTGCAGCTCTACCGTGGCTTCACCAAGCGGATGCGCGTCAACAACGACGTCTCGATCATGAATCGCGCCGCGACCGAGGACCTGCGCACGATCGAGGTCTGGCCGATCGTCAGACGTGTCCTCAACGGCAGGCCGGCGCCGAGCAAGCTCGCCGCCCAGGCGGCGGACCTGATCGACCAGTGGCGCCGCCAGGGCGCCAGCCGGATCGACCGCAACCTCGACGGCCGGATCGACGCCCCCGGCGCGGCCGTCATGGACACCGCCTGGAGCGGGATCGCTACCGCCGTCATGCGCCCGGTGCTCGGACCGCTGACCGCGAACCTCGAGCAGTTGATGCCGACCAGCAACACGCCCTCGTTCGACCCCGGCTGGTACGGGTACGTGTCGAAGGACCTGCGGACCGAGTTGGGAATGAAGGTGCGCGGGCGGTTCAGCCGTCGCTACTGCGGCACCGGCAGCCTGAGGGCGTGTCGCAAGTCGCTGTGGGCGGCGATCGAGGTCGCCGCGAACCACCTTGCTGCAGCCGAGGGCCCCGACCCCGCCGACTGGTACTCGAGCGCCACCGACGAGCGGATCTCGTTCATCCCCGGCCTGATCCCGTTCACGATGCGGTGGACCAACCGCTCGACCTTCCAGCAGGTGATCGAGTTCACGGGACACGCCAAGGGCTGAGGGCGGATCAGACCAGGCGGGTCAGGCTCTGATCCGGCCGGCTGGCCCACCGCTTGGCCCAGGCATCCAGCGGCCCGAGCGCATCGAGCAGCGCACCGCCCTCGCCGCTGAGGCGATAGCCGCCGCCACGCTCGGCGGTGACGATCGCCGCCTCCCGCAGTTCGCGCAACCTGTCGTTGAGAACACTGGACGAGACGCCGCCACATCGTGACTGAAGCTCGCGAAACGTCAGTCGCCGGCCGTCGCGAAGCTCCCACAGCACGCGCAGCGTCCAGCGGCGCCCGAGCAGATCCAGCAGCGCCATCACCGGCCGGCCCGTGTCGGAGCCGCGGACGGGATGGCCTGGACGCGGGGTCGGGTTGCGTGCTTTGGATTTCGAAGCTACCATCGAATCTGCTCTGATTTCCGAAGCAGGAGGATAGCCGATGACAGTTACCTCGACGGAGCCGCGGATCGCCCCGCTGCAGCCGCCCTACGAGCCCGATCTCGAGCAGCAGCTGCGTAAATGGATGCCGCCCGGGAGCACGCTGGAGCCGTTGGCGTTGTTTCGGACTCTCGCCGTCCACGACGAGCTGTTCGCCCGCATGCGGCCGCTCGGCGCCGGGATCCTCGGCCACGGCCGCGTCGATCCGCGCGACCGGGAGATCATCATCCATCGCACCTGCGCGCGGGCCGACGCCGAGTACGAGTGGGGCGTCCACGCGGTCGCGTTCGGCAAGCCGCTCGGTCTCACCGACGAGCAGCTCGCCGCGACGCGCCGGGGAGCCGCGGACGACCCCGTCTGGTCCCCTGAGGACGCGCTCCTGCTCGAGCTCGCCGATCAGCTTCACGACCGCTGCGATGTTTCTGACGAGCTGTGGGAGAGTCTCGCTGCCAGGTTCACCCCCGATCAGCTGCTCGAGCTCGTGATCACCGCCGGCTGGTACAGGCTGCTCTCATACGTGATTCGCGCAGCACGGGTCCCGCTCGAGGAGTGGGCGCAGCGCTTCGGGGCTTAGCCGAGCTGTTTTTCGAACCAGTGATCGGCGAACGGCTCGGCGTTGAACGGCGTCACCTCGACGTAACCGGATGAGCGATACATCGCGATCGCCTCGACCAACGCGCGATTGGTCTCCAGGCGGGCAGCGGGCGCGCCGCAGGCGAAGGCGCACTGCTCGAGCTCGGCCAGCAGCCGCCTCCCGATCCCGAGGCCTCGCGCCGATTCCGCGACCCACATCCGCTTGATCTCCGACGGGGCGCCGGGGTGGTGCTTGACGGCTCCGCACCCGATCGCCTCGTCGCGCAGGTAAGCGATCAGCAACGCTCCGGCGGGCGGCCTCAGCTCATCGGGCTCGGCGGAGATCCCCGCTGCCGGGTCAAAGCCCGACTCCGAGCGCCGGTTCAGCTCGGCGAAGTACGCCGCGATGCAGTGCGCCGCGTCGCGGCCGATCGGATCGACCGCTCGGATCTCGACCAGCGAACGTGTCAGCAGACGCTCGACGGTCCGCATCGCCTCGACCAGGTGGCGGCGATCGGGTGGCCGCAGAGACCTCAGGATCGATTCCGCGAGGTCATCGCTGCGGCGGTCGAGCAGCTCGCGCTCGGCGAGCCCGGCCGCCGTCAGCCGCGCCACGCGGATCCGCCGATCTCGGTCGCCCGGCTCGAGGTGAACCAACCCCTCCCGCTCGAGCGCTCGGAGCAACCGGCTCGCATGCCCCGAGTCCAGGCCGAGCCTCGATCGCAGCAACCGAACCTGGCAGCCCTCGACGCCGATCTCCCACAGCATCCGGGATTGGCCCAGCGGACGGTCCCGCGCGAGGAACCGTTCGTTCAGCGCCCCGACACGGAGCGTGACGGCGCGATTGAAGCTGCGGACCTGATCCACCATCGCATCCGCCATTCTCTGATCTTAGTCAGAGAATGTGGACCGGGGTCTGATCAGTCGAGCAGTCCGTGCTCCCGCGCGTACGCGACCAGCTCAGCCCGGGTAGTCAGCCGGAGCTTCTGCTGGATGTGAGCACGATGCGACTCGACCGTCCTGACGCTCAGGAACAGCGTCGAGGCGATCTCGCCGTTGGTGTGACCGAGCGCGATCAGCTTCAGGACCTCGAGCTCGCGCGGGGAGAGGTTGCCAGGGCGCTCATCTCCCTCCGGGGGAGCCGACGCCAGCCGCGCCCCGAGCTCGGGGTTGAGGTACGTGCGGCCTTCGGCGGCCAGATCGATCGCGGTCATCAGCTCCGAGTCGGCGGCGTCCTTGAGCACGTAGCCCAGCGCGCCGGCCCGCAGCGCCGTCCGAGCGAAGGCCGGATCGTCCTGCATTGTCAGCACGACGATCTGGGTCTCGGGGGCGTCGGCGCGTAGCTGCGGGATCACATCGAGGCTCGAGGTCCCGGCCATGTTGAGATCTAAGATCAGGACCTGCGGGCGGTGCTCCAGCACGGAACGGACCGTTTCGGCAACGTCGCCGGCTTCGTCGACAACGTCGAACTTGCGCTCGGACTGCAGGAGGATGCGCAGGCCCGAGCGGACCACCTTGTGGTCGTCGGCCAGCACGACTGTGATCGCTGTCGGGTCGGACAAATCAGCCTCGGTCGGCTCGCTGCAGTGACGCGGCCTTTGCGGGTGCCCGTCCGGTATGGCCCTCGGCATGATGCCGAATCTAGATCCCACCGTCGGACTCGACATCAGTCGTCGCCACGCTTGGCGCTCCGTAGTCGATACGGACCCGTCGACGCGATTGCAGTCGGGTCACCCGGTTCCGGGGGCCCACCGGTCACGCTGGTCGTCGCTAACCGCTGACGCCATGCAGGAGCTCGACCGGATCCTCGTCGCGATGCCGGGCCGGGAGCGTGACGTGGATCCTGGTGCCCTCGCCGGGCGCAGACTCGATCCGCAGCTCGCCATCGAGCAATTCGACCCGCTCGTGCATCCCGAGCAGCCCGAACCCGCGCGTGGCGGAGGTGGTGTCAAATCCAACCCCGTCGTCGCGGACCATCACGGTTATCATCGGCGCTTCCTCGAGCAGCTCGACGATCGCGCGCTTTGCCTGACCATGGTTGACGGCATTGGTCAGCGCCTCCTGCACGATCCGATAGATCCCTGTTTCGAACTCCTCGAGCAGCCGGTGTGGCGAGCGCCCATGCTCGAACGCAAGGTCGATCTGCGCGTCGATCTCGACGCCACGGCCGCGGACTCGGTCCACCAACGCCAGCACGGCAGGCTCCAGCCCGAGCTGGTCCAGCGCCGCGGGCCGCAGCTCCGCGATCAGCCCCCGCAGCGATGCGATGTCGTAGTCGAGTTGGTCGAGCGAGCGAGCCACGGCCTCGCCCAAGGCCGCTTGGGTTCCGCTTCGCGCGGCGGCCGCGAGGGTCAGCCGCAGACTTCCGAGCGCCTGCAGCGTTTCGTCGTGCAGCTCGCGAGCCCACCTGGCGCGCTCGCCCTCTGTGACGGCAAGCCGCTGCCGGCGACGTTCGTCGGCCACCGAATGGGCGGTGGCGACGGCGGTCGCGGCGCTTGCCGCGAACGCCTCCAGCAGCTGCTGGTGCTCGGCGGTGAAATCTCCCCCCTCGAGATGGTCGACCGCGACGAGCACCCCGTAGGCGCGGCCGCGGAAGACGAGCGGAACCACCAGGCCGTCCTCGGCGTTGAGGCCGAGGTGACCAAGGCCGTGCTGCTCAAAGCGAGCGTGGTTGAGCTGGTCGATCAGCCGCTGCGACTGGCCCGAGCGCAGGGCGGCACTGGCGACTGTGTTCGCGAGTGGTACACGCTGCCCAAGCAAGTCCGCCGGCAGCTCCCCGGCCCCGGCGGCCAGCTCGAGCTGATCGTCGACTACCAGCTCGATCACCAGCGCCCTTGCCGAGACGAGCGCGCGGCCGCGTTTGGCGACCATCTCGAGAATCGAGGCGAGCTCGGTCTGGCCGCCGAGCGCGCGCGCGATCTGAAGCGTCGCATCGAGCGAGTCGACAGTCCGCTGGAGATCGCGCCGCTTGGCCTCGGAGCCCGAGAAGCGGTTCGCGTGATCGATCGCGACACCGGCGAAGTCGGCCAGCATCATGACCGCGCGTTGATCGGTTTCGGTGAATTCGCCGCCACCCTCCTTCTCCGTCAGATAGAGGTTTCCGAACGGTTCCCCTTCGATCATGATCGGGACCCCGAGAAACGTCTTCATCGGCGGGTGACCGACCGGGACGCCATACGAGTGGGGATGGCTGCCGACGTCGGCGACGCGTAGTGGCCGGCGGTCTGCGATCAGCTCTCCGAGCACGCCGCGGCCCGTCGGTAGCGGCCCGATCGCGCGTCGTTCGTGGTCGTCGATGCCCAGCGTCAGAAAGCGCGCGAGCTCGGTGCGGGACTCGTCGAGCACTCCGAGCGCCGCGTAGCGGGCTTTCGCCAGCTCCCGGGCGGCGTTCAGCACGCGGTCTAGCACCACCTCGATGTCGAGGCGCTCGAGCACGCTGCGGGCGACCGTCAATACCGCGCGAGTCGCGTCATTCACGTTGTCGCCGCTGCTGTCCAACGCTAGGCCCCGGCGCTCAACCATAGCGCTCGAACAGTGCCGTGGCGGCCCAGCAGCCGGTTGTCGGGCCGGCGCCCACGGTGACAGTCCCGAGCGACCGCCGAGCAAGCCCTGCTCCTGCGCGTAGGCGACGAGTTGGGCGCGCGTTGTCCTGCCCGACTTCTGCTGGATGTTGGCCCGGTGCGATTCGACCGTGCGTACGCTCAGATAGAGCTTCTCCGAGATCTCGGCGTTCGTGTACCCGAGCGCAACCAGCCGCAGCACTTCCACCTCGCGCTCGGTCAGGTTGTCGGGCGGCCCGGGCGGCACGTCCGGCTGGGCGGCGATCTCGGCCCCCAGCTTCGGGTTCAGATAACGGGCTCCGTTCGATGCTCCCCGGACCGCCTCGACGAGCTCGCTGTCGGCCGCCTCTTTGAGAACGAACGCGAGCGCGCCCTCCCGCAGCGCCTCACGCGCGAAGCGCGGATCGTCCTCCGTCGTCAGCACGACGATCGCGGTGTCGGGCGAGGCTTCCAGCATCTGCCCAATCGCCTTCAGGCTCGACCCACCGGGCATGCTGAGGTCGAGCACGATCACGTCGGGCTTGTAGGCAAGGACCTTGCGCAGCGCCTCGTCGACGTCGGCCGCTTCGGCGACGACCTCGAACCCCGGTTCGGCGTCGAGCAACATCCGCAGACCTCCGCGGACGATCGTGTGATCGTCGGCGAGCACGATCGATGTCTGCTCGCTCGTCTGTGAGCCGCCGTCGGAGATGACGAGAAACGTACTGCGCCACGTCTCGCGTCGCATGAATCGCAACGCGCGTGCGCGGTTTGCCAACTCTGGGCCATACCATCACCGATCGTGGCATCGCTCGCCGAGGCAGACCTGAAGCTCAAGCTGAGCCGCAGCGACAGCGAGAAGCGCCTCGTTCCGGCGCAGAAGCGCCTACTCGCGCTGCGGCTACAGCTTGGCGGGCTGCTCGGCGAGCATCGGCTCGGGCCGCCGCTGTGCGTTCTGTTCGAGGGGTGGGACGCGGCTGGCAAGGGTGGCGCGATTCGTCGCCTGGTCGGCCCGCTGGACCCGCGCCACGTCCGCGTCTCGCAGTTCAGCGCGCCAACCGAGGACGAACGCCGTCACCATTTCCTCAGCCGCTTCACCCCGTCGATGCCGGGCTGGGGCGGGATGACGGTGCTCGATCGCTCGTGGTACGGGCGGGTGCTCGTCGAGCGCGTCGAGGGCTTCGCGACGCAGGCCGAGTGGAGCCGCGCGTTTGAGCAGATCGTCCAGTATGAGACGGGCCTCGCGTCCGAGGGACTGCTGCTGGTCAAGCTGTGGCTGCACGTCTCCGAGGACGAGCAGCTGCGCCGCTTTCGGGCCAGGGAGCGCGACCCGCTCAAGCGCTGGAAGCTGACCGGCGAGGATTGGCGCAATTTATCCAAGCGGGCGGCCTACGAGGAGGCCCTCGAGGACATGCTCGCGCTAACCGACCACCCCGAGGCGCCGTGGTACGTGATCGCGGCCGAGTCGAAGGCCTACGCGCGGGTGCGGGTGGTCGAGATCGTGATCGACGCGATCGAGCGGGGCCTGCGGGCGGGCGGCCAGGAGCCGGTCTCGGTTGCCGCCGAGCTCTGAGACGGCGGCCAGGGCATGAGCGATGATCGCCGCCGCCCCACGCGGCCCGTGAGTCAGCTGAGATCGCCTGTCGAGGAGGCCGGCGTTCCGGACGCCGTCTCGACCAGACCGCGCGGCAAGACGATCAGCGGACACGGGCAGCGCCGCGCGAGATAGGTAGAGGTGCTGCCGCTCAAAAGTCGGCCGATCGGGCCGTTGGCCCGAGAGCCGACGATCAGCAGATCTACTTCCTGTGCGAGCCCAGCAAGCTCCTCGGAGGGATCGCCGTACACGACGTCGCCGGTCACACCCTCGAGCGCTTGGACCCGGTCACGCTCGGTCTTCATGACGCGCTCGGTCTCGTGCGTCCAGTCGAGCGGAGTTGGGGTCTCGGACGGGACGGTCTGCAGCGATACAACCGCCAGGGCTCGCAGCGAGCTGCGGTGAATCGCCGCGACCGAACGGGCCGCCGCGAGCGCCAGATCGCTCTCCTCGGATCCGTCATGGCCGATCCCGATTGACCGCAGCTCGTGCTTGGTGTCCCCGTACCCGGATGGGGCGATCGCCACGGCGCACGGGGCGCCGTTGAGCGCACCCAGCGTCTCGTCGCCGATCAACACCCGCCCGATCGGACCACGGCGCGTCGACCCGATCACCAACAGATCGGCCGACTCCTCAGCCGCGACGCCCTGCAGCGCGCGGCCCGGCTTGCCGTCGGCATGGACGACCGCGCGTGCCTCGATCCCGGCTGCCTCGCGCTCGCGCTCGAGCAGGTCCTCGGCGTCGAGGTGAGGATCGCCGGTTCCCCGCAGTCCGCCGCCTGACAGCCTGCCGCCGTAGATGTTGGCCAGCACGATCTGCGCATCGGCGGAGGCGAGCATTCGCGCGAGCGCGATCGCATCCCGGCCTCCCGGCCGACCGTCGACCCCGACCAGCATCTTGTCGAACATCGCTGTCTCCCGAAATTCTGGGCTTTATGACACGGTAGCGACACAATCCGCGGCCGGGCGTCCGGATGCCGCCTTGCCGCAGCTGCGGTCTGGACACTGATCTCAACAGGCGTCGCGACTGACGTCCCCGCGGCTGCCAGAATGGGGGCGCACAATGGCGCCGTCCAGCTCAACCGCGCTTGATCGGGTCCGGATCGGAGACTGCATCCACCACGGGATCTTCAGCTGCGATCCGGGGGCGTCGCTTGCCGAGGTGGCCCGGATCATGACCACTCGTCGTGTTCACGCGCTGGTTGTAGCCGACCGGAGTGGCAAGCCGTCTGAGATCATCGCCGACATCGACCTGATCGCCGCGATCGCCGCCGACGACTCCCTCAGGGCCGAGGATGTGGCGGGCTCGCAGGCCGTCTCGGCGTCGAGCAACGCATCACTGCGCGAGGCCGCGCGGTTGATGAGCGAACACGGTGTCTCGCACCTGATCGCCCGTGACCCGGCGAGCGGGCAGCCGGTCGGTGTGCTCTCGTCGACGGACATCCTCGGTGCGTACGGGCAAGCTGGGCAGTCAGAGGGGTAGCCCGTCCGCCCCCGGGCGCTTTCGCATACGGTTGCGCCGTGGCCGGCGCCTGGTTTGAATCGGTAGCGCAAGCGCAGCGGCGCGCCAAGCGCGCGCTTCCGCGCTCGGTCTATCTCGCGCTCGTTGCAGGCTCGGAGGCCGGTCTGACGCTGCAGGACAACGTCAACGCGTTCGGCGAGCTCGGCTTCTGCCCTCACGTCGCCGGCCAGCCAGCGCTGCGGGCGCTCGACACATCGGTGATGGGCCAGGAGCTCGCGCTCCCGGTGGTGATCTCGCCGACCGGTGTGCAGGCCGTGCACCCCGAAGGTGAGGTAGCGGTCGCCCGTGCGGCAGCTGCCCGCGGGACGGCGATCGGACTCAGCTCGTTCGCGAGCATGCCGATCGAGGAGGTCGTGGCGGCCAACCCGAAGACGTTCTTTCAGGTCTACTGGGCCGGCACGCGCGACCAGATCGAGACGCGACTGGCGCGCGCCGCGGCGGCCGGCGCCGTGGGCCTGATCGTGACACTCGACTGGTCGTTCTCCCACGGCCGGGATTGGGGCAGCCCGACGATCCCGGCCCAGACGGACCTGCGGACAGTGGTGAAGCTGTTGCCCGACGCGCTCAGCCGCCCTGGCTGGTCGCTCGCCTGGGCACGGGCTGGCGGGCCGCCCGGGCTGACGGTCCCGAACATGGCCACCGGCGCCGGCCCGGCGCCGACCTTCTTCGGCGCCTACGGCGAATGGGTGCAGACGCCTCCACCGTCGTGGGACGATCTGAGCTGGCTGGTGGCACAGTGGCAGGGCCCGGTCATGATCAAGGGCATCATGCGCGCCGACGACGCCCGCCGCGCGGTCGAGATCGGCGCGAGCGCGATCTCGGTCTCCAATCACGGCGGCAACAACCTCGACAGCACGCCGGCGCCGATCCGGGTGTTGCCTGGGATCGTCGATGCGGTCGGCGATCAGGTCGAGGTCGTGCTCGACGGCGGCGTGCGCCGCGGGAGCGACGTGGTCAAGGCGCTGGCGCTCGGCGCCCGGGCGGTGATGATCGGACGCGCCTACCTGTGGGGGCTGGCGGCCGCCGGGCAGCCGGGCGTCGAGAACGTGCTCGATATCATACGCGGCGGGATCGACTCGGCCCTCCGCGGTCTCGCTCGCTCCTCGGTAAACGACCTCCGCCGCGATGACCTGCTGATCGCCGCGGACTTCGCACGCGCCACGCCCGGAACCTAAGCCGCGGACGCTGTTGGCGCGCTCAGGCGAGGGCCATCTGCAGCGATGCGGTCAGCTCGGCGAGCGTGCGGGCAGGTAGGTAACGGCCGCGCCCGCGCCTGGCGAGCGCCTGGCCGGCAGCGATCGAGTCGGCCTCGACGCTCGTGCCGAGCACGTCGAGGCGGTCGAGGATCGCGGCGGCGGACAGCGGGTCCTCGCCCTTGGTGTGGAGCGCGTCTGAGAGCAGCAGCGCCGTCCGCCCTCCCGGCGGGACGTGTTCGAGCTGTTCGGCGGCCACCCGCAGCGCTCGCGCGAGGTCGGTCCGGCCATGGCCACGCAGCGAGAGCAGGTCATCGACCACTGATGCCGCCGGCCGCGCAGCGTGCTGCGACAGCAGCACCAACGGCTCAGATCCGAACGCCACCACGCTGCAACGCAGCCGCTCACTGCGGGCGCCGACCACCGCCGCGGCCGCGACCGACGCCAGCGCCACGGCATGGCCGCTCATCGAGCCGCTGCGATCGACGAGCAGGCAGACGGCGCGGGGAGCGGCTGCGAACTGCCGTGCGACGAGCTCGCGGGCATCGTGTGGACGCCGGCCGGCACTGCGCTCGAGCGTCCGGTCCAGATCGAGGTCACCGTCGGTCGCGCCCGGTCGCGCGACGATCCGGCGCGTCCCGCGCCGACGCGGCTGGGCGGTCCGTCCGAGCGCCGGCAGCAGCCGGGCGGCGAGCGTGCGGGCCTGGCGCCGCAGCGCCGGGTCGGTCGCGACCGCGATGTCGGCCAGCATCGCGAGCGCCTCGTCGCCATCCTCGCGCAGTTGGGCTCGCAGAGCCCGCGCATCCAGCGTGCCGACCTCGGGGGATACCTGCTCAAAGCCGGGGTGTGCGGATGCCAGCCGTCGGCGGTCGAGCGTCCGGCGGCCCTGCGCGTCGACCACATCGCGCGTCTGCTTGGGGGTCAGCGCGCCGCGTCGCCCGGCACCCGGCCGGCCGGCGTGGCGCGTGCTCTCCCCGCCGCCGGCTCGGAATCCCGGCTCAGCGCCCGGTCGAGCAGCTCGGCGATCACCCCCTCGACCGTGCGGTCCTGGTCCTCGTGGACTCGCGCACGGCCCGAGAGCGCCGCGATCGCGGCGTCTAGCAGGCCGTCGCGACCGAGTGGATCCTCGTCGCGGATCCGCGCCAGACCCCGCGCGAGCCGGACCATGTCGATCGCGCCCCGGACCGAGGACCCCGTGCGCACCGCAGCGTGGGCCCGGGTCGCCCGCGTGACCTCGACCGCGATCGTGATCTCACGCTCGTCGCCCGCGGTCTGACGGCGGACGACCTCCCGCTCGCCCTCCTCGTCGAGATAGGTGATCGCGACGCGACACATCCGATCGGCGATTGCCTGACTGACGCGGGCGGTGCCGATCGCGTCAAATGGGTTCATCGCCGCGACCAGCACGAACCCGTCCGCCGCACCGATCCGCCCAAGCCGCGGAATCACCACTTCCCGCTCGGCCATCGCCGTGATCAACACGTTCAGCGTCTCCTCGGCGATCCGGTTGAGCTCTTCGAGGTACAGCAGCGACCCGTCACGCATCGCCGTCGCCAGCGGCCCGTCGGACCACGCCTCCGGGCGGTACCCGCGCGCGAGCACGAGTGCCGGATCATGCTGGCCGATCAGCCGTGCCGGGGTCAGCTCGGCGTTTCCCTCGACGAACTCGATCCCGCGCCCCGATGCGCCCGCGATCGCTCGCAGCAGAGTCGACTTACCGGTGCCCGGGGGGCCGTCGAGGACCACGTGACAGCCCTCATCGAGCGCGACCGAGATCACCTCCGCCTCGCGGCGAAGTCCGACGACCTCGTGCTCGACGACTCCCAGCAGCGCTCAGTGCTCGTGGATCACGACGCCGCGGATGTTCTTGCCGGCCCCGAGATCGTCGTACCCCTGGTTGATCTCCTCGAGCTTGTACTGCTTGGTCACGAGCTCGTCGAGCTTGAGCTTTCCCGCGCGGTAGAGCTCGAGCATCTTCTTGATGTCCTGCGTCGGGTTGCAGTCACCGAACAGCGACCCCTGAACCCGCTTGCGGAACAGGGTCATGTCGGTGCCCGACAGATGGACGGTCATCGCGACGGGATTGGCGAGGCCGGTGAGGACCGCGGTCCCCCCCTTGCGGATCGACATCACGGCCTCGAGCACCACCTGCTCGTTGACGACATCGACTGTCACGATCGCGACATCCGCACCGACTCCACGGGTCAGCTCCTTGGCGAGCTCGGCCGCCTCGGCGCCGTTGGAGACCGAGTGGGTGGCGCCCATCTCCTGCGCGAACTCCCGTTTGTTGGCCAGCGGGTCGACGGCGATGATGTTGGTCGCGCCGGCGTGTGAGGCACCCTGGACCGCGTTGGCGCCGATACCGCCGATCCCGAACACGATCACTGTGTCGCCGATCTGGGTGTTGCCGGTGTTGACCGCCGAGCCCCAGCCGGTCGGGACGCCGCAGCCGCACAGCACCGCGATCTCGAGTGGGAGATCGTCGTCGACCTTGACCGCCGAGGTCTCGGAGATCACCGAGTACTGGGAGAAGGTGCCCAGCATGCACATCGCCCCAACGCTCTGGCCGTCGAGCGTGAATGGATAGCTGCCGTCCGGCAGGCAGCCCTCGAGGATCGTCGCTCCCAGGTCGCAGATGCTCTGCTGGCCGCTCGCGCACCAGCGGCAGTGTCCGCACGAGGGGATGAACGCACAGACGACGTGGTCGCCGACCGCGACCCGGGAGACCCCCGGTCCGACAGCCTCGACGATCCCGGCCCCCTCGTGGCCGCCGATGTACGGCATCGGCACCGGTAGGTCACCGGTCATCAGATGCACGTCTGAGTGGCACAGACCGGCCGCGACGTAGCGGATCAGCACCTCGTTCTGCTTCGGCTCACGGAGGTCGAGCTCGGTGATCTCCCACGGTTGGTTGACCTCGGTGAGGACGGCGGCCTTGGTCTTCACGTGCTCTCTCCTCTTGCCAATGACGGTCTGCGGCCCTGCAGCCTACGTCGAGGCGGCTGGCCGCGCAAACCTCGGCCGCAGCGGATCGACCGTTCGGTGTCGCAGGCAGCCACGCCATACCCCGATCCCGTAGGCGAGATCGTCGGCGAGCGCGATCGCCGTCCATCGCAGCGGATCGAGCCTCGGCCGCGCCATCAGCCACTCGGAGGCCGGGGCGGCGGTGAGCATGATCAGTGCGGCCCACCGCGTGCGCCGCCTGGTGCGCCGGAGCGCCAGCGCCCCGGCGATGACGGGCGCCGCGATTGTCGGCGCGGCGCGGCTGACGGCGACCAGCGTCTTCGCCGCCGCCAAGAGACCGAACGCGGGGATCGCCGCCGCTGGGACCCCGGCCCGCCGCAGCCGCGCGATCGCCGGCAGCGACGCGGTGCACGCCACCGCGACAGCCGGCGCAGGCCAGCCACAGAGCGCGAGTGCAACGGCAGCCGCCGGTCGCGGCGCGATCACGACGGGCGCCAGCAGGCCCGGATGGCGTTCGGACAACGGTGCTGCGGATGTCCCATAGCGGTAGCGCCGGCGCAGCAGCGCGCGCCAGCCGCTCGGCTCCTGGTGCCGCACCGTCACGGTCGGGTCATAGCGCACCGTCCAGCCGGCACCCCGTAAGCGCCAGACCAGGTCGACGTCCTCGCCGTACCTCAGCGCCTCGTCGAACCCATCTCTGAGCGCTGCTCTGCGCACGACTAGGGCCGCGGTCGGGACATACGCGATCGGGCGCCCGGGCCCGACCTCGCCCGCCGCTGGACCGAGATCGAGTGGCGACCGGGCCGCCGCGTAGCGCGCCCGCACCGTCTGCCGGCCTCGCCCGGTGACCGGGAGCACGCGTGGCGCTACGGCGCCGACGCTGGGGTCCGGGAAGTGGCGCCCGAGCTGTTCCAGCCAGCCGGGATCCGCGATCGTGTCCGAGTCCAAAAACGCGACCAGCTCGGTGTCGACCGCCGCCAGGCCGGTGTTGCGGGCGGCGCCAGGGCCACCGCCGCGCTCGCGGCGCAGGTAGCGCGCGCGATGACGGTCACATGCCGCTCGCACGGACTCGGGCCGCGCGGAGCCGTCATCGACAACGACGACGGCCGCTTCTTGGCCCCCGAGCGCGGCCAGGCAGCTCTCCAGTTCCGCGGGGCGGTCGCGGACCGGGATCACGACGCTCGCCGCCGGCGCCTGGACCGAATCGGCGGGCACGGGCGCCGCAAGACCGCCGTCGATCAGCCTGCGAGCCAACTCGCGAGCCGCCTGGGACGCGGGTTCCCCTCGCTCGAGCGCCGCCAGTGCTCGGGCGCCCTTGTCGGAGAGCCGCGTGACGCGCAGTGGCGACCCGCCGACCAGCAGGCGGCCGCCGCCGTAGCGCCGTACCGAGCCCGCGACCCGGATGCGAACTCCCTCGGGAAGCGCGCTCACACCGACAGTCCGCCGTCAACCGGCAGCACCGCGCCGGTTATTCCACCCGCCGCCTCGCCGGCGAGGAAGACGACCGCGGCGGCCACCTCTGAGGGCTCGAGCAGCCGCTGGATCGGTTGGTGATCGGCGAAGTGCTCGACGCTCTCGAGCCCGTACAGCCGCGCACTCTCGTCGAGCGTCGCAGTGCGAGTCGATCCGGGGCTGATCGCGTTGGCGGTGATCCCGGTACCGCGCAGCTCGACCGCGAGCGCTCTCACCAGTCCCACGACTCCCGCCTTCGCCGCGCCGTATGCGGCGAGCATTGGGAGCCCGCGCGCGGCGGCCGCGGACGAGATCGCGATGAAGCGGCCGCTGCGGGGTTCCGCCCGGCGCAGCAGCGCGGGCATCGCCACCCGCGAAGCGACCATCACGCCTCCGAGGCAGACGTCGACGACCGCTCGTTCGAGCTCGGGCGCCAGCTCCCATTGCGGCACTCCCCCGACGATCACTCCGGCGGCGGCCACCACGACGTCGAGACCGCCATTCCCGGCCTCGGCCGCCCTGACGGCGTCGGCCATCGCATCGGCGTCGGTCACATCGGCCACAACCGCGCGAGTGTCCGGGCCGGCAGCGGCGACCACCGCGTCGAGCTCTTCCTGGGTCCCGAGGCCGTACGGGACATGCGGCTGCTCGGCGCACGCGTCGACCGCGAGGACCTCGTACCCCTCGGCTGCCAGGGCGATCGTGGTCGCGGCGCCGATCCCGCGGGCAGCGCCGGTGACCAGCGCGACGCGGCGGCCGGTCACACCCATCCCTCCAGCTCGGCGAGCAGCTCGCCGACGGCCGTGGCGAGCATCGCCCGACCGACGGCCGGGCTGGCGCCCGCCGGGTCGCCGAGCACGCCGTTGGGGCTCAGCTGGGCGACGCCTCCGGACCGCAACACCCCGATCAGCTCCGGGAGCGGCCGGGTCTCCCCCGCCTGCGCCAGGTCGCGGCGCACCCGCTCTGGGTCGATCGCGAGCATCAGCGAGGTCTCGGCGCGCCCGGCGTGCGCGTCGCCGCCCCAGTCGGGCGCAAACGACCTGACGTCGCGGCCCTCGCGGCGGACCGTCGCCAGCGCGCGTCGCAGCGGTGCCGCGTTGCCGCCGTGCGCGCAGACGAGCATCACCCGGCGAAAGGTGCCCGTCGCCGACCGGCACAGCTCGACGATCACCAGCTCGGTGGCCGTCTGGCCGATCGAGAGCGTCCCCCTGAAGCCGTGGTGCTCGCCCGAGGAGCCATAGGCGATCGGCGGCGCGACCAGCACGTCCTCGCGCGCGGCCGCGGCCATGCGAGTGATCGCGAGCGCGATCTCGGTGTCGGTCCCGAGCGGCAAGTGCGGTCCATGCTGCTCGGTGGCGCCGATCGGCACCAGCAGGATCGAGTCGGCGTCGACCAAGTCGGGCCAGGTGGCGTCGGCGAGCTCGGAGCTCAACGCCGGCTCACGGCGTGGCGGACCAGGCTCATCCGCTGATCACGGTCAGCGGGCTCTCGTCACACGCGCGCCCGGGCCGGCGGATCGAATGATCGGGGAACGGCTTGGGCAGCGCCTCGGTGTCATCGCGGGCTGCGATCGAGAGCTCACCGTGGCCGAGCACGCACTCGGGGTCGGGTCCGTCGAGCGGCAGCCCGGTGAAGAACTTCGCCGCCATGCAGCCGCCGCGACACGAGTCGTAGTGGCCACAGCTCGCGCACGCGCCGCCGCTCTGCGGTGTCCGCAGCGAGGCGAACGGCTCCGATGTTCTCCACACGGCCTCAAAGCCGCCTGGGCTGCGCACGTTGCCGGCCAGGAACTCCTCGTGGATCGCGAACGGGCACGCGTACACGTCGCCGATCGGATCGATCAGGCAGACGACGCGCCCCGCGCCGCACATCCCGAGACCCGGAAGCGCCTCCCCGTAGGCGGCCAGGTGGAAGAACGAGTCGCCGGTCAGAACGTCCTCGCCGTTGGCCTGCAGCCAGCGGTAGAGCTCGAGCTGCTGCCATGCCGTCGGATGAAGCTCGTCCCAGACGTCAGCGCCGCGGCCGGCCGGGCGCAGCCGCGTCAGCCGCAGCTGGGCGCCGTGCGCATCGGCCAGCGCCTTGAACTCGTCGAGCTGGGCGACGTTGTCGCGGGTCACGACGACGGACACCTTGAAGCCGTGCATGCCGGCGTTTTTGAGGTGGCGCATCGCTCCGAGCGCGGTCTCGAATGAGCCCGCGCCGCGAATCGCATCGTTTACCAGCGCGGTCGCGCCGTCGAGCGAGATCTGGATGTCGACGTAGTCGGTCGTCGCCAGCCGGTCTGCGACCTCGGGCGTGATCCGGGTGCCGTTGGTCGAGAACTTGACGCCAACGTCGTGGCCGACCGCGTAGTCGAGCAGCTCCCAGAAATCTCTGCGCACGGTCGGCTCGCCGCCGCCGATGTTGACGTAGAAGACCTGCATCCGCCGGAACTCGTCGATCACCGCCTTGCACTCGGCCGTGCTCAGCTCGCGCGGGTCGCGGCGGCCCGAGCTCGAGAGGCAGTGCACACACGCGAGATTGCAGGCGTACGTCAGCTCCCAGGTGAGGCAGATCGGCGCGTCAAGCCCGCTCTCGAACTGCTCGACGAGCGTCATCGGCCAGCCGGGATGCGCTCGGAGATCATTCCGGTCCGCGCCAGCGTGCCGAGCGCCCGCTCGTACGGTTCCAGCCGGTCGGGCTCCACGCCCGCTGCAAGGCAGGCGTCGCGGGCGGTCGCGTGGTCATGCAGGCCGCGGACCGCCTTCAGCAGCTCCGGGCTCTTGAGGAATGAGAGCCGCCTGGTGCCGAAGTGGTAGGCGAGCGCGCCGAACGGCTCGGGTCGCAGCGCCACCTGGTCACTGACGGTCCAGCCTCGGTCGAGAACGGACACGGCTGATCCGGTCATCGGCGGCTAGTAGACGCCGCACATCCCGTCGATCGAGACGTCCTCGACGAGCAGGTCGTCCTCGACCAGCGGCTCGCGCTCGGCGTCGCCCCCCGGGGTTGGCTCGGCGTCGGCCTCGGACGGCTGGATCTCGGCGTCGACGGTGGCCTGCGCTCTTGGCTCGCTCATGCTCTCCTCGTTTGGTCGCTGGGCGTCTGAGTCAGTCAATCAGAGGCGAGCGACGAGGCGCGTCGGGTTCCATCGAGCCAGATCGTCCATGGCTCGATCGAGCCGATATGCAGCACGCCCGTGTCGCGCCACGGGTCGGCGGCGAATCGCCCGTCGATCTCGGCTGCGTCCGTCGCCCTGACCACCAGCATCACTCGTCCCTGATCGCCCAACGGCCCGCCGAGGACGACGACGCCTTCGTCGACGAGGCTGTCCATGAACGCAGCGTGCGCGTCCCAGCCATCCTGCTCGCGGATCCCGCGCGAGTCGTCCCAGTTGGGCCCGTGGGCCATCTCAAGGACGAACGTCGCCATTGGCGGAGGGTAGCCGCGACACTACAGTGCGCCTTCTCGGCCTCGTCTGAGTACTATACGGTCTAGTTCTACGTCGACCGGAAGGAGCGCCGCCCACCGCATGACCCCCGAGATCCGCACCCTGATGACCGGCATCTCGTTCGGAGAGTCACCCCGCTGGCACGACGGCCGACTGTGGTTCGCCGACTGGGCGGCCGAGCAGCTGATCGCCGTCGACCTCGACGGCGCCCACGAGGCAATCGCCGAGGTCCATTCGTTCCCGTTCTCTATCGACTGGCTGCCCGACGGAACCCTGCTCGTCGTCTCGGCAGCGGAGCGCAAGCTGCTGCGGATGGAGCCCGACGGCTCGTTCGCGACGTATGCCGACCTGCGCCCGCTCTACGACAAGCCCTGGAACGAGATCGTCGTCGACGGCCGTACTAACGCATACGTCAATGGCGGCGGCTCGGACCTGCTCGCCGGCGAGCCGTTCGCGCCCGGGGTCGTGGCGCTCGTGACGCCTGACGGACGGGCACGCGAGGTCGCCGATGGGATCGAATTCCCCAACGGGATGGCCGTCACACCCGACAACACGACGCTGATCGTCGCCGAGTCCTACGCCGCCAGGCTGTCGGCATTCGAGATCGCCGCCGACGGGACGCTCGGCAACAGGCGGGTATGGGCGGACCTCGGTGAGGCCGCTCCGGACGGGATCTGCATCGACGCGAGCGGCGCCGTCTGGTATGCCGATGTCCCCCACCGCCGCTGCATCCGGGTCCGCGAGGGTGGCGAGATCCTCAACACGGTCGAGCTTGATCGCGGCTGCTTCTCATGCGCGCTCGGCGGCCCGGACGGCCGGACGCTGTTCATCGTCGCGCAGGAGTGGCACGGCGTCTCCGGGCTGGCCGACGGCCCTCGCACCGGCCAGGTGCTGGCCGTCCCGGCGCCCGAGCCCGGAGCCGGCTGGCCCTAGCGGGTACGGACAGCGACCTGCCTACACTCGAAGTATCGCTCCCGGTCTCACGACACGTACAGTGGTAGTCGCCGCCTCCCGCATTCCCGGAATCCGCCGGATCCCGGTTCTGAAGCTGCTCGCGGTCGCCGAGATCTCGCTGCTCGCCCACAGCCACCTGATGCGGCTCACGCCCGACGAGCGGCGGCGGCTGTACCGGCTGATGCGGGCCGCGCGCGGCCGTCCCAGCAGCCTCAGCGACCGCGAACGCGACGAGCTCGCCGACCTGGTGACCAAGCTCGAGCCGCGGTTGCTCGCCGGCGAGGCGGCGAGCCGGCTGTCGCCGGTGCCGATCCCGAAGCGGATCACGCACGGCCGTCGCAAGGCCCGCTGACCCACGCCGGGCGCTCGATCGTCGCCGGCCACGCGTGACGGGCTGCCGTCTCGAGGCGGCAGATCAGCTCGAGATCGGTGACCCCGCATCGGCCTACGAAGCGTCACCCCGCCTCCGGCGCGGCGCCGCCCGACGCTCCGCGCGGTGAGTGGACCGCGCCCCCGGCCGGATACCGCGCCATCGTCGCGCAGGCGAGCGCGCCGGCGGCCAGGTAGAGGCACCCCTGGGCATTGAGCAGCCCCATCAGGCCCAGCGGTCCAGTCAGCAGCCCACCGGCGAGCATCCCGACCGCCTGCCCGGCGTTGTCGGCGAGCGTCAGGGCACCAAAGATCCGGCCGCGCTGCCGGTCGGAGCCGGCGAGCTGCAGGAAACTGATCAGCCCGGTCTCCATCACCACGCCGGGCGCTCCGGCGACGATGAACAGCACCACATATGGGCCGACCGCGGTCGTGACCGGCGGCAGGTTCCAGATCGTCAGGTCCAGCGCGCCGAACACCAGCGCCCCCGCCGCCGTCAACCGACCAGCGAGATGTGAGGTTGACATCAAGCTCAGCGCCAGGCCGGCGCCGATCGCCCCGATCGCCTGCAGGCCGCGCAAGAGGCCGATCTCACTCGAGCCGCCGTGTAGTTCTCGGGCGACGAACAGGATGAACAGAACGATGAAGATCCCCTGCGCGACCTGAGCCACGAACGCGACTCCGAGCGCGCCCCTGATCTCGCGCAGATGCAGCACCGCGCCGAACCCGTGCCCACTCGGCGACGAAGTCGGTTGCACCCCGAGCCGATCGTCGGCCGACGCGCGCCCGGCGGACGGCAGGCGGGCGATCAGCAACCCGGCGGCGACGAAGCTGAGCGCGTCGGCGACGACGATCGTTCGCAGATCCCCAGCCGCCAGGAGCAGACCGCCGAGTGGTCCGCCTGCGAGCCGCCCGATGCCCGTGTTAAGCGCGATCAGAGAGTTGCCCGATACGAGCTGTTCGGCCGGAAGCAGGGTCGGAAGCAGTGCGTTCTTCGCCGGGTCAAAGAGCGTCGCCAGAGAGGCCTGGACCACGATCACCGCGTACACGATCGGCAGCCCGGAGCGGCCCCCGACGAGCAACAGCGGCAGCAGCGATAGCGCCTGTGCCGTCGTCACGGCGAGCATCACCCGCCGCCGGTCGGCGTGGTCTGCCAGCCGCCCGGCGGCCGGGGCCAGCAGCACCCCGGGCACGAGCTGGGCCAGAAACGCGATCGAGGTCCCGAGCGCCGAGCCGGTCAGCCCATAGACGACGATCGGCAGCGCGACAAGCAGCATCCAGTCGCCACCATCGGAGATCAGACCCGCGAGCCACAGCGAGCGGAAGTCGCGCTCGGTCAGTGCGGCGGGCGTTCTCACGCCGGATCTGCTCGCGGGTAGGCATAGAGTCCAAGCGAGACGAGCTTCGCGTCCTCGGGCGCCTGATCGCGAGTCGCCGCGATCAGCGGCCGGATCAGCGCGTCGAGCTTGGCACCGAGCTCGCCGAGCTCCGCCGGTGTGAGCCGCAGCGTGTACGCGGACCAGACATCCGTTTCGCGCCACGCCGGGGTCACCCGGTCACGGTGTGCGAGGTACTCACGCAGTCGCTGCTGCTCGAGCGCGAGCGAGGCGGACATCACGGCCGCCGCGCCCTTGCCGGTGGGCGTGTCCGGGTCAGGGCCGGCGTCAACGTCAAACCCGGTGATCGTGGCGCGCCACGGTCGTTCGCGGCCATCATCGGAGCGGACCTGCTCGACGAGCCCGTAGCGAGCGAGCGTGCGGACGTGGTAGCTGCAGTTGGAGGGCGTGTCGCCGACCGCGCGGGCGCACGTCGACGCGGTCGCGGGGCCGTTTGAGATCAGGTATGTGAGCAGGTCCAGACGGACCGGATGCGCCAGCGCTTCGAGGACGTCCGGGTCCGTGAGGACGGGGCGAACTTCCGGCATGCTCCTCCTCTGAAAGACTCTTTCAGAGTTGTAGCAGACTGCCGCTCAGCGCGAGGTCCGACAGCGCTCGAGCCGGTGGACCCTCACCCGCCGCCGAGCACGTCTCGCAGCGCCGACTCGATGTCCGGGTGGCGGAACTCATAGCCGAGCTCGCGCAGTCTTGCGGGGATCGCGCGCTGGCCGGTGGTGACGATCTCCGCCATATCGCCGTAGAGCAACTTGACCGCCAGCCCCGGGACTGGGAGCAGGGCGGGCCGGCCGAGCGCATGCCCGAGCGCGCGTGACAGGTCGGCATTCGTGACGGGCGCAGGCGCGGTCAGGTTGACCGGCCCCTGTGCACGCTCCTGATCGACGCACAGCAGCAGGCCTCCGACGACGTCGTCGAGGTGAATCCACGGGACGTACTGCTTGCCACCCGCGACCGGTCCGCCGATCCCGAGCTTGAAGAACGGCAGCATCTTCGCCAGCGCTCCGCCGCTCGGCGACAGGACGACGCCCGTCCGCGTGCACGCGACCCGCAGCTTGGAGTCGGCGCGATGGGCCTCGCGCTCCCATTCCAGCGTGAGCTCGGCGAGAAAGTCGTTACCAGCCGGAGCCTGCTCGTCGAGCGCCGTGTCGTCCCGCGGGCCGTAGTAGCCGGTCGCCGACTGAGAGACCAGCACCGACGGCCGCGCGTCCCCGAGTGCGTCGATCGCATTAACCAGCGTCCGGGTCGCGAGCACACGCGAATCGCGGATCCGCGTCTTGGCCTCGTCCGTCCATCGTTGTGCGACCGGCTCGCCGATCAGGTTCACGACGGCCGACACACCGGCGAACGCTTCGAGCGGTGGCGGCTCCTCTGTCGGCCGCGGCCACGCATGAACCTCGGCGCCCTCGCCGAGAACGCGCGTGCCGCGCTCGGGATCGCGCGACAATGCGACGACCTGATCGCCGCGGGACCGAAGTGCATCGGCGACAGCCAGTCCAAGGGTCCCGGTCGCACCCGTGATCAGGACCCGCATTCGCCGCCCTCGCCGCTTGAGATCTTGTGGTTCACTGCCTTCACTGTAGGCATGCTTGTCGGCGTGGGAGCTTCCGAGCCGGCTCGAGCTCCCCGATCGGGCGCGGCGGTTTGAGGTGATGTGGTCCCTGGACCCACAGATCGTGCGGTCGGCCAGCCAGCTCGCGATCGGGCTGCTGCGGCGCGCTGCGCCGGCAGTCGCCGTCTCCGCCGCGGCCGCCCTGCGCGAGCCAGTCGCTGCCTCAACGCCCGAGCTCCGCGGTCCCTCGGCACTGATCCATCGGATCGTCGCTTACGTCGGGCGCCTGAGCGACGCCGCACTCCCGCTGATCTCCGGCCCGGACGGCTCGTCTTGATCCTCGTGACGAGCCTCCGACAGCGTTTCGACTACGCATAGGCCGCCGACCAGGAGAGCGATCGCGCCGGAGACGGTCCACGCCGGGAGCGAGCCGCCGAATGCGTAGAGCGCCAGCAAGGCCGCAGCGACGATCATCCGCCCCGGACTTCGCTCCGCTGTCAGCCGCCACCGCGAGGCCGCCAGACCGAGCAGGTAGAGAGCAACGCCGCCGCACATCGCAAGGCGGCCCGGGTCGGCTATCGGTGCCGAGGCGGAGTTGTGGACCACGAGCTTGACGCCGTCGGCGAAGATGATGATCCCGGCGACGATCACGAGATGGAGGTAGCTGTAGGCGTCGGCCGCCGCCAGCACCGGGTCATCGTGCTCGCGCAGCCGCGCCTGCGCCTGCTCGTGGAAGTTGTCGAAGTACGTCCACCACATCCCGACCGCGGTCAGCAGGCCGAGGCTCGCGCCGACGACGAGCTCGGGCGTCAGGTTACGCTCGGCCCTGCCGACGCCGACGCCGATAGCGATGATCGACTCGCCCAGGCAGATGATCACGAATGAGCCGTAGCGGTCGGCGAAATGGGCGACCGCGACGTGCTGCAGGCCGCGCAGCCGCTCGCGCGTGAGCCAGGCCGGGCCGGCGTAGTCGATCGCCGCAGCGGCGGTCCAGAGCAGCGCCCGTTGCCACCCGCTGAGGAAGATCGCGCCGAGCAGCAACAGCGCCATGCCGATCACGACGGTCGTCGCGAAGCCGGCGATCGCGCTCCAGGCCGCGTTCCCCTTGCGCGATGCGTCGGCGTACAGCCCCAGGTGCAGGAAGCGCACGAGCGCGTACGCGCAGACGAACAGGACGGCCTCGCGGCCGAACGCCTGCGGCAGCGCGAGCCCGACGATGAAGATCAGCACCGTCGCCGATAACAGGTAGGCGCGCAGCGCCCGGGAGTTCTCCTCCTCGGCGTTGGCCGCCCAGACGAACGCCGACCATGCCCACCAGATCAGCGCGAGCAGCAGCATCGCCTCGCCGAAGCGGCCCCACGTCGGCTTGGCGGCCATCAGCGCGGTCACCTGCGTGACCGCGAACACGAACACGAGGTCCCACAGAAGCTCGACCGTGCTCGCGCGCCGCTCTGCTGCCTGCTCCTCGGCCTGCTCCAGCGCCAGCTCGCTCACGCCTCACAAGTATCACGCCACGGGTGGCTCGGTCCTGATTGGATACCGGTCCCAACTCGAGGCGAGGAGATTCGATGGCAGACCGGGCAGCGATCGTGACTGGAGGTTCGAGCGGAATCGGGTTCGCGATCGCGCGGATGCTGCTCGAGGAGGGCTACGGCGTGACGCTCGCCGCGCGGCGACCCGACAAGCTCGAGGCGGCGGCCGCCGAGCTGAGCCGCGACGGCGCGGAGGTGGTCCACGTCGCGGCCAACATGGCTGCCGAGGATGCCGTCGGCGAGATCGTCGCCGCGCACCGCAATCGCTTTGGGCGCCTCGACGTGCTGGTCAACAACGCCGGCATCGGCATCGGAGCGCCGGTTGCCGAGATCGTCACCAAGCGCCTTGACATGCAACTGAACGTCAATCTCCGCTCGATCATCCTGTTCTACCGCGAGTGCGCCGAGCTGCTGCGGGCCGCGGCCGCCGAGCACCACAACGCGCTGGTCGTCAACACGGCGTCGATCGCCGGCAAGTCCGGCGACGCATGGGTGTCGGTCTACTCGGCGACCAAGGCCGGCGTGATCGGCTTCACACAGTCGATGAACAAGGAGCTCGGCGGCGATGGAGTCAAGTCGTGCGCGCTCTGCCCGGCGTTCGTTGACACGCCGATGGCTGACTGGGTCAAGGGCTCGATCCCGGCCGAGGACATGATCCGTTCCGAGGACGTGGCCGAGGCGGTGCGGATGCTGCTGCGGCTGTCCCCCGGGTGCGTGATCCCCGAGATCATCTTCCAGCCTCCGGGCGCCAGGCTCGGAGACGTGCCGATCAGCCTCTGAGCGCCCGATCCTCGCGCGAGGGCACGGCCGGGAGCTCGCATCCGAGCTCGGTTAGCGTGCGACGGTATTCGTCGTAGCTCCGCGTGGCCGGCATCCACGCCCAGCCATCGGTGCTTGCGAGCTCGGCGGCGCGGTCGATGTCGAGCGACTGCTCGAACTCCGCCTCGACGCTCCGGCTTTCAGCGCTGACGGGGTCCGTGGGGTGCCGGGGCGGTCGCAGCGGGCTCCGGGGCGGTCGCGGCGGGCTCCGGGGCGGTCGCGGCGGGCTCCGGGGCGGTCGTCGGGGGCTCCGGGTCAGCCAGCAGGCTCGCCTGCAGGTACAGCCTCAGGATCAGCAGCTCGTGCTTGCTCGCGCGACGCGGCCGTCCCCGCCAGACATTGCGGTACGCGAACCGGTCCCACGCCTTGGCAAACTCGATCACCGCCGTGCGACCGCCGGATCGGTGCGCGGCGAGCATCGGGCAGATGCCGTCGCGGTTCGCGTATGCGCCGACGATGATCGGATTGGTCTCCATCCCGTCCAGCATCGCGACCCGCGTGTGGCGCGGCAGTTTCTCGATCGTGAGCCGGAGATCGGCGGCGGCCTTTGAACGGGCGCTTCCCATAGGCTTCCTCATCGGCCGCAGGCGGCCGCGACTGTAGTCGCAGAGTTGCCTGCCGACGCGTGTCGCATCTGCCCGCGAAAGGAACCTTGCAATGAAGCTCGGAGTCAACCTCGGCTACTGGGGTCTCGGGATGGGGCCACAGGAACAACTCGAGGTCGTCAAGGAGGCCGAGCGCCTCGGGTATGACTCGGTCTGGGCCGCCGAGGCCTACGGCTCCGACGCGGCCACGGTGCTCGCCTGGCTGGCAGCAGGCACGAGCAGCGTGAAGCTCGGCTCGGCGATCTTCCAAATGCCCGGCCGCAGCCCGGCGATGACGGCAATGACGGCCGCAACGATCGACGAGCTGTCCGGCGGACGGATGCTGCTCGGAATCGGCTCCTCGGGCCCACAGGTCGCCGAGGGGTGGCACGGCCAGCGCTTTGGACGCCAGCTCCAGCGCACGCGCGAATACGTGACAGTCGTCCGCAAGGCGCTCGCCCGCGAGCGACTCGAGTTCAAGGGCGAAACGCTCGAGCTGCCGCTCCCCGACGGACCGGGCAAGGCACTGAAGCTGATGATCGCCCCGGTCCAGGAACGAATCCCGATCTATCTCGCTGCGATCGGCCCCAAGAACACCGCGCTCGCCGGCGAGATCGCCGACGGCTGGATCCCGACCTTCTTCTCGCCCGAGCACGTGGCCTCGTTCCGCGAGCTGCTCGAGGAGGGCGCGGCGCGATCGGGCCGGTCGCTGGACGGGTTTGACATCGCGCCGACCGTGCAGGTGTTCGTGTCCGACGACCTCGAGCTCGCGCGCAACGTGATGCGCCCGGTGCTGGCGCTCTACATCGGCGGGATGGGCTCGCGCAAGCAGAACTTCTACAACAACCTCGTCAAGCGCTACGGCTTCGAACAGGCCGCGCAGGAGATCCAGGATCTGTACCTCGAAGGCAAGAAGGCCGAGGCCGGCGACGCGATCCCCGGCGAGCTGATCGATGCGGTGTCGCTGTGCGGCCCGCGCGATGTCGTTCGTGAGCGGCTTGGAGCGTTCAGGGACTCGGGCGTCGGGACGCTGATGGTCAGCCCGATGGCGTGGACAGCGGACGATCGAGTGGCGCAGCTGCGGGCCGTGGCCGAGCTCGCGGATTGATCCAGACGCAGTTTCGCTTCTTTCTCGGCGCGTTCGGTCAGCCCGGCCACGCGTTCCCGATGCTGGCGCTCGGCGCCGAGCTGGCGGCCCGTGGCCACCACGTGACCTACGAGACCTGGTCGCGGTGGCGCGACCACGTCGAGGCCAACGGGATGACGTTCGTCGCGGCCCCCGAGTACCCCGTGTTCCCGACCCAGGAGCAGCCCCTGTCACCGTACGAGGCGGTCGTGCGCGCGACTGCGGTGACGCGCGAGGCGATCGTCGGCGCGAGGCCTGACGTGGTCGTGCACGACATCCTCACGCTCGCGCCGGCGCTCGCCGCCGAGCTCGAGGGCCTGCCGGCCGCGACCGTGATCCCGCATGTCTACCCGGTCGGCGCCCCCGGGTTTCCACCGTACGCGTTCGGAGCCCGGCTGCCGCGCACCGAAACCGGCAGGCGCTTGTGGCGCGCGCTGGACTGGCCGGTGCAGGCCGGGCTGCGGCGCGGCCGAACCGAGCTCAATGACACGCGCCGGCGACTCGGGCTGCCGCCGACCCGACGACTGCACGGTGGCCTCAGCGAACAGCTCTGCCTCGTCGGCACGCTGCCTGAGCTCGAGTACCCGCGTGCTTGGCCCGACCATGTCCATGTCGTCGGGCCGCTGATCTGGGAGCCGCCCTACGGGGAGGTGGAGTCGCCGCCGGGTGACGCGCCGCTGGTCCTGGTGGCGCCGTCCACAGCGCAGGACCCCGACCACCGCCTGCTCCGTGCGGCGGTCAGCGGGCTCGCCCGCGAGCCGGTCCGGGTGCAGGCGACGTGGAACCGGCGGCCGCTGTCAGAGCCGCTGGCGGTCGCCGCCAACACCCGGCTGGTCGAGTGGATCTCATATGCGCGGACGATGCCTGGCTCTGCGCTGGTGATCTGCCACGCCGGCCACGGGACGATGGTCCGAGCACTGGTCTCGGGCGCCGCCGTGCTGGCGGTCCCGCACGCGGGGGATATGGCCGAGAACGCCGCGCGGGCCGACTGGGCCGGGGTCGGCGTCCGGCTTCCATGGCGCCTGCTCGGGGCCGAGAGCCTCAAGCTCGCGGCTCGCCGCGCGCTCGAGACCGGCTCGCTAGTGGCGGCCGCCGCACGGATCGCGGCCGCCACCAGCCCGCAGGCAGGAGCAGCTCGTGCCGCCGACCTCGTGGTCGAGCTCGCGCTCAGGACGAGAGTCCGCGACGGCGCACGAACTCGATGAGCTTCGGGTCGTCGCTGGCGACGAGGTCGACCGGCTCGCCGTAGCAGGTGCACAGCTCGACGACCGCTCGCTCGTCGGTCAGCTCACGCGCGCGCCAGAGCGCGCCGTGCTCCTCCCAGCGCTCGAGGTCCTCGATCGTCGTCGGCGGCCTCGCCTCCTCAGCCATCAGGGTGGTTCAGCCCGTGATCGGGCTCGACTCGGCTGAGCCCGACTCGGCTGAGCCCGACTCGGCTGAGCCCGATCCGGCTGAGCCCGATCCGGCTGAGCTCGGCCCGTCCGATCCGGTGCTCGCCCGGGCGGGTTGACGGCCGCCCAGTCGGCGATCTTGTGCGACCCCTGGATCACGGTCCCGTCGTCGAGCACCAGCACGGGCACCCAGTAGTTGCCGGTCAGCTGCTTGACCTCTCTGCGCCCGCTGGTCAGGTCATTGATCGCTGACGGCATCAGGCCGAGCCCGTAGGAGCGGACCACGTCGGGGCGGTACCCGGCCTGCGCGAGCGCCTTGTGCGCCTCACCGCAGGGGTGCCTGTGCACGGGCCCGCCGGCGGTCCAGGTTCCGTAACAGACGTAGAGCTTCATCGATAACGGCGATCAGAGCTGCGGGGGTGGGATTCGAACCCACAACCTAACGGTTAACAGCCGTTCGCTCTGCCGTTGAGCTACCCCGCATTTTGGTGTATTGGGCCGGAACCGCCTGACTTGCAAGACACTCTACGGGAAGCCGGGTAACACCTGCCTCGACCTCCGCGTGGCAATTTGAACAGAGCAGCACGCACTTGGCGACCTCTGCCTGGAGCGCCTCGAGCGAAAGCGTAAGCCCGCCAGCGCTGACCCCGAGGCGCTTGTCGGTCGGATCCAAATGGTGGAACTCGAGCGCGGAGATACACCGCTCGTAGCCACAGATCTGACACCCCCGCCGGCCTCCTGCACCAGCTGCAGCTTCAGCCTGCGCCGGTGGCCGGCGATGCTCTCGGCTCGGCAGCGCTTGCACCGGTAGTAGCCGCGACCCTCGAGCACGAACTCGCTCTCCCCGTGGCGCGGGCACGGCCGGCGGATGGCGAGGATGCCCGCTGCTCGCGCCTCCCGCGCCGCGATGGCGCGACGTGAGGGATCGGTCTTCAACCCGTAGCGCCGCAGCCAATGCCGGACGGTGCCCTTGCTCCGCCCCACGTCCGCCGCGATCTGCCCGATCGACGCGCCGCCGGCCACCAGCTCCACCAGCCGCTCACGCTCGAGGCCGCCCTTGGGGGCGTGCCGATCACGGTTTGCCGCCTCGAGGCCGTGCTTCTCCATCCAATACGAGACGGTCGACGGGTGACGACCGAATCGCCGCGCGATCTTCTCGATGCTCAGCCCTTGGGCGAGCAGCAGTCTGAGTGATTCCCTGTCCACGCTCGACCTCCTGGATCGAACGTATGTTCGCAGCCGGCGCGGACGAACGGAACGGCGGCCCGTCGAAACCCCTGCTCAGGCGTCCGTTTCAAGCCGGGCGATGACCTCCCGGATGGCCACGCGCACGACCTCGCGCCGCCTTGCCAGCTCGCCGGTTCCCGACGCCTCCTGCCCCTGGCCGCGGAGACGCAGGATCGCTCGGTCAAGCCGGTCTAGCTCGAGCACCAGGCGCGCGTGTTCGAGCCGGTCGGGGCCGGGGTCGGGGATCCTCCCCGCCAGCTGCACCAGCCCTCCAAGCAGCCTGGCGAAGTCCTCGTCCTCGGGCGGCAGGTCGGTCAGCGGTGACGCGGTGTGGCCGGCGCCGAGGTGCCGGGCCGCCCGCCGCAGCTGCTGGCTCGACAGCAGCTCGTCGGGGTCGATCGCCCCGAGCGCCTGGGCGCCAAGGTCGGGCAGCGCGATGCAGAGCGCGAGGAACATGCGCTCGGGTCGCGGCCCCGATTCGGGCCGCCGGCCAGCGGGCGCCGGCCCGAGCCCGTCGGCCCCACCCCCTGCGCCGCCCCCGTTGGGCGACGCTCTCCGGGCGCCGGCCGGGCCGCCGCCGAGCAGCGCCACGAGCCGCGCCTCGGTCAGCTCGAGCCGCCCCGCCACGCGCCGCATCAGGTCATCGCGCAGGATGCTGGCCGGAAGCTCGTCGAGCACCGGACGGAGGTCGGTCAGCGCCCGGTCGCGCCCCTCGGCGCTGCTCAGATCGGCCCGCTCGAGGATCCGGTCGACGTTGAAGACGACGAACGGCTTTGACTCCTGCACCAGTTCGCGGATCGCCTCGCCGCCCGCGCGCTCGACGAGCTCGGCCGGGTCGGTCCCATCCGGCAGTCCGACGACGCGAAGCTCGAGCTTTCTCGCCCGAGCCAGCCGGGCGGCGCGGAGCATCGCATCCTGGCCGGCGCGGTCGGCGTCGAGGCACAGGTCGAGCACGTGGGCCATTCGCGCGAGCTCGCTCACCTGCTCCTCGGTCAGCGCTGTGCCCATGATTCCAACCGCGTTGCGGAGCCCCGCCTGGTGGAGCGCGAGCACATCGGTGTACCCCTCGACGAGGATCATCCGGTTGGCGCGGCTGGCAGCCGGACGAGCGAGATCGACCCCGAACAGCACCTCGCGCTTGTGGTACAGCTCGCCGTCGGACGTGTTGAGGTACTTGGGCCGCTGGTTGTCGCGCATCGCGCGAGCGCCGAAGCCGTGCACCCGGCCGCGCGCATCGACGGCCGGGAACATGATCCGCTCGCGGAACCGGTCGTAGATGCTGCCCGGCCGGTTCTGCGATCGCTGGGCGAGCCCGACCGCGAGCAGCTCCTCCTCGGTGTAGCCGCTGGCTCGCGAAGCGCGCAGCATTCGGTCCCAGGCGCTCGGCGCATAGCCGACCCGGAACTCCCGAAGCGTCTGCTCCTCCAGGCCCCGCCCGAGCAGGTAGGCGCGCGCGCCCTGCGCCTCGTGCGCCTCCCAGAGGTAGCGCGAGTAATAGGTCGCCGCGCGGCCGAGCAGCGCGTGCAGCCGCTCGCGCCGCTCACGACGGGCAGCGGCACTCGGGTCCTCGTCCTCGGTCTCGAGCTTGACGCCGAACCGGTCGGCAAGCGACTCGAGCGCGCCCTTGAAGTCGAGTCCCTCGGTCTCCATCACGAAATCGAACGGGTCACCGGAGACTTGACAGCCGAAGCAGTGGTAGTGCTTCTCGTCCGGGCGCACGTGAAACGACGCGGTCCGCTCGTCGTGGAACGGACAGAGGCCGAAGTAGCTGTTGACGCCGGCGCGGCGCAGCTCGGTGCGGCTTGAGACCAGCGCCAGCATGTCGACCGCCGCCAGCGCGCGATCGCGAGAATCGGCGGTGTAGCGGCTCACGCTGATGGCCTCCGCTCGACATCGTGTCTCGCCTGTAAGTCGGCCGCGTGAGTCATCCAGCTGGTGCGAACGCGACCGGAACGGTGAGCTGCTCGAAGCGGTTGATGCAGTAGCGATCGGTCATCCCGGCCAGATAATCGGTCACGCGGGTCGCAAGCTCGCCGGCCGGGATCGAGGCCGGGATCTCGTCAGGGTGGGTGCGGTAGTGCTCGAACAGCGCCTCGATCACCCCATGGATCTTCGCGTGCTCGCGGGTCGCGACCGGCCCGAGGTAGACGTGGTCGAACATGAACGACCGCAACGCGCTCATCGCGGCGCCGACGCGCTCGCCCTGCACGATGTCGCCCTCGACTTGGGAGCGCTCCACGAGGTCATGAACGAGCATGTCGATCCGTCGCTCGCCCGTGTCACCGAGGATCTCGATCGCGTCGCCGGGCAGGTCAGCCGCCGACAGGACGCCGGCCCGGACCGCATCGTCGATGTCGTGGTTGATGTACGCGAACCGATCGACGAGCCGCACGATCTTGCCCTCGAGCGTCGACGGCTGCTGGGCGCGCCCTGAGTGGCTGACGATCCCATCGCGGACCGGCGCCGTCAGGTTGAGGCCACGGCCGTCTCGCTCGAGCGTGTCGACCACTCGCAGCGAGTGCTCGTGGTGCTTGAAGGCGAGGCCGAACCGCTCGCGCAGGCAGCGGTCGAGTGCCTCCTCGCCGACGTGCCCGAACGGCGGGTGTCCGAGATCGTGGCCCAGGCCGACCGCCTCGACGAGATCCTCGTTGAGCGCAAGCGCCCGGGCGACCGTTCGCGAGACCTGAGTGACCTCGAGCGTGTGGGTGAGCCGGGTGCGGTAATGGTCACCGCTTGGCGCGACGAACACCTGCGTCTTGTCCTTGAGGCGCCGGAAGGCCTTGCAGTGGACGATCCGGTCGCGATCGCGTTGGAATGGGGTTCTGAGCCCGCAGTCGGGCTCGCGCCGCACCCGGTCGGCCGGATATGACCGCGTCGCCGGCGGCGAGAGCTCAGCCTCCTCTCGCGCGCGCAGCCGCTGCTCGAACGCGTCCGCGACGGGACCTCGGGGATGCTCGTAGCCGGTTGTCAACGCTTGGTCGCTCACAGACCCGATTCTGACAGCGTGCCGGGCGCTACCAGCGGGTTTGTGGCGAACAAGTCACGCACGATCCGCACACGGACGCGTCGCTCCAACTCCTGGAGTGTGCCGAGTCGGCGGCCGCTACGCCGCCAGCAGCGGCCGCAGCCGCACGTGCGCGTGATGCTCGGCGGTCTCGGAAATCGCGCGTTCGACCTGTCGCAGCGCTCGCTCCGAGCCATCGGGGGCGTCAGCGAGCGATACGCCCAGCGCCCCTACGAGGAACTCGTAGGCCGCCTCGTCGAGCGGGAAGGCGGCCGCCTCGCAGGAGCTGCAGACGACGCCCCCGGCGGCGCCCGAGAAGCCTCGCAGATGCTCGGTCTCCCCGCATACCGCGCACGCCCCTAGTTGCGGGACGATCCCGGCAGCGAGCAGCAACTTGAGGCGAAACGCGAGCCCGTTCGCCGTCCGCGCATGGGCGACGCTGCGCTCGAGCAGGCTCAGCTCGTTGGCCAGCAGCACGAACACCTCGGGGTGCGGGTCCGAGGTCTCGAACAACCGTGATACCGCGTCGCAGGCGCGCGCGGCCGAGTCGAGCGTCGCCGCATGGTCGCGCAGGCCGCCATGGGTGGCGATCGGTGTCGACCCCGGTGACGGTCAGCAGCTCGCTGCGCCCCTCGTGGAGCATCGCGCCGACGTGGAAGAACGGCTCCAGCCGCGCGCCGAAGCGGCTGCGCGCGCGCCGCGCCCCCTTGGCGATCGCGCTCAGCCGCCCGTGCTCTGGGGTATATAGATGCAGGATCCGATCCGCCTCCCCGTAGCGGATCGAGCGCAGCACGATCGCCTCGGTCTTGAACGAGCCCGGCATCGCCTATCCCGCCGCTATACTTTGTGAAGTGGTGAAGCAAGTCACTCGTCTACACGACCGACAACTGCTCCAGGTGTGTTGGCGCGAAGATGCTGCTCGGCAAGCGCGGCATCTCCTACGAGGAGATCAATCTGTCACGCGACCCGGACGGTCGTACGAAGCTGTCGGAGCTGACCGGAATGGTGACGTTCCCGCAGATCGTGATCGACGATCAACCGATCGGCGGCTTTGACGATCTGCTCGCCGCGGACCGCGCGGGCCGGCTCCCCGAGTTGCTGGCCGAGATCAGCCCGACCGCTTAGGCGCCGCCCGCCGCTTCCGAGGCCGCCGCTGGCAGTGCTCGCACACGTACGTGCCCCTGCCCCCGACGACAATCTTGCGGATCGTGGTCCCGCACCGCGGGCAAGGCTCTCCCTCGCGGCGGTGGACCAGGAACCGGTCCTGGAACGATCCGCGCGCGCCGTCGACGTGGCGGAAGTCATCGATCGTCGCACCCTTGGCCTCGATCCCGGCTATCAGCGCCTGCTCGACCGCCATCGCGCAGCGCCGTCAGCTGCGGCCGGCGTCAGCGTGCCGACGGGCCGCAGCGGGTGGATCCGGGCTCGGAACAGCGCCTCGTCGGCGTAGATGTTGCCCGACCCCGGCGATCCGTCGCTGGTCGAGCAGGAACGACTTGACCGGTGCGCGGCGGCCCCGCGCGAGCGCGCGCAGATGCTCGAGCGTGAACTCCGGCGTCAGCGGCTCGATCCCGATCCGCTCGCGTCAGGTAGGCATCGCGCGCGGCGGCGCCCTCGAGGAGATGGCCGGTCCCGAACCGGCGCGGGTCGACGTAGACCAGCCGATGGCCCGCGTCGAGCTCGAACCGCACGCGTGTGTGCGGCGGCTCGGCCGGCGGGTCAAACAGCAGCGCCCCGGTCATCCGCAGGTGCACGAGCAGGTACCCAGCTCCTGACAGCTCCCAGATCAGGTACTTGCCCGAGCCGGCCGACGTGCTCCACGGTCCGTTCCTCGCAGCGCGCGTTCGGTCTTGCGCGGCGGGTCGGGTCGCGTCCAGCGGGGATCGAGGATCTCGACCTCGACGATCGTGCGCCCCTCGAGGTGCGGGGCGAGCTGGCGGCGGATCGTCTCGACCTCGGGAAGCTCGGGCATCCCCTCCTTCTTACACGAACGGGCTGCCCGGCAGCTCCCCGGCCTCGACGCCGGCCAGCCACGCCAGCACGCTCGCGCCGACGTCGGCCAGCGGGCCGTCGTGGCGGCGGCCGCCGTTGGCGGCGAAGACGGCCAGCAGCGGGGCGTGCTCGCGGGTGTGGTCGGTGCGGGGCGAGGCGAGATCACAGCCGTGATCGGCGGTCAGGATCAGCAGGTCGTCGTCGCCGAGCAGCGCGAGCCAGTCCGCGACCGACCGATCGATCTCCGCGAGCGCGCCTGCGAACCCCTCGAAGTCGTGGCGGTGGCCGTAGACCTGATCGGTCTCGATCAGGTTCGTGAACACGAACCCGCCGTCGAGCCCGCCGATCAGCTCGGTCGTCTGCGCCAGCGCGGTCGCGTTGGTCGGCGCCCGGATGCTGGACGTCGATCCCGACGCCCGCGAACAGCTGACCGACCTTTCCGACCGAGTGGACCTGCGATCCCCTCGGCCTGCAGCGCACCGAGGTAGCTCGCGGTCGGGGGCGGTGAGCGCGAAGTCGCGCCGTCCGTCGGTGCGCTCGAAGCTCGGCTCGTCGCCGGTGAAGGGACGTGCAATCACGCGGCCGACCGCGTGCTCGGCGCGGCAGCGTCTGCCGGACCTCGCCACAGATCGCGTACAGCTCGTCGGTCGCCACGACATCGATGTGGGCCGCGATCTGGAGCACCGAGTCCTGGCTCGTGTAGACGATCAGCTCCCCGGTTCGAACGTGCTCTGCGCCGAACTTCTCAATCGCCTCGATCCCGTTGTAGGGCCGGTTGCAGCAGCACGTCGCGACCGCTGGCGGCGCGCACGAGCTCGATCACCTGCGGCGGGAAAGCCCCCTGGGTAGGTTGGCATCGGCGCGGGCGCGACGACCCCCATCAGCTCCCAGTGGCCGGCGGTCGAGTCCTTGCCCGGCCCGAGCGCGTGCAGGCGCCCGTGCAGCACCGGGCGCTCTGCCGGATGCACGCCCTTCGAGCGCGATGATCGAGCCGAGCCCGAGCGCCGCGAGCGTCGGCAGGTTGCAGTCCGCCGAGCCGCTTCGGCGAGGTGTCCGAGCGTGTTGGCGCCCGCGTCGCCGTACTGCGCCGCGTCCGGCGAGCGCCCCGACGCCACACGCGTCGAGCACCACGACGAACGCCCGCCGCACGCTAGCCGGCCCCGTTCATCGCGCCCCGGACCTCGAAACGGGCCAGCTCGATGTGGATCGCGAACGCGTCATCGAAGTGCGTTAGGCCCAGCTGATGCTCTCCTCAGTGGTCGGGTTCCGCGCGCGCGATCTGCGCTCGCGGGTGCGCGTCGAAATAGACGTCGCGCAGGCGGTCGGCAGACAGGTGAGTGTAGATCTGTGTCGTGCCGATGTCGGCGTGGCCGAGCATCTCCTGCAGCGACCGCAGGTCGCAGCCCCCGGCGAGCAGGTGGGTCGCGAACGTGTGACGCAGGGTGTGCGGACTCATCCGCTGGTCGAGGCCGGCGCTGCGCGCGTGGCCCTGGACGATCTTGTAGAGCCCCTGGCGCGAGAGGCCCCTGCCTCTCAGGTTGACGAACACGTGCGGCTCGTCGGCGAGCCCCACCAGTCGCGGGCGACCCCGGGCCAGATAAGCCTCGAGCGTCTCGATCGCCTTGCTTCCGACAGGCACCAGCCGCTCCTTGGAGCCCTTCCCCCGAGCGCGCAGGACCCCCGCTTCGAGGTCGAGGTCGGAGAGCTCGAGCGAGATCGCCTCGGTCGCCCGAAGCCCGCACGCGTACATCGTCTCCAGCAGCGCGCGATCGCGCAGCGCCGCTGGCGAGGTGCCCTTGGGCTGGGCGAGCAGGCGGTTGACCTCGTCGCGGCTGAGCACCTTCGGCAGGCGCCCCGGCGAGCGCGGCGGTCGCAGCTCGGCGGTCGGGTCGTGGTCGATCGACTGCTCGCGGCGCAGATGGCGGTAGAACGACCGCAGGCAGGCGATCTTGCGCTGCAAGGTCGACGGCCCGACCGGGAGCTTGCCCTCGCGGCCGACGGCGAGCTCTGAGATGAATGCGGCCACGTCGGTCGGCTCGACCTCGAGCGGGTCGACTTCGATCCGGCCGAGGAACGCGCCGTACTGCTGCAGGTCGGAGCGGTAGGCCTCGAGCGTGTTGCGCGACAGGCCGCGCTCGAGCTCGAGCGTGGCGAGGAACTCGAGCGTCAGGTCGGTCAGATGTCGTTGCGCAGATGGCGCGCTGGGCGCGCTCACGGTTCCCATCGGTGGCTCGATATTCGCTTCGGCCCGTGGCAGTCCTCCGGTTGGGCGCGCGTGTGCGGACCCGGACAGACGAGCTAGATCGTGCCCCGTTCGCGGGCCAGCGCGAGCCACAGCAGCGCGATCAAGGACTTCGAGTCCTCGGACTCGGCGATCGCGGCGTCGATCCGATCAAGCGGCCACGGGACGACCTCGATCCGTTCGCCGGGCTCGGGCTCTGCCGCGGGATCGTCCGCAAGCCCGCGGGCGAGATACCACCAGATCCGCTCGTCGCTGAAACCCGGGCTGGTGTAGTAGACCTTGATCTCCTCCCACGAGTCGGCACGCTTGCCGATCTCCTCGGCGAGCTCTCGCTTGGCGGTCGCCAGCGGCTCCTCGCCGGCGACGTCGCGCTTGCCGGCCGGGATCTCGAGCGAGGCCGCCAGGCCGGCGGCTTCTCGCGGCTGGCGGGTCAGCCACACGTGCTGCTCGTCGACAGCAAGGATCCCGACCGCGCCCGGATGCCAGACCTTCTCGCGCGTCACCTGGGCACCGTCGGCGTAGCGGAAGCGCTCGACGCCGGCGGTGAAGATCGTGCCGCGCCAGCCCATGTCGGTCGCGATCAGCTTGAATTCGCTCATCCGCCAGTTGATCCCGGGGGAGGCACGGCTGCCGGCTCCAGCTCCGCCGCGGCCTCGTCGAGAATCGCGACCGCGATCTCGAGCAGGTCCTCGAGCGCCTGCCCGCTGATTCGCTCGGTGGGTTCGTGGTTGTGCTCGGTCCCGTCGGCGAGGTTGGTGCAGCGAAAGCCGGCGGTGTTGAACGAGTTCGCGTCCGACGCCCCGCCGGAGTCGATCAGCGTCGGCTCATACCCGCAGGCGCGCAGGGCGCGCTGGGCGACTGCGAGCTCCCGCGCGGAGGGCTTGATCCGGTAGCCCTGGAACATCTGCTCGACGGTCAGGTCGAGGTCGCATTCGGCCGCGTTGGCCGCGTCCTGGAGGTGATCGACGGTCTCGGTCGTGACCGCGGCCGCACGAGCCTCGTCGAGGCTGCGGACCTCGGCCTCGACCCTGCACCGCTCCGGAACCACGTTGATCGCCGTCCCGCCGTCGATCATCCCGACGTTGGCGGTCGTCTGGTCGTCCAGTCGCCCGAGACGCATCGCCGCGATCGCGTTCGCGGCGCTGGCGATCGCGCTCCGACCCGCCTCCGGCCGGACCCCGGCGTGGGCGGCACGGCCATGGAACTCGGCGACGATCCGATAGTGGGTCGGCGAGGCGACGACGATCTCGCCGATCGGGGTCGCGTGGTCGAACACGTAGCCGAACTCGCTTCGCAGCTGCGAGACGTCGAACGCCCGCGAGCCCCTCAGCGAGACCTCCTCGCAGACGGTGAACAGGAACTCGACGCCGACCGGAGGCGGCTCGTGAGCCGAGGTCAGCCGCCGGGCGAGCTCGACCGCGACCGCGACCGCGGACTTGTTGTCGGCGCCGAGGATCGCGTCGTTGCCATTTGACCAGTAGCCGCCCGTGAACACCGGCGCCACCGGTGCCACCGCGGGGACCGTGTCGAGGTGCGCGCAGATCAGAACGCTGGCAGCTGACCCGCCGGGCACGCGCGCGAGCAGATTGCCGGCGTCCGATCCGACCTCGTCGGCGCTTGCGTCCTCGTGTACCTCGAGACCCATGGCTCGCAGCTCTCCGGTCACCCAGTCCGCGCACGCCCGTTCGTGACCGGACGGGCTCGGGATCGCGCACAGCGCCGCGAACGTCTCGTTGAGCCGGGCGCGCTCGGCCTCGGTGCTGCGCCTCACCGGCGCTCGCTACCCGGGGCCGCGCGAGACGCTGATGCCCCGGTCCCCGCTCTCGCCTGCGACATCCACGTCGCCGGCTCCGGCACGCGTCACGGCGGCGCCGACGAACTCCCTAAACAGCGGCGCCGGGCGCTCAGGCCGGGATTTGAACTCCGGGTGGTATTGGGAGGCGACGAAGAACGGGTGCTCATCGCCCGCAAGCTCGATCGCCTCCACGAGCCGCTCGTCGGGCGAGGTGCCCGAGCACACGAGACCGGCGCTCTCGAGCCGGCGGCGAAGGTGGTTGTTGACCTCATAGCGGTGACGGTGTCGTTCGTAGACGACCGGCTCGTCGTACAACTCGCGGATCCGGGTGCCGTCGTGGAGCTTGACCGGGTCAGCGCCGAGCCGCATCGTCCCGCCCATGTCGGCGATCTCCTTCTGCTCGGGCAGCAGATCGATCACCGGGAACGGGGTCTCGGGGTCCATCTCGGTCGAGTTGGCCCCCTCCATCCCGGCGACGTTGCGCGCGAACTCGCTCACCGCGACGTGCATTCCGAGGCAGATCCCGAGGTACGGGATCCGCTCTTCGCGGGCGATCTGGGCGGCGTGGATCTTGCCCTCCCAGCCCCGGCCGCCGAAGCCGCCCGGGATCAGGATCCCGTCGACCTCGTGCAGGCGGCTGACGACGTCTGACTGGCTGACCGACTCCGAGTCGACCCAGTCGATCTCGACCCGACACCCGTGGTGGACGCCGGCGTGACGGAGCGCCTCGGCGACCGACAGGTAGGCATCCTCGAGCTGGACGTACTTGCCGACCAGCGCGACTCGCACGGTCTTGTCGACCTCGGCGGCGCGGCGAGTGATCCGCTCCCAGTCGCTCAGATCCGGGGTGCCGACCTCGAGCCCGAAGTGCTCGCGGAGGATGTAATCGTCGACGCCCTGGGCGTTGAACCCGAGCGGCACCTTGTAGATGTCGTCCACGTCATAGCCCGAGATCACCGCCTCGACCGGCAGGCTCGCGAACAGCGCGATCTTGCGCCGGATGTCGGTCGACAGCTCGGCCTCTGAGCGGCAGACGATCATGTCGGGCGCGATCCCGATCCTGCGAAGCTCGTTGACCGAGTGTTGGGTCGGCTTGGTCTTCAGCTCGCCGGCGTGCCCGATGTAGGGCACCAGCGTCAGATGGATGAACATGCAGCGGCGACGGCCGACGTCGACCGGGAACTGACGGATCGCCTCCAGGAACGGCAGCGACTCGATGTCGCCGACCGTGCCGCCGATCTCGGTGACGACGAAGTCGACGTCGCTGGAGTCGGCCATCAGCTTGATCCGCTGCTGGATCTCGTCAGTGATGTGTGGCACCACCTGGACGGTGGCGCCGAGATAGTCGCCGCGCCGCTCGCGACGGATCACGGTGTTGTAGATGCCGCCCGCGGTCACGTTCGAGGCGCGGCTGGTGTTGGCGTCGGTGAACCGCTCGTAGTGGCCGAGATCGAGATCGGTCTCGGCGCCGTCCTCGGTCACGAACACCTCGCCGTGCTGATACGGGGACATCGTGCCCGGGTCGACGTTGATGTAGGGGTCGAACTTCTGCAGCTGCACGTCGAGCCCACGCGCGACGAGCAGCCGCCCGATCGACGCTGCGGCGATGCCCTTGCCGAGCGAGGAGACCACCCCGCCGGTGATGAATATGAAGCGCGTTTCGCCGTGTGCCATCGACGGTGTTCGAGTCTAACGCGGCCTCGGTCGGAACTCAGATCGCCCGCGGCGGCTCGGCCCGGCGCCGCTCACGCGGCGCGCAGCAGCTCGCGCGCATGCTCGGACGCGGCTCCGTCATCGCTACCGGCGCCGAGCATCCGCACCAGCTCGCCGACCACCTCGTCGCCGTCGAGCATCGCGACCGTGGTCGTCGCCAGCTCGGAGTCGTCGTCCTTGGCGATCGTGAAGTGACGCTGCGCGAGCGCGGCGACCTGGGGCAGGTGGGTGATGCAGAGCACCTGCCGTGCCTGTGACAGCGTCCGCAGATGCTCGCCGACGACGCGCGCCGTGTGGCCGCCGATCCCGGCATCGATCTCGTCGAAGACCAGCAGCGGGGCGGCCTCGCCGCCCGCCGACCGACTCGACTCCGCGACGCTCAGGAGCGCGAGCATCACGCGCGACAGCTCGCCCCCCGACGCGACCTCGCGAAGCGGACCGGGCGGTGCGCCGGGATTGGTGGCGATCACCATCTCGATCGTGTCGGCGCCGCGCGGGCCGCAGCCGTCGGACCGTGGCGCCAGCTCGATCTCGAACTGCGCCTGTGCCATCGCCAGTTCGGTCAGCCGTGCTCTGACCTCGGCGGCCAGCTTGGGCGCGGCCTTTCGCCGTGCGCCACCGAGCTTGGTCGCGAGCTTCCCGAGCTCGTCCGTGGCCGCGGCGAGCTCGTGCTCCGCCTGTTCGAGCGCCTGGTCGGCCTGCTCGAGCTCGGCGCGGCGAGCCCGGCAGCGGTCTGCGTGGGCGAGCACGTCCGCGATCCCACCGCCGTGCTTGCGAGCCAGCCGCATGAGCAAGGCCAGCCGCGACTCGATCTCCTCGAGCGTTTGCCCGCCGTCCTCCTGGCCGCAGACGTCCTCCAGGTAGCCGCGCAGCTCGCCGCCGATGTCCTCCGCCTCGTAGCGCAGCGCCCCGAGCCGTTGCGCCAGCCCGTCGAGCGCGGGGTCGATCGCCGCCGCCTGTTCGAGCTCCTGAGCGGCTCGGGAGAGCAGCTCACGGACCCCGTCCCCGCTCTCGGGCGCGATCGCCTCGGCGCCGGTGGCCGCGGCCCGCTGGAGCAGCTCGAGATGGCGGAGCCGGTCACGCTCCACGGTCAGCGCGGCCTCCTCCTCGACGGTCGGGTCCGCCGCCTCGATCTCCTGCAGCTCGAACGATACGAGGTCGAGCTCGCGCTCGCGGCGGCCGGCGAGCTCGCGCAGCTCCTGCTCGCGGCGCTCGAGCGCGCCGACGCGGTCGTAGGCCGCACGTAGCCGGACACGCAGCTGTGCCTGGGCCTCGCCGCAGTAGGCGTCGAGCAGGTCGAGCTGAGCGGTTTGGAGCATCAGCTTGCGATGCTCGTGCTGGCCGTAGAACGACAGCAGCCGGCCGCCGAGCTGCTGCAGGTCGGCAAGCGTCGCCGAGCGGCCGCAGACATATGCCCGCGTGCGGCCGTCGGGCCAGACGCGGCGCGCGAGGACGATCTCGTCGGCGCCGTCGGGGATCAGCTCGGAGTCGGCGATCTCGGGCGGGATCGCGAATACGCCCTCGACATACGCCTCCTGCGCTCCGGTCCGCACCACGCCGCGCCGTGCGCGGCCCCCGAGCAGCAGGTCGAGCGAGTGGGCCAGCAGCGTCTTGCCGGCCCCGGTCTCGCCGGTCAGCATGTTCAGCCCCGGGGCCAGCCGCAGCTCGGCGCGATCCATCAGCAGCAGGTTCTCGACCCGGAGTTCGTGGAGCATCAGGAGTGGTCTACCAACCGCCCCTGACGGACCCGGCGATCACAGCGGCGTGGCCAACCGCCCGAACTTCTGACGCAGCCGCTGGTAGAAGGTCGTGCCCTGCAGCTGCGCCAGTGTCGCCAGGTCGTAGTCGAACCGCGCCGCGACCGGCTCGCCCGGCCCCAGGTTGCAGATCGGCCGGCCGTCGATAATCACGTCAACCGGCTCTTCCTGTGAGCGGTTGTGCACGGTCAGCCGGTCGTCGGGGGCCACGACCAGCGTCCGCGCGGTCAGCGAGTGGGGCGCGATGAACGAGACCACGTACCCCTGCACCCCCCACGCCATCACCGGTCCCCCATTGGCGAGGTTGTAACCGGTCGATCCCGCCGGGGTCGCGACCACCAGCCCGTCGCACCGAACCCGGCCGACCTCGTCGCCGCCGACCGAGTACTCGAGGTCTGCGACTCGCAAACCCTGCTGGCGGTGGATCGAGACGTCGTTGATCGCCAGCCACCGCTCGCCGTTGCCCGACAGCTCGATCGCGGGCAGCGACAGAACTTCGAAGTCGCCCGCGAGCGCCCGGACGCACCCTGCCCGCGCCTCCTCGCGGTCGACGGCTGCCAGAAAGCCCATCTCGCCGAAGTTGATCCCGAACACCGGCACCCCGGTCCGTGCGTAGGTCCGCAGGGCGCTCAGGATCGTCCCGTCGCCGCCGAGCGCGAAACAGACGTCGACGGTCGTGTCCAGCGGCGCGTCGAGCGTCAGCCATGAGCCCGGCTCGAGCTGGTGCTTGGCGGTCTCCTCGGGGTCGAGCCGAAGTTCGACGCCCCGCTCGCGGGCGAGCGCCACGAGTGCGCGCAACGCCGCGCCGGTGACCTCCGGGCGGCGGTGGGTGAGCACCGTGGCGGTCGTCACCTGCCTCACGGCTCGACCGCCCTGACCGCCGGCTCGAGGTCCGCGAGGCCGCCGCGAGCGCCCTCGGCGATCCACACGAACGTCTCGAGGTTGCCCTTCGGCCCCGGCAGCCCCGAGCTTGCGTAGCCCACGACGGAGGCGCCAAGCTCGATCGCCGCGCGGCCGGCGTCGAGCAGCGCCGCTCGGCGCAGCTCGGGGTCGCGGACGACGCCGCCCTTGCCGATGCCCTCCCGGCCGACCTCGAACTGCGGCTTGACGAGCGCCAGGCAGTCAAAACTGTCCGCCGCGCACCCGAGCGCGGCGCCGAGCACCTTGATGACCGAGATGAACGACACGTCGATCACGATCAGATCAGGGCGGTACGGAAGCTCCTCAGCGGCCAGCGAGCGCGCGTTGTGGCGCTCGATCACGGTCACGCGGGCGTCCGAGCGCAGCTGCCAGTCGAGCTGGCCGTATGCGACGTCGAGCGCGATCACGTGGGCGGCGCCGCGCTTGAGCAGACAGTCGGTGAAACCGCCGGTCGAGGCGCCGACGTCGAACGCCCGGCGATCGCGAGGATCGATCTGGAGCGCGTCGAGCGCGTTGGCGAGCTTGATGCCCCCGCGCGAGACGTAGGCCGACCCCTCACGTAGCTCGAACTCGACGTCCTCGGCCACCAGCTGGCCCGGCTTCTCGGCCCGGCGCCGCTCGGGCCCCAGCAGCACCTCGCCGGCGATCACCGATGCGGCCGCTCGCGAGCGCGACGGGAACGCGCCGCGCTGCGACAGCAGGCTGTCGAGCCGGACGCGCCTCACGAGTGGTTCTCAGGACGGGTGGGAGCCACTGCAGCCTGGAACGGTACGTGATCGACCTCACAGTCAGCTCGTCGAGCAGGCGAGACGATCCAGATGACAATGCGAATCAAACCACTCACTCTTCCGATACATGGCGTGATCGAGCTTCTCGCAGGGGTCGTGATGATCGTGGCTCCGGCGTCGCTGGGCTTCAGTGCCGGCGCGATCATCGTGTCCGGATCGCTGGGAGCGATCCTGGCCGCGGCCGCGCTCGGGGTGACGGCCCGCCGGCCGACGTCGGTGACCGCCCACACCCGCTTCGACGGCGCGTTCCTGCTCGCGACCGCGCTCGCCGCCCTTGCGCTGGCGCTCACCGAGCAGCTCGGCGCGGTGCTGCTGCTCAGCGCGATCATCCTGCTGCTCGCCACGCTCGGCTTCGGCACCCGGTACAGCCCCGCCCAGTAGGGAGACCCATCGCCTGCGGGCCGGGGGCGGACTTCGTGCGTTGCATTTTCGTGACGGTGGATTGGGGATCTTGGGCGCCATACGCACAAAATCACCAACTGAGTCTGTCCACAGTGCGTTGGGGATCTTCGTCGAATAGCGACGAAGATGCCCAACGGACGGGGCGCGCTCCCAACGGAGGGGCCGCGCTCCCAACGGACGGGCCGCGCTCGTGCCCGCAGGGCCTACCCGCTGGCGACTCCGCTGCGCCCGCTGACGACCGCCTCGATCCGCTCGGCGATCCGGTCGCCGGTGAAACCGACCTCCTCGTGCAGCAGCGCCGGTGATCCGTGCGTGACATACCGGTCCGGCAACCCCACCCGCAGGATCCGCGGCGCCAGCCCCGAGTCAGACAGCGTCTCCCATACGGCGGAGCCGAAGCCGCCCGCCAGCACCCCCTCCTCGACGGTCACGATCAGCTCGTGCTCGGCCGCCAGCTGGGCGGCGAGACCGGCGTCGATCGGCTTCGCGAAGCGCGCGTCAGCGACGGTCACCGCGATCCCGTGCGACGCCAGGATGTCGGCGGCATCGAGTGCCTTGCCGACGCCCGATCCGTACCCGAGCAGCGCCACCCGGACCGCGCTCTGATCATCGCCGCTGGCCTCGCGCAGGATCTCGCCTGTCCCGATCTCGAGCCGTTTGGGAGCGCTGGGCAGCTCGACGCCGATGCCGTTGCCGCGCGGATAGCGCAGTGCGATCGGTCCGTCGTCGTAGCGCAGCGCCGTGTGCAGCATGTGGACCAGCATCGCCTCGTCGCGCGGGGCCATCAGGACAATGTTCGGCAGGCAGCGCAGATAGGCGATGTCGTAGACGCCATGGTGGGTCGGGCCATCGTCGCCGACCAGCCCGGCGCGATCCATCGCGAATACGACGTTGAGCTTCTGCAGGCAGACGTCATGGACGATCTGGTCATACGCGCGCTGGAGGAAGGTCGAGTAGATCGCGGCGACCGGCTTGCACCCCTGGAGCGCGAGCCCAGCTGCGAACAGCACCGCCTGCTGCTCGGCGATCCCGACGTCGTAGTAGCGGTCGGGGAGCGCGCCCTGGAGGATGTTGAGGCCGGTACCTGAGTTCATCGCGGCCGTGATCCCGATCACGCGGTCGTCGCGGTGGCACTCGCGGACCAGCGCCTCGCCGAAGACCTGCGTGTAGGCCGGCGGCGCGGGCTTGGCCGACGCCGGCTTGGGCTTGGCGACGGCGGGCGCCCCGTTGGTGATCGAGTTGGGCTTGGCGGCGTGCCACTTCTCCATCCCCTCCAGGCCGCCCTCCTCGGCGGGCGCGAAGCCCTTGCCTTTGACGGTGGCGCAGTGGACGACGACCGGCCGCTCGGCCGCCAGCGCCTCGCGCAGCGCGCGGCGCAGCGCTCGCATGTCGTGACCGTTGATCACGCCCATGTAGGCGAAGTCGAGCTCCTCCCACCACAGACCGGGCGCCCAGAAAGCCTTCAGGGATTCTTTGAAGTGGGGTCCGAAGCGCTCGAACGCCGGGCCGATCCCGGCCGGGAGCTTGGTCAGCCCACCCTCGACGCCCTCACGCGCGTGCCACAGCTTCGGGTTCATCCGGACGCGGTTGAAGTAGCGCGACATGGCGCCGACGTTGGGCGCGATCGACATCCCGTTGTCGTTGAGCACGACCACGATCGGCGTTCCCTCGCCGCCCGCCTGGTGGACCGCCTCGAATGCGACGCCACCGGTCAGCGCGCCGTCACCGGCGACCGCGACGACGTGGCCGTCCTCCCCGTGCCCACGCCGCATCGCCTCCTTGATCCCGACCGCGTAGCCGATCGAGGTCGAGGCGTGGCCGGCGCCCATGATGTCGTGCGGGGACTCCTCGATCGAGCAGAACGGCGCCAGGCCCTTGTACTTGCGGATCGTGTGCAACTGGTCGCGGCGGCCGGTCAGGACCTTGTGGGGATAGGCCTGATGGCCGACGTCCCAGAGGATCTTGTCCTTCGGCGAGTCCAACAACGAGTGCAGCGCGACGGCGATCTCACACGCGCCCAGATTGGCTCCGAAGTGGCCGCCGATCTCGCCGACCGTATCGATGATGTGCTCGCGCACCTCCTGGGCGACCTGCTGCAGCTGTTCGTCGGTCAGGTCGTGAAGATCCTCGGGACCGTCGATGCGTTGCAAGAGGTCTGTCATCAATAGCTCCGGGTCGCGATGAAATCCGCAATCTGCTCGAGTTCGGACGCATCCAGGGGCGCCGTCTGACTCAGTGCTACCCGCGCACGCTGGTGAGATTCCTCGGCCAGCTTGCGGGCGCCGTCGAGTCCGAACTCGGTCACATACGTGCGCTTTCCCAGCCGCTCGTCACTGCCCTGCTGCTTGCCGAGCGTCGCCTCAGATCCGGTCACGTCGAGGATGTCGTCGACGATCTGGAAGAGAACGCCCAGTTCGCTCGCAAAGGACAAAAGCGCGGCGATTGTGGCAGGTCTGTGCTCTCGGGCCAGCGACAGCGGGCACTCGATACTGGCCGCGATCAGCTGCCCGGTCTTGAGCTCGTGCAGCCGCCGCAGGCCGTCGGGTCCCGACCCGGCCGTCCCGGCGACGTCCATGAACTGGCCGCCGACCATTCCCTGCACGCCGGTCGCTCTCGCCAGCGCCGCCGCCGCCGCCAGCACCTGACCGGGCTCGCCGGCGGTCTGGCTCAGCAGCAGCCTGAAGGCCTCCGAGTACAGCCCGTCCCCGGCCAGGATCGCCACGTCCTCGCCGAACGCCTTGTGGCAGGTGAGCCGGCCTCGTCGCAGGTCGTCATCGTCCATCGCCGGCAGGTCGTCGTGGATCAGCGAGTAGGTGTGGATCAACTCGATCGCGGCCGCCAGCGGCAGCACCGACGCGCGATCGAGGCCGAGTGTCCCTGCGGTCGCCAGCGTGAGCACGGGGCGGATCCGCTTGCCGCCGGCCAGCAGTGAGTAGCGCATCGCCTCCTCGAGCCCCGCGGTCGCGAACTCATCGGAGAATCGCAGCGCCTCGAGGTAGCGCTCGATCTCCAAGCGCAGGTGCTCGGGATATGCGGGCCGAACGAGCGGTATCGCGGCGGCCATCAGCGGGCCTTTAGTGCCCTAGCCCGCCGGCAGCGGGAGCTGACCGGGGAGATCGGGCAGCGGCTCCAGTGCCGCCCGGGCCCGCTCGTCTACCTGGGAGCTGGCCTCCGAGGCCAGCGCAGCACACTCCTCGATCAGGCTCAGCGCAGCGTCGGGCTCGAGTTCGCCCGCGCGCAGGCGGTCGACCGCGTCGTTGAGCGCCGTCGTCAGCTCTATAAGAGCGTCGGTCACGCCGACAAGATTAGCGGCCCTCGCCGCAGACGGGCACGATCGCGCCTAGCGCAGGCCGTCCAGCGCTTCGTTGACGAGCTCGTCCGCACGCGCGTTCTGCGCCCTGGGGACGGTCTCGATCCGCCATCGATCGAAACGCCGCAGCGCGTTCATCGCCTGGTCGTAGAGCGGCTTCATCGACGGGTGCTTGACCTTGTAGGTTCCGGCCAGCTGGCGCGCGACCAGCTCGGAGTCGTTGACCAGCTCGATCTCACTGGCGCCGAGCTCGGCCGCCCGGGCGACCCCGAGCAGCACCGCCTTGTACTCGGCGACGTTGTTGGTCGCCACCCCGATCCGCTCGGCGAGCTCGTCGACCACCGCTCCGCCGTCGTCGGACACCACGACGCCGATCGCGGCCGGCCCCGGGTTGCCGCGCGCACCGCCATCGACATGGACGACGAGCTTCACCGCGCCGGCGTCCTGTGAGAGGGTCAATCGTGGGCGAGCTCTGGCAGCTCGCCGGGAATCCGCGGTCGCCGCCGGTCGCGAACCTCACGCTGGCCGCCACCGGACGAGCTGCGCCCGCGACGCGAAGCCTTGCGGCGGTCGACGATCACCGTCACGTTCGGGTCCGATGAGTAGTAGTCGGTGAGCTTCTCGAACAGCTCGCCGGCGAGATCATCGGGGACGACGCAGTAGATCACTGGCCTGATGCTAGTGAACCGGGGTGCCGGTCCACCATCGAACGTATGTCGAGAGCCCCACGACTACAGGTCGAGCATTCCGCGCTCGTCGGCGAACGCGTTGCAGCGACGCTCCTCGGGGGCGAGCTCATCGAGCTCGTAACCCTGGCCGGAGACGCGCACGCTCGGCACCTCGTCTGAGAGGTCGACCTCGTAGCGGTACCAGCACAGCTCCCACGCGACGACGATGTTGACGACGCTCGGAAGTTCGGCGGCCGGCAGCACCGAGACCTCGGGCACCCCAAGCGAGCGGGCGATCCCGGCCACCGTGCGGGGGTGCTCGGATGAGTTGAACAGCTGCACCGCCGAGGAGATCTTGTGCTCGATGCTGGTCGGCACCGCGCGCACATGGCGCGGCTCGCGGGTGCCGTGCTGCGGCCGCCGGGCGGCGACCGGGCGCGACGTCGTCTCCGCCCGCACGGGTGCGGGCGTCGGCGTGGGCGGCGGCGCGGGCTCGTCGAGCTCGTCCTGCCACCGCGGCGCGGAGTCGTCACGGGGCGCCGTGGTCGTCGGCTCACGGCGAGGACGGAGGCGGCCGAACAGCGACCGCCGGCGGTCCACTCGGGCGCCCGCATCGCCGTAATCGGGGATCGTGCCCTCGCGGACCCAACCGCCGTGGACGGCCCGCGAGGTGCACAGCTCGCAGACCGAATGGCGCGTGCCGCCACCGACGTAAATCTCAGCCCGCTCGCCACGCAGCAGCGTCCGCCCGCACACGTCGCAGGCGGACTGCTCGATCGAGGTGCTGATTGACCTGGTATTCACGGCGAACGAGCCTACTACGCCTTGACCGCTTCGCGCTCTGCGCGTGCCTCGTCGACCACCTTTGACGCGAGGTGGCCGGGGACCTCCTCATAGCGCTCGAACTCCATCGTGAACTCGCCCTGACCACCCGTGATCGACCTCAGGTCGGGGGCGTAGGAGAGCATCTCGGCCATCGGGACCTCGGCCTTGATGTCGGTCATCCCGGCGCCGACAGGCTCCATGCCGAGCGGCCGGCCACGCCGCGAGTTGAGGTCACCGATCACGTCGCCGACCGAGTCCTCGGGCGCGTTGACGGTCACCAGCATGATCGGCTCGAGCAGCACCGGCGAGGCCTGCTCGAGCGCCTGCTTCATCGCCTGTGAACCCGCGACCTTGAACGCCATCTCCGACGAGTCGACCGTGTGGTAGGAGCCGTCGTAGACGCGCACGCGGACGTCCTTGACCGGATAGCCGGCGACGACGCCCTCCTGCATCGCCTCCTGGACGCCCTTCTGGACCGCCGGGATGAACCCTGACGGGATCACACCGCCCTTGATCGCGTTGACGAACTCGAACCCCGAGCCCGCCTCCAGCGGCTCGATCTCGATATGGCAGTCGCCGAACTGCCCGCGACCGCCGGTCTGCTTCTTGTGGCGCCCGTGCGCCTTGGCGCCGGTGCGGATCGTCTCCTGGTAGGGCACCCGCGGGGGTTTGAGCGTCACCTCGGCGCCGAACCGCTCCTTGAGTCGTTCGACGATCACCTCGACGTGAACCTGCGACAGACCGGCGACGATCTGCTCACCGGTCTGCGCGTCGCGGTGCAGGTCGATCGTCGGATCCTCCTCCTGGAGGCGGCGCAGGGCGGTGAACACCTTGTCCTCGTCGCCCTTGCTCTTGGGCTCGATCGCGAATGCCATCACCGGCGCCGGGAGCTTGATGCTCGGCATCTCGATCGGCTCGTCGCGGGCCGCCAGCCAGTCACCGGCCTTCGTCTCCTTGAGCTTGGCGACGGCGCCGATGTCGCCGGGGCCGAACTCGTCGGTGTGGCCGGTCTGGCTGCCCTCGAAGGTGACCAGCTGGCCGATCCGCTCCTTGCTGTGGGTGCGGGTGTTGAGGACCTGCGAGTCCTGCCTCATCACGCCCTGGTAGACGCGGAACAGGTTGATCCGACCGGCGAACGGGTCGGCGCGGGTCTTGAACACGTACGCGAACAGCTCCTTGTCCTCAACCGGCTCGAGCGTCACCTCGCCGACCTCGAGGCCGCCGTGCTTGACCGGGGACGGGAGGTCGTCGACGATCGCGTCGAGCAGCCGGTTGGTGCCAAGATTTCGGGTCACGACGCCGCATGTGACCGGGAACAGCGCGCCGTGGTTGGTGCCCTCCTTGAGAGCGGTGACGATCTCGTCGTGGGAGATCTCCTCGCCCTCGAGGTAGCGCTCCATCAGCGCGTCGGAGGTCTCGGAGACCTCGTCCATCAGCTTCTCGCGGTACTCCTCCGCTTGGGCCTCGAGCTCGTCTGGTATTTCGGTCTCCCTGCAGTTGTCGCGCCCGGCGTCGTTGTAGGAGTAGGCCTTCATGTCGACGAGGTCGATCACGCCGGAGATCTCGTGCTCTGAGCCGATCGGGATCTCGGTCGCGACCACGTGCTGGCCGAAGGCGGATTTCAGCGACTCGAGCGTCCGGAAGAAATCGGCGCGTTCGCGGTCGAGCATGTTGACGAACACCAGCCGCGCGAGATCGAGTTCTGCGGCCCGCTGCCAGAGCCGGGCGGTGTGGACCTCGACGCCCATCACGGCGTTGATCACGAACACTGCTGACTCGCACACGCGCAGCGCGCCGAGCGCATCAGCGACGAAGCTCGAGTCGCCGGGGGTGTCGAGCAGGTTCACCTTGCGCTCCTGCCACTGAAACGAGCTCAGCGCCGCCGAGATCGACATCTGGCGCGCCTTCTCGTCGGGATCGGTGTCCGAGACGGTCGTCCCGTCAACCACCGTGCCGAGGCGGTTGATCGCGCCCGCCTGGAACAGGAGCGCTTCGTGCAACGAGGTCTTGCCACTGCCGCGATGGCCGACAAGGGCGACGTTGCGGATCCGATCCGCAGCCTTGTGCATGGCGTGACTCCTCTCTCTCGAGATGCCGAAAAAAGCGACCTTATCGGTTCGGCTGTCTGCGCTAATCCAGCTCGCCGGCCAACTTGGACCGCAAGCGCAGCACCGCCTTGGTGTGCAGCTGCGAGACGCGCGACTCGGTCACCCCGAGGACCTCCCCGATCTCCCGCAGGGTCAGGTTCTCGTAGTAGTACAGCGCCACGACCAGTTTCTCGCGCTCGGGCAGCGCCGCGATCGCGTCGGCGATCCGGTCGCGCAGCTCTGATTCGTCGACCAGGCTCTGCGGATCGGGGGCCGAGTTGTCGAGCAGCGTGTCGAGCAGCGACACCTGGTCGCCGCTCGAGTCAGACACGCTCCAGAGCTCGTCGAGCGCGACGATCGTCGAGTTCGAGATCTGGACAAGCTGGTCCTGGAAGTCCTGGACGCTGATCTCGAGCTCGCCCGCCATCTCGTCGTCGGTCGGGGCGCGCTGGAGCTTGGCCTCGAGCTTCATGTTGGCCCGCTCGAACTGCCTCGCTCGGGCGCGCACCGAGCGCGGCACCCAGTCCAGGGTGCGGAGCTCGTCGATGATCGCGCCGCGGATCCGGGTGATCGCGTAGGTCTCGAACTTGACCTCGCGGGAGAGGTCGAACTTTTCGATTGCGTTGATCAGCCCCCCGAGCCCGTACGAGATCAGGTCGGCCTCCTCGACGTGCGCGGGCAGGCCGGAGCCCATCCGGCCCGCGACGTACTTGACCAACGGTGAATACGCGACCACAAGGCGCTCACGGGCGCGCTCGTCGCCCGATGCCTTGTATTTCCTCCAAAGTTCCTGGAGTTCGATCGCTTTGACGTTGGTTTCCAGTTCTGCCCCCGTTTGACCTTTACGCGCGCGGATGCGACTGCGCATAGGCGGAGCGAAGCCGTCCCGACTCTACCCGAGTGTAAACCTGAGTGGTCGAGATGCTGGCGTGCCCCAGCAATTCCTGAATCGCCCGCAGGTCGGCGCCTCCCTCCAGCAGATGGGTCGCGAACGAGTGGCGCAGCGCGTGCGGGTGGGCGCCGGCGAGCGCCGGCGCATGGGCACTGGCCAGCCGTGACCAGGCCTTCAGCCGTCGCCGCACATCGGAGGTCCCGAGCCGCCGCCCCGACTTGGACAACAGCAGCGCCTCGGTTTCGCCGACGGTCAGCACCGGCCGTCCCTTCGCCAGGTAGCGGTCCAGCGCCTGCAGCGAGTGCTCGCCCGCCGGTACCAGGCGGGTCTTGCCGCCCTTGCCCTCCACGCGGACGCACTCGCCGTCGAAGTCGATCGAGCCGAGGTCGAGCGAGACCAGCTCCTCGGCGCGCAGCCCGGACGCGTACGCGAGCTCGAACATCGCCCGATCGCGAAGCGCGAGCGGCGTCGTCGCCGGGATCCGGTCCAGCAGGGCCGACACCTCGGCCGGCTTCAGCACCCGCGGCAGCCGCTGGGCTCGCTTGGGTGAGTGCAGCAGCTCCGCCGGATTCTCATCCCGGGCGCCGAGCTCGATCTGGCTGCGGAACATGCCCCGCAGCGCCGCCAGCTTACGGGCCACCGTCGCCGGCGCCTGGCCGCGCTCCGAGAGCGCGGCGACGTATCGGCGCAGCGTTCGCACGTCGACCATCGCGGGCGTCAGCTGGCGCTCGCTTGCCCAGACCGCGAACTGGGCGGTGTCGATCGCGTACGCGCGGCGCGTCTTGGCGGCCACCGCACGCCGGAGCAGGTCGTCATCGTGGGCCTGGAGCGCCGTCTGCCAGGCAGAGGAGGTCGTTGGGGCTTGGGCGTGCATCTGCGGTGATGCAATTCGCCGCCTTCGCCAGTGCCCCTTTTTCGTGGCGGGGCGGGTTCTACTCGACGTGGACCAGCGTGCCGACCGGCGTGTAGGGGTAGACCGCCGCCGCCTCGCTGTACGGCATCTCGACGCACCCGAGACTCTGCGCCGAGCCGTAGGAGGCGCGGAGGAAGCCGTGCAGAGCATCGCCGCCGTTGAAGTAGCTCACGTACGGGACGCCAGGATCGGAGTAATGGCTGCCATCGGGGTTCGTGCCGCTCATCGTCACCGAAAGCGAGTGCTCGAACACTGGGTAGGTACCGGTCGCCGTCGGTGCCGAAGGGATGCCGGTGTTGACGGCGCCCGAGACGACGGTTCGCCCGTTGTGCCACGTCTCCTGGCTCTCGGGGCTGCCCTCGCTCACCGACACGAACGTGTAGCCGAAGCTGGACTTGTGACCTGCGAGCACGGCGGCGATCACGGCCTTCCAGACCGCAGGACCCGCGATGCCGTCGGGCGACATCCCATGATCGTTCTCGAACGCCATCACCGCCCCACGCGTGACAACGCCCGAGGCGCCGGGCTGCCACATTTCGCGTAGCGCAGCAGGCGTGTTGCTGTAGCGCCAGCTGAAGTGACCCGCCGGAGCTTTGACCGCGGCCTCGAGCTGGTCAGCCGGAGTCAAGCCGACGCCCGAACCGTGGTATTTGAAGTTGAGCGGCAGGTAACCGAGTAGCGCAAGCATCTGCTGCAGGCGCGTGGTCGAGCCGCCGGGCACGATCCAAGTGCCCCCCGACGCGGTCGAGCCCTGCTGGCCGCCGACCATCCGCACGCCGCTCGGCAGCGCGATGTGAACGTGGGCCGCGAGGCCGTAGCCGTAACCCTGCGGGTTGAAGACGATCGCGTGGCTGTTGAGCCTGCTCCAGTGGCCCTCGGCCGGCGAGACGGGCGGCAGGTGCGAGCCGAGCGTCTTGGAGACCGGCTTTGAGAAGGTCAGCGTGATCGGCGTCGTCGGCTTGATCGTCGCGCCCGGGGTGGGGTTGGCGACCACGGTCGCCGCGCCGCCCGCCGGGAACCAGCTGACGAGCGCCTGGCTGGAGAGCTCCCACCGCCGCGGCTGGGCCGAGACGAAGATCGAGCCCGCCGGCGTGTTGCGCGGCAGCGGCACGACGCTTGTGGGCGTCGCGAGCACGTGCCGGCGCAGATGGCCTGAAGGGCCGTAGGCGTAGGCCTGGATCGGCTGCCTGAAGTGCAGCATCAGCCGCTGGTGGGCGCGCACGGTCAGATAGTGCGTGCGCAGGCTTGCGACCGGTGTCGTCAGCGTCAGATGGAGCTTCTCGGTCTTGCCCGCCAGCCATGCGATCCAGCCGGGACGCTTGACGACGACGTCGACGCTCAGCCTCTGGTTCGCCGCGATCCGCTTCAGCGGCCAGATCCGGTCATCACGAACGGTGACCGGGACCAGCTGGCTGTGGGGCCCGGTGACGACCGTCACGCTCTGTACCGAGCCGCCGCCGAGCGGCATGCCGATCTTTGCGATCGCGTTCGAATCGGCGGTCAGGCTCGCGTGCGCCGAGGTGAGCATCAGCGCGCCAGCGACGACCACCGCGACGACGATCAGCATCGCCGCGGCCAGCGCGTAATGACCCCGCCCGAAGCGCCGCGGAGATGCTGCCTCACTGCCGCCGAGCTTGCGCCCAGAGCGCCCGCCCGCCGGCGTCCGCAAATACGAAACGTTCGCCACCGAGACAAATGCTACTGACTACGGTTGTCTGATCAAGCGATAGGCAGTGGACCTAACGTTTTGCAAGCAACGATGCAAACGGGCCAGCTGCGGATGAAGTTGCGCGCCGGCGCATTCTCCGACCACATAGCGACTCCGTCAGAGCCTGCCGCTCAGCGGGTCACGGCGCCCTGAGCGGCGCTCGAGACCAGCTTTGCATACTTGCTCAGCGCGACCCCGGGGTACGGCTTGTGGGGCGGCTCGTAGGCCCGCGCGCGCTCGGCCAGCTGCTCGTCGGTCAGGTCGACATCGAGCCGCCGGGCATCGACGTCGAGCGTGATCAGGTCCCCGTCGCGCACCAGGCCGATCGGCCCGCCACTGACCGACTCGGGCGCCACGTGACCGGCCATCAGCCCGTGGGTTGCGCCGGAGAACCGACCGTCGGTCAGCAGCGCGACGTCCTCCCCCAGCCCCTCGCCGACGAGCGCAGCGGTCACGGCCAGCATCTCGCGCATGCCGGGTCCGCCGGACGGGCCCTCGTTGCGGATCACGATCATGTCGCCGGCCTTGATCGCGCGGGCTGTCACGGCGGCCATCGCGTCCTCCTCGGACTCGAACACGCGAGCCGGGCCGGACTGGAGACGGCGCTCATGTCCGGCGAGCTTGACGACGCATCCATCTGGCGCGAGGTTGCCGTGCAGGATCGCCAGACCCCCGGTCGCCTTGATCGGATCGCTGAGCGGGCGCACGACGTGCTGGCCCTCGGTCTCGATCGCCTCGCGCGCGATCTCCCCGGCCGTCTTGCCGGTCACGGTGATCGCCTGTTCGTTCAGCAGCCCCGCCTCGAGCAGCCGCGACATGACCAGTGGCACGCCCCCGGCCTCGTACAGGTCGGGAGCGACGTACTGGCCGCCGGGCTTGAGGTCGCACAGCAACGGCGTCCGCTCGCTGATCTGGTCGAAGTCGTCGATCGTGAGCTCGATCCCCATCTCCTTGGCGATCGCGAGCAGGTGCAGGACGCCGTTGGTCGAGCCACCGCTGCAGGCGATCGCGGCGATCGCGTTCTCGAGGCTCTCGCGGGTGATGATCTGGCTTGGGCGCAGGTCATTTCGAAGGACGTTCATGACCAGCTCGCCGGCCTGCTCTGAGACGGTGGCCTTGTGCTCATCGACCGCCGGGACCATCGAGAACCCGGCCGGCGAGATGCCGAGCACCTCGAACGCCATCGCCATCGTGTTGGCCGTGAACTGGCCGCCGCAGGCGCCGGCGCCCGGCGATGCGACGTTCTCGATCTCGGTCAGCTCCTGATCGGTGATCCGGCCCGCAGCGTGGGCGCCGACGGCCTCGAACACCTCCTGGATCGTGACCCGCTGGCCGCGATAGACCCCCGGCAGAATCGACCCGCCGTACAGCATCACGCCGGGGATGTCGAGCCGGCAGAGCGCCATCACCGTGGCTGGGATCGTCTTGTCGCAGCCGCTGATCGCGATCACGGCGTCGAACATGTGGGCGTCGACCACGAGCTCGATCGAGTCGGCGATCAGCTCACGGCTGACGAGCGAGGCGCGCATCCCGGCGGTCCCCATCGTGATCCCGTCTGAGATCGCGATCGTGTTGAGCTCCATCGGCGTCCCGCCGGCACGGCGGATTCCCTCCTTGACCTTGGCCGCCAGCCCGCGCAGGTGGAAGTTGCACGGCATCGTCTCGATCCAGGTGTTGGCGACCGCCACCAGGGGCTTGGCGAGGGCGTCCTCGTCGTAGCCGATTCCCTTCAGGTAGGCGCGCGCGGCGGCCCGCTCGGGGCCCTCGGTCAGCGCGCGGCTGCGGTGCTTGAGGTCGACGTCGGTGGTGGTGCCCATCGCGGCGCGAACCTTAGCGTCCGCCATCGGGGCGGGGCGACTGCGCTGCCGGTCTCGTCAGCGCTCGCCGAACGCGTCGAGCGGCGTGGTCGTCTCGCTCGCCGCGCTGCGCATCCGCTGGCGCTCCCACTGGGCCAGCCGCCAGAGGTCGCGCTTGACCCGAGCCGGGTCGAGCTGCCGGCCGGGGAGGTGCATGTTGGCGGTCGAGATCAGGCGCCGCTCGTCACCGGTCAGCGCCATCCACTTCGCGAGCACGTCATCTGAGTCGGGCAGCCGGGCGCTGCCGTACGGGCGGGTCTCGTCGGGGAACGCGACGCAGTACTCGTTCAGCAGCCGATGGGTCTGGGCGAGGTAGGCGATGATCGCGCGGTGGGGGTAGATCAGGTACGCGTAGGCGGCGCCGCCGGTCCCGCCCGCTTCGGCAGGGCCCTCGGCCTGACCGCCCCAGACCCGGATGAAGCCCAGGTCCCGGTACATCGCCCACTCCTCCTCGTTGACGCACGACTGCAGCAGCGCCCGCGCGCGCGCCTCGGCACGGCGCTCGCGCCCGGGGTCGTACGGCATCGGCGGCGCGACCTGCCGCCTCGCCTTCAGCCGCGACCACTGCTCCGCGATCCGCGGCATCAGCTCCTCGGACAGCAGGGCGAGTGCCACCAGCGCCGTCGCCACGAGCGCCAGCAGCACAGCTGACTTCCTAGCGCCCGCCCGCGGCCCGCGGGAAGAAGATCACGCGGTCTGCGTCCCGCGGGATGTCATCGAACGAACGGACCATGCTCGCCTGGCGCCGGCCGTCGGCCTCCAGGCGCGGAACCGCGGCCCACAGACCCGCGTCCAGCTGGCGGCGGAACTCCTCGATCAGACGCTGCTCATCCTCGGCGAGCTCGACATCCCCCTCTGCGATCAGCACCTCACCGTGACCGGGCTTCATCCGCAAGAACCGCACCGGCGAATTATGTCACGCCCCGTCGGTCAGCTCGCCGGCATGTGTGTCAGGCCGCGCACGTCGACCGGCCCGCGGCCGCGGGTCAGGCCGAGCACATCTACCGGCCCGGGGCCGGCCCCCACGCCCGCGAGCCCGGCACAGACCGCGTCGGACGCCATCCGTTTGGCGACCCGCGCGGCCTCAAGCGGGCTGTCGCCCCATGCGAGCCGGGCCGCGAGCACCGACGAGTGGGTGCACCCCGAGCCATGGGCGGCGCCGTCAGGGTGTCGGGCACCGGCGATCTCGACCAGCTGTGAGCCGTCGTAGAAGAGGTCGACCGGCCGCTCGCGGTGGCCCCCGGTGATCACGACCGCGGCCGGGCCAAGGGCGTGGATCGCTCGTGCCAGGTCCTCGACCGCGTCGTCAGGCTCGGTTTGGAGGGCGAGCAGGCCGCGGGCCTCCGGAAGGTTCGGCGTCACCACCGTGGCGCGCGCGATCAACCTGTCGATCAGGGCGGTGCGGGCCGACGGGTCCAGCAACTGGGCGCCCGACTCCGAGACCATGACCGGATCGAGGACGACCGGCGTCCCCGGCGCCAGCAGGTCCAGCGACCGGGCGACCGCCTCGATCGTCTCCGCGGTGCCGAGCATCCCGATCTTGACTGCGTCGACGCCGATGTCGGTGACGACGGCCCGCACCTGGGCGATGATCACCTCGGGCGAGATCGCCTGGACGGCGGTCACCCCGACCGTGTTCTGCGCCGTGATCGCGGTCACAGCGGTCATGCCGTGGACGCCGCAGGCGGCGAACGCCTTCAGGTCGGCCTGGATGCCGGCGCCGCCACCCGAGTCCGAGCCGGCGATCGACAGCGCGCACGGTGGTCGCACGCTGACTGACGGTCGGTCGGGCATTGGGCGAGCTTACTTGCGCGGTGGATCCGGGCAGTCGCGCGCCGGCGCCCCGGGCGTGGTCACCGGAGGAGCACGGAATAGCCGCCTCCGGGCTCCCGGCGGACCCTGGCCGCCAGCTCGAGCGACGCCAGCGCGGCCAGCCCCTGATCGGGCCCCAGTCCCGCGCAAGAGATCGCCGCCGGGGCGCCGCGCCCTTCGGCGAGCGCGTCGAGCAGCGCCTGCAGGTCGCGCGACAGGGCCGGTGCGGGTGGCCTGGCCTGCAAGCCGAACACGCCGTCGAGCAGGTCCTCGGCGCTCGACACCAGCAGCGCGCCTTCGAGCAGCAGCCGGTGCGGGCCACGAGCCAGCGGCGACGTGATCCGACCGGGCACGGCACCCACGATTCGCCCCAGCGCCGCGGCGTGGCCGGCGGTCAGCATCGCCCCCGACGTCAGGCGCGCCTCGACCACGACCGTCAGCCGCGCGAGCGCCGCGATCAGCCGGTTTCGGGCAGGGAACATCCAGCGCCGCACGGCGGTCCCAGGCGGCAGCTCCGAGGCGGCCGCGCCCGACTCGATGATCTGCCCGTGCAGCGCCCGCGCACGCCGCGGGTACGCGCGCTCGGGGCCGCCCGCGAGGATCGCCACCGTCGCCCCGTCGGCGTCGAGCGCGCCACGATGGGCTGCGGTGTCGATCCCGAGCGCCATGCCGCTGATCACCGCGACCCCGGCGGCCGCCATGCCCCGCGCGAGCGAGCGCGCCACGTCGAGGCCGTATGGCGACGGCCGGCGAGCACCGACGACTGCGACCGCGGGACGGCCGGCGACCGCCAGGAAGCGATCCATCCCACCGGCCACATGGAGCACCGCCGGTGGCGCGTCGAGCTCGGTCAGCGCCCGTGGGTACTCGGGGCGGCACCGGCACAGCTGCTCGACGCCGACCTCCGCTGCGCGCGACCGGGCGTCGGCGGCCGAGAACATGTCCAGCTCGGCTTCGATCTCGGCGCGGCCGGCGCCCCCGAGCGCAGCGATCAGCTCGCCGTCGGATAGCGCCAGCACCGGGTCCAGCCGGTCACGGTGAAGCTCGATGTGGCCGGCGAGGCGCGTGAGCAGCCAGCTGCGGGCCAGGCACGCGTCACACGCACGGTGGGCGGTCACCGTGCGAGCGCCAGATCGGTGGTCGACCGCCGGCGGAGGGTCAGCGCCGTGAGCACGTCGGCGCGCGAAACGCGGTCGCGGGCGGCGAGGTCGGCGATCGTCTGCGCGACGCGCAGCACCCGGTGGCGGCCTCGCGCGCTGAGCATCCCGGCTGTGTAGGCCCGCCCGAGCTCACGCTCGGCGTCGCGGTCGATGCCCACCAGCCGCTGCACGGCGCGGACCTCCATCTCGCCGTTGCAGCGCGCGCCGGTCCCCACCAGCCTGTGTCGCTGGCGATCGCGCGCCTCGGCGACGATCGCGCCCACCTTCGCGGAGCTGGTCGTGGGCGGCGACCGGAGCTCCTCGGCCGACGGCCGCTCGACGTCGATCACCAGGTCCATCCGGTCCAGCAGTGGCCCACTCAGCCTCCGCTGGTGTCGCCGCAGCTCGGCCTCGCCGCATGTGCAGCGGTCATCCTGCAGCCCCGCGAACCCGCACGGGCACGGATTGGTCGCGGCCACCAGCATGAATCGCGTCGGTAGCTGCAGGGCCCGCTGGCCGCGAACGATCGTCACGCTCCCGTCCTCGAGCGGCTGACGCAGGGCGTCGAGCGTCGTGCGCTGGAACTCCGACAGCTCGTCGAGGAACAGCACCCCGTGGTGGGCAAGAGTCGCCTCACCCGGGCGCGGCGGCGAGCCGCCGCCCGCGAGGCCCGACGCCGAGATCGTGTGGTGTGGCGCTCGGAACGGCCGCGCCGCGATCAGCCGGTCGGCGTGCAGACCGGCGACGCTGTGAATCCGGGTCACCTCGATCGCCTCCGACCTTGTCAGCTCGGGCAGGATCGACGCGAGCCGGCGGGCGAGCATCGTCTTGCCGGTCCCGGGCGCACCCTGCATCAGCAGGTTGTGGCCGCCGGCGGCCGCGATCTGAAGCGCGAGCAGCGGCGCCGCGTGGCCTCGTACGTCGGCCAGGTCGGGCAGCTGGTCGTGGCCGTTGGCGCCGGCGGCCGGATCCGCCGGGCGCGGCGGCTCGGGCAGCGGCGGTGGCTCGGCGCCGCCCAGGACCGCGACCGCCGAGCGCAGATCCTCGGCGCCGATCACGCGCAGACCGGCGACGAGCGCCGCCTCCCGCGCTCGCTGGCGCGGGACGATCAGCCGTGCGCAGCCCGCCCGCTTCGCTCCCTCGGCGACCGCAAGCGCACCGGGCGAGTCTCGCAGCTCACCGCCGAGCGACAGCTCACCGAACACCGCGTAGGACTCCAGCCCCGCGGTCGGGACCTGACCGCTGGCGGCGAGCACCGCCAACGCAAGCGCCGCGTCAAAGCCGGGGCCCGCCTTGCGCAGGAAGGCCGGCGCCAGGTTGGCGGTGATCCGCGTCGCCGGAAACTGAAAGCCCGAGTTGAAGATCGCGGCGCGGATCCGGTCCCGTGACTCGCGCACCGCGGTGTCGCCGAGCCCGACGATCGTGAACGCCGGCAGCCCCGCGCGGATGTCGACCTCAACCCAGACCTGGCGCGGCTGGACGCCGTCGATCGTGAACGTTCGGACCCGAGCGAGCATCGTCCCAAGGTAGGTCCGATCGCGTGACGCGTGGGTTGCCGAGTGTGCCGATTCGGTGCCAATCGCGGCCCGACTTGGCACTCAATCGTTGCGGTTCGCAAGCCACACGGCACGCGATCGCTCCTACCGTCGCCCGACATGAGCGGCGACCTCCGGCACCGGCTCGGAGCGGCCGGCGAACAGCTGGCGGCCGAGCACCTGCAACGGCGCGGGCTGGTGATCGTCGACCGCAATTACCGCACTCGGTGGGGCGAGCTCGACATCGTCGCCGTCGACGGGCGCGCGATCGTGTTCTGCGAGGTGAAGACCCGCCGCGCGAGCTCCGGCTGCGGCGGCCCGCTGGAGGCGGTGACGCGCAACAAGCAGGCACGCGTGCGCAAGATGGCGGCCAGCTGGCTGCGCGACCCGGGCCGCGCGCAACCCTACGCCTCTGCCTTGCGGTTCGACGCGATCGGGATCACCGTCGACGCGGCCGGCGCGCTCGTGTCGTTGGAGCACCTCGAGGGGGCGTTCTGAGGCGGGCTACCCGCCGAGCGCCAGCTGCTGATAGGCGATCGACTGAAACGACAGCCGATGCAGCGGCGACAGACCGATCCGCTCGATCGCGTCGCGATGCTCCGGGGTCGAGTAGCCGACATGCTGGGCGAACTCCCAGCCGGGGTGGGCCTCGTCGGCGCGGCGCATGTAGCGGTCGCGCGTCTCCTTGGCGAGCACCGAGGCGGCCGCGATCGCGGCGCTCTTGGCGTCGCCGCCGATCACGGCGCGGCGCTCGTGCGCGAGCCCGCTGACCGGAAAGCCGTCGCTGAGGCAGATGCAGCCGGGCACCGCGACCGCGTCGAGCGCGTCACGAAGTGCCGCGAGGTTGGTCTTGTGCAGCCCGCGGGCGTCGATCCCGGGCGCGCACCGGGTCACGATCGCGACCCGCGCGGCGAGCCCGAGAATCACCGGATACAGCGCCGCGCGGCCCTCCGGAGTCTGCTGCTTTGAGTCGTTGAGCGTTCCCAGCGCCCGCGCCTGGGCGGGCCCGATCCGGTCGAGGTCAAGCAGCACCGCCGCCGCGACGAGCGGGCCGGCGAGAGAGCCGCGGCCGGCTTCGTCGGCGCCCGCGACGAACCTCGTGCCCAGGCCGCGATCGAAGTTCAGCAGCCGCCGGCCCGGCCGGCTGGAGCGTTTGCGTGGCTTGGCGCCCTTCTGGCGCCGCCCGTCCTCAGAGGGTCCCGATTCGGTCGGGAGGCCAGTAGGTGAAGAAAGCGACACCGATGATCCACTTGTCGGGCACGGGACCCCAGAAACGGCTGTCGTCGGACTCGCCACGGTTATCGCCCATCATGAAGTAATCGCCGGGCGGAATCTTGATCGCTTTGCGGAACGTGCACGAAGGAGCGCCTCCGCACGGCTCGATGTAGGAGTCCTGTTCGCGCACGCCGTTGCGGTACACGTGGCCGTTGATGATCGAGAGCGTGTCACCGGGGCCGGCGACGACGCGCTTGATGAACGTCTGGCTCGACTCAGACGCGGTCGGCATGCCGCATGCCTGTGGGTGCCCGGCGCCCTGGTTTGGGTTACCGCATCGCGGGTCGTCCTGGTTATCGGCGCCGTGCGGTGGGTGGAACACGACGACGTCGCCGATGCTGGGATGGTCGATCAGGCGGTTGGTCAGCACCCGCTGGCCGACGTCGAGCGTCGGCTCCATCGACTGGCTCGGAATCCGGTAGGGCTTGACCACGAACGCCTGGATCAGCAGCGCCAGGCCGACGGCGACCGCGATCGTCAGGACCAGCTCAACCAACGACTGAAGCCCGGACTTCTTCTTGCTCATCGGAACCGCTCCTGGGGCTAAAGAAACCCGATCCGGTCAGGCGGCCAGTAGGTGAAAAAGGCCTTGCCGATTATCCAGGCCTTCGGCACCGGTCCCCAGAACCGACTGTCGAGCGAATCCGGGCGATTGTCGCCCATCATGTAATAGTCGCCGCGTGGGATCGTGATCGTGGCGGGAAAGTTGCACTCGCTGGCGTTGTCGCACGGCACCGTGAACGAGTCCTTCTCGCGCACGCCGTTGCGATACACGTGGCCGTCGCGAATCGAGAGATGGTCACCGGGCAACCCGACGACGCGCTTGATGTACGTCTGAGTCGATGGCTTGGTCTGCGGCGTGTCGCAGGCGCTCGCGTACTGCTGGCCGTCCTGGTTGTCGCCCTGATGCCGGTTGGCGCACGACTCGCTCGCGGGCGGATGAAAGACGATGATGTCGCCGATCTTGGGACTCGTGAAGTTGTTGCCGATCCGGTTGACGAGCACCCGCTGGTTGATGTGCAGCGTCGGCAGCATCGACCCACTCGGGATCTCGTACGGCTTGACGATGAACGCCTGAACTGCGAGCGCCAGCCCGAGCGCGACCGCGACGATCACCACCAGCTCGGCGACCGACCGCAGGAACGGCTTCTTTGCCCGGGTCACACCTGCTCGTCGTCTGCCGCCGGCTCGGCGTCCGCCGCCGGCTCGGCGTCCGCGGGCTCGGCATCCTGCCCCTGAGGCTGCGCGTCGTCCGCGGCCTCGACTTCGGGCTCGGCAGTCTCAGCCACGGCCGCCCCATCCTCGGCAGTCTCCGCTTCTGCGGCCTCGATTTCCTCCTCGGGGCCGTACAGCAGCTCGCGCTCGACGGCAACCTCGGGACCAGCCGAGCGGCGCTCGCGGACCCGTGCCCGCTTGCCGACGCGACCGCGCAGGTAATACAGCTTGGCGCGCCTGACGTCACCGCGGCCGGCCACGTCGATCCGCTCGATCTTGGGCGAGTGCAACGGGAACGTGCGCTCGACACCGACGCCGAACGACTGCTTGCGGACGGTGAACGTCTCCCGCGCCCCGTGTCCCTGGCGCTTGATCACGACGCCCTCGAACACCTGGGTGCGGCGACGCGTGCCCTCGATCACCTGGAAGTGGACCCGCAGGCGATCACCGGCGTCGAACGCCGGTACGCGGCGGAGCTGGCTGCGCTCCAAACTGTCGATAGCTGTGCTCATAGGTCAGTGCAAGCGCCCGCGCTTGCATGGCGAGCCGTACTGCGCGGGCAGAATCCGGGCTTGGGGCTCCGCGCAAAGCGCGTACCCGCCCATGCGGCCGACTATGGTAGCGGACCGCCGGAGAGCCGCGACGCGGTGGCAGACCGCTTGCGTGCTCGGTCAGCCTACGTGCAGTCGCCCTGCTCGGCTGCGGTGCGTCGCGCCCGGCTTTGCTCCAGCCGCCACTGCGCGATCTGCGCGTGGTGGCCGGACAAAAGCACGTCGGGCACGCGCCACCCGCGGTGTTCGGCCGGGCGCGTGTAATGCGGGTACTCGGGTGCGCGCTCGAGCGCCGCGCTGTAGGACTCTTCGAGCGCCGACTGCTCGTGGCCAAGCGAACCCGGCAACTTGCGCAGCAGCGCATCGCACAGCACCATCGCCGGCAGCTCTCCGCCCGCCAGCACATAGCGCCCGATCGACACCCGGTCAGAACAGAAGTGCTCGAGCACCCGCTCGTCGAACCCCTCATACCGTCCGGACAAGAGGGTCAGTGATGGCTCGGCGGCCAGCTCGTCGACGAGCTGATCATCGAGCAACCGGCCGCCCGCATCGAGCGCGATGACCCGGCGGCGGGAGCGCAGCGAGACCGGATCCTCGTCGTAGCGAGCGCGAAGTGCGGCCTCGACCACGTCGACTCGGAGCACCATTCCCGCGCCGCCACCGAACGGTGTGTCGTCCACTTGGCCGGCGCTGAGCGGCGTGTGGTCGCGGTAGTTGGAGAACGAGATCCGGTGGCCGTGGCCAAGCGCGTTGGCGACGTGGCGCTGGGAGCAAAACCAGGCAAACGCATCCGGGAACAGCGTGAACACGTCGATCTCCATCAGGTCTCCCCCAGGAACCGCAGGTCGATCTCGATCGACCGGCGTTCGATGTCGACCGCCCGGACCGCGTCCTTGATCAGCGGCACCAGCAGCTGCGGTCCGCCGTCGGCGCGGTCTACCTCGAGCACCTCGCACGACGGCAGGCCGAGCAGCCGTGTCACGACCCCGATCTCGACGTCCCCGTCATGGACCGCGCAGCCCTCGAGATCGTGGGCCCACCACTCATCCTGCTCGAGCTCGGGGGCTCGCTCGCGCTCGACTAGGAGCTCGGCCCCGCGCAGCGCCTGCGCCCCGTCCCGGTCATCGCAGCCGTCGAGCCTGACGATCGGGCGGGCGTCGAATCCGGCCCGCCGGACGATCACACGCTCGTGCCCCTGCACGGCGACCGTGGTGCCCGACTCAAGCAGCTCCGGGACGCCGTCGACCACGTGGAAGCTGCCGTCAAGTCCGTGGGGCCGGCCTACGGTCCCCGCCCGCAACCAGCGCTCCGGATCGGTCAAGTGTCGACGATGTCGACGAACACGCGGCGCTTGTCGCGAACGGCGGCAGCCTTGATCACGGTTCGAAGCGCGCTCGCCGTCCGGCCGCCGCGGCCGATCACGCTGCCGTAGTCGTCGGGCGCGACCGAAAGCTCGAGCACGAGCGAGCCGTCGCCCTCCTGCACCTCGGTGACGCGAACCTCGTCCGGCTGCCCCACGAGCCCTCGCGTCAGGTACTCAAGCAGCTCTCTCACGGAGCCGGCCTCAGCTGATGCCCTGCGTGCGCAGGAGCTTGCGGACCGTCTCGCTTGGCTGGGCACCGCGCGAGAGCCAGTCGCGGATGCGCTCCTCGTCGAGCACGATCGTGGACGGGTCCGTCTGCGCGTTGTAGTGCCCGACGGTCTCGATCACACGCCCGTCGCGCTTGGAGCGCTGATCGGCGACGACCACCCGCCAGATCGGGTTCTTCCGTCCGCCAATTCGCGTTAGTCGAAGTCTGACTGCCATGAACGACTGGCGAGGTTAGCGTGCCGGCGGCGTAAGTGCGTGTCTAGACGCGCCAGTCCACGCGGCGACCGCGTCTACCGCCCGCCCTGGCGAAGCAGTGCCCCCAGATCGGGCGTCCGCCCCTGAGCGACCTGACGCAGGACCTTGCGCATCTGTTCGAACTGCTTGATCAGCTGCTTGACCGCCTGGACGTTGGTCCCCGATCCCCGGGCGATCCGCAGCCGCCGGGAGCCCTTGATCAGCTCCGGACGACGTCGCTCCTCGGGCGTCATCGAGAGGATGATCGCCTGCAACCGGTCAAACTCGCGCTCGTCGACCTTGACCCCGCGGAGGTCTGAGCCGATCCCGGGCAGCATCCCCAGCAGGGACTGCAGCGGGCCGAGCCGGCGGACCTGGCGCATCTGGTCGAGAAAGTCATCGAGACCGAACTCCTGCTTGCGAAGCTTGCGCTCGAGCTCGGCCGACTGCTGCTCGGAATAGCCCGCCTCGGCCTTCTCGATCAGCGTCATCACGTCGCCCATGCCAAGGATCCGCTGCGCCATCCGGTCGGGGTGGAAGCGCTCGAACTGGTCGAGCTTCTCACCCGTGGATGCGAACAGGATCGGCTTGCCGGTGATCGCCTTGATCGACAGCGCCGCGCCGCCGCGGGCGTCGCCGTCGAGCTTGGTCATCACAACCCCGTCGAAGTCGACCACCTGGCTGAACTGCTCGGCGACATTGACCGCGTCCTGGCCGGTCATCGAGTCGACCACCAGCAGGATGTCGTGCGGAGTGACCGCCCGCTTGATCTCGGCCAGCTCGTCCATCAGCTCCTTGTCGACGTGCAGCCGACCGCTGGTGTCGACGATCAGGACGTCCTTGCCCTCGGCCTTGGCGCGCTCAAGCGCCCACTTGGCGATCTTGACCGGGTTCTCGTCCGTCCCCTGCTCATAGACCGCGGCGCCCGCCTGGCCGCCGACCTTGATCAGCTGCTCCACCGCCGCCGGCCGGTAGACGTCGCACGCCGCAACCGCGACCGAGGAGCCGTGCTCCTCGCGCAGATAGCGGGCGAGCTTGCCGGTCGCGGTCGTCTTGCCCGAGCCCTGCAGCCCGGCCATCAACACCACGGTCGGCGGACGCGGCGAGAACGACAGCTCGCGGCCGGCACCCCCCATCAGCTCTGTCAGCTCGTCGGAGACGATCTTGACCACCTGCTGGCCGGGGTTCAGCTGGCCGATGATGTCGGACCCCAGAGCCCGGTCCTTGACCGCCGTCGTGAAGCTCTTGACGACCTTGAAGTTGACGTCGGCCTCCAGCAGCGCGAGGCGGATCTCGCGCATCGCGGCGTTGATGTCGTCCTCGGTCAGGGTCCCCCGGCCGCGGACGTCGGCGAGCGTCGCCTGGAGCTTCTCGGCTAGCGAATCGAACATCGCTGACCGAGGCTACCGGTGTGCGCCACCCGAGTTCCGGCCATGCCCCGCTCCTATTCGATCACGAGCGCCGTCGCGCCCTTGATTTTGACTACGTCGACGACTTTTCCCTGCTCGATCACCTCGTCGTCCATCAGCGAGCGCGCGGTCCACACTTCGCCGTCGATCCTGACGCAACCCACACCCTCCCGGTTTGCGATTCGCTCGAGCACAACCGCCTGCTTGCCGACCACCGCGGCCGCGCCGGTGCGGATCTGGGGCGGCATCTTCAGGTGCGAGCGAACGATCGGCCGCACGATCACCAGCGTCAGCAGCGACACCATCAGGAACACGACCCACGCCGCCGTCGAGCCGACGGCCGCGTCTGCGGCCGCGGCAAGCGCCGCGGCGATCGCGAACGGAGCCAGAAAGAAGCCGGTAGTGAGCATCTCGCCGACGCCGAAGGCACACGCGACGATGACCCACAAAACCCATCCGCTCATTCGGGTCGAGATTAGCGCCCGGGCTTCCTTTGCAGGGGATCTTTGGCCGCCCGCTAGGCCACGAGCGCGCGCGCAAACTCGCCGGCGTCGAACGGGCGCAGATCCTCGAGCTGCTCGCCGACGCCGATCAGCTTGACCGGGATTCCGAGCTCGCTGGCGATCGCAAGTGCGATCCCCCCCTTCGCGGTCCCGTCGAGCTTGGTCAGCGCGAGCCCGGTCACCGCCACCGCCTCGGAGAACATCCGTGCCTGGCGAAGGCCGTTCTGGCCGGTCGTCGCATCGACGGTCAGCAGTGTCTCGTGGGGCGCCTCGGGGATCTGTTTGGCGATCACGCGGCGGACCTTCGACAACTCGGCCATCAGGTCGTCCTGGGTGTGCAGGCGCCCGGCCGTGTCGATGATCACCACATCGGCGCCCTCGCGGATCGCCGTGCTGATGCCGTCGTAGGCGACCGAGCCCGGGTCGGCGTCGGCCGGCCCCTTGACGAAGCCGACTCCGGCGCGCTGCGCCCACAGCTCGAGTTGCTCGACGCCCGCCGCGCGGAACGTGTCGGCGGCGGCGAGCACCACCGAGCGGTCTAGCTCGCGGCTCAGATGCCAGGCGAGCTTGCCGACCGTGGTCGTCTTGCCGGTCCCGTTGACCCCGGCGACCAGGATCACCGTCGGCGAGGGGCGGATGTCGATCGTGTCATTGCCGGTCTGCGCGATCTCGGTCAGCAGCGACACGAGCCGATCGGAGAGCTCCTGGCCGCCCGAGAGCTTGTTCTCACTCGCCTCGCGCTCGAGTTGCCCAACCACCTGCGCCGTCGTCTGCGCGCCGACGTCGGCGTAGATCAGCGCTTCCTCGAGCCGCTCCCAGGTCTCCTCGTTGATCTCCTCGAACAGGGTCGCCTGGATTTCGCTCTGCAGCGCCTGGCGGGTCTTCCGCAGGCTGTCGCGCAGCCGCGTGAAGCGGCCGACTCGCTTCTCCTCCGCCGCGGGCTCACGCTCCTGCGCGGGCGGCGGAGCGCCATCGACGATGAACAGATCGCGCCACTCTCGGGCCATGCCGGCGGCGACCTTACCAGCGGCGGTCTATGCGGCCTGCACTTCGCCGTCGGGCTCGGTGACCTCGGTCAGCCGCCGCGAGACGACCTTCGAGATCCCGTCGCTGCCCATCGACACTCCGTACAGCGAATCGGCCGCGTCCATCGTGCGCTTCTGGTGCGTCACGACGATGAACTGAGCGCGCGACGAGTACCTGCGCAGCAGCGCCAGGAAGCGGTCGATGTTGAGGTCATCGAGCGCCGCCTCGACCTCGTCAAGGATGTAGAACGGGCATGGCCGGGCGAGGAACACGGCGAATAGGAACGCCAGCGCTGTCATCGACTTCTCGCCGCCCGACAGCAGCGACAGCCGTTTGCATTCCTTGCCGGCGGGCGTGATCTCGATCTCGACCCCGAGCAGGTCCTCCTGCTCGGAGCCTTCCCGCTCCGCCTCGCCATCGTCGCCCGGCTCGCTATCCGGATCGGCCGGGGGGGTCTCGCCTCCGATCACGCGGGCCTGTCCCGGGCGCTCGCTGACCAGCCGCAGACGGCCGCTTCCACCAGGGAACAGATGCGTGACCAGCTCCTGGAAGCCGCTCGCCGTGGCGGCGAAGGTCTGCTCGAAGGTGGTTCTGATCTGGCGGTCGGTGTCGGTGATCAGCTTCTCGAGCTCGCGCAGCGCTCCCTCGAGATCTGCGCGCTGGCGCTCGAGGTCCTCGACGTGCTCGACGGCCTCGGCGTACTCGGTCTGCGCGAGCGGGTTGACCGGCCCGAGCTGCTCGCGGCGGCGGGCGAGCCGTGCCAGCCGCGCGTCGAGGCTCTCGCGCTCCTCTTCGGCCAGCTCCTGCTCGGCGGGCTGTGCCTCGAGCTCGAGCACTTCGGCCAGCTGCTCGAGCTCGCGCCCGGAGTCCTCGGCCTGGTCCCGGGAGCGCTGCAGACGGACCTCTGCCTCGGTCACGGCCTCGTTCTCGTGCTGTAACCGGGAGTGGAGCGTCACCTCCTGCTGGGCGCACGTCCGCAGCTCCACGGCCACGGTCTCGCCCGCCTCTCGATCGGTCCGCAGCGCCTCGTCGAACGCGACCAGCTGGCCGGAGATCGCCTCCGCGGCGTTGTCGAGCGTCGAGATCAGCGCGGCGATCTGCGGCAGCAGATCGCCGTCGCGTGCGATCACGGCATCGAGCTGCTCGATTCGGTCGGTGCGCTGGGCACGCTCTCGCGTCGCCCGAGCGAGCATCTGACGCTCGGCCGCCAACTCGGCGAGCAGCTGCGCGCGGCGGCCCGCGTTCGGCCCCTCGTCCGCGGCGGCGCGGCGGCGTTCGATCTGCTCCTCGATCCGACGCTGGTCCTCGGTCACCTCGTCCAGCGCCCGGACCGCGGCGCGGTGCGCTGTGACCAGCGCCTCGCGGGCGCTCTCGACGGTCGTGATCGCCGCCGTCGTCCGGTCAAGCGCCGCGCGCGCGTCGAGCTCGGCCTGCGCGCTGGTCTCGCTGGCCGCGATCAGCTGCTGACGACGGTTGCGCTCGGCCAACAGCCGCTCTTCGCCGACCGCGGGCGCCTGGCGCAGCTCACGTGTGCGCGAGGACCAGACGCGACCCTGCTTGGTCACCGCAACGCCGTCGAACCGGTCACTGCAGCCGCTGAGATCCGCGACCACCCACGTGTCGCGCAGCAGCACTTGCGCGAGCGCAAGCGCCGCCCTGCTGCCGCGCACGTGGTCGATCAGTGGCTCCGCTCCCGGCGCCGGGCCGCCGGCAGGGCTCGCCTGGCCGTCTTCGGAGCCACCGCTGACCAGTGCCCGGCCGCCCTCGCGGCCCGTCGCGTCCAACAGCTCGGAGCCGGCCTTGAGGTGGGCGACAACCGCGGCCTTGAGGCGTCCATCGAGCGCCGCCGCCAGCGCCAGCTCATATCCCGGGTCGACCTCGAGCTCATCGGCCAGCGCGGGCGCGCCGCCCGGCGAGCCGGCCTGGTGGCGCAGAAACTGATTGACGCCGGCCAGCTCGCTGCCGATGCGCGCCGCCTGCAGACGCGCCGCCTGGACCGCGCGCTCGGCGTCGCCGACCGCCCTGCGGGCCTCTTCAACGCTCCCCTCGGCGGCTTGTCGCTCGGCCAGACACGCCTGCGCCTGCTCGCCCCGGCCCAGGACCGCAGTGGCCGCTTGGGCTCGGCGTTGCTCGAGCTCCTCGAGCTGGCGCGCGAGCTCGAGCTCGCGGTCGCGGTCGAGCTCCGCCAGCCCCTCCTCCAACGCGGCGATCCGGCGGTCGGCGTCACCGTCGGGCTGGTCGCGCTCGGCGTCTGCGCGCAGCGCGGCCGCGAGCTCGGTGGCCCGATGCAGACGCGACTCGATCGACGCCGACGCCGACCGCACGGCCTCGGCCCGGTACCCGATCCGCTCGCTCGCACCCCGCGCGGCGTACGACCGCCGGGAGAGCTCCTCGCGTTGGGCGCTGCGGGCCGCGAGGGCCTCTTCGGCCGCCTCGCGGCGGCGGGCGACCCCGTCAAGCTCCTGCTCGAGTGCGGCGCGCCGGGTCCGCACCTCGGTCGCCGCCTGCTGGGCTTGGGCAAGGTCATGGCGATGTGCACGGAGGCGATCGCGGCCGAGCTCCCACCTGATCTCGAGCGCCTGGCGCTCGAGGCGCGCGTGAAGCTCAGCCGCCTCGGCCTGTCGCTTCAACGGCCGCAGGCGGGACCTCGCCTCGCGCTCGACGTCCAGCGCGCGGTCGAGGTTGTCCTGTGTCCTGGTCAGCTTCAGCTGCGCTCGTCGCCGCCGCTTGCGGTGCTTGCCGAGCCCGGCGGCCTCCTCGATCAGGAGCCGGCGGTCGCGCGGCCTGGAGGTGACGATCGCCTCGACGCGACCCTGCGAGATGACCGAATGCATCTCCTTGCCCAGCCCGGTATCGGACAGCAGCTCGACCACGTCGATCAGCCGGCAGCGCGCGCCGGCGAGCCGGTACTCGCCCTCGCCGTTGCGATCCAGCCGGCGGTAGATCGATACCTCCGGTGCGCCCAGCGCAAGCGACCCCTCGCTGTCGTCGAGCACCAGCTCGACCTCGGCGTGGCTCGCGGCCTGCCTCCCCGGGGCCCCGGCGAAGATGACGTCCTGCATCGACTGGCCGCGCACGTTGCCGGGGGACTGTTCGCCGAGCGCCCACAGGACCGCGTCGGTCACGTTCGACTTCCCGGAGCCGTTGGGGCCGACGATCACGCTGACCCCCGGGCCGAACTCGAGCCTGGTCCGATCCGGGAACGACTTGAATCCCTTGACCGTGATCGATTTCAGGTACACGGACGATCCTCGCTGGTCGACGCACGAATGCGGTTGATCATTTCGACATCCCCTCCAGCGCCGCCTGCGCCGCTTCCTGTTCGGCGTCCTTCTTGCTGCGGCCGATTCCAGAGCCGATCTCCACCCCGTCGATCGTGGCGTTGACGGTGAAGGTTCGGTCGTGTGGCGGCCCCTGCTCTTCCACGACCGCGTAGCTGACAAGCTCGCCGCGCCGCGCGAGCCGCTCCTGAAGCGCGGATTTGAAGTCGACCGGGTTCTCGAGCGCGTCTTCGATTTCCTGCGCGAAGGCGTCGACGACCGCCTCGGCCGTCGCCTCGTAGCCGAACGCCAGATAGCAGGCGCCGATCACCGCCTCGATCACCGATGCGAGCACCCGCTCGGTGTTGACGAGCGCCTCGACCCCCGGCCGTGCCGCCGCCGGCGCCGCCGCGCGAAGACGCTCGGGAACTCCCAGTCGCTCCGCCACGATCCGGCACGAACGGCCCGAGACGGCCTGGGCGCGGATCTTGGTCAACCTGCCGGGACCGAAGCGATCCGCCTCCAGCCGCGGAAACAGATGGGTGGTCACCGCGAGCCCAAGCATGCTGTCGCCGAGAAACGCCAGGCGCTCGTAGGAATCCGCGCGCCGCGCCGTCCATGACGAGTGCGTGAAGGCGGGCTTGGCGAGCTCTGGCGGGAGCTGGTCGACGAGCTCGTGCAAGCGGGTGCCGGACCCGCCAGCCGGGCGATCCGTTCCCTGGCCACCGTTGCCCCCCGAGTCCGGCATCAGGCTCACTCAGTGTCGGTGCCCGGGCTCGCGGCTGCCGATCGCTGGCGGGCGGAATCGGTGACGAGCACAAAGTCGACCGCCTGCCCGACCGTCAGGATCCGTGCGGCCTCTTCATCTGAGATCTTGACGCCGTAGGAGTCCTCGAGCTCCTGCACAAGCGTGTAGAGATCCAGCGAATCGGCTTCGAGGTCCTCGCGGAAGCGGGTCGACTCTTCGATCGAGCTCGGATCGATCTCGAGCTCATCGGCCAGATGCGCACGGATCAGCGAGAAGACTTGCTCGCGGGTCATCGGCGCAACAAGGTAGCTGTGGCGCCGGACGGGGCGCGTGAAATGTGGGCGTCACTCATCGTCGCTCAGTGCTCCGACGGACGCCGGGGTACGGAGGGCTCCGGCGGTCCGCAGCGCGGCGCGGGTGGCGCTGATGACGTCCTCCTGCACCCCGTGCGCGGCGACCTCGATCGCACGCTGAAAACCCCTTCGGGTGAACCGACCGTGGGCGATGACGCCGAGTTGGCGGAGTCCGAGCATGTAGGCGCCGCCGGGCGTCTCGGGGTTGATCTCCTCGCGGAGTCCGGAGACCGCCGGCCTGATCAGCCACCCCCCTAGCCTCCCCCGCGCCGAGCTCAGCGCAGCATCACGGATCGCTCTCATGGTGCGCTCAGACACACCCTCGATCAACTTCAGCGTGATGTTGCCGGTGAAGCCGTCCATCACGATCACGTCGGCGACGTCATCGGTTACCTGCGTCCCCTCGACGTTGCCGATGAAGTTCAGCCCTTCCCCGCCCTCGCCCGCGAGCTGCTCGTGCACCGCGACCAGGTCCGGCGTTCCCTTCGCAGCCTCCTCGCCGTTTGACAGCAGCGCCACCCGGGGCGCGGTGATCCCCATCACGGCGGTGGCGAACGCTGATCCCATATGAGCGAACTGGACCAGGTGCTCGGGCCGGCACGTGACATTGGCGCCAACGTCGAGCAGCAGGACCGGCGAGCCTCCCGGGACCGGCAGCGGTAGCGCCAGCGCCGGCCTGTAGATGCCGCGGTCGCGGCGGATATTGAACAGCCCTGCGGCGAGTGCCGAGCCGGTCGAGCCGCCGGACACGAGTGCCTGAGCGCGGCCGTCTGCGACCGCCTTGGCCGCCTGCACGATCGACGCCTCCGGGGTCGAGCGGACGGCGAACGCCGGATCGGCCGCCTTGGCGATCGAGACGGGCGCGTCGACCAGCTCGATTCCGTCTGGGACTTCGCCGATCTCCTGCGCGGGCCCGAACAGGATCACGTTGAGATCCGCGCGGATCGCCTGCGCGGCGCCGGCGGCGACCTCCGCGGGGCCCAGGTCCGCCCCGCCCGCATCAACGGCGACGGTGACCATCGCTGGGCGCGGTTAGCCGGTCTGCTCGCCGGTGCCGGCGATCACCTCGCGCCCGCGGTAGCTTCCGCATACGGGACAGACGCGATGTGGGCGCCGCGGGCTGTGGCACTGCGGGCACTCGTTGTAAGTGGGCGCCGTGATCTTGTGCTGCGAGCGGCGCTGCGTGGTGCGTGCGTGAGATTGCTTCTGTTTCGGAACGGCCATGTGAACGCAGCAGGCTAGCAGGGAAGTGGCTCTCCGCAGGGGCGGCGTACGCCCGTGAGACAGCACTGGCTGCGGCCGACGAAGCGCTCAGACGGTCGTCAGCAGGCTCCGCACAAGCACGGGCGTCAACTCCGCCGCGGCCTGCGGCTGGCCGAACAGGAACCCCTGGGCCTGCTGCACGCCGTTGGCGATCAGCCACTCGGTCTGGTCCTCCCGCTCGACGCCCTCGGCCACCAGCGCAGCGTCACAGACCCGGGCCATCTCGACGATCGCCCGTAGGACCATGGTCGCCTCGCCGTCATCGGGAACGCCGCGGAGCAGCATCCGGTCGAGCTTGATCACGTCCACCCCGAGCTGGCGCAGCCGCGACAGCGACGAGAAGCCGGCGCCGAAGTCGTCGATCGCGAGCGCTGTCCCCGCCGCGCGGAGGTCGGCCATCGCGGCGCGCGCGTCGGCCGCGTCGACGGTCCAGGCCGACTCGGTCAGCTCGACGATGAACAGGCTCGGATCGAGGCTGTGCTCTGCAAGCGCCGACTGCATCCGCGGGCCGAAGTCCGACGTCAGCAGCTGGTGCGGCGAGACGTTGAGGCTCAGCCGAGGACGCAGGCCTGCCTGTAGCCAGGCGGTGGCGTCCCGGCACGCCTCGCGGAGGACCCAGTCGACGAGGTCGTCACCGACGGCGCTGTGCTCGGCGAGCGCGATGAACGAGTCGGGCTTGAGCAGGCCGCGGTCGGGGTGGCGCCAGCGCAGCAGCGCCTCGACCGCCGTGATCCCCCGCTGCCCGTCGATCCGCCAGATCGGCTGGTAGTGCAGCTCGAGCTCTGAGCCGGAGATCGCGCGGCGCAGCTGGGCTGACACGCTGGCACGCCTCGCAAGCAGCGTCTCCGTCGTGCGATGGAACGCGAGCTGGCCTCCGCCCGCGGCCTTCGCCTTGTACATCGCCGAGTCGGCGTGGCGCAGCAGCGCCTCGGGATCCGACGCGTCGTCGGGATACAGGCTGACCCCGACGCTGGCGGCCGTCCAGAGCTCGCTCCCGCCGACCCCGAACGGCTCCTGGAGCGCGACGTGCAGCTTGGCTCCGACCGATTCAGCCACGTGCTCGGGGTCGTCGTCGAGGTCTGACAGCAGCACCAGGAACTCGTCGCCGCCCTGGCGGGCGAGCACGTCGGTGTCGCGTAACACCCCGCGCAGCCGCATCGCGACCGCGGCCAGAAACTGATCGCCGGCAGCGTGGCCGAGTCTGTCGTTGACGGCCTTGAAGTCGTCGAGGTCGACGTACATGAGCGCGACCGCGGTGTTGTTGCGTCGAGCGCGCGCGACCGCGAGCTCGAGCTGCTCCTCGACCAGGACGCGGTTGGGCAGCCCCGTGAGACGATCGTGATAGGCGAGGTAGGCGAGCTGCTGCTGTCCGCGCAGGCGCTCTGAGATGTCGCGCGCGACGCCATAGATGACGGCCTCGTTGTCACCTGAGGCCTCGACCACCGAAAGCGACACCTCGACCGCCAGTCGGCGGCCGTAGGCGCACACCGCCGCAACCTCGATCCGGCGCTGCGCGAGCCTGGGGTCTGCGCTCTCGAATGCCCGCTTGACGCCGGCGCGATGGGCATCGCGCTCGGCGGGGGCGATCATCAGGTCGGCGAGTTCGCTGCCGAGCGCCTGCTCGCGGCGGTATCCGAACATCAACTCGGCGGCCGGGTTGAACTCGAGGATCCGACCGTGGGCGTCGAGCGCGATCAGCGCGTCAAGCGAGGCATCGACGATCGCACGCTGGCGCGCCAGCGCACCGTGCAGGCGCCCGAGCTGATGCGCGTTCTCGATCGCCTGCGCGGCGTGGGCGGCGAACGCGACCAGCACGTCGAGCAGCTCGTCGTCGGGACGCCGCCCGGAGTCGGGCTCGTCGACCGATATCACCCCGAGGCGCTCGCCGTCGGCTCCGTCGAGCGTTACGAACAGCGCGTCCTCGGCGAGCCAGGCGGTCGGGTCGTCCACGACCCGGGCCGGAAGCTTGGGCGTGTAGCTGGTCACCTGCTCGTCCCAGACGAGTGCCTCCGCGGGGACGAAGTAGGCGCCGCGGCAGAGGAACCGCGGGGCGAGCATCGGGGTCCAGGTGTCGGCGCCGGAGACGTGGCCGAGCAGCGTCTCACGCGCCCGCGGGCTGCCGTGGAGGGCTTGGACCTCGTACTCGTCGGTGTCGGGGCGGTAGAGATTGATCACCACCGTCGCGAACCCGAGCGTCTCGGACACGATCCGTGCCACGGCAGCGAGGAGCTCGGAAAGCTCCGATCCGCTCCGCACCAGTCGTGCGAGTTCTAGTAGGCCACGGAGGTGCCCGGCGGCTGGCGGGTCAGCTCCGCCCGACCGCTCCCGGTTGCGCTCCATTCCCTTTCCTGATCGGCCGGAAGTGAGTTCTGACTTAACCAAACGTTGGCGAAGCTGGACGCGGTTATGTCAGCGTGCTTACGCACCGGATAGGCGTCATTCTTTGGGCTGGCCCCGGCGCCGAGTCGTGCGTGGGTACGGCCGGGTCTCACTGATCGAACTTGAGCTCGGCGAGCTTCGCCCAGCGGGGGTCGGGTTCAGGTTCGTGGCCGTGGTCCGGGCCGGCCTGGTTGAGGTCGGCCCCGCAGACCGCGCACAGGCCGGCGCAGTCGGGCCGGCAGAGGATCCGGGTTGGCAGCGTCAGGGCGAGCGCCTCGCGGGCCCACGCCCGGACGTCGAGCACCCCCTGATTGACATACGGCGACTGCAGCTCGTCGCCGGACCCCGGCTGGGACACCTCCCGCGCGTCGATCTCCAGCAGCGGCTCGGCGGCCGCCAGACAGCGCATACAGGGACCCTCGAGGCGGGCCTGGAAGCGGAGCCGCAAAGCGTGGCCGCTACCGGTCGTCCTGGAGAGGTTGAGGATCGCGTCCAGAAGCGGTGGGGCCACCGAGTAACGCTCGCCGCCGAGCTCGAACGGATCGAGCTCGACCGCCAGCTCGATCCGTCGGCCCTCTCCGGTTGCGAGCCGGAGCGCGGCTAGGTCGAACAGATCGGCACGGAGGGCCATCTCACGAGCTTACGCCGGGCGTTGCGGTGTTCCGAGCGCCTCCGTCCGCGCGATCGAGCTCGCGCTTGACCACCTTGCCGGTCGCGTTGCGCGGGAGCGCGTCGACGAACACGACCTCCCTCGGCACCTTGAACCGGGCCAGGCGGGCCCGGATGTGGTCCTTGAGGCCGTCCTCGGTCAGCGAAGCGCCGGGCTCGAGCACCACGTAGGCGCGCAGTCGCTGGCCGAACTCTGGGTCGGGGACGCCGACCACCGCCGTCTCGTTGACGCCCGGCACTGCGGCGATCAGGTCCTCGACCTCGGCGGGGAAGACGTTCTCGCCGCCGGAGACGATCATGTCGTCGTCACGCCCGTCGACGAACAGGCGCCCCTCGGAGTCGGAGTGGCCAACGTCTCCGGTCGACATCAGGCCAGCCACCCTGTCCTTGTCGCCCCCGGTCGTGTAGCCGTCGAACAGCAGCTCGGAACCGACGAAGATGCGGCCCGTCTCACCGGTCGCCACGGGGACCGAGTCGCGGTCGAGGATCTTTACGACGGTGCCGCGAGGCGGCCGCCCGGCGGTGCCCGGCGCGGAGCGGAGATCGTCCGGCGAAGCGATCGACGCCCAGGCGACCTCGGTCGAGCCGTACAGGTTGTAGAGCTTGTCGCCGAAGGCGTCCATCACCCGCTGCGCGAGCGGCCCCGGGAGCGCGGAGCCGCTCGCCGCGATCACCCGCAGCGATGACGTGTCGTACTCCTGCAGGACATCGGGACCGAGCTCGAGCATCCGCTGGAGCATGACCGGCACCACGATCAGCGCGGTCGCGCCGGTGTCCGCGACCGCCCGGAGGGTCTCGAGTGGTTCGAACCGGCGTCGCAGCACGACCGTCGACGAGAGGCCGGTCGCGAGCAGCAGGTGGGCAAAGCCCCACGAGTGAAACAGCGGCGCCGCGATCATCGTCGTCTCCCGTGCGCGCATCGGGATCGCTGCCAACAGCGCGGCCGCGGGATTGAGCGAGGCAGGGTTGGCGCGATTGGCCCCCTTCGGCGCGCCGGTCGTCCCCGACGTCAGGATCACGGTCCGCCCCGGTTGGGCCGGCGGCGTCAGCGGCGCGTCGGCGCGCGTCAGAGCCAGCTCCGCAAGCGACGGGAATTCGCTCTCCCCCGGCCGCTCGCGCCAGGCGCGGAAGCTCGCGCGGCCGTCGCGCGCCTCGCGAATCACCGCCTCGAACTCGTCGTCATAGATGATCGCCGCCGGCGCCTCGCGGCTGACGACGTCCGCGACCTGCGGCCCCGCGAACGAGGTGTTGAGATACAAGGCGTTCGCCCCCAGCCGCGAACAGGCGACGCTCGCCTCGATGAACCAGCGATGGTTTCGGCACATCAGCGCGACGCCGTCGCCCTCGCGAACTCCGTAGCCGGCCAGGCCGCGGGCGATCGCGTTGGAATGCCGGTCGACCTCGTCGAACGTCACGCGTCCGAGCTCGTCGATCACCGCGTCGGCGTCGGGGTACCGCGCGGCGGTCCCCAGATAGCCGGCGGCGAGCGTCGGCCCCCAATCGTGCAGCCCGAGAATCACCCGCAGCACACGGTCAGGGCGCGACGGCTTCAGCACACCCGCGCGGGCGAACCGGTACGCCAGATGCGCCTTGTCGGCAATCGCCGGAAACATCGTCTCTACGCTGTTGCGACCGCCTGCGACATCGCCTCTATCCAATCAGGCGCCGTCCGTGGCCGGCGGGCCACACCGGTGACCCGCCCTTAGTCCGCCGACGGCCGACCGCCATCACCGGTCATCATGATGCCGTGTCCGAGTGGTTTCGAGCCTACGGTTTCGCCGACGTGCGCCACGGCCTGCTCGTCGGCGCCTTTCCGCTCGACGTCGGCGACGTGCAGATGCTCGAGCGGCTCGGGATCAGCCGCGTGCTCAACCTCGTCCAGGACGGCGAGTACGAGACCGCGAACCAGCGCGCCGAGGTCGAGGCCGCGCTGGCGACCGCCGGCATCCTCGAGAGCCGGATCGAGTTCGCCGACTACGGGCGGCTGCCGGCCGACGTGCTCGAGGCCGCCGTCCAAGAGGTCGTCGGGTGGCTTCGGGCCGGCGACCGCAGCTACGTCCATTGCCGAGCCGGCTGGCAGCGATCGGCGGCGGTCGCGGCTGGTGTGATCGCGGTCGAGGATCGGATCGGGATCGAGGAGGCGCTCGACATCGTCCGGGCGCGCAAACCGATGGCCAATCCGCTGCCGGAGCAGCAGGAGGACCTGCTTGCTTGGTGGGCCGGACGCTTGGCGCACGACGAGCCTTCTTGACGCCGCCCGCGACGCCTCTTTGGGGCGGCAGTGGAATGCCCCCCTCGCACACGGACGCTGATTAGAGGCTCGTTGCGGTTCCTGGGCGCCAGCGACGCGACTTGTGCGAAGTGGGCAACCGCTGCCGCCCCCGTTCGGGTTGGGTGACGCCGAGCGAGGCAGCCGCCGGCCACGCGCGCCCGGTCCACGGCGCCGGGCTCCCGGAAATCCGCCTCAGTCGGCGGCCCGTGCGCGGGCGCGTCTCGCTGGGCACCCTTTAAGCGGGTCACCCGCCCAAGATGGCATGAGCAGTAGGTCGCGGCGGTTCGGCGCAGGTGGCCGGCCCGTCGTGTCGAACGACATACGTTGAAGGCGCGCGCGGGTACCAGCCGCGCGGCCGGTTCATTCGAAGCACGAAGGGCCGACCGGTGACCCACGGTATGCGATGGGTCGGGCTGAACGCTGCCCGCGCGTCGAGTTCGACGCGAGGAGAAGAGTCATGACGATCGTGATGGGACTGGATCAGCATCGGGCGCAGATCACCGCGGAGTGGATCGACACCGAGACGGGTGAGATCTCGCGGACGCGGGTGGCGCCGGCGGACCGGCTGGCGGTGCGCCGGTTCCTTGAGCGGTTCTCGGGCCGGCGCTCGAGGTGGCGTTGGAGGCCACGACGGGCTGGCGGTTCGTGGTCGAGGAGCTGCGCGCGGTCGGAGCGCGGGTGCATCTCGCCGAGCCGGCGGAGACCAGCGCGCTGCGCGGTCCCAAGAAGCACGCCAAGAGCGACCGGGCCGACGCCCGGCATCTGCGCGAGCTGTTGCTGACCGGGCGGCTGCCGGAGTGCTGGATCGCGCCCGATCACATCCTCGATCTGCGCGCCCAGGTCCGGCTGCGTCACACGCTGGTGGATGAGCGCGGTGAGTGGCAGCAGCGGATCCGCGCCGTGCTCTACCACCACGGCCTGCCGCGCCGCAGCGACCTGGACCTGCTCACAGCGGCCGGGCGCGACTGGCTCACCGAGCTCTCGCTGTCCGCCGCGGCGCGCGAGCAGATCACGATCGCGCTGCGGATGATCGGCGCGCTCGACGCCGAGATCCCGGCGATCGACAAGCAGCTGCGCGCCTACGCCCGCCGCCAGCCCGGCTGTCGGGCGCTGATGGGCCACTACGGGATCGGGGAGCTGACCTCGGTCGCGATCCTCGCCGAGCTCGGCGACTGCCGCCGGTTCTCCTCCTCCCGGTACGCCGTGCGTTACGGCGGCCTGGACATCACCGTGCACGCCTCCGACCGCCGGCGCGCGCCCGGTCACCTCTCCCGCCAGGGACCACCGGTCCTGCGCTGGGCGCTCTATGAGGCAGCCCAAGCCGCGACTCGCCCCAGCTCCCCCGACCACGCCTACTACCGCCAAGCCGCGCAGCGACTCGGGCACAACCGCGCCTGCCTCGCGATCGCGCGCAACCTCCTCAAACGCAGCTACCACACCCTCAAAGACCTCGGCGACCAGGCGCTCGCGCCCGCATGAGCTCGTCCTCGTGCGCGCCACGCCCCACGTCAGCCGATGCACCGCGGCCAGCTCCCCGCGTCCTGCTGCCGCCACGCCCGCGTGGACGGCCTCCAAAGACCGAGCGGTCGCACCGCAACTTCCCCCAGCGGGAACCCCATCACCATCATGTCGCCGACCCCGGTAGCCAACCCGAGTCGCGGACCGAGATAAGCATGGGCACCCGCGCGCACACCGACCAACCCCCAACAACTCTCAGCCCAGAGGACTTGACACGCCCCGACCGCACAGATAAGCAGGACCGGCTACTCAGCTGCCCGCAGATGACGCGCAACCGGTGTCGGCTCGACGTCAAGCTCGAGCGTGAGCTCGGTCGCGTTCACGTTGCGGGCGCTGGTGGTGACGTGCTCGAGTTCGGGTAGCTCGCGTCCCTCGGTGACCGCGCCGTGGTCGGCGAACCGCCGCGCCGCCGGCAGCACACGCGCCTCGTAGGAGCCGACGGTCTCGTTGTAGGCCTTGACGGCGCTGTTGAGCCGGGTGCCGAGCGTCGACAGCAGCGTCGACAGCTTCACCAGCCGCGCGTGAAGCTCGCGGCCGAGCTCGGAGATCGCCTGCGCGGACTCAGCGACCCGCTCCTGCTGCCAGCCGTAGGCGACCGCGCGCAGCATCGCCAGCAGCGTCGTCGGGGTCGCGATCAGGACCCGCCGTGCCATCGCGTCTTCGATCAGCGCCGGGTCCGCTTCGAGCGCCGCCCCGTACAGGTGCTCGCCGGGCAGGAACATGACGACGAAATCGGGCGTCGAGTCAAGCCCGGCCCAGTAGGCCTTGTCGGCCAGCGACTTGACGTGCTTGCGCAGCAGCCGCGCGTGGTCTCGCAGGTGGCGCTCGCGCTCGGCCTCGTCTCGCGCCTCGTAGGCGTCGAGCACGCCCTGGAGCGGCGCCTTGGCATCGACCACGACCTGCTTTCCGCCCGGCAGCCTGACGATCACGTCCGGGCGCAGGATCGTCTCATCGCCCGCGACCGGGGTCTGCTCGGCGAAGTCACAGTGCCTCAGCATGCCCGCGAGCTCGACGACGTTTCGCAACTGCATCTGGCCCCACTGGCCGCGGGCGTTGGGCTTGCGCAGCGCGGTCACCAGCGCGCCGGTCTCGGTTCGCAACCGCTCGCCGGTCTCGTTCAGGGTTCGCAGCTGGGCCTCGAGCCGCCCGCGCGACTCTCGCCGCTCCTGGTCGAGCGCCAGCAGCTGGCCGTCGACACGGCCCAGCTGCTCCTTGAGCGGCCCGACCAGCTGCTCGACCGCCTGCTGGCGCTTGTCGAGGTCGCCTTCGGCCCTTGCCTGGGCCGTCTGCATCTGCGCGCGCGAGAACTCGGCCAGCTGCGCGACGCTCGCCTGCAGCGCCTCGGCACTGAGCGCCTTGAAGGACGCCGACATCCGCTCGTGCGCGTCACTGACGGTCTGCAGCCGCTCGGCCGCCCGCGAACGCTCGTGCTCGAGGTCGGCGTGGGCGCGCACCAGCGCACGTTCGAACTCGGCCGCCCGGTCGGCCGACCGCGCGGCGGCGCGCAGCCGCGGCAGGAGCGCGACCGTGAGCAGGCCGGCACCGAGGATCACGCCGATTAGCAGCCAAAATCCGTTCATTAGCGGCTGACAAGCGTTGCGCGCCTGCCGGACGGAAAGGCGCTGAGCGACAATCCGCGCGGTGTCCCCGGAGATCGTCCGCAGGCGACTGCTGGTCCACGGCCGAGTTCAGGGCGTGTGGTTTCGCGACTCGACGCGCGAGCTGGCAGGCCGCGAGGGTGTGTCGGGGTGGGCGCGCAACCGCGCCGACGGCGCGCTGGAGGTCGTCCTCGAAGGCGACCCGCGCGCGGTCGCGACGATCACCGCCTTCTGCGAGGAGGGCCCGCCACATGCTCGGGTGTCGAGCGTCGAGACTGTGGCGGAGGAGCCCGAGGGCCTGAGCGGATTCGAGATCAGATAGCGCTCCGTTGGAGATCCGGTCGGGGCTCGATTAGATTTGGGCGACCGTGGTCCCGACGGCTCACCTGCCCGCGTTCCTGGCGACCGTCTACGTGCTGATCCTGATCCCGGGGCCCAGCGTGCTGTTCACGATCAGTCGCGGAGTCGCGCTCGGACGACGTGCGGCGCTCGCGACCGTGCTCGGCAACACGTCGGGTCTGCTGGTGCAGCTGCTCCTGGTCGCGGTCGGGCTCGGCTCGCTGCTGGCCAGCTCGGACGCCGTCTACACGGTGCTCAAGCTGATCGGCGCCGCGTATCTGGTGTTGCTGGGAATCCGCAGCATCCGCGAACGCAAACGGCTCTCGAGCAGGCTCAGATCGACCTCAGTCGCGCCGCGCAGCCTTGGCCGCACGATCCGCGAGGGGTTCGTGGTCGGCGTGACCAACCCCAAGGGCGTGCTGATCTTCACCGCGGTCCTGCCGCAGTTCATAGATCGGTCACAGGGGCATTACACGATCCAGCTGCTGTCGCTGGGACTGATCTGTGTGCTGGTGGCGCTGATCTCGGACAGCACCTGGGCGATCGCCTCGGGCACGGCCCGCTCGTGGCTCGGACGGTCGCCGGAGCGCCTCGAGCGGTTGAGCATCGGCGGCGGCGTCACCTTGATTGCGCTCGGCGCCGGCCTCGTCCTGACCGGCCGAAAGCACTGAGCGCGTCCCAGCCGACTCTAGGAGCAAAACTGCCCCCCTGGGTCACTTTTGCTCCTCGAGTCAGGAAGAACAAGCGCCGTCCGGGCGATCGAGACAGAGAAAGCTAGGAAACCTCGGCCGGCTCGTCCTTGCCGGCGAGGCGATCGCGCCCGCGCTGCACGGCCGCGATGAACTTCGACAGGTTGACCTCGAGCGTGTTGAGGATCTCATCGGCGTAGTCCTCGGCGCCGAGCCGGATCTCGCGCTCGCGGGCGCGGGCGTCCTCGATGATGTCCTCGGCGGCGCGCTCGGCCTGCTTGGTGATCTCCTCGTCGGAAACCAACCGATCCTGGCGCTCCCGCGCCTCCTTGACGATCCGCTCGGCCTCACGCTTGGCCTCGGCGAGCATCTCCTGGCGCTCCTTGACGATCCAGCGTGCCTGCTTGATCTCCTCGGGGATCGTGGCGCGCATCTGATCGAGGATGTCGTAGATCTCCTCTTTGTCCACGCGAACCTGGTCGGTCAGGGGGACCGGCTTGGCGTTGTGGACCAGATCGTCCAATTTGTCGATGAGTACCAGGACGTCCATCTCGCGCACCTCTGTTTCGTCAGCGGCCAAGCCGTTCCTTCAAGTGCCGCGCGACCTCGTCGGGGACCAGATCCTGGATGTCACCGCCGAAGGTCGCGAGCTCCTTGACTCCACTCGACCTTAGGAAACTGTACTTGGGGGACGCCATCAGGTAAACGGACTCGATCTCGGGAGCCTGGCGTCGGTTGAGTTGGTCCATCTCGAGTTCGTACTCGAAATCGGTGATCGCCCGCAGTCCTTTGACGATCGCCATCGCTCCCCGCTCCCTCGCGAAGTCGACCAGCAGCGTGCTGAATGCCTCGACCTCGGTGTTCGGCAGATCCTGCGTGGCGTGCTGGACGAAGGCGATCCGCTCCTCGGCTGTGAACAGCGTGCTGCCCTTGCGCCACGGCAGGTTGACGACCGCGACGATCACCGTGTCGTACATCGCCGACGCCCGCCCGATCACGTCGAGGTGGCCGTAGGTCACCGGGTCAAACGTGCCGGGACAGATCGCGATGCGGTTATCGGGGGCCATGGATTTGGATCAAGGTATCGCCGTAGCGGCGCTCGTCGACTCGCTCGAGCTCGAGTTCGAGCTCCAGCGGACCGCGGCGGTCAGACTCTGCCACGACGCGCGCCCCCTGGGCGAGCACCGGCGCCAGCGCCGCCGAGAGCTCCGCCGACAGCGAGCCCGCGTGACGATATGGGGGGTCTAGGAACACGAGATCGTATTGACGCGAGCTACCCCGTGCTCGCTGGAGGAAATCCAGCGCGCGCACCCGATGGACCGCGGCCTCGATCCCGAGGCGCTCAAGATTGCGTCTGATCGACGCGATCGCGGCCGCCGAAGAATCGACCAGCGTCGCCTCGGCGGCACCGCGTGACAGCGCCTCGATCGCGAGCGCCCCCGAGCCCGCGAACAGGTCGAGCACCCGCGCGCCGCCGACGTCGTCGAGGATCGAGAACAGCGCCTCGCGGACGCGGTCAGACGTCGGGCGTGTCGCTGTGCCGCGCGGCGCAACCAGCTCGCGCCCCCCATACACGCCGGCGATCACCCGCACCGTGCTGCCTCAGGCCGGGATCGGCGCTTCCGCCGCGAGCCCGAACGTCCCGACCAGCGCATCGGCCAGCAGCGCATGCTCCGGGGCCTCGAGCTTCGGGTCCTCGTCGTCAATCCGCTCCGCGCGCACCCTCGCTCGCTCGAGCAGCTCGGCGTCGCGTGGCAGCTCGGCGACCCGGAACTGCGCCATCCCGCTCTGCCTGGTCCCGACCAGCTCACCCTCGCCACGCAGCTCGAGATCGATCTCCGCCAGCCGGAAGCCGTCGCTGTGGTCGGCGAGGGCCCGCAGCCGGGGCGACTCCTTGGCGCCGAACAGCAGGCACAGCGACGCGTGCGAGCCGCGGCCGATCCTCCCGCGCAGCTGGTGCAGCTGCGAGATCCCATAGCGGTCGGCATCCTCAACCAGCATCACGGTCGCATTCGGGACGTCGATCCCGACCTCGATCACCGAGGTCGCGACGAGCACGTCGGCGGCGCCGGACGCGAACTCGGCCATCACGTCGTGCTTCTCCGCCGGACGAAGCTGACCGTGCATCAGGACGACTCGGAAGTCGCGCAGCTCGCCAACTCGGAGGCGCTCGTACTCCGCGGTCGCGGCGCGCGCCTGCAGCAGCTCGGACTCGGACACCAGCGGGCAGACCACGAACGCCTGGCGCCCGGCGCACAGCTCCTCGCGGATGCGGTCGTACGCCCGCGCGCGCTCACGCTCGCTCGAGCAGACGAAGGTCTGAATCGGGCGGCGTCCCTTCGGGAGCTCACGGAGCTGAGTGAAGTCAAGGTCCCCGTAGCCGGCCAGCGCTAGCGTCCGCGGGATCGGGGTCGCCGTCATGTGCAGGACGTGGGGCCGCTCCCCCGGCGCCGACTTAGCATCGAGCGCCGCTCGCTGACGGACCCCGAAGCGATGCTGCTCATCGACCACCGCTACCGCCAGCCGCGAGAACCGCACCGGTTCCTCAATCAGCGCGTGGGTCCCGACCAGCAGCGACAGCTCGCCGCTCTCGAGCTTGCCGAGCAGGTCGGTCCGGCGACGCCCGGGGGTCGACCCGGTCAGCAGGCCCATCGCGATCGCCTCGCCCCCGATCAGCGTCTGGATCGTCGCGAAGTGCTGCTCGGCGAGCGGCTCGGTGGGTGCCATCAGCGCTCCCTGGTGGCCGTGCTCGACCGCGCGCAGCAGCGCGTACAGGGCGACGACCGTCTTGCCGGAGCCCACCTCCCCCATCAGCAGCCGCTGCATCGGCACGCTCTGCCCGAGGTCCTCGTCGAGCTGGGCGATCGCCCTCTCCTGGTCGGCGGTCGGCGTGAACGGGAGCCTGGTCGCCAGCCAACGCGCGGTCAGATCGCGGTGCTCGTCGAGCACCGGCGCGGTGACCCCGGCGCGACGCAGCCGGCGGCGCCGCAGCAGCGCAAGCTGGGCGAGCAGCAGCTCGTCGAAGGCGAGCCGCCGGCGAGCGAGTGCCTGCGCGTCATCGCCTTCGAAGTGCGCCGCCGCGAGCGCACTGCGCCGTTCTGGCAGTCGCTCGTGGGTGCGCACGAGCGACGGCAGCGGCTCGATGACGTCGGCGATCGCGGTCGCGTTGGCCCGCACCATCGCCAGGATCTGGGTCGATGAGAGTCCGTCCGTCGCCGCATAGTGAGCGACCGCGTCGGCGCCCGTCGCTGCCTCGTGCGTACGCGCGTGCGCCTGCACCCGAAACCGGGTGCGTCCCTCGTACTTGCCGTGCAGGACCAGGCGCGTCCCGGCTGGGTACTTGCCGACGAGCCACGGCTGGTTGAAGAAGGTCGCCTTCATGACCGCGGTGTCATCGGCGACCGTCGCCTCGACCAGCGGCCGCATCCCGCGGCGGCGAACGGGCCGCGAGGCGATCGCGCGAACGTCCACGACCACGGTCGCGACCTCCCCGGTGACGAGCTCGGCCACAGCGCGGGCCTCGCGGCGATCGCGCGGCAGGTGCTCGAGCAGGTCGCCGACGGTCTCCAGCCCGAGCGTCTGACCCGCGTGTGCCGCCTTGGTGCCGTCGAACGTGAGCTTGCGAGCCAGCAGTGAGGGGCGCGGATAGCGGATCGGCGCGCTGACCAGCTCGGGTTCCTCGAGTGGACGGGAGCTGGCGAACTCGGTCGGCGTCATCTCGCATCGATGATGACCGCCGCGGCGGTCGGCGTCCGGCAGGCGCCCCGGGCGGCGGCTATTCAGCCGACAGCAACCACCAGTAGCTCGGCTGGCCGCCGTCTGACAGCTCGAGCTCGACCGAGTCTGACGCGAGGCCGTTGACCGTCTGGTCATCGAGCGGCGCATCGACGCCTCGCAGGCAGGTGATCAGCTCGGCGTCGTCGCTCAGCTGCGCGAGCACGTCCTGGAGCGTCTGGCGCGGATCGCCCCAGGCGACCAGCTCGTCCTCGACGAACCCGACCGCGTCGCCGGCCCGGAACCGGCCCTGCGCGTCGTCGCGAGCGGCCGGCGCGACCGCGCCGCTGCGGACGCGTTCGAGCGTCGCGACCATCGCGCTCGCGTTGACCTCCGCGGGGCGGTCCGGATCCAGGCAGACGGCCGCCGCAAGGCCGGCCTGCTGAGAGCGCGATCCGATCACCACGACCGTCTTGTCCGAGAGCTCGGCCGCCCGTTCGGCGGCCATCACGACGTTGGCGCTGTTGGGCAGTACGACCACCTGTTCGGCTGGGACGGCGTGGATCGCGGCTAGCAGGTCATAGGTCGAGGGGTTGAGCGTCGGCCCCCCGTCGAGCACGCGGACGCCGAAGCCCTCGAACAGGGCCCGCATGCCGTCGCCGCTGACGACCGCGAGCGCCCCGCAGACATCCTGGATCGATTCGACGAGGCGATCATCGCGGGCCTGCACCTGCTCGCGCATGTCGGCGACGTCGAGGTGCGAGACGGTGCCGACGTCCGCGAACAGAGCCGTCGCTGCGTCTGGATCGTCGGTGTGGACGTGGACTTTGAGGGTCGTCGCATCGCCGACGACCAGCACCGAATCGCCGATCCGCTCGAGCGCCGAGATGAACACGCGCTGCTCGAGCTCGCTGCCGCTGACCGCGAAGTTGGTGCAGTACCGATAGCTCGACGAGCTGTGCTGCGGATGTGAGACGCGCGCCGCGACCTGGTGCTCGAGCGCCGGGGCGTCGCCCCCACGCAGCGCGCCGAGGAACCCCGCGAGCAGGACCGTCAGCGCATACCCGCCGGCGTCGACCACGCCTGCCTCCCGCAGCACGGGCAGTAGGTCGGGCCCGCGCTGGACCGACTCCTGGCCGGCGTCGAGTGCCTGCTCGATCACGCGCGCTATCACCTCGTCCTGCTCGATCACGGTCGCGTCGGGACCCAGTCGCCCATCACGGGTGTGTGCGAGCTCGGAGGCGACCCGGTGGGCCATCTCGCGCACCACGGTCAGGATCGTGCCCTCGGCGGGATCGCGGACCGATCCGTAAGCCTGATCGGCCGCCCGCGCGAGCGCCGCGCCGATCAGGACGGGGTCGACCAGCTCGCCGGGGCGGCTGGCGAGCTCCTCGGCCGCCCCGCGGATCAGCTGCGACAGGATCACCCCGGAATTGCCGCGCGCGCCGAGCAGCGCCGCGCGTGCGACCGAGGCGACGATCTCGTCGCGCCCGATCTCGTCGATCGTGCGGCCCTCGGACGCTCCCGAGAGGCGATCGAGCTCCTGCAGCACGGCTCGGAGCGTGAGGACCATGTTGTCGCCGGTGTCACCGTCGGCGACCGGAAACACATTGAGGTCGTTGACCTCCTCGCGGCGCTCCTCGAGCGCCGCAAGCCCCGCCTCGACGACGGCCCGGAACCGAACGATGCTCGGATCGGACACGGTCGACCGGCTACGCGCTGCGCCGGAGGCGGCCACCTCTATCTGGCTTTGACGATCTTGCCGGCTTTCAGGCAACGCGTACACACGTAGACGCGGCGCGGCGTCCCGTTGTCGTCGATCCGAACCCGCTGCAGGTTGGGATCGAAGCGTCGCCGGGTGGCGACCATCGAGTGGCTGCGATTGTTGCCAAAGGCCGGGCCCTTGGCGCAGACGTGACAGATCCTTGGCATCGCGAGGCGAGTATAGACAGAGCCGCGGGGCGAAAACCGTCGCCCCGCAGTCGCTCAACGGGATCGCCACGGTCCGCGCGGCGAAAACCGGCGCCCCGCCGCGCCCCTGCGCCGAGGCGGCCGGCGTCGTAGCATCGGAGCTGTCCGATTCGCTTGTAGATCCACTCGATTGGGTACAGAACGGCCCGATGAGCACTAGCGCCAGGCGCTTTGAGCTGCCCGCGGGGCTGCGGCTCCCGGATCGCTACACGATCCGCCGCCATATCGCCACCGGTGGGATGGCGTCGGTGTGGTGCGCCGAGGACCGCGTTCTCGCGCGTGAGGTGGCGATCAAGCTGCTGTCTGAGCGGTTTGCCCACGACGACCTCGCGACCCGCCGTTTCAAGCGCGAGGCACGGGCCGCTGCCCGGGTCTCGGCCCATCCGCACGTCGTCACGATCTTCGACGTCGGCGACATCGAGCCCGAGCGCGACGACGATTCGCCGCGGGCGTTCATCGTCATGGAGTACCTCAGCGGCGGGACCGTCGCCGATGCGCTGCGCTCCGGGGGGGTGGCTCGGAATGAGGCGCGGCGCTGGCTGCGCCAGGCGGCGTCGGCGCTAGACCACGCCCACGCGCGAGGGATCGTCCACCGCGACATAAAGCCCGCGAACTTCCTGCTGGACCGCGGCCGCAGCTTGCACGTTGCAGATTTCGGGATCGCCCGGCTGCAGAGCGAGGACACGATCACCAACAGCGGCGAGGTGTTCGGGACCGCCGCCTACGTCGCGCCCGAGCAGGCCCTCGGTCGGGAGGCGACCAGCGCCAGTGACCGCTACTCGCTCGCGGTCGCCGCGTTTGAGCTGGTGACCGGCAGCCGGCCGTTCACCGCGCCGCACTTCGCCGCCCAGGCGCGGCAGCACATCGAGGATCAGCCGCCGGCGGCGAGCGCGCGGGATCGGACGATCCCGCGAGCGGTCGACGGCGTCCTGGGCCGCGGGATGGCCAAGGACCCCGAGGCCCGGTATCCGACCGCCTGCGCGTTCGTCGACGCGCTCGACGCGGCCCTCCACGACCGCGACCAGGCGGCGCCGACGCGCCCGCTCGTAAGCGGGCGCAGCAAGCGAGCGGTCGCGGCGGCGGCGGGCGCCGCTGCGGTGGGCGCAGATGCGCCAAAGGCCGACGCAGCTGCCGTGCAAAGCCGCGCGACACCGCCCCGCGCGATACCGCCGAAGGCAAAGCCCGCCCGCTCCGGCCCGGCGAGCGCCGGCCGGACCGCGGCCACATCCCCGCTCGCCCCCGCCGGCAGGCGGCGCCAGAGCGGCCGCGCCTTCGCCCTTGCGGCCCTGGCCGTCGGCGCGCTCGGCGTGATCTTGCTGATCACCGAGCTCCACGGGAGCCCGAGCCGCAACGCCGGGCAGTCGTCGACCTCCGATCACGCGAGCGCGTCGGCTCGCAAGCACCACCACCATCATCACGCGGCCGCCACGGCGCAGGACTCGACGAGCGCGAGCTCCTCGACCGGCACGGTCGCCTCGAGCACGGCGCCCGCATCCTCCACCGCTACCGCACCGTCCAGTGCCGCCGGGCTGCAGCTCGAGAGCCACAACGAGATGCTGGCCGGCGACTACTCGGCGGCGATCGCGACGCTTCACCGGGCCCTCGCGGCGGCCGCGCCCGGCAGCCTCACGTACGCGTATGCGCTGTACGACCTCGGGCGCTCGCTGCTGCTGTCGGGCGATCCGCAGGCGGCGATTCCGGTGCTCGAACAGCGGCTGAAGATCCCCAACCAGACGGCCGTCGTCCAGCAGACGCTCGACCAGGCCCTGCGAGCTGCGGGCCAGACACCAAGCCCGTCACCGCCGTCGGGTGGCGCCGCACCGGGACCCGGCCACGGCAAGGGCAACGGGAAGGGCAACGGGAAGGGCAACGGGAAGGGCAAGCACAACGGGCAGGGCGACGGCGGCGGCAACGAGGGCTGATCGCCCACGCCAGGCGGCTCTCCCACCGGAGCCGGCTAATCCTCCGACAGCCGCTCGGAGACCGCCAGCGACGCCAACGCCGCCTGCACCGCGTGCGCGCCGGTATCGCGCTTGGCTCCGCCGGTGACCCGGTCGAGCGCCTGCTCCATGGTGTCGACCGTCAGGACGCCGAAACCGCACGGCACGCCGGTCTCGAGCTGCACCCGGGAGATGCCCTGCGCCGCGCTCGAGCACACGTAGTCGTAGTGGTCGGTCTCGCCGCGGATCACCGCTCCGAGGCACACGACCGCGTCGTAGCGGCCCGACTCGGCCGCGTACTTGGCGATCAGCGGCAGCTCGAACGCGCCCGGCACGTCGAATCGGTCAACTGAGGCGACCCCGGCCTCGTCCAGAGCCGACCGCGCGCCCTGTTCGAGCCGGTCCGCAAGCTGCTCGTAGAAGCGCGCCACGCAAAGTGCGACGCGCTGCTCAGACGCCATCGTCGCCACTGCCGCCCGTGCCCGGGTCCTGCTCGTCGTGGAGCATCTCCTCGTCGAGCGGGAGCCCCTGGTGGTGGAGCGTGTGGCCGAGCTTGTCGCGCTTGGCGCGCAGATATGCCTCGTTGTGCGGGTTGGGGGCGTGCTGTATCGGCAGCTGGTCGGTCACCGACAGGCCGTATCCGGCGAGCCCGGAGATCTTCTTGGGATTGTTGGTCAGGATCCTGATGCTGGTCAGGCCGAGGTCGACCAGGATCTGGGCGCCGATGCCGTAGTCGCGCAGGTCGGCTGGGAGGCCGAGACGGAGGTTGGCGTCGACCGTGTCGAGCCCCTCCTCCTGGAGTTTGTAGGCGCGCAGCTTGTTGAGCAGCCCGATCCCGCGCCCCTCCTGAGACAGATACAAAAGCACGCCTCGCCCCTCGTGCTCGATCATCGCCAGGGCCGACTCGAGCTGCTCGCCGCAGTCGCAGCGCAGCGAGTGGAACACGTCCCCCGTCAGGCACTCGGAGTGGACGCGGACCAGCACATCATCGGCTCCATCCACGTCGCCCTTGACGAGCGCCACATGGTGTTTGTTGTCGACCAGCGAGCGGTAGCCGACGGCGACGAACTCGCCGAAAGCGGTCGGGAGCTTGGTCGCCACCACCCGTTCGACCAGCTTCTCGTGCCGGCGCCGGTATGCAACCAGGTCGGCAACCGTGATCATCTTCAGGCCGTGGCGCTCGCAGTAGGGACCAAGATCCGGCACCCGCGCCATCGTCCCGTCATCGTTCATGATCTCGCAGATCACGCCGGCCGGGTTCAGGCCCGCGAGCCGCGCCAGGTCGACGGCTGCCTCGGTCTGGCCGACGCGCTCCAGCACGCCGCCGATCTTCGCCTTGAGCGGGAACACATGCCCGGGCTGCACGAGCTCACGGGGGCTCGTATCGGAGTCGATCGCGACCTGGATCGTCCGCGCGCGGTCGGCTGCCGAGATCCCGGTGCTGACGCCGGACCGCGCCTCGATCGAGACCGTGAACGCGGTCTCGAACGCTGACTCGTTCTTGGCCGCCATCAGGTCGAGGCCGAGCTCGTCGCAGCGCGATGTGGTGAGCGCGAGGCAGATCAGCCCCCGTCCCTCCTTGGCCATGAAGTTGATCGCGTCGGGCGTGATGAACTGCGCCGCCATCGTCAGGTCGCCCTCGTTCTCGCGCGTCTCGTCGTCGCAGACGACGACCATCTTGCCCTCGCGGATGTCCTCGATCGCCTCCTCGATCGACGCGAACGTCACGTTCGTGGCGCTCACCGGGCCGCTCCTACGAGCTTCTCTACATATTTGGCAAGCACATCAACCTCCACGTTGACCTGGGTTCCGGCCACTGCACGGCCGAGGTTAGTTCGCTGCAACGTCTCGGGGATCAAGGAAACGGTAAAAGATCCGCGATCGAGGGCGGCGACCGTCAGCGAAACGCCGTCGACCGCGACCGATCCCTTGACGACCACGTAGCGCATCACCTCCTCGGGCGCGGCGATCTGGACGCGGCGCGCAAAGCCGTCCTCGAACACGGCGGCGATCGTGCCGAGACCGTCGACATGTCCCTGCACGACATGGCCCCCGAGCCGGTCCGACGCTCGCAGCGGCAGCTCGAGGTTGACCTCGGTGCCGGCGCCGGCATCGCTCAGCGACGAGCGCTGCAGCGTCTCGTTCATCACCTCGGCCACGAACGAGCCGTCGCCCGCCTCGACCGCGGTCAGGCAGACGCCGTTGACCGCCACCGAGTCGCCCGCCGACAACTGGCCGGCGAGTCCGGAGTCGACCGTCAGCCGGACGCCGTCGGCGGAGCGCTCCGCGCTCGAGATCGTCCCCCGATCCTGTACGAGCCCGGTGAACATGCCGTCACCACTCCTTGATCCGGGCCGAGACGAGGATGTCGTCGCCGACGCCCTCGCAGGTCAGGGTCAGCGCCCGGACGGCATCGGCGATCAGCTCGACGCCCTCGCCCTCGAGCGGGTCCCGGGCGGTGCGGCCGCCGAGGATCAGCGGCGCGAGGAACAGCCTGATCTCGTCGACCTCGCCGGCATCGAGAAACGCGCCGGCCAGGTGCGGTCCGCCCTCGAGCAGGATCGAGGCGACCCCGGCCGCGCCGAGCGCGTCCAGCGCCGAGACAACGCGGGCCGGCTCGTTCTCGCCGGTCGCGACGACCACGTCGACGCTATGGGTCTGGAGCGCGTCGGTGGCCGTCCGCGGCGCCGCGCGCGAGACGACGACGGTCAGCGGCACGCGGCGGGCATCGCGGACCAGCTGCGCGTTGAGCGGCAGCCGACCGAGCGCGTCGAACACGACCCGCCGCGGCTGGCGGAAGGCCCCCTCGACGCGCGCGGTGAGCAGCGGGTCGTCGGCGAGCGCGGTGCCGATCCCGACCGCGACCGCGTCGCACTCTGCGCGCCAGTGGTGCGCGCGCTCGCGGCTGGACTCACCCGAGATCCACTTCGAGTCCCCACCACGGGTGGCGACCTTGCCGTCGAGCGTCATCGCCGACTTGAACAACACCCACGGGCGGCCGGTGCGGGCGTACTTGCGAAACGGCTGGTTGAGCAGCCGCGCGCGCTGGGCGAGATCGCCGTTGGCGAGGACGACCTCGATGCCCTCGTCACGGAGGATCCCGAGCCCGCGTCCGCTCGCGTGCTCGCTCGGATCATCCGAGGCGACGAACACGCGGCCGATGCCGGCCTCCTGGATCGCCTCGGTGCACGGGGGCGTCTTGCCGTAATGGCAGCACGGCTCCAGCGACACGTACAGCGTCGCATCCGAGAGGTCCGCGCCACCGGCGGCACGGATCGCCTCGACCTCGGCGTGGGCCGAACCGAGCGCGCGGTGAAATCCCTCGCCGAGCACGTCGTCGACGGTCGCCACGACGGCGCCGACCAGTGGGTTGGGGCTCACATGGCCCCGGCCGCGCTCGGCGAGCTCAATCGCGCGAGCGAGGTGCCGGTGGTCGGCCTCCGGATTGCTGACGGTCATCACTGCTATTGAGAATAGTTACGTGAGCACTTGCCGCCGCGCAAGCGGTACACACTGATCTCTGGTCCCGGCCGAGCGTATTGGGCCGGGTAGTAATCAATCGACCAGTCGAAGCTGAACGGCACCGCATGGCGGTCGTCCCCGAACGGGCTCACGTGGTAGACGAGCGAGGCTCGATTGGCGAGCTGCGCGTAGTAGGCGATCGCCGCCGGGGCGATCCGCGGCTGCGCGAACGACCGTCCGGCCTGCAGCGACCCGATCACGACCCAGCAGTAGCCCTGCTGCACGTATTGCGTCAGCAGCGCGGGGCGCAGCGTCCGCTCGTACTCGTCGACGGCGACGTACCGGTGCTCGCCTGCTGCAAGCGGCTTGCCGTTGGTGTCGACGTTCGTCTCCCAGGTCGGGAACCGCTGCCAGCGCGCGCCGCTCGACGTCCACGGCAGCGAGCGGCCGACGTCGGTCGCCCAGTTGTCCTCGACGACCGGCTCAATCACCACCTTGGCCCCGGCCGGAATGTGGGCGACCATCCACTTGCGTGCCAGGTTGCGGGTGTCGGGACGCGCGAGCACGGCGTCGTTGTGGATCACGGTCGCCAGCCCCTGGCTCAGCATCACGACGACCGCGACGGTCCCGGCCGCGACGACCGGCACTCGCCAGGTGCGCACGACCCAGCGCACCAACTCGACCGTCCCGTAGGCGGCGAGCAGTGAGACGATCGGGAACAGAGGCATCAACCACCGCCCGAAGAACCGCTGCTGGTCGCCCATGTAGATGACGAAGGCGATCGGCGCCGGCAGCAGCACGAGCGCCATCGTCAGCCGCCTGCGGGCCACGAGCAGCACAGCGCCGCCGATCGCCGCCAGCGAGGGCGCCCAGCCGAGCCCCCAGGTGAAGGTCCACAGGTAGTACGCGGTGCCGCTGCTCGAGGTCGTGCCCAGCTTGATCGGAGCGCCACCGCCGGCCAGTGACTGCTGGGTCGCAACGCCCGCCTGAAAGGCCGAGAAGTCCAACACCGAGTACGGGTTGGCGACGACGAACGCCAGCAGCGCACACAGGACCGCCAGCGCGAGCCGGCGCGTGGCGATCAGAACCGCCCCGCCGGCACCGTCGCAAGCGGCCGCCGCGACCAGCGGGACGAGCATGATCGCGCCGGTGTATTTGGTCGCGACCGCAAGGCCGATGGCAACGCCGGAGATCACATAATCGCGGCGCCAGCCGCGCCGCAACACGCCTGCGACCCCGTACAGGGCCAGTGCCACCGGCGCGAGCGCCGGCACGTCGTTGAGCGCCAGATGGCTGTAGAAGTTCGGCAGGAACGAGACACCGAAGATCGCGGCGCCCAGCAGCGCGACGGTCCGCCCGAACAGGCGCTCGCCCGCGAGGTAGGTGAGCCACGCGGCGATCGTCCCGAGTACGGCGGCGACGACGCGCGCGACCACGAACACCTCGGTCGGGTCAGATGTGTATGCCCGCGAAATCGCGTCCCCGCTCCCGAACCACAGCTCGAATACGACGTGCAGCAGGTACGAGTAGGCCGGCGGGTTGAGGAAGTACTGCGGGTTTAGATCGTGGGAGAAGAAGGCGATCGCCCGCGGCACGAAGTGGGTCGCCTCGTCGACGTTGTAGCTGTAGGGGAGGCCCTGCTTGATCCCCCACAGGCGCAGCAGCAGGGTGACGACGAGCACCACCGCGAGTACGGGGCGGTGCAGATCGGCCCGGCGAGCGACGACGCGATCGATGAGGCGCTGGGGCGGGTTTTGTGGCGGGGACGAGAGCGGTGCTCGACCCGGAGTCAGCGTTGCCGCATCCATGTTGTCCCCCGAGTATCCCGCTACCGTGTGATCGACAGCGCACGCCCGCGAACCGCCGACGCGCACGGGATCGCGGAGCCTCCGCCCACTTTTCCGCGTCTTGCAGACATGAAGCTGATCATCCAGATTCCCTGTTTCAACGAGCAAGACCAGCTTCCGGTCACGCTCGGCCACCTTCCGCGGGCGATCGACGGGTTCGACTCGGTGGAATGGTTGATCATCGACGACGGCTCATCGGACTCGACGGTCGAGACCGCACGCGCCCATGGAGTCGACCACATCGTCCGGCTGACAAACCACAAGGGGCTCGCGGCTGCCTTCCAGGCCGGGCTCGATGCGGGGCTGAAGCTCGGCGCCGACGTTATCGTCAACACCGACGCCGACAACCAGTACGAGGGCGCCGACATCCCGAAGCTGGTCGCGCCGATCCTGCGCGGCGACGCCGACATGGTGGTCGGCGACCGGCAGGTCGACGTCAACGAGCACTTCTCGGTCACCAAGCGCCAACTGCAGCGAGCCGGCTCATGGGTCGTGCGCCAGGCCTCGTCGACCGAGATCCCCGACACGACCTCGGGCTTCCGCGCGTACAACCGCGAGGCCGCGCTGCAGATGCAGGCGGTGTCGAGGTTCACCTACACGCTGGAGACGATCATCCAGGCCGGCAAGCTGCTCGTGGCGCTCGATCACGTCCCGATCCGCACCAATGCCAAGACGCGCGAGTCCCGGCTGTTCCCGTCGATGTCGGCCTACGTCCGCCGCAACGCCCTGTCGATCTTCAGGATCTACTCCCAGTACGAGCCGCTGAAGGTCTTCTGGGGCGGGGCCGTGCTGATGGGCGTCCCGGCGCTGGCGATCTTCGTCCGCTTCCTGATCCTGTTCATCCAGCACCCCGACGCCGCGCGCGGTCACATCCAGTCGCTGATCGCCGGCGCGGTGCTGTTCATCGCCGCGATGCTGCTCGGAGCGCTCGGCGTGATCGGAGACCTGCTCGCCGCCCAGCGGACGCTGTCCCAGCGGACGTTTGAGCGCGTGCGGCGAATCGAGCTGCAGCTCGGGGTCGAGCCGTCGCACTACGAGCCCGGCGCTTCCCGCGAAGGCCAGGACGCAGGCGCGGGAGACGAGGTCGCAAAGCCGCCGGAGCCCGGCAAGCGGACCGCGGACCCCAGCGGACCCGGCGACCGCGAGGCCCTCGGCGTATGACGTCGCCGGCCACGGCCGGCGCGGTCAGACCGACCGGCAACACGTTCGACAAGTACGGCTCCACGAACCCCGTCGTGCGCCGGCTGATGGCGGGCTTCGAGCGGACGCTCGACGGGCTCTTCTCGCAGGCGGCGCCGCGTTCGGTGCTTGACGTCGGCTGTGGCGAGGGAGTGCTGAGCGCGCAGTGGGCCGCCAGGCTCGGCGACGGCCGAATCGTCGGCGTCGACCTCGAGGACCCCAAGCTCGAGGCCGAATGGGAGACCCGAAGGCGGGCGAACCTCGAGTTTCGTGCGATGAGGGCCGAGCGGCTCGAGTTCGGCGACGACGATTTCGACCTCGTCGCGGCAACGGAGGTGCTCGAGCACGTCGACGACCCGCGAGCCGTCCTGCACGAGATGGCGCGCGTCGCGCGTCGCCACCTGCTGGTCTCGGTGCCCCGCGAGCCGCTGTGGCGGGTCCTCAACGTCGCGCGTGGCGCGTATCTGCGCCAGCTCGGCAACACCCCGGGCCATCTCAACCATTGGAGCCGTGGTTCGTTTGCGGCGTTGCTGGGGCAATATGGGGACGTGGTGCAGTCCCGCTCGCCGTTCCCATGGACGATGCTGCTGGTGCGGGTCGGCTGATGTCGTCGCCGACCCGGCAGGCGGCGGCGGGCCAGCTGCCTGACGGCGACGGGTCGGGGCCGGGCGAATCGAGTACCGGCCCGTCGGGCCACGGCGAGGATCCATCGTTCGCGTCGGGCGCCCGGATCCTCTCGGTCGGGATCGCGTCGACCGGTCTATTCACGTTCGCCTACCTGGCGACCGCCAGCCACGTGCTCGACCCCGCCTCCTACGGGCGCATCTCGCTCTGCTGGGCGATCATGTTCGTGATCCTGTCGGTGATCTACCGGCCGATCGAGCAGCTGCTTTCGCGCACGATCGCCGACCGCCGCGCGCGCGGGCTCCACGGCCACGTGCTGAGGATCCCGGCGGCGATCCAGATCGGGTTCGCGATCCTGTTCCTGCTGGTCGCGATCGCGATGCGACCGGAGGTCCAGAACGGGATCTTCGACGGCTCATCTGGGCTCTACTGGATCTTGGTGATCGGCGTGCTCGCGTACGCCGCCAGCTACTTCGCGCGTGGCTGGCTCGCCGGGCACAAGCGATTCGCGCTCTACGGCGGGCTGGTGTTCCTGGAGTCGACGTCGCGGTTTCTGTTCGCGCTCGCGGCGGCGGTCGGGATCATCTCGGGCCAGAACGGCGTCGGCTTGGGCATGGCGGTCGCGCCGTTCGTGTCACTGGCGGTGATCCCGTTCGCGTTCTCGCGCATCCGGATGTCGGCCCCGGCGGGGGTCCCGGCGGCCGATGCGGCGCGCGAAGGACCCGCCCACGCCCAGCTCGAGGAGGCGACCACGGACCTGTCGCTCAAGCACGGGGCGCGATTCGCGATCGCGGTCGTCGGGATCATGCTCGCCGAGCAGACGCTGATGAATGCGGGCGTCCTGATCGTCGCCGGCAACGCCAAGGGTGGGGCCGTCGCGCTGACACTCGGGCTGACCGGGTTCGTGTTCAACGTGATGCTGATCGTGAGAGCGCCGCTGCAGCTGTTCCAGGCGATCCAGACCTCGATCCTCCCCCACCTGGCCGGTCTCGAGGCACGCGAGAGCGCCGACGAGTTCCACCGCGCGATCCGGATCACGATCCTCGCGATCATCGTGTTCGCGCTCGCGGTCGCACTGGGGCTGCTGTTGATCGGCCCAGCCGTGATGACCGCCCTGCTGGGCGACAAGGGGTACCACTACGGGCGCTTCGGACTGGCGCTGGTCGGAGTCGGGATGGGGCTGCACCTGATCTCGGGAACGCTCAATCAGGCCGCGCTGGCCCGTGGGCGGGCGACCTGGGCGGCCGTCGCGTGGCTGGTCGCCGCCGGGCTATTCGTCGCGTTCATGCTCAGCCCCGTGGTCGCCAACCAGGTCACCCGGGTCGAGGTCGGCTACTTCGGAGCCACCGCGTTGCTGTGCCTGATGCTCGCGCTCGTCTACCGCCGCGGCTCGAGCCGCTCTCAGACCGGGACGCCCGCCGCGGCCGCGATCGCGACGTAGGCCGCCGCCGGATCGTCGGCGCCGAACACGCCCGACCCGGTCACCAGCAGGTTCGCGCCTGCCTGCACGCACGATCGCGCCGTCGCCTCGTGCACGCCCCCGTCGACCTCGAGCGCGACGCCGTCGGGCAGCATCGACCGCATCCGCGCCAGCTTGGAGAGCGAGTTGGGGATGAACTGCTGAGCTCCCCAGCCGGGGTTGACGCTCATGCAGAGCGCGAGATCGAGGCTCTCGCCGGCGACCTCCGCCAGCTCACCGGCCGGCGTCGCGGGGCACAACGCCGCGCCCGCAGTGCACCCGGCCTCGCGGATCGCCTGCAGCGTGTAGTGAAGGTGCGCCGTCGCCTCGGCGTGGACGGTGATCCCATCGGCGCCGGCACGGGCGATGTCGTCGAGATGGCGCTCGGGGCGGTCCACCATCATGTGCACGTCGATCAGCCCGCCAACCCCGTGCACGAGGTCGGCCAGCGCGCTCACGACGACCGCACCGAACGTGATCGGTTGCACGAAATGGCCATCCATCACGTCCACGTGGATCACGCGGGCACCGGCTTCGAGCACCTCGGTGACCTGCGAGCCCAGCTGCGCGAAGTCCGCCGACAGAATCGACGGCGCCAGCCTCGGCTCCCGGAGCAGCGCCCGGCGATCGAGCTCGGACGGCGGTCGACGCTCGACGTCGGTCATCCGTCAGACGGCCTGCAACATGCTTCCGTGGCAGTGATTGCAGGCCACGATCGCGGTGCTCGACATCCGCACGATCGTCGAGTGCTCGCCACAGTTAGGGCATACCGACACGAGCTCGTATCGCTGCAGGCAGTAGACGCAGCGGTATCGGCCGGGAACCGCCGTCGGTCGTAGCCACGGCTCGCCGCAGCCAGGACATTCCGGTCCAAGCTTCGGCCCCTGTGCTGGTTCGCTCACACCTAAAGGCTAACGCGAGCGGTTACGGCAACCGGCGGCGAAGCCGCGCGATGAAAAAACCGTCGGTGCCGTCGCGGTCCGGGAAGGTCTGCAGGAACGGGCCTTCGGCCGCGGGCGCGAGCAGATCTGAGAGATCCTCGGCAGCGAAGTCGGAGCGCTCGCGAAGCAGTGCCTCGACCACCGACGGCCCTTCGGCGCGCGAGATCGTGCAGACCGAGTAGACGAGCGCGCCGCCAGGCGCGGTGGCCCGCGCGGCGGCGCGCAGAATCCGAGTCTGGATCACCGACAGCGCGGCGATCCGCTCAGGGCTCGTGCGCCACCGCAGGTCGGGGCGCGATTGGAGCGTGCCGAGCCCGCTGCAGGGCGGGTCGACGAGCACCGCGTCAAAGCCGCTCTGATCGGCGAACGTGGCCGCGTCGCCGACCTGCACTCGCGCACAGCTGACCCGCATGCGGCTGAGCGTCTCCCGCAGCGCCCTCGCCCGGCCCGGGTTGCGTTCGACCGCGAGCAGCTCGCCGCGATCCTCGATCAGGGCGCCGAGCTGGGAGGTCTTGGCCCCGGGCGCCGCGCACAGGTCCAGCACCCGAGCGCCGCGGGCAGGGCTCACGGCCCGGCCGGCCAGCATCGAGCCGCGGGCCTGGGCCATGATCGCCCCCCGCGCGAACAGCTCCGAGCCACGGATGTCGAACGGGGCTTTCAGCACCAGCGCCTCGGGCAGCCCCTGCACCGGCCGGGCCTCGATCGGCAGCCGGGCGATCACCTCGTCGCGCGAGGCGACGAGCGTATTTACCCGCAATGCCGACTCGGCGGGCTGATTGATCTGCGCCAGCAGCGCGCGCGTTCGCTGCGCGCCCAGCTCTGACCACCAAAGCTGCGCCAGCCACAGCGGCACCGAGTGCTTGATCGCAGCAGCCGCGGGCGTCTCGTCCGAGAGCGAGGCCAGCAATTGCGGCCCTTCGCGGATCGCGCGCCGGAGTACGGCGTTGACCAGCCCGGCGCCACCGCGCGCCCCGTGTTTGGCCAGCTCGACGGTCTCGTGCACGGCGGCATGATCGGCCACCCGGTCGAGAAACAGCAGCTGCAGCAGGCCGAGCTCGAGCGCAGCCAGGATCGCGGGGTCGAGGCTCGCCAGTGGACGGCTGCACAGCCGCGAGGCGATGTGATCGAGCGTCACGCGCCGCTGCACGGTCCCGTAGGCGAGCGACATCGCAAGTGAGCGGTCCCTCGGCTCGAGACCCTGCGCCTCGGCCGCGAGCGCCCGATCGGCGTACGCGCCGCCCTCGAACACGCGGCGAACGACCGCGTACGCGCATGCCCGCGCAGGCGAGACACCGCTCGGGGGCGGTCGGCGGGCGCGGGTCGACGCGGTGCGCGCCACCGTCAGCCGTGCAGGCCGCGGAGGTAGTCGCCCGCCGGCATCGCGCGGCGGCCCGAAGGCTGCACGACGAGCAGCTCGAGCGTCCCCGGTGCGCAGCCGAGCGTTGGCAGAGCGCCGTCGAGGCGGAGCTCGCCGCGGGCCAGGCCGCCGTTATCGATCGCGCGCGCCTCCCACACCCCGAGCCGGCCGCCGTCTGGCAGCGTCACCGCGGCGCCGATGTGGGGATTGAGCGCCCGGACCTGCCGTTCGAGCTCGACCGCGGGCCGCCCGGGGTCCAGCAACCTGTCCTGCGCGCCGAGCTTGTCGGCGTACGTGACTGCCGCCTCGTCCTGCTCGGCGCACGGCGGGCGCCGATCGAGCACCTCGATCAGCAGCGCCCCGCCGGCAGCCTCCAGGCGCCCGGCGAGCGATCCGTAGGTGTCGCCGGCTCCGATCGGCTCGGTCACCTGCGCGCAGACCGGACCGCTGTCAAGGCCCGCCGTCAGCTTCATGATCGACGCGCCCGTCAGCTCGTCGCCGGCCATGATCGCGCGCTCGATCGGCGCCGCGCCGCGCCACCGCGGCAGCAGCGACGGATGGACGTTCAGCAGCTCGTAATCGGACAGCAGCGGCTCCTTGATCAGCGCCCCGAACGCGCACACACACAGCACGTCAGGCGCCGCCGCGCCGATCCGCGCCCGGGCCTCGCGGGAATTGACCGACTCGGGCTGGTCGAGCTCGATCCCGAGCTCGATCGCGGCATCGGCGACCGGGGGCGATGCCAGACGCCGGCCCCTGCCCCGCGGGCGATCGGGGCGGGTGACGACCAACTGCGGCCGGTGCGGGGTCGACGCCAGCGCGCGCAGCACGGCAGCAGCGAACTCCGAGGTGCCGAGGTAGACCGTCCTCACCGCGAGCCGCGGCGCCGGCTAGGCCGCCTGTGCCTCGCGCAGTGCCCGCATCGCTTCCTTGCGCTGCTGGCGGGAGATGCGATCGAGCACGAGCACGCCGTCGAGGTGATCGATCTCGTGCTGGATCACGCGCGCCTCGAGCCCAGATGCCTCGACCGTGATCGGCTCGCCGAACTGGTCGAGCGCGCTGACTCGCACGAACACCGGCCGCTCGACGTCGACATGGACGGCCGGCAGGCTGAGGCAGCCCTCCTCGAGGATTTCCTGCTCGCTTCCGGACCACTCGATCTCGGGATTGATCAGCGCTGAGACGGGCGCCTGCTGGTGGACGCGATAGACGAGCAGCCGATGCAGCACGCCGACCTGGTTGGCCGCGAGGCCGACACCGAGCGCGTCGACCATCAGCTCGCCCATCCGCGTGACCTCATCGCGGAGCGAGTCGTCGAAGCGCTCGACCGGCCGGGCACGGGTCCGCAGCACGGGATCTCCGAACTTGCGCACCCGCGACAGCGCAGCGGCTCGGCGGGCGGCTACCTCGGGGTCGAGCTGCTCCTCCTCCTGTTCCTCCTCCTCGACCACCTCGAAGTCCTCGGGGGGCTCGTGATCGAGCTTCTCGGTCTCCTCTGTCGCGCGGTCTGCCACGCGGCGAGTTTAGCTGCAGCGAACCGGCGAGTTCGGGCAAATGGGGCCGCGCGAGCGGCCACCGATGGTGGCTACTGCGGGTCGACGTCGACGCTGACGCTGGCCCCTCGGCGGGCCGCCGCGGGCCCCAGCTGCTCGATCACGTCGCCGATTGTGTTGATCGCCGCCGCCCGCTGCTGGGCCTTGACGACGATCTGGGTCCGGGCGCGGCCCCGCAGCCGGAACAGGGGGGCCGGTCCGAGCACGCCGCCGTCGATCTCCTGCAACCGGGACGCGATCTCCTCCGCGGTGGCCCGCGCGAGCGGCTCGTCCTCGGCGCTGCAGACGACTCGGATCAGAGTCGCGAACGGTGGGTAACGGAGCTTGCGGCGCCGTTGCAGCTCATCGTCGATAAAGCCGGTCGAGTCGTGCTCGATCGCGAACCCGATCGACCGCGCCTCGGGTGCCAGCGTCTGGACCAGCACCCTGCCGCCGAGCGAGCCGCGGCCGGTCCTGCCTGCGAGCTGGGTGATCAGCGCGAAGGTCCGCTCCTCGGCGCGGAAATCGGGGAATCTCAGCGTCTGGTCGGCGTCGAGCACCACGCCGAGTGACACGTCCGGGAAGTCGTGGCCCTTCGCGACCATCTGCGTCCCGACCAGCACGCCCGATTCGGCGACCGCGAATCGCTGCAGGATCCCGGCGCGCTGGTCGAGCGTGGTGGCGTCGGCGTCGAGCCGGAAAACGGGGAACCGGTCAGACCCGAGCGCATCGCGCAGCTCGTGCTCGATCCGCTCGGTGCCGGCCCCGTGGCGCGCAACCGACACCGAGCCGCAGCTCCCGCACCGGCTCGGCACCGGCTCGCGGTGGCCGCAGTGGTGGCAGGCGACGAACGAGCCGGTGCGATGAAGGACGAGCGCCACGTCGCAGTTAGGGCACAGCCACACCCGGCCGCAGGCGCGGCATGAGAGGAAGTTCGACCACCCCCGCCGGTTGAGCAGCACGATCGCCTTGCCGTCGGCCCGGCGCAGGTCGGCCAGCGCCATCCGTGTCTCGGGGTGAAGCGGCTGATGGCGGCCCCGCATATCGAGCACCTCGACCGCGGGAAGCGGCCGGCGATCGACGCGCTCGGGGAGCCGCAGGGTCCGCATCGCCAGCACGCTCTCAGGTCTCGGCGTGGCGCTCCCGACCACAAGCACCGCTCCCGAGGCAGCCGCGCGCGCCGCGGCGACCGCACGGGCGTCGTAGCGCGGATCGCCCTCGTGCTTGTAGGAGCTCTCGTGCTCCTCGTCGACGATGATCAGGCCGACGTCGGTCAGCGGCGCGAACACCGCCGAGCGTGGGCCGACGCACACTCGAGCCTCGCCGGTTCGCAGACGAAGCCACTCGTCGTGGCGTTCGCCGACCGCCAATGCCGAGTGCAGCACCGCCACGATGTCGCCGAATCGCGCCTGGAACCGCCCCAGCACCTGGGGTGTGAGCGCGATCTCTGGCACGAGCACGATCGCGCTCCGGCCGGCCTCCAGCGCGGACGCGACCGCGTGCAGGTAGACCTCGGTCTTGCCCGACCCGGTCACGCCATGCAACAGAAAGCCGCGCTCAGGGCGGTCCTCGCCGCTCAGCGCCCGCTGCAACTGTTCCAGCGAAGCGTGCTGATCGGCGGTCAGGGGCGGCGCCTGCACCGCCGCGCTGCCAAGCGGCCGGGCCACTGGCCGGCGCGGACGGACGTGCGATTGGATCTCGACCAGCCCGCGGCGCTGAAGCCGCCGCAGGCTGTCGGTGCCCAGCTCGGCGGCAACGGTGGCGCCGCGGGTCTCGAGCGCTCCGAGCAGCACTCGTTGGCGGTCGGTCAGTCGCGCGGCAGGGTCGGCGAAGGCCGCCCGGCCGGCGGGCGTCAGCTCGGCCACCAGCGCGCGCTTGCTCCGCATCCCCTCGGCCGTTCCCGGAGCGAGCATCAGGCTCAGAGCCCTCGCCGTCGTCGAGCAGTATTCGCGCCCCATCCACACCGCGAGCGCCACCATCTCGTCCGGGATCGAGACCGGCAGCACCTCCTCGGGCTCGACCAGCCGCTCGGGATCGAGCTCCGATTCACCGGCGAGCTCGATGACCACGCCCAGCGATCGCTGACGGCCGAACGGGACCCGCAGCACCGAGCCGACGGCGACCGTCTGGTCGGCGCCGAGCGCGTAGTCAAACGAACCCCGGATCGCGCGGGTCCGGGTCAGCGGGACGACCCGCGCGATCATCGGCGTTCTCGCGGATCGTGACGGGCGGCGGCGAGCTCGTTCATCGCTGTCCGAATCTAGAGCCGGGCGAGGATGCCCAGACGCGAGCGTCTACTCTCGTGGCGATGGAGCCGGAACCCGGAGAGGTGATCTTCTTCCACGGCCACCCATCGTGGCTCTCGCTCGCGGCGCTGCTGTTGAAGGGGCTGTTCCTGTGCGTGGTGGCCGGGGCGGTCGCGGGGATCGTGAGCGCGATCTCCGACGGCCACGTGGAGCTCGGATGGATCGTGATCACGGTAGTGGTCGTGTTCGTCGTGCTGATCGTCGCCGCTCAGATCCGCCGGATCCAGACCACGTACTCGATCACCAACCGGCGCCTGACGATCGAGACCGGGATCCTCTCCCGCCAGCTGCATCAGACCCGCCTCGAGCGCGTGCAGAACGTCAACGCGACCCAGTCGCTGGCCGAGCGGATCGTCCGGATCGGGACGGTCGACTTCGACACGGCCGGTGAGTCCGAGTTCGACTTCGCCTTCCGTGGCGTCCGTGACCCGCGCGGGATCGTCCGCACGGTCGATCGGGCCCTTCACACGCTCGGCGGAGGCGCCGATCCGCGGACCAGCGCCGGCGTCTGAGGCCCTCACGGGATCTGGATCGAGAGCTCGGCGGTCGACTCACCCCCGTCTCGGGCCGAGGTCAGACCGATCGAGCTGACCTTGCGCAGGTCCGGCCGCAACGTCCCGTAGCGCGCGCTGACGATTCCCGTCTGCTCGCCGAGCGTCAGCAGGCGCTGGAAGTCGGCGTACGCGACCGACGTGACCGGGTCGGCGAGCGGGCCGACGGCGCGGTTGAACTCGGGATCGGCGGCGAGCGACCCCTGCGAGCGCCGGGCGACCGCCGCGATGCCGGCGACGCTGGTCGAGATCACGACCAGGCCCCTGAACACGGCGTAGTTGAGCTGTAGGCCGTTGGACAGAGCGAGCTGGTGATCGGTGATCCCCGCAACCTGGCAGTCGTTGAACTCGGGCACCGAGCCGGGGCCGACGCTGGGCGGTGTGAACAGCTGTGCGAGCGGGATCTCGAGCTGCGCGAGCTGCGTCCTGGCGCGCTGCTGATCGGGCGTCTTGGCGACGATCACCAGCCCCGGGGAGCGCCCTTGCGAGACGATTGCGACGGCCGTCTCGCGGTGGAAGATCGAGCTCACGTTGGCGACGTTCACACCCTCGCTGGCCAACGCCGCCCCGAGCCGCGACAGCAGCGGCCCGAGCCCGCCCGCCACGCCGGCCGTGGCTGCGGCCTTGAGGATCTGGGGAGCGATCCGATTCAGCCCGCTGACGTCGAACATCACGATCGAGCCCCGTGGCATCACATGCTGGAGCGTCGGCGTCAACGGCGCGGTCGCGGGCGGGTCCAGGCGCTGGAGCTGCGGGTCCAGCACGCTGTGGATCTGGATCCGGGCGCCTGCCGCCGCAGGCGACACGCTGACCGCGACGCCCTCGAGTGCGGGTTGGTAGAGCAGGTCTCCAAGGGCCCCGACCAGGCCGCTCTGGGCGGCGAGCAGGCGCCGCACCCCGGCCAGTGATGCGTAGCCGTCGAGCACCCGGCCGGCGGGCTCGGTAGACGCGGCGCGGCGGTAGACCGCCGACGAGGCAAGCGACGGACTGGCGCCGTCGGCGACGTCGATTGCGGCCCGGACACTCGCGCCCTGTCCAACGACCAAGAAGTGCGAGACGAACGCGAGCTCGCTGCCGGTCGGATACGAGCTCAGCGCCGTGCCGCGATAGGAGCCACTTGGCGTCGCCCCGGCCGAGCGGACGAACGCACGCGCCCGCGACTCGTTCGAGACGTCGAGCACGATCAGCGAGCCGGCGGTCGAAGTCGTTGTGTCGAGCAGCGCCAGCGCCGCCTCGTTGCCCAGCCAGGGCTCGATCCGGCTTGCGAAGTCGACCGATGATCCGCCGCCGACGATCGCGATCAGCCGCGAGATCGCGGTCGCGCCGGCGAGCGGGAAGTCGGGGAACCGGCGCCCCAGTGCCAGCGACTGTCCGACGGCCTGGCGGCCGCGATCGAGCGACACGTTGACGTACGCGAGCGCGTCGGCCGGGACGAGCGCGGCGGCGCCGGTCGCCGGTCCGCCGGTCGACCCTTCGAGCGCGATCGCGAGCCCGAGCACAGCGATCGCCGCGACCGCCGCGACCGCGAGCCCGAGCGCGCGCCGGGGGCGTCGAGGCGCTGCCTGTTCGCCGTCCGCAGGCGGCGTCGAGGCCTGGGCCTCAGTCACGACGCCCGAGGCTCACGCGGCGGCGTCGCGTGCGCTGGCGGAGCGCCGCTCGTTGCGCTCGACAAAGTCGATGATCGTCGGCACGCCGTCGAGCCCGTATCGCTCGCGGAGCCGATTCTCGATGAAGTACGCGTAGTCACGCGTGACGCGCGCCCGGGAGTTGACCTGGATCGAGAATCGTGGCGGCCGCTCGGCGGTCTGGGTCATGAACAACAGCCGCAGCCTGTGCCCGGACCGGGCCCCGCGCCCACCGGCCCCGACCGGCGGCTGGCGCGCCGCCACCACCTCGCCGAGGAAGCGGTTCAGCTGCGGCGTCGGGATCCGGGTCCGGCGGCGGTCGGCGAGCGCGATCGCCTCGATCAGCAGCCGTTCGACGTGGCGTCCCGTCTTGGCGCTCGCGGTCAGGACCCGCGGGCGTAGCCGCAGCTTCTGATGCACCCGGGCCCGCTCGTGGTCGAGATCGAAGTCCTGCGCGATGTCCCACTTGTTGAGCACCAGTGCGGTCGCACAGCCGCTCTTCATCGCCAGCTCGGCGATCCGCAGGTCCTGGGTGGTGACGCCGTCGGTGGCGTCGCACACGACCAGCGCCACGTCTGCGCGTTCGGCGGCCCGGCGCGAGCGCAGCGACGTGTAGTACTCGATCGACTCCCCGACCTTCGCCTGGCGCCGGATCCCGGCGGTATCGACCAGGATCAGGTCGCGGTCTCCGAACTGGAGCGGCAGGTCGATCGCATCGCGGGTCGTGCCTGCCTGGGGTGAGACGATCACGCGCTCTGACCCAGCGAAGCGGTTGACGAGCGACGACTTGCCGACATTGGGGCGGCCGATCACGGCCAGTCGGACCGCATCATCGACGCCCGGATCCTCGCCGCCGTCCGGTGCGAGCGCCGCGATCGCGTCGAGCAGGTCCCCGGTTCCGAGGCCCTGGGCCGCCGAGACCGCGATCGGGTCACCGAGGCCGAGCGCATAGAACTCGGCCGTAAGCGGGATGTCCGCAGCCGTGTCGACCTTGTTGGCCGCGACCAGCACCGGCAGTGACCCGCGGCGCAGCATCTCGGCCATCTCCTGATCACCCGGGCGAAGGCCGGCCTTGGCGTCGATGACCAGCACCGCGACCGCCGCGTCGGCGAGTGCGGCGCGCGCCTGGTCCTGGATCTGGTGGGCGAGCTCGTCGTGGTCGTCGAGGTCGATTCCCCCCGTGTCGATCAGCGTCAGCGCCTTGCCGTTCCACTCGGTCGTCAGCTCCTTGCGGTCGCGCGTCACCCCGGGGCGTTCGTGCACGACCGCCTCGCGCGATTCGGTGAGCCGGTTGACCAGCGATGATTTGCCGACGTTCGGGTACCCGACGATTGCGACCTTCATGGTCGGTCGAGGCTAGCTGAGGCGTCCGACCTAACGAGCTCCACGACGCGCCGCACGACCTCGGGCAAGCCCAGGCCGGTCGTGTCGACGACCACCGCATCGGGCGCCGCCGCCAGCGGCGAGTGCTCGCGGGTCGAGTCCCGCTGGTCGCGGATCGCCTGCTCGGCCAGCACCGTGTCGAGGTCGGCGCCGATCTCGGCCGCGCGGCGCCGGGCCCGCTCCTGCGGGCTGGCGGTCAGAAAGACCTTGACCTCGGCGTCGGAGGCGACGACCGTGCCGATGTCGCGTCCCTCGGCGACCCAGTTCCCGGTGCTCAGCAGCCGCCGCTGCTGTGTCACCATCGCCGCCCTGACCGCCGGGTCGGCGGCCGCGCGTGACGCCCCCTCCGACACCGCGGGCGTGCGGATCTCGGCGCTCACGTCGCGTCCATCGAGCAGGATCCGTTCGCCGAGCTCGATCGTCAGCGTCGGCGCGACGGCTGCCGGATCGGCGTTTCGCTCCAGCGCCGCGAGCGCGACGCAGCGGTACATAGCGCCCGAGTCCAGGTACGTGAAGCCCAGCTCCTGCGCGGCCGCTCGCGCGACGCTCGACTTGCCGGCCCCGGCGGGCCCGTCGATCGCGACCACCATCAGGACGCGAGCGCCGCGATGTCGGCCGCGAAGCTGGGGTATGACACGTCGGCGGCCTCGATGCCGACCACCTCCACCCCCTCCTGCGAGGCGAGGCCGGCGATCGCCCCGAGCATCGCCAGGCGGTGATCGCCGTGGGCCTCCAGGCGGCCGCCGCGCAGGATGCCCGTCCCCCGGACGGCGAACCCATCGTCGAGCGCCTCGATCTCGGCGCCGAGGCCACGGAGGCCGTCGACCACGGTCGCGATCCGGTCTGACTCCTTCAGCCGCAGCTCGCCCGCCCCGCGCACGACGGTCTCGCCTTCGGCGAAGCAGCCAAGCAGAGCGACAAGCGGCAGCTCGTCGATCGCGAGCGGAACCTCGTCGCCGTCGACGGTCGTCGCCTCGAGCGGCCCGCTGGTGACGTCGAGGTCGGAGACCGGCTCGGCTGCCTCCAGCTCGCGCTGCTGCTCGAGATCGCCGACCACGATCGCCTTCATCCGTTGCAGGATCCGCACGAATCCGGCGCGCGACCAGTTGACGCCCACCCGCTCGAGCACCAGCCTCGACCCTGGCACGAGGACCCCGGCGGTGATCAGGAACGCTGCGCTCGACATGTCCCCCGGGACGACGATCTGCTCGAGCTCGAGCTCGTCGACGTTGCCGATCGTGGTTGTCAGGCGGCCGTCGGCGCCACGTTCGCGCGCCACTGCCGCGCCGGCTGCCAACAGCATCCGCTCGGTGTGGTCGCGGGTGGCGACCGGCTCGATCACCGACGTTCCGGCGGTCGCGAGCCCGGCGAGCAGGGCACACGACTTGACCTGTCCGCTGGCGACCGGCAGCTCGTACTCGATGCCGCTCAGCGACTCGCCGAAGACCGTGAACGGCGGGTAGCGCCCCTCACGCGCCTCAATCCGCGCGCCCATCAGCGCCAACGGCTCGGCGATCCGGTCGACCGGCCGGCGGCGGATCGACGCGTCGCCGTCGAGCGTGAAGCTCTGACCCTGCTGGAAGGCGAGCCAGCCGGGCAGCAGCCGCATCAGTGTGCCCGCGTTGCCGACGTCGATCACGTCGCCCGGTGCTCGCGCGTTGCGCAGCCCACCGCCGCGGATCACCACGTGGTCGTCACGCGATTGCACAATCGCGCCGAGCGACCGGACCGCGTCGAGCGTCGCGCGCGTATCGGCGGCGTCCAGGTAATTGACGATCCGCACCGGCTCGGCGGCCATCGCGCCGACGATCGCGGCGCGATGCGAGATCGACTTGTCGGCCGGCGGCGCGATCCGCCCTCGCAACCGCGCCCCCGGGTCAAAGCGCGCGTTCATGCCCGTGCCACCGGGAACCCGAGGCCCGAGACCAGCGTCTGCGCGCGGTGGGCACCATCGCTGCCGGCGATCCACAGCGCGACGACGCCCTCGGTCATGTCGCTGGCGGGATACAGCGCCATGTCGGTGATGTTGACGCCCGCGCGCCCGAGCTCGAGCGCGATCTGGGCCACGACGCCGGGACGGTTCGGGACCGAGGCGCGAAGCTCGTGCAGCTCGCCGCCCGCAAGCTGGGACTCGAGCAACTGGCGGCGGTCGCCCGCGGCGGCCTCGTTCCAGGCCGTGATCGCGTCCCGGTCACCGTCGGCGAGCGCCGCACGGGCCCCCTGCAGGCGCTGGACGGCTCCGTCGATCTCGGCCGTCAGCGCATCGCGGTTCGACAGGTAGATGTCGGTCCATATCGCGCTCGGCGCGCCCGCCACCCGGGTCGCATCGCGGAAGCTCGGGCCGGTCGCCGGCAGGCGCGCGTCGCCGTCGGCCAGGGTCGCGGCGGCCTGGGCGACGAGCACGTTGGCGAGCACATGCGGCAAGTGTGAGACGGCCGCCAGGATCCGGTCATGGGTCTCGGCGTCGATCGCGGTCGGACGGGCGCCGAGGCCGTACAGCAGCCGGTGCAGACGCTCGTACAACACCCCCGAGGTGACCGGCGTCGGAGTCAGGTACCAGGTCGCCGAGTCGAACAGGTCAGCCCGGGCGTGCTCGACGCCGGCGTTCTCGGCGCCCGCGAGCGGGTGACCGCCGACGAACCGAGGATCGTCGTGTGCGGCGACCACCGCCCGCTTGGTCGAGCCGACGTCGGTCACGACGCACTCGGGCGACGCCGACGCGAGCGCCTCGCCGACGAGCTCGGAGAGGCCACCGACCGGGACCGCGACGAACACCGCGTCGGCCTCCGCGACCGCCTCCGCGATGGAGCTGCTGCCGTCGTCGAGCGCTCCGCGCTCGAGCGCGCGCGCGAGCGCATCGCCGCTTGAGTCGTAGCCGGTGACCGATGCCGACAGCCGCTCGCGGGCGGCAAGCGCAACCGAGCCGCCGATCAGCCCGACTCCGAGGACGGCAACGCGCATCTGGCGCGCAGCCTACGCGACGGCCTGACGGCGGGCGCGGACCGCCGCCGCGAGCCGATCGAGCACGTCGACCGTCGTCTCCCAGCCGATACAGCCGTCGGTGATCGACTGGCCGTAGACCAGTTCTCCCGGCCCGTCGAGGTCCTGACGCCCCGCGACCAGGAACGATTCGAGCATCACTCCGACCAGCGCCCGGTTTCCGGCCGCGATCTGCTCCGCCACCGCCTCGGCGACCGCCGGTTGGCGCTCGGGGTCCTTGCCGCTGTTGTCGTGGCTGAGATCGACCATCACCCGTTCGGGCAATCGCTCGGCGCGCAGCAGCTCGACTGCCCTCGACACGGACTCTGCTCCATAGTTGGGAGTGCCCTTGCCGCCGCGCAGGATCACGTGGCAGTCGTGATTGCCGCGCGTGTAGAGGATCGCCGGCGTGCCGCTGACGTCGATCCCGGCGAACGCGTGCGAGGCTGCCGCCGCACGCACCGCGTCGACCGCGACCTGGATGTTGCCGTCGGTCCGGTTCTTGAAGCCGACCGGCATCGACAACCCCGACCCGAGCTGGCGATGGATCTGACTCTCGACCGTCCGCGCGCCGATCGCTCCCCAGCAGACCGCGTCGGAGATGTACTGTGGGGTGATCGGGTCCAGGAACTCGCACCCGACCGGCAGGCCCAGCGCGAGCACCTCCAGCAGCAGCCGCCGCGCCATCCGCAGGCCGGTGTTGACGTCGCTGGAGCCGTCCAGGTGGGGATCGTTGATCAACCCCTTCCAGCCGACCGTCGTCCGCGGCTTCTCGAAGTAGACCCGCATCGCCACGCACAGATCGCTCGACAGGCGTCTGAGCTCGCGGCTGAGTCGCTCGGCGTATTCGCGTGTGGCCTCGACGTCGTGGACGCTGCACGGTCCGACCACGACCAGCAGACGGTCGTCGCCACCATCGAGGATCGCCTGCACGTCGGAACGGCCGCGCAGCAGGACCTCGGCGTGGGCGTCCGACACCGGCAGCTCCTCGATCAGCTCGCACGGGGCGACCAGCGGTACGAGGCGATCGATCCGCTGATCGCGGACCGACTCGCTTCGCTCGGTGCCGGTGAACGCCACGTCAGGGGGCGACCGAAACGTCGGAGAGCGTCTTGCCGGCAACCGCGGCGACCGCCTGGACCTGATCGAGATAGTCGGCGAACTCGTCGGCGACCAGCTGCTGGGCGGCGTCGCAGATCGCCTCGTCGGGGTTGGGATGGACCTCGACGATGATCCCGTCGGCGCCCGCCGCAGCGGCCGCGAGCGACATCGGCAGCACCAGATCGCGCCGGCCGGCGGCGTGGCTGGGGTCGACGATCACCGGCAGATGGGTCAGCTCCTTGAGCACCGGGATCGCCATCAGGTCGAGCGTGAACCGGTAGGCCGTTTCGAACGTGCGGATCCCGCGTTCGCACAGCATCACCGACTCGTTGCCCTCCTTGAGGATGTACTCGGCCGCCATCAGCAGCTCCTCGAGCGTGCTCGACAGGCCGCGCTTGATCAGCGCCGGGCAGCCGCAGCGGCCGATCTCCGACAGCAGGCTGTAGTTCTGCATGTTGCGGGCCCCGATCTGGATCACGTCGGCGACCTCGATCACCGTTTCGAGGTCACGCACGTCCATCACCTCGGTGACGATCGGCAGCCCGGTCTCGGCGCGTGCCTCGGCGAGCATATGCAGGCCCTCCTGGCCCAGACCCCCGAACGCATAGGGGGACGTGCGCGGCTTGTAGGCCCCGCCGCGGAACAGCGTCGCGCCGGCGTCGGCGACGATCCGCGCGGTCTGCAGCGTCTGCTCGCGGGATTCGATCGTGCAGGGTCCGGCGATCATCGCGAACTGATCGCCCCCGACCTTGCGGCCCGCGATCTCGAGCACGGTCCGCTGCCCGTGCTTGATCTGACTCGAGGCAAGCTTGTACGGCTTGGAGATCGGCACCATGTGGTCGACTCCGGGCGTGCTCTCGAGCTCGAGCCGCGCGACGTGCTCGGAGTCGCCGATCGCCCCGATCACCGTCAGCTCTTCGCCATAGATCACGTGCGCCCGCGCGCCCACGCTGTGCACCCGGTCGACGACTGCCTGGACCTCCTGCTCGGTGGCCGTCGGTTTCATCACGATCATCATCTACTTGTCCTTTCTCAACGCCTGGAAACTGTACGGAAGCTCGAGCGCTGCGCTCGTCGCGGACTAAAACGGCGCCCGACCTCCGGGTCTCCGGCGCTCAGCGCGCGCGGACGGGGGCTGTGGCCGAGCGCCTAGCTAAATCGCCAGGCGTAGAAGCGGGCGTAGAAGGACCAGCCGGCGGCGTCGGTGCTGCGGGACGTCGTGTGCATGGCGCTGGTCATACGCTTGCGGCCGGTTTCTAGCAGACGGGGTTGGCTGTGACAAGCAGCGGTTTGTTCGGTGCCGGCGGGTTTTGGGTGGCAAGGGGTGTCGCGTGGCCTCCACTCCCCCTTCCCCAGCTAAAAACGTGCCTAAACCAGCTCTGACATCGCCGCCAGGAACCTCGCGTTCTCAGCATCACTGCCGACCGTCACCCGCAGCGCCCCCTCGCGCCCGAGCGACCCTCCGGCCCGCACAAGCACGCCGCGCGCGGCCAGCCCAGCAACGACATCCGCCTCGACAGCGTCCTCGGGCAACCGAGTCCAGATGAAGTTCGCATCGGACTCGGCGACCCAGAGTCCCAACTGCCTCAGACCTTCCGATAGCTCGGTCCGCGCCGCGACCGTCCGCACGACACGGCGCTCGACCTCGTCCTGGTGGCGCAGCGCGGTCACCGCCGCCGCCTGGGCGACCATGTTGAGGTAGAACGGTTGGCGGACCTGGTCAACTGCGGCGCGGAGGTCCTCTGAGCCGCACAGCCCATATCCGACTCGCAGCCCGGCGAGCCCGTAGACCTTCGAGAAGGTCCGCAGGATCACGAGGTTGGGCCAGCGCTTGAGCAGCTCGACCGACGCGTACGTGTCGCCGAGCACGAGCGCGTACTCCGCGTAGGCCTCGTCGAGGATCACGCACACGTGGCGCGGGACGCGCCGCAGGAAGCGCTCCACCTCGTCGAGTCCGAGCGAGGTCGAGGTCGGGTTGTTGGGATTGCAGATCAGCACCAGCCGGGTCGCAACCGTCACCTCGGCGGCCATCGCTTCGAGATCGTGCCGGTCGTCGGCGTCGAGCGGGACCTGGATCCCGCGGGCGCCCGAGGCCGCCTCGAGGTGCGGGTAGACGCTGAACGCCGGCCATCCGTAGACCACCTCCGCGCCAGGCTCGAGCAGCACCTCGCCGGCCGCGAGCAGGATGTCGCAGGAGCCGTTGCCCAGCGCGATCCGCTGCTTGGGGACCCCGTAGCGCGCCGCCAGCGCCTCGCGCAACGCCGCGTAAGAGGGATCCGGGTAGCGGTGCACGCCGGCCACCGCCGCCTGGGCAGCGGCGACCACGTCGGCGCCGGGCGCCAGCCAGCACTCGTTGGAGGCGAGCATCGCGACGTCGGCCCCGAGGTCGTAGCCGGCCGCCAAGGGGTATGACGGGATCCGCCGAATGCGCTGTCCGAATTCGATCGCCATCGACTGCTGAGATCCCTTCCGTAAGTCGCTCGCCTGACGTCAACGACCTATTGTGCCGACTCGAGGTCTCGCCGCAGGGCGCGAGCCGCCCCGAGGTAGACGTGCTTGGGCTCGTGATCGCCGTCGGCGTAGTAGTGCACCAGCACGCGGATCACGCGCGGCAGCGACCCCGGGACCGGCACCTCGCGGGCACACAGAAGCGGCACCTTGTCGAGCCCCAACCGCCGCGCCGCGACCGCCGGGAACTCCGCGTTGAGGTCATCGGTGAGCGTGAAGATACAGCTCACCATCGCATCGGCCGTCAGCGAGTTGCGCGACATCAACTCGCGGATCAGAACGTCTGTGGCCTCGAGGATCGCGGTCGCTTCGTTTTCCTCGACGCTATTGGCGCCTCGGAGCGCGAACAGCCGCATTGGCCGGTAATTCTGCCAGAGGGCCCTGGGCGCGCCCGGCGCGATCGAGTTCATACACGGTCGCGCACCCGAACCGGTGCACGGCGATGACCATCGGGCCGAGCAGGGTGGCCATGTCAAGGTGGTCACGGCAGTCGGCGAGCAAAAAGCGCGCGCCGCTGCGGCGCACGAACCGCCGCGCCTGGACCCGCGACATCGAGCCGTCGAACAGCGCGTCGATCGCGAGCGAGCGCGGGATGCAACGGGGCTCTGACCACAGGCAGTCTCCGACGAGCGTCTGGCGGCCGGTCCGCGCCGGGACCACCTCGCCGAGGTAGAACCGGGTCAGCACACCTCCCGGATCCGGATCGCGGTTCAGGAACGCGAGCGCGTCGCGCTCGTCGTGGGTGATGTAGTTCGCATTGCCCGGGGTCGGGCGCGTGTAGGTGTGTGCGATCGCCAGCGCATAAGCGTTGGCGGGGATCGTCGCGAGCGCGAGCACCGCGACAGTCACCAGGCGCCTGCGCGGCAGCCGCTCCCAGCCGGCGCGCTGGACCCCGAGCACCGCCAGCACCGCCAGCGGCGCTGTAATCCCGTTGAAGGCATGCAGCGGTGTGGCGCTCAGGGTGCTCGCGGAGAAGACGTAGATCGTCAGTGACGCGAGCGGCCACGTCCGGGTCATCAGCTCGAGAAAGCTCCGTGGGCGCCCGCGGTAGCCGAGTGCCGCGAACACGGCCAGCGGGGCGACCGCGAGCGCGATCGACCAGAACGGGAATGCGTGCTTGCTGGCGATCCGGGCGAGGTTCCAGCTCAGGTCGAAGTGCCCCAGCGCCAGGTAGTACGCCAGCGGGATTCCGGTCAGCACCGCGGTCAGGATCGGCAGCCCGAGTCGACGGCCCCCGCGGTGCTCACGCCAGCGGATCAGCTCGGCGAACACGACGATCAGGATCAACGTCTCGCCCTGCCAGGGATGGAGCATGCTGGCAACGGCTCCGATCAGCCCGGGCGCCCATGCGAGCTGGCCGGCGCTCCGGGCGCGCTCGTAGCCAAGCACGGCGAACACGATCAGCGCAACGGCGATCAACCCGAACGGATAGCCCCATGACAGCCAGCCGGGCATCACGTCACCGACGATGCTCACCGAGCCGTAGATGACGCTGAACGACCCGAAGAACAGCCCGAGCGCGATCACGGCGCGGCGCCCGCCGCGGTCAGACACGGCCCGGTAGGCGTACGCCCGCAGTGCCAGGAACGTGGCCACGACCGCGACCGGTTTCCACAGCAACAGCGCCAGCCACGGCGCGACGCCGAGCGCGGCGATCGCTCCCGAGACCGCGATCGCGGGCTGGAAGTAGTCCGACGGCGTCGGACGCAAAACGAACATGTTCGAGATCAGCAGGTGGTGCGAGGCCGACTGGATCCAGGCCAGGTACTGCATCTGGTCGACGATGAAGAAGCCGTCGGTGCCGGTCCAGACCAGACCGTGTGCCGCCATCTCGAACAGGTCGGTAACGACGACCCACATCGACATCGCCGCGAACGCGACCAGCAGGGCGAGCTCGACCGGGTCCAGCCGCAGTGACCTGCGCCCGGCAACCGCCGGCGCCGGCCCGGACGGCGAGGCAGGCAGCACAGACTCGATTCGCACGGCCGCCGACGCTAACAAAGCGCGGCGCGACGACTTACGGTGACTAATTGGCGAGCTTACGCTGATGCAACTGCGACGCCAGCCCGACCGGGCTCCCGAGCGGGTTGATCGCGTGGTCGTTCATATAGATCTGAAGCGCCGGCATGAACGTCAGCACCAGGAACACGGTCATCGCCAGCGCCGTCCTGCGCAGCCCGGTGCTCATCGCCAGCGCGGCCAGCGGCAGCAGCCAGATCACGTACCACGGCACCAGCCAGGCGAGGCTCGCGATCAGGGCGAACGTCGCCCACCCCGCGCCCGACAGCCAATCCCGGCGGCGGTAGACCTGATAGCCGATCACGAGCACCACGATCACGCTCATGATCCGCAGCAGTCCCGAGGTGCCGCCGCCGATTCCGATCACCAGGCCGACAACGTTCGGGATGCTGAAGTCGGTCAGCAGCGAGCTCTGGTCAGAGAGGTTGGGGATCGAGAAGCCGAACAGCGCCACGCTCAGGACGATCATCGGCACCGCCGCGAGCACGACGCCCACGATGAACCGCAGCCGACGCTCACGGGTCACCACCGCGACCAGCAGGAACGGCAGCAGCAGCACGGCCGTGAACTTGACGGCGATCGCGAGCACGAGCGCCGCGCCTGCGGAACGGTCGCGCCCGGCGAGCACGAACGAGATCGCCCCCATCGACGGCACCAGCATGAAGAAGTCGTTGTGAAAGCCCCCGACGGCGTAGATCAGGTAGATCGGGTTGAGCGCCACGAACACCACTGCCACGCGCGGATCGCGTCCGAGCTGACGCGCGCACTGCCACACGAGCGCGATGAAACACAGGCTGAGCAGGACGGTGACGACCTTGAGCACCCAGTAGGCGACCGGCAGCGACATGAACGCGAGCGGGTAGGTGATCGCCGTGAACAGCGACCCGTACGGGCTGCGCAGGTTGTGCCAGGTCGAGAATGCGTACACGGGGTCGAAGAACTCCTGCTTGATCACGTGCGTGTAGGGGTTGAACTGGTGCAGCGCACCCAGGCGCGCGTAGCCGAGGTAGTTCCACACGTCGTTGAGCTGCAGTGGCGGGCTCATCAGCAGGATCACATGCAGCACCACGACCGCCACCGCGATCAGGCGCATCGACAGGGTCCGCGACGCGGCGAGCGCGACCCCATACGCGACGATCATTGCCACCAGCACCGCGCTCAGTCCGATCCCGACCGTGTTGGCGTCCGTGAACGGCCGCGTGATCAGCGAATGCAACGGCCCTGCATCCCAGCTCGGGAACACGACCCGGCTGCGGGGCACGAGCACCGACGGGCCCGCCGCGGCGACGATCACGATCGCCAGCGTCGCGACGATCAGCGCCGCGATCGCGATCCGTCCGGCGATCGGGCCGAACGTCACACGCGGAAGCCGCAGGGACCGGCCGAGACCGAGCGATCTCGGCGTCGGAAGCGCCACTGTGCTCTCGGGCCGTCCGCCGGCCGACGTCGAAGCGAACGAGACCGAGGCGTCGGCATCGCTTTGCGGCTGGCGCATAGACTGAAGATAGTGCCGTCGGAGTGATTGCCGGGATCCGGGTCGGGTGTTGCGATCCTGTTAAGGGTGCTGCTCGGGGCCGTTATGAGCCCTCGCGCGACCGGTTTGTCGCCGTCTAGCCTGGCGCGGTGAGCGTCGGATCGCTGTCTGGAGACGGGCGCCGGCTGGCCAGGCCGCTCGCCACCGGCCGCGCTCGCGTGATCGGCGACCCGGCCGCGACGGCGATCACCGCGACGATCGCGCCGCTGACGGTGCTGGCGGCGGTGCTGCGGTTCACGCACCTGGCGCACCAGGGATTCTGGTTCGACGAGGCCAACACGGCCGCGGACGTCCACTACTCGCCCGGTCAGATGCTCGGGCTGCTGCCCCAGAACGAGACAACCCCGCCGCTCTTCTACTGCGTCGCCTGGGTGTGGGCGCGCGCGTTCGGCTTCGGAGAATTGGCGCTGCGCTCGCTGCCGGCGCTTGCCGGCGTGGCGACCGTCCCGGTGATGTACTTCGCCACCGCCAGGTTGGTGACCAGACGAGCGGGCGTCGTCGCCGCAGCGCTGACGGCGTGCAACCCGTTCCTGGTCTGGTACTCGCAGGAGTTTCGCCCGTACGAGACGATGGTGCTGCTCAGCGCCGCGGGATTGCTGGCGTTCGCCCACGTGCGCGAGCGCCCTACTTCCAGGGCACTCATCGCCTGGGCGGTGCTTTCCGCACTGGCGCTCGCCAACCACTACTACGCGATGCTGGCCGTCGTTCCCGAAGCGGTCTGGTTGGTGGTGGTCTACCGCCGCGACCGGAGCCTCAAGGCCGTGCTGCTGGCGGTCGCACTGGTCGCCGTCTGCTGGCTCGCGCTGTTGCCGCTGGCGATCAGCCAGAACTCGACCGGCAACGCCAGCTGGATCGCTCCGATTCCGCTGGTCCCGCGCCTGGCGCAGATCGTGCCCGAGTTTCTGATCGGGTTCCAGGCGCCGGGGGCCCGCGTGCTCGAGCGGATCGCCGAGGCCGCCGTGCTGGTCGCGTTCGCGCTGCTCGCGTTGCGGTGCACCGCACTCGAGCGGCGCGGGGCGATCGTCGCTGGGACGATCGCCATCTCGGGGTTCGCGCTCAACCTGCTGCTGGTCACCGGCGGTGTCGATGACCTGATCACGCGCAACGTCCTGTCGCTGTGGCCGCCGGCGGCGATCGTCGTCGCCGCCGGCCTCGGTGGGCGCCGGGCGGGCTGGCTGGGCGGCGGCGCGGTGGTCGCGTTGTGCGTGACCGGGGTCGTCGCCGTGGCGGGCGTCGCCGTCGACCGCGGCTTCCAGCGCCCAGATTGGCGCGCCGTCGGCCGCGTGCTCGGCGCCCAGCCGAGCGCGCACGTCGGCCAGCGCGCGATCCTCGTGCAGGACTATCGGGACCTGCTGCCGCTGTCCCTGTACTTGCCCGGCCTACATTTCCTGCACGGGTCCTCGGCGCGCGTCGACCAGCTCGACGTGATCTCGATCGGCGCACCGCGCGTGCCGCTCTGCTGGTGGGGCGCGGCCTGCAACCTGTCGGGGTCGACGATGCAGAGCAACTACGCGATCCCGGGTTTTCACGTCGCCTGGCGCAGGCGCGCGCTTCAGTTCACGGTGATGGCGCTCGACGCCTCCAAGCCGGTCCGATTGACGCCCGCGATGGTCGCCTCGGCGCTCAGGACGACGACGTATCGCCGCGACGAGCTGCTGACCCAGCGGCGGACGTGAGCGCCCCAATCTCATCCTCGGTCAGCCGCCGGTAGTCGCCCTGAGCCAGCTTGCCGAGCGCGAGTGGCCCGAATGCAACCCGCTGAAGCGCCTTGACCCGATGGCCGACGTGCTCGCACATCCGCTTGATCTGACGCTTGCGGCCCTCATGGATCGTGATCTCGATCGTGTCGGCCGACACCCGGTGCACGGTGGCCGGGACCGTGAGGCCGTCGTCGAGCATCACCCCGGCCCGCAGCTTCGCCAGCGCCGCGTCGGGCACCGGAGCGTTGTGCAGCCGCGCCCGGTAGGTCTTGGGGACCTCGAAGCTCGGGTGCGTGAGACGGTAGGCAAGGTCGCCGTCGTTGGTCAACAGGATCAGTCCGGTGGCGTCGATATCGAGCCTCCCGACCGGATACAGCCTGCGGCGTGAGTCGATCAGTGAGACGACCGTCGGCCGGCGCTGCGGGTCACTCGCGGTGCTCACGACCCCGGCCGGTTTGTTGACCGCGTAGACCACCCGCTCTGACGGCGGCGCGACGGGCTCGCCGTCCACCGCGACGGCGTCGCCGGGCCCGACATCGCGGGCGGGGTCGAGCACCTGCTCGCCGCCGACGGTCACCCGTCCCGACCGGATCACCCGCTCGGCCGCGCGGCGCGAGGCGACGCCGGCCGTGGCCAGGAACTTCGCTAGGCGCATGGCGATGGCACCATAGAGAGCGGCGATGGACGTCGAGCGTCTCAAACGCACGCTGGCCGACCTGGGCGAGCCCGAGTACCGCACCCGGCAGGTGTGGCGCTGGGCGGCGCAGGGCGCGACGGGCTTTGACGCGATGACCGACCTGCCGCTCGCGCTGCGATCCGCGCTCGCGCGCGATGTCCCGTTCTCAAGCCTGACGCTCGAGCACGAGGCCCACGCCCGCGACGGAACCGTCAAGGCGCTGCTGCACACGGCCGACGGCCGTCCGCTGGAGGCGGTGCTGATGCGCTACCGCGATGGACGGCAGTCGCTGTGCCTCTCCTCGCAGTCGGGCTGCCCGTTGACCTGCACCTTCTGCGCGACCGGGACGATGCGGTTCGGCCGCAACCTGACCGCCTCGGAGATCGTCGACCAGGCGCTCCATTTCCGCCGTCGCGGACCGGTCGATCATGCGGTCTTCATGGGTATGGGCGAGCCGATGATGAACATCGACGCGGTCCTTGCGGCGTGCGCCCGGCTGCCCGAGACCGGGATCAGCCACCGGCACACGGCGATCTCGACGATCGGCTGGATTCCCGGCATCGAGCGGCTCGCCGCCGACCCGATGCCGATCCGCCTCGCGCTCTCCCTGCACGCCGCCGACGAGCAGCTGCGCTCGCAGCTGATGCCGGTCAACGACCGCTACCCGCTCGCCGACGTGCTCGAGGCCTGCCGCCGCTACTACGAGCGAAAGCGGCGGATGGTGTTCGTCGAATACGTGATGCTGGCCGGTGTCAACGACTCGTTCGCGCAGGCGCGGAGCCTCGCGCAGGTCCTCGACCGGCGGATGTTCAAGGTCAATCTGATCCCCTACAACCCGACCGACTCGCCGTACGTCGGCTCGAGCCCGAAGGCGATCGAGGCGTTCCGGACCGAGCTCGAACGCCAGGGGATCGGCGCCACCGTGAGGCTCACCCGAGGGCGTGACATCGACGCCGCCTGCGGTCAGCTCGCGGTCGCCCGCACAGCGGCGCCCGCGCTGTGACGACGCTCGCGCGGCGGCTGACCGCGCAACTGCTTGCGGGCCGCCGGGCACGAGAACCGCTGGCGGTCGTGAATCGTCTGCTCGCGGTCCAGGGACAGGACCCGCGCGGCGCGCGGCTCGCGATCAGGGCGCGCAGTCAGGGCACGACGGCCGCCGACGTCGACCGGCTGCTGACCGATGAGCGGTCACTGCTGATCACGTGGCTCAACCGGGGCACGCTGCACCTTGTGCGCAGCGAGGACTACTTCTGGCTGCACGCCCTGACCACGCCCCAGCTGCGGACCTCGAACCTGACCCGGCTGCTCCAGACCGGCGTCAGCGCCGATCAGGCGCGACGCGCGGTGTCGATCATCGAGCGCGAGCTAGCCGCGAACGGCCCGATGACGGGGCCGGCGCTGCGCCACCGGCTGCGCGGCGCCGCGATCCCCACCGACGGGCAGGCGTTCATCCACGTGATGTTCGCCGCTGCCCTGCAGGGCAGCGTCGTGCGCGGGCCGATGATCGGCCGCCAGCACGCCTATGCGCTAGTCCCCGACTGGCTACCCGCCAAGCCCAGGTTCGATCGCGATCTCGCGCTCGCCGAGCTGGCGCGCCGGTACCTGGCCGGTCACGGCCCCGCGGATCCGTCTGATCTCGCCCGTTGGGCGGGAATCACGCTCGGCGCCGCACGGTCTGGATTTGAGGCGATCGCGAGCGAGCTTGCGCAAGGGCGCGATGGACTGGTCGACCTTCGCAAGCGTCCACGCGCGGCGCCGCTGCCGGGCCCGCGACTGCTGGGCGCATATGAACCGGTCCTGCTCGGCTGGTGCTCGCGAGCCGAACTGCTGGCCGACGTCGAGCCGCGCGTCGTCAGCGGCGGCATCTTCCGCGGCTTTGCGCTGGTCAACGGCAGGGCCGCGGCGCTGTGGCGGATCGCCGCAGGCGAGGCGCAGATCGAACCGCTCGTCGAGCTGTCCGCCGCCGATGCGCGGGTGCTGGCCGACGACGGGCGGGCGGCGGTCGAGTTTCTGGGGGTCTAGACGGGCTCGGCGTCGGCCGCGCGAGTGGCCCCCGAGACGCCCGCGGGCGCGTCCGCCGTCAGCGTCGCGCCCGACACGCCGGCCCGGGCTTCCCCGGCTCGCATCAGGCGCTCGCGCAGCTCGTGTTCGATCTCCGGCGCGGGATCGAACTCGGACACGTCTGGCAGCTCCTGCAGCGAGTCCAAGCCGAACAGCCGCAGGAACAGCTCAGTGGTGCGGTACAGCACGGCGCCGAACTGCGACCGGCCGGCCTCCTCGATGATCCCCCGCTCGAGTAGCGTCGTGGCTGCCGACTCGGCGCTGACGCCCCGGATCCGGGCGATCTCGGGCCGCGAGACGGGCTGCAGGTAGGCCACGATCGCCAGCGTCTCGGCCTGTGCCGGGGTCAGCGCCGGGGTCCTCGGCTTGGCCAGCAACCGCCGGGCGGCGGGCTCGACATCGGGATGGGTGCTGAGCACGTAACCACCGGCCAGCTCACGGACGACCAGACCGCGGCGCTCGAACTCGAAGCTCTCGCGCAGTCGCTCGAGCGCCGTGACGACCTCGTGCAGCTCGGCGCGGCTGGCGTCCGCCAGTGCGTCCGCGGTGACCGGATCCGAGCTCAGGAACAGCAGCCCTTCGAGGGTGCGCTCGAGTTGGCCGGCGGTGGTCACGCGGTCATCCTCAGGCGGGGGGGCAGATCTCCCGCCATCACGCGGTCATCCTCCGCTGCGCTGCCACCGACTCGATCGTGATCTCGGCGAACGGCTGCTCCTGGATCCACGTCGCCTCGCCCTGCTTGTAGAGCTCGAGCAGCGCATACAGCGTCACCGCCACCGTCACGCGATCGGACCGCGCGACCGCTTCTGAGAACGTGAACCTCCCGCGCGCGAGCAGCTTTCTCAGGTGGGCCAGCCGCTCGGCGACGGTGACCTTCGCGATCGTCACGTGGCGTAGGTCGACCGGCGGCGGCAGCACCAGCAGCTGACCGATCGCCACCCCGAGCGTCGCCGGGTCATACACGGCGCGCGCGTCGGCCAGCGATGCCTTGCGCAGCGCCGGCGGCAGCGGCGCGGAGCGAAAACGGTAGCCCTCCTGTCCCTCGAGCCGCTCGCGAAGGTGGGCCGCGGCGGCCCGGTAGCGATGCGCCGACAGCAGCCGCGCGAGCAGCTCCTCGGCCGCCTCGCCGGGATCGAGCTCGATTTCCTCGAGCTCCTCGCCGGGCAGCAGCAGCCGTGACTTGAGCTCTAGCAGGGCCGCGATCAGGACCAGGAATTCGGTCGCTGCCTCGAGGTCGAGCTCGCCGCGCTGCTCGAGGTGGTCGATGTAGGTGATCACGACATCGGCCAGGTCGACCTCGAGCAGGTCGACCTCCTCGCGCAGGATCAAGGTCAGCAGCAGGTCAAACGGCCCCGCGAACACGTCCAGGTCGAGCTCGAGGTCTACGAGTGCCACCTCGCAGACGTTAGCTGCGCGCCCGGACCGCTCCGACGCCCATCACGTTGCGGACGTCGGCCACCGTCTGGGCTGCGATCGCCCGGGCCTTCTCGGCGCCGGCGCCGAATACCGCCTCGAGCTCGGCCACGTCTGAACGGAGCCCGTCGTAGCGTTCGCGGACCGGCGCCAGGTAGTCGATCACCGCCTCGGCGACGGCCGTCTTGAAGGCCCCGTAACCGTGGCCGTCGAACTGTTGTTCGATCTGCTCGGGCGTGCTGCCGTTGATCGCGGCCATGATCTCGATCAGGTTGGTGATCCCCGCCTTGTCGGGCCCACGGAGAACGACGCTGCCCGAGTCGGTGACCGACGAGCGGATCTTCTTGGCGATCGTGTCGGGTGGGTCGAGCACCAGCACGGTGCCCTGTTCGGTCCCGCCGGTGGTCGACATCTTCTTCTCGGGGGCCTGGAGATCCATGATCCTCGCCCCGATCTCGGGCACCCGCACCTCGGGCAGGACCAGCGTCTCGCCGAAGCGGGCGTTGAAACGCTCGGCCACGTCCCGCGTCAACTCGATGTGCTGGCGCTGGTCCTCGCCGACCGGGACCTCGTCGGTGCGGTAGGCCAGCACGTCGGCGGCCTGCAGGACCGGATAGATGTACAGCCCCGCGGAGATCAGGTCACGCTGGCTGGCCGACTTCTCCTTGAACTGGGTCATGCGATTGAGCTCCCCGTAGGCGGTCACGCTGGTCAGCAGCCAGCACAGCTCGGTGTGCTCACGGACGTCTGCCTGGCGGAAGAAGATGCACCGTTCAGGGTCAAGACCGGCGGCCAGCAGGATCGCCGCGGTGTCGTGCACCGACTCGCGCAGCGACCGCGGGTCGTAGGCGACGGTGATCGCATGCAGGTCGACGATGCAGTAGATCGCGTCACCGCGCTCCTGCCCGGCCACGTATTGGGTGATCGCGCCGATGTAGTTGCCGAGGTGCTTGCGCCCGGTCGGCTGGATGCCGGAGAAGATCCGCATCGGCCCGAGGCTATCTGCTTTGGGCGCGACGGCTACTGCGCGAGCGCTCGTGAGAGCGGATCGCTGTCGGGACCGCCGCCGGTGCCGGAACCCGTCCCCGTTCTCGACCCCGCGCCGGCCCGCGGCCGCGCCAACAGCCAGGCGGCGACGACGCCGCCGATCGCCCCGCAAACGTGCCCCTGCCACGAGATTCCCGCGTGCGGCACGACGCTCGCCAGCAGCGCGCCGCCCCACACGACGGCGACCACGATCCCGATCAGGATCTCGAACACGTTGCGGTTGAAGACGCCACGCGCGAACAGGTAGGTCGCGTACCCGAATACGACTCCGCTGGCTCCGACTGTCTCAGTGCCGGCGGGCGCGATCAGCCACGTGCCCAGCCCGCCGACGACGATCACGACCAGCGTCACCAGCGCCAGCCGGGTGGCGCCCCAGAGGGCGATGATCACGCCCATGAACACGAACGGGATCGTGTTGTCGATCAGATGCGTGAAGCTGAAGTGCAGAAACGGGGCGGTGAAGATCGCCCACAGGTGGTCGACGTTGCGCGGGTAGATGGCGCCGCTGTTGTCGAGCGCATTGTGGTCGAGCGAGTTGATCACCTCGAGGAGCCACATCAGCGCAACGATCCCGGTCAGCAGGATCAGGCCCTGGACCGAGTCGCGGCTCTTGGCCGGGAGCTTGCCACTGAGAGCTGAGACCTTGCTGCTCACAGCATCAAAGGATGGCAGGTGAATCGCCGTCTGCGCGGTTGCCGCGGCGATCTTTGATCGAACTCTTACGCGAGCGTCTGCAGCGCGATCGCGAGCGCGACCTCGGCTCTGGCTCGGAGCGCGTCGCGAAGGACGAACTCGTCGGGGGTGTGGGCGCCGCCGCCTCTGGGTCCGAGCCCGTCGATCGTCAGCGTGATCGAGCCGGCGAAATGGCTTGCGTCGCTGGCGCCGCCGCGCGGGACGCCGACGATCCTGCGGCCGAGCCGCTCGGAGGCCCTCTCGAGCACTGCAGCGGTGACCTGCCGTGAGTCCATTCCCGGCCACAGCCGTTGCATCCAGGCATCGAGCTTGACGCCGTCGAGCTCGGATGGCACACGCGCCAGCACCGGTTCGAACGCCTCGAGGCTGCGCGCGCGGAGATCGAAGATCAGCTCACCGGCCGCGGGCACGACGTTGAAGGCGTCGCCCGACCGCATCACGGTGGGCACCACGCTGAGCCGTTGTGGGCCGGCGGGATCGTGCATCTCGGACACCGACTGCGCGGTCGCGGCCAGCGCCAGCAGGGCGTTGCGACCCTGATCGGGAGCGGAGCCCGAATGCGAGGCGCGCCCCGTCGCGATCACTTTCAACGTGCCGGCGGCCTTGCGCCGCACCACGACGCCCTCCTCGCCGTCGGGCCCGCGCTCGCCGGCCTCGAAGCAGAGGCACGCGTCATAGCCGGCGAACCTCGGTGTGTGCACGAACGGCGCCACCCGCCACTCCTCGTCGGTGACCAGCAGCACCGCCAGCTCGGCGAACGAGGCCGGATCCCGCGCGAGCTCCCTGGCGACCCCGAGCGACAGCACCACGCCGCCCTTCATGTCGGCCGTCCCGGTCCCGTACAGCCGCTCGCCGTCGCGGCGCAGCGGCTCGTGCGCCTCGTGCCCGATCACCGTGTCGACGTGGCCGAGCAGCATCACCTTGCGCGCCCCGGTGCCCGACACGGTCCCGATCAGATCGGGGGCGCTGCCGGGCGTCGAACACGGCGGACGATCGGTGGCGGCGCCCTCGGGAAGCAGTGACGCGCACAGCGCGAGCGCCTCCTCGGCGCCGGGAACATCGCCCGATGGCGATGAGATCGCGACCAGCTGTTCGAGCTGGCGCTCGCCACGCTCGGCGATCTCGGCCGCCGCGGCGGCGATCCGGCGGTCGCTGACCGAGGTCACCGGCCGACCGTCCGGTGGCTGACGCGGGCCGCGCGCCTCACGCGGCGACCGTCAGGATCTCGTCGACCGACAGCTCGCCCGGCCTCGCGCCGCGAGCGGCAGCCCGCGCGGCGAGCTCGCACAGCGCCGCGTTGACAGGCGTCGGAACCCCGTGCAGTCCGCCGAGCAGCACGATCTCGCCGTTGAGATAGTCGGTCTCGATCGCCCCGGCGCCGCGCGCCAGGCTCTGCCAGGTCGAGGAGCCGGCGCGCGGGTTGTCGCCGATCGGCTGGACACCGATCCGTTGCCAGCGGCCGCTGAGGTCGCTGACGTGGTCGGCCTCGAACTCGATCCCCGCGGCCGTCAGGGCCGCCCGGCCCTCCGCCCTCGCGAGCTCCGTCACGTCGTCGCTGCGCTCGCCCGGCCCGCACAGCGCGCCGACCACGTTGCCGAGGTTGAGCATCAGCTTTGCGTATTTGAGGCGCATCACGTCCTCGCGTGGCTGCGATTCGAACGTCGATGCGGCCAGCGCGTCGGTGACCGCGCCGCACAGTTCGTCGGCGCCGTGCGGGTAGCGCCCGACGTCGATGATCCCGGTCGCGCGCGCCCCGTAGGCGAGCACCACGCCCGCCTCCAGATGCGCGGCCGGCAGCATCACCACGGCGCCGTACACGGCGTCCATCACGCGCAGCGCGCACCGCTCGTTGTCGACTCCGTTCTGAAGACAGACGACCGGCACATGGCTCGCGCCGGCCAGGCGCAGTCGCCCGAGCGCCCCGGCCGTGTCCTGGCTCTTGGTCGTCAGCAGGACGACGTCGTCTGAGTCACCGACCCCGAGCTCGGCCGGGTCCTCGGCCGCCGGCAGCCGCAGGACGTCGCGCTGCAAGGGGGTCTCGAACGTCAGCCCGTCGCGCCGGATGGCCTCCAGGTGCTCGCCCCGCGCGATCAGCGCCACGTCGAAGCCCGCCTGTGCGAGCCTGGCTCCGACCGCGCCGCCGATCGCCCCGGCGCCGAAGATCACGAATCGCATCGCCTCAGCCTATGACGGATCGCGAGATCAGAGCGCCTGGCGCACTACCGGCCGGCGGGCCGCGGCAGCCTCATCCAGCCTCCGCACCGGCGTCGTGTAGGGCGCCCCGCGCGCGATCTCGGGGTCCTCGCCCGCCTCGCGCAGGACCTCGGCCACGATCTCGGCAAACCGGTCGAGCGTCTCCTTGGTCTCGGTCTCGGTCGGCTCGACCAGCAGCGCCTCCTCGACCAGCAGCGGGAAGTAGACCGTCGGCGGGTGCACCCCGTGATCGAGCAGCCGCTTGGCCAGGTCGAGCGTCCGGATCTGCAGCTCGCGTTTCATCGGCGCTCCGGAGAGCACGAACTCGTGCATGCACAGACGGTCGTAGGCGGCCGGCAGATACTCGGCCACCCCCTCCGCGCGCAACTTCGCGAGCAGGTAGTTCGCGTTCAGGACGGCGACCTCGGAGACGCCGCGCAGCCCGGCCGCGCCGAGCGAGCGGATGTAGGCGTAGGAGCGGACGAACACGCCGTAGTTGCCCTGAAAGCCCCGCAGGCGGCCGATCGACTTGGGGCGGTCATAGTCGAGGTCATAGACGTGGCCGGCGTCTCCGTCGGAGCCCTGCTCGCGGCGCACGACCTGCGGCCGGGGCAGAAACGGCTCGATCCGCTCGGCGACCGCGATCGGCCCGGCGCCGGGCCCGCCGCCGCCGTGTGGCTGGGTGAACGACTTGTGGAGGTTGAAGTGCACGATGTCGAACCCCATGTCCCCCGGGCGGCAGATGCCCATGATCGCGTTGAGGTTGGCGCCGTCGTAATAGAGCGTCGCGCCGACGTCGTGAACGATCTTGGCGATCTCCTCGATCGCCGGCTCGAACAGCCCGAGTGTCGAGGGATTGGTGAGCATCAGGCAGGCCACCTCGTCGGTCGCCTTCGCGCGCAGGTCGTCGAGGTCGACGTTGCCGCGCTCGTCGGTGCCGACGTGGACGACCTCGTAGCCGGCCATCGTGACCGTCGCCGGATTGGTCCCGTGGGCCGTGTCGGGCGTCAGGACCTTGGTGCGACGCTCGCCGCGGTCCTCGTGGAAGGCGCGCGTCAGCAGCACCCCGGCGAGTTCGCCGTGCGACCCGGCCGAAGGCTGAAGCGAGACGTGTGGCAGGCCGGCGATCTCGGCCAGGGCGCTCTGCAGCCGCCACATCAGCTCGAGCGCCCCCTGGGCGCGGTCGGCGCGCTGCAGCGGATGGAGCTTGGCGTGGCCCGGCAGCCCCGCGACCCGCTCGTGGAGCTTGGGGTTGTGCTTCATCGTGCACGACCCGAGCGGGTAGAAGCCGGTGTCGAGGTCGAAGTTGCGCTTCGACAGCCGGTTGAAATGGCGCACGATTTCGGGCTCTGAGACCTCGGGCAGCCGGGCGGGCCGTTCGCGCCGCAGACCCGGCTCGAGCAGCTCGTCCAGCGGCCGTGGCGGCACGTCGAGCGCCGGGGCGACGAACGCGCGGCGGCCGGCCTTGGAGCGATCGAAGATCGTCAGCTCGTCGTCGGCGGCGGCGATCATGCTGCCCCGACTCGCTCGTAGTCGCGGTCGCGCTCCGCGGCGACCGCCTGACCGAGCGCGCTGACCAGCGCATCGATCTCGGCCCGGGTTCGGCGTTCGGTGATCGCGACCAGCAGCCCGTCGCCGTACTCGAGGCAGTCGCGCCCGAGTGGATAGCCGGGGTTGATCCCGTGCTCGAGACAGCGCTGCACCACGCGCTCCACGGGTGCGTCGAGCGCCAGCGCAAACTCACGGACCACGGGCTGCTCGTGCAGGAGCGTGACGCCGTCGAGCTCGGCGAGGCGCTCACGTGCGTACGCGGTTCGCTGCACGAGCAGCTCGGCGAGCTCCACGATCCCGGCCCGGCCGAGCCAGCTCATGTAGATGATGCCGGCGAGCGCGTTGAGCGCCTGCGCGGTGCAGATGTTCGAAGTCGCCTTCTCGCGGCGGATGTGCTGCTCTCGGGTCTGGAGCGTGAGGACGAAGCCGCGCTTGCCGTCGAGGTCATGCGTCTCGCCCGCGATCCGTCCCGGGATCCGTCTGAGCAGCGCCTCGGTCGCGGTGAAGAAGCCGAATGACGGGCCGCCGAAGTCCAGCCGGTTGCCGAGCGTCTGTCCCTCGCCGACGGCGAGATCGACGCCGCACTCCCCCGGCGTGCGCAGCAGCGCCAGCGGAATCGGATCGCACGAGCAGATCAACAGCGCGCCCACCTCGTGGGCCGCGGCGGCCAGCGACTCGAGATCCTCGACCGCGCCGAGGAAGTTCGGCTGCGCGACGATCACGGCGCTGACGTCCTCGTCGAGCTCGGGCAGGGCGGTCACCCCACGTTGCAGCGCCACCTCGGTGACATCCATCATCCATCCGTGGGCGAGCGTCGCGAGCGTCTCGCGGGCGTGCGGGTGCACCCCGCGCGAGACCACAAACCGCCGCCGCGAGTTGGTCAGCTTGGCGACATAACCGGCCGCGGCCACGGCGCTCGGCCCCTCGTAGACCGACGCATTGGAGACCGGCATCCCGGTCAGCTCGCAGATCGCGGTCTGATATTCGAACATCGCCTGCAGCCCGCCCTGGGAGACCTCCGGCTGGTACGGCGTATACGGGGTCAGGAACTCCGAGCGGCTGATGATCGAGTCGATCAGCGCCGGCACGTAGTGGTCGTACATCCCTGCGCCCAGGAACGAGATCTCGTCCTCGGTGCTCGAGTTGCGGCCCGCGAGCGCTCGCAGCTCGTCATACACCTCCTGCTCGGCGAGGCCCGCTCCGAGCGCCAGCGGCGCCGACAGCTTGAGGTCTGGCGGGATATCGGCGAACAGGTCCTCGATCCGCTCGACGCCGATCGACGCGAGCATCTCGCGCCGATCCTGGTCGGTTGCGGCGGTGTATTCGCTCACTGCAGAGTTGCCTGATAGGCCGCCGAGTCCAACAGCGACTCCTGTTCGGATCGGTCCGAGAGCCTGACCCTGACCAGCCAGCCCTCGCCGTAGGGATCCTCGTTGATCGTCTCGGGCTGGTCCGCCAGCGCATCGTTGACGGCCACGACCTCGCCGCTCAGCGGCGAGACGACGTCGGACACGGCCTTGACCGACTCGACCTCGGTGTAGGCGGAGTCCTTGCTCACTTGCGCGCCCACCTGGGGCGGGTCGAAGAACACGACCTCGCCGAGCGAGTCCTGCGCGTACCAGGTGATCCCGAACGTCGCCTCGTCGGGCTGGGCGGGATCGATTCGGGCCCAGTCGTGGTCGGGGTGGTAGAGCACGTCGTCGGGGTAGCTCGCGTCAGCCACGTAAGTCACGACTCCTTCTTGTAGATCGGCTTGGACTCGACGACCGCGGTGCGCGTCCGGCCGCGGACATCGATCTGCAGCGTCGTGCCGGGCTCAGCCTGCGCGGCGTCGACGTACGCCATACCAATACCCCGCTCAAGCGACGGGGAGAACGTGCCGCTGGTGACGACCCCACCGCCGGCGACCTCGTTGCCCTGGCGGGCGATCCCGTCACCGTCGATCGTGAACGCGACCAGCTTCTGAGCGGGACCGTCGGCTCGCGTCCGCGCCACGCTGTCTGAGCCGATGAAGCCCGTCTGCTCGCGACAGCACCAACCCAGCCCCGCCTCGATCGGGCCGCGATCCTCGCTCAGGTCGTTCCCGTACAGGCAGTAACAGACCTCGAGCCGCAGGGTGTCGCGTGCTCCGAGCCCGGCGGGCGTCGCCCCCGCCGCCAGCAGCGCGTCCCAGACCGCGGGAGCGTGACCTGGATCGAGCAACAGCTCGACCCCGTCCTCGCCCGTGTAACCGGTTCCGCAGACGAGCATCGGGACGCCGGCGATCGTGCGCTGACAGCAGTGCGTCCGCCGAGGCACCGCGCCATCGGCAAGCGGCGCCAGGAGCGAGCGCGTCTCAGGTCCCTGGACGGCGAGCATCGCGAAGTCGTCGCGACGGTCGACGATGTCGGCGTCGAACGATCCGCCGTGGGATTGAAACCACGCCAGGTCGCGCTCGTGGTTGGCGGCGTTGGTCACCGTCAGGAAGTGGAACTCGGCCAGTCTGTAGGTGAACAGGTCATCGAGCACGCCTCCGTCCTCGCGGCAGCAGACGCTGTACTGGGCGCCCCCCTCGGGCAGCCGGCGGACGTCGTTTGACAGCAGTCGCTGCAGCAACTCGGCGGCACCGGGTCCCCTGACCTCGATCTGGCCCATGTGCGAGACGTCGAATACGCCGCTGTGGTTCCGGACGGCCGCGTGCTCGGCGCGGATGCCCGCATACTGAAGCGGCATCTCAAAGCCCGCGAAGCCGACCAGCTTGGCGCCCGCGGCGACGTGCTGCTCGTGCAGCGGGCTGTGCCGGAGGCTCTCGGCGACGGGAGGCACTGAAACGCAGGCTAGTACACCGGCCCCCTGCCCTAGCCGGGTTCAAACGGCGTGCTCAGCGGCCGGATCAGCGGTCCTTGAGGAACGACGGGATGTCGATCTCGTCGTCGGAGATCTCGAGCGAGGAGCGCTGCCGGTCGTCCATCGTCACGTCGCGGTCGCGGCGGTCGCGTCGAGTCGCCTCGCGCGCGGTGCTCGGGCTGCGATGGCCGTGGTCAAAGCCGGTCGCGATCACCGTCACCCGAACCTCGTCACCGAGTGCGTCGTCGATCACCGCTCCAAAGATGATGTTCGAGTTGGAGTCCGCCGCGCTCTGGACGAGCTCGGCCGCCTCGTTGACCTCGAACAGCCCGAGGTCGTGACCGCCGGTGATGTTGAGCAGGATCCCCATCGCGCCCTCGACCGACTCCTCGAGGAGCGGCGAGGAGATCGCGACCTTCGCGGCCTCGCTGGCGCGGTTCTCGCCGGCCGCGGTGCCGATTCCCATCAGCGCACTGCCCGCGTCGTGCATGATCGTCCGCACGTCGGCGAAGTCGAGGTTGATCAATCCCGGGATCGTGATCAGGTCGGTGATCCCCTGGACGCCCTGACGCAGGACATTGTCGGCCTCACGGAAGGCGTCCAGGACGGAGGTGCGCCGCTCGACGATCGCGAGCAGCTTCTCGTTCGGGATCACGATCAGCGTGTCGACGTTCTCGCGCAGGCGCTGGATTCCCTCGGCGGCCTGGCGCGCGCGCTGCGTGCCCTCGAACGAGAACGGCCTCGTCACGACGCCGACGGTAAGCGCGCCGATCTCGTTCTTGGCGATCTCGGCGATCACCGGCGCGGCGCCAGTTCCGGTGCCACCGCCCTCGCCGGCGGTGACGAACACCATGTCGGCGCCCTTCAGCGCCTCTTTGATGTCATCGCGCGACTCGGCCGCGGCACCGTGCCCGACGTCGGGATTGGAGCCGGCGCCGAGCCCCTTGGTGAGCTCGTGGCCGATGTTGAGCTTGATGTCGGCGTCGCACATCGCGAGCGCCTGGGCGTCGGTGTTGCAGGCGACGAACTCCACCCCGCGCAGACCCGCATCGACCATCCGGTTGACGGCGTTGGTGCCGCCGCCGCCGACGCCGACGACTTTGATGACTGCCAGATAGCTGCCGCTTTCCATGAGTTCCCGTCCGACCCTCGCTGTGTTTCCGTCCGACCCTCGATATAGGGTTGAGTGTTTAAATGCCTGCTCCTGCGGTCCAGCAGTTTGGCACGTTATGACCTTCTGTTACTAGAAGTCAACGCGCGCTCCGCGTTCGCAACGTTCGTTGCAGAAGCAGGAACTCTCGATCAGGGGCAGAGAGTGGGCGCTCCTGAGCCATCACCCTCGAGTTGAGCTTTACCCTCAGTTCGCGCTCGCGGTCGAGCCTGCAGCCGTGGTCGCCGAGCCGGCCGTCGAGCTCGTCGACGTGGTCGAGTCCGACCCCGCTCCAGCGGCCGGGCGATTCGGATCGGTGACGTCGATGTACACCGCTCCGGCCGACTCTCGGCTTGCGAGCACGGCCGTGGCCGCGTTCCATTTCGCGACCAGCCGGCCGCCGTCGCCGAAGTAGATCGCGGGCCCGTCCCGCAGCTGTGCGACCAACCCGTGCGCGGGCCGGTCACTGACGCCACCGATCTTCGCCAGCAGCTGGTAGGGCGCGGCCGCCAGCAGCCTCACCTCGCTCAGCGCGTAGCCGGTCAGCCGCGGGCCGCCCGGTGGAACCGTGAGTGAGATCACCGGTAGCGTCGAGCCGGCCGCGACGTCGTGCAGCAGCGTTCCGTCACCGGCGACAGGGATCCGCCGGCCCGCCTCCACCACGACCGCGACCGGCATCTGCTCGACCACCCGGATCCGCATTCCATGCGGGAACTGGGTGCTGACGTCGAGGCGCTTGACATCGGGGTAGGGCTCGACCGCGGTCTTGAGCTGCCCCATGTTGACGTCGAGCGTCGTCATGTTGCGCGCCGCCGCGACCAGGGCCGTGCGGATCCGGGCCGCGTCGGGCCCGCTGTCCCCTGTGACCTTGACCTGCTGGACCGCGACCAGCGAGGAGTCCCGCACCCAGAAGTACGCGCCGACGAGCAAGACCGCGGTCGCGACCAGTGCCGCGACCAGCCGAGGCCCGGGCCTGACACGGAAGCGGCCGGTCCGGGTTGCGGAGCGGCGGCGGAGATCGAATCGGTCGCCGAGGCGCGGCCAGACGCTCATCGGCGAGTCCATTCTGCCGGTAGCGCGACCGGCCCCAGCGCCTGGACCTCGGGCTCGAGGTCGACGCCGAATTGCTCCTTGACGCGCCGTCGGCCCTCGGCCATCACCGCCACCACGTCGGCCGTCGTCGCGTCACCGAAGTTCTCGACGAAGTTCGCGTGCTTGGCCGAGAACCCGGCGCCGCCGATTCGCAGCCCCCGACACCCCGCGGCGTCGAGCAGCTGTCCGGCGCTCCGTCCCTCGGCTCGAGGATCGTCTGGATTCTTGAACGTGGAGCCGAACGTCTTGATCCCCGACGGCTGCGCCTCACGGCGCCGTCTGCGCATCTCGGCAAGCGTCCGTTTGACCTCATCGGGCTCCGCCGGGGCGAGCGCGAACGAGGCGCGCGCGACGACCTCCCCGTCCGCAAGCCCCGACCGCCGGTAGGCGAAGCGCAGCTGCTCGGGCCCGCGCCGTTCGGTCCCCGCGGCGCTCACGATCTCCACCCAGTCCAGCGCGCGGGCGAGTTCGCCGCCGTAGGCGTTCGCGTTCATCCGCACCGCCCCACCGACGGTACCCGGGATGTTGACGCCGAACTCGATCCCGGTCAGCCCGGCCCGTGCCGCGCGCGCCGAGACCGTCGGCAGGCGCGCGCCGCCGCCGCAGTTGATCCGCGTTCCGTCGAGTTCGATCTCGCTCAGCTCCCGATCAAGTTTCACCACCACTCCACGGACGCCTTCGTCCGCCACGAGGAGGTTCGACCCCGAGCCCACCACCCCTACCTCGAGCCCCGATTCGTCGGCCCAAGTGAGGATCCGCTCAAGCGCCGCGATCGAGCCGGCCCTGGCGAACAGCTCGGCGTTGCCGCCAGCCCGGATCGTCGTCAGTCGCGCGAGCGGGTAATCGCGCTCGATGCCCTCGGGGAGCTCGGTCATCGTCACCGCAGCGTAGAAGGCAGCCCGGCGGGCTCAGGCTCGCCCCCGCACGCCTCCAGCCGCGCCGCGACCGCCTCAGGCCACGCGCGACCGCCTCGGGCCACGCGCGACCGCCTCAGGTCAAGCGCGACCGCCTCAGGCCACGAGCGACCGGGCCAGCGAGTCGACGTCTCCTGCCCCCATCACGAGGCAGACGTCCTCTTCCGCAAGCCACCCGGCGAGCAGCGCCCGGGCCTCGTTGAACCCCGGCATCCACGCGACCGTCCGCCCGCCGGCGGCGTCGGCGGTGGTCGCGGCGATCAGATGGCCGTCGATGCCAGGAAAGTCCGCCGCCTCCTCGCGCGCTGGATAGACCGGCAGCACGACGATCGCGTCCGCCCCCGCGAGCGCCGCTCCGAACTCCCGTGCCAGCGCGCTGGTGCGCGAGTACAGATGTGGCTGGAAGACGGCCACCACGCGCCTGGGCTGCAGCGTCCGGACCGCGGCGATGGCCGCCGCCACCTTGGTCGGGTTGTGCGAGTAGTCGTCATAGACGGCCGCGCCCGAGCCAGTCCGGCCGAGCAGTTCGAGGCGGCGCCGAGCTCCGACGAAGTCGGCCATCGCCGCGGCCGCCCGCCGCGGGTGGGCTCCGGCCAGAGCGCACGCGGTCAGCGCCCCCGCAGCGTCGACGGCGTTGTGGGCTCCGGGGACCGGTAGCGCAACCTCGATCCCGTGCCACTCAAAGCGCGAGCCCTCGGGCCCGAGCTCGGCGTCGGGCGCGTCATAGGGCACCGCGCCCGCCGGGCACAGGCGAAGCAGCTCGGGACGGTCGAACACGACCGCCTGCTCGCCGGCCCGTGCCATGAACGTCTGCAGCGTGTGCTCGAGATCGAGCCGTGACGAGTAGGTCGTGTGATGGTCGAGCTCGGCGCTGGTCAGGATCGCGATCTGCGGGTCGAGCTTGAGCAGCGAGCGGTCGCTCTCATCTGCCTCGACGACGATCCACTCGCCCGATCCCCAGCCGGCGTTGAGCCCCGTCGAGCGAAGTTCGCCGCCGACCACATACGAGGGGTCAAGACCGGCGCCCGTTAGCGCGTGGACCGCCATCGCGGCGGTCGTCGTCTTGCCGTGCGTCCCGGTCACCGCGAGGCAGCGACGGAGCGCGGCGATCTCGGCGAGCAGGTCGGCCCGGTGCAGCTCGCGGGCGGCCACGCCCCGCTCCGGATTCTCGTCGCTGACCGCGCTCGAGTAGACGACCTCGGCGCCTGCCGGGACGTTGGCGCCCGCGTGACCGATGACCGGCTCGATCCCGTGCTCGCGCAGGCGCTTGATGTACGACGATTCCGCCCGGTCAGATCCGGTCACGGTCGCACCGAGCGCCTGGGCGATCAGCGCCAGCCCGCTCATGCCGGCGCCCCCGATGCCGACGAAGTGAAGCTGGCGCCCCGACCAGTCGGCTTGCTGTGCTGCCGTGGTGCTCAGGGCTGGGTGGTCAGGAGCGTTCGAGCACGACCAACGGGATCTCGCGCTCGGTCTTGGCCTGGTAGTCGTTGTAGGCGGGCCAGCTCTCTGTCATCAGCTTCCACAGCCTCGATCGCTCCTCGCCGGCGGCGGTTCGCGCACGGGCCGGGAACCGGTCGGAGAGGACCTGGACCTCTACCTCCGGATCGGCGTCGAGATTCAGGTACCAGGCCGGATGCGAGGGCGCCCCGCCGCGAGACGCGACGATCACGTAGTCCCCGTCGCGTTCGCTGTAGATCAACGGCGTCGTGTGCTCGTCGCCGGACCGGCGACCGGTCGTCGTCAACAGCAGGACGTGCGCGCCGCGCCACTCGTGTCCCTCGGCGCCATCGGTCGCCCGATAGCGCTTTACATGCTCCTGTCCAAACAACATCTCGATCTTGCAGTAGTCCGGATCCTGTGTCGATCAGGCTATATGAACGTAGGTGGCAGTGAGCGCGGCCGCCGCATCAGGTATCTTGGCGGCGTTCTGATTGGCAGGCTCAGGACGACGATCCACGCGCGTGCGCTGCGGCTGACGGTCGTTGCGGCGCTCGGCGTCGCCGTGCTCGCGGCCGTAGGCCCGCGCTCGGGCGCCACCGCCGCGACCGGCGGACCGGTGGCGCACGCCGCCTACGCCCAGAAATGCGCGCAGCCCTACCCGGCTCGGCGCGATCCCTCCAACCCGCTCGATCTACCGGCCCCGCCGGGCTCTGACCCGCTGCACGGAGCGAATTTCTTCGTCGACGGTCCCGCCCACGGCCGCGCCGCGGGAGCGATCGCGCAGCTGCTCGGGAGCAACCCCGATCGCTACTCCAGCGCTCTGTCCTGGGCGGGCTTCCAACACCGGATGCACTCGGGCCGAATGGAGGCGCGGATCGCCTCCGATTCGAGAGTCGCACACGACATCGCTGAGCTGTCGAAGATCGCCGACCAACCTGAGGCACAGCGGTTCAGCATCTACTCGGAGGGCGGCGGTCCAGGGGCGATCTTCGCGCAGGCGGAGAAGATCTTCTGTCAGAACATGACCGCCGACCCGGGCTCGATCCCGATCATCACGACCTACTTCATGCACCCGGCACTGGGCGGCTGTCCGACCGCAGATCAGATCCGGGCCTACAACCCGGTGTTCCACCGCCGCATCAACGAGATGGCCGCGGCGACCGGCCGCCGGCCGGCGGTCTACCTGCTCGAGCTCGATGCGCTCGGCTCGTCGCGCTGCATCTCGAGGATCGGTTCGATGCCAGAGTGGGAGGCCGACCTCCGCTATGAGATGCGCAAGCTGCAGGCGCTCCCGCACACCGTCGTCTACGTCGAGGCGGGCTACTCGGACTCCAATCCGGTTCGCTACACGGCCAGGATCCTGAACGCGATCGGCGTCAACAGGATCCGCGGCTTCTTCACCAACGACACCCACAACAACTGGACGATCAACGAGGTCCGGTGGGCGAGCAGGATCTCGCGCCTCACCCATGGCGCCCACTTCATTGTCAACACCGCGACCAACGGCCGCGGGCCGTTGCTAAACCACGACCGCGTCCACAACGGCAACGAGGACCTCTGCAATCCGCCGGGGCGCGGCCTCGGGCCGAGGGACACCACTGCGACCGGGTTCAGGTACACCGACGCGTTCCTGTGGACCCATCCGCCGGGTAACAGCAGCGGCTGCGGCGGCGGCCCGCCGGCAGGCGACTTCTGGCCCGCTCGCGCGATCCAGATGGCCCAGAACGCCAACGCGCGGCTGGGTCCGGGATATCCCAGCCGGCCCTACTGACCCTCAGCGGGCCCTACTGACCCGCGGCCACCGGCGCGCGGCCCGCCCCCGCCGCCGCCAGTACCTCGGCGGCGATCTCCCGAGCCGCTTCCGGCCGCGCGAGCTGCGCCGACGCCTTCGCCATCGCGGCCAGCCGCCCCTGGTCGGCCAGCAGGCCGCCGACCTCATTCGCCAGCCGCGGCCCGCTCAGCTCGGAGTCGGCGATCACGATCGCGGCGCCCGCCCGCTCCATGAAACGAGCGTTCTCGGTCTGATGGTCGGCCGTCGCGTAGGGATACGGGATCAGCACCATCGGTCGCCCATGCGCGGCGACCTCGAACACCGAGCCGCCCGCTCGCGCCACCACCAGGTCGCTGGCCGCCAGGGCCTCGCCGAACTGCGAGATGTAGCCGCGCAGGTCGTAATGCGGACCCGGGGATGTCAACTGGTCGAGATCGCGCTCGCCGGCCGCGTGCAGGACCCTGAACCGCGCACCCTTGAACGCCTCGACCGCGGCCTGATTGATCGAGCGCGCCCCCTGCGAGCCTCCGAACACCAGCACACACTGGTCGTCGCCTCCGATTCCGAACCGAGTCCGGGCCGCCGCCCGATCCTCCGCCGGCGCCGGCACGGGCCGCCCGGTCAGCAGGTAGCGATCGCCGTCGCGGCCGTCGATCGGGAACGCGAGGCACACCCGGCGCGCCAGCGGCGCCAGCAGTCGATTCGTCAGCCCGAGATGGCTGTCTGCCTCCATCAGCACCAGCGGCACACGAGCCACCGCCGCCGCAAGCCCGACCGGCCCGGCGGCGTAGCCGCCCGCTCCCAGCACCGCCGCGGGGCGCAGGACACGCAGCAGACGGCGGGCCTCGCGGGCGGCAGCCGCGTCGACAACCGCGGTGTGGACCGCTCCCGTCAGACTGCGGCGCGCGAGCGGCGCGACCTTCAGAGTCCGCAGCTCGTAGCCGGCGGCCGGCACGAGCTCGCGCTCGGCGCGCTCGCCGCCGACGAACACGATCTCCGCCCCGTCAGCTCGCAGCGCGTCGGCTACCGCCAGTGCCGGCACGACGTGCCCGGCGGTCCCGCCGGCGCCGATCACGATCAGCGGCGCCGTCACGCTCGGGAGCCTCTACCACCTTCAGTCGTCGCGCTCCCGGCCGGGAGATGTTGAGCAGCACGCCGACGGCAGCCAGCATCACGCACAGGTTCGTCGGCGCATAGGAGATGAACGGGAGCGGCACGCCTGTCAGCGGCGCGATCCCGAGCACGACGAAGATGTTGAGGATTCCCTGACACAGGATCAACGACGTGAGGCCGGTCGCCAGCAGCTTGGCATAACGCCCGACCGCTCGGCGCGCCGTGCGCAGCCCCGCGTAGGCGATCATCCCGTACAACACGATCACGCCGGTGATCCCGAGCACGCCGAGCTCCTCCCCGATCACCGCGAGGATGAAGTCGGTCTGGGCCTCGGGCAGGTAGTAGATCTTCTGGACCGATTTTCCGAGCCCGACTCCGAACAGCCCACCGGAGCCGAGCGCGATCTGACCCTGGACGGCCTGGAAGCCAGCGCTCGACTTCGATGCCCACGGGTTCAGGAAGGCGGTCAGGCGCGCCCGCTGATATGGCTGCGCAAGCGCCAGGATCGTGACCAGCCCGCCGACCACGACGACCATCAGGACCAGGTAGCGAATCGGCATCCCGCCGGCGATCAGCAGCATCGTGACCGTGAACGCGACCACCAGCGCGGTACCCAGGTCGGGCTCGACGATGATCAGCAGGCATGCCGGGGCGGCGACGATCGCGATCGGCATCACCGCCTGGCGCAGCCCGCGCATCCGCCTCGGGTGATCGGCCAGGTACCGGGCGACGTACATCACGAGTGCGATCTTCATCAGCTCCGAGGGCTGGAACTGGATCGGACCGACGGCGAACCACCGACGGGCACCGTTGACGACGACGCCGAATCCGGGCAGCATCACCAGCACCAGCAGCACGAACGACCCGAGCAGCAACAGCGTGGACACGCGTGCGTTGAGGAACGACATCCCGCGGCGCTCGAGGAAATACATCGCCACCAGGCCGAGCCCGCCGAACAGCAGATAGCGGAAGAAGTCGCCGGTCCCGTTGCCCTGCCCGTTGAGGACGCCAAGCGGCGAGGAGGCGCTGTAGACCATCACCGCGCCGAACGCGAGCAGGCACAACGTGGCCGTCATCAGGATCCGGTGCTCGATCGGCGGCGCGGCCCGCCGACCCGACATCAGAGCGCCTCCACGAGCGTGCGGAAATGGTCCCCGCGGGCCTCGAAGTCTCTGTACTGGTCATAGCTCGCACAGGCGGGCGACAGCAGGACCGTCTCGCCGGGACGGGCCGCGTCGGCCGCCGCGGTGACGGCGGCCTCGAGCCCGCCGACGAGGCGGAGCTCGACCCCGGCGGGCGCGAGCGCGCTCGCCAGCTCATCCGCGGCCTCACCGATCAGGTACACGGAGGCGCAACGCTCGCCGACCAGCGGCGCGAGCGGCGCGAAGTCCTGTTGCTTGCCGCGGCCGCCCGCGATCAGGTGGACGCCGCCCGGGTAGCTGCTCAGCGCGACCACCGTGCTCGCGACGTTGGTCGCCTTTGAGTCGTTGACGTACGCGACCCCGGCCCGCTCGCGGATCAGCTCCAGCCGGTGCGGCACGCCCGCAAAGCTGCTCAGCCCGCGCGCGACCGCGTCGGGCGCCACCCCGCGCGACAGGCAGGCCGCTGCGGCCGCCATCGCGTTGCGGCGGTTGTGCTCGCCGGGCAGCGAGATCTCGGCCGCCGGCAGCAGGCCCTGGTCCTCCCACCGCAGCACGCCGTCGCGCAGCGTCATCGCCGCTGCAGGCGTGTCACCGAACAGGATCCGCCGGGCGCCGCCTCCGATCTCGGCGCGCGGCAGGTCGTCGGGGATCACCGCCGCGTCGCCCGCGGTCTGGTTGGCGAAGATGCTCAGCTTCGCCGCGGCGTAGGCCTCGTAGGTGCCGTGGCGATCGAGATGGTCGGGCTCGAGGTTGAGCAGCACCGCGACCTCGGGCGCGAACCGATCGGTGTCCTCAAGCTGGAACGAGGACACCTCGCAGACGACGGTCGCATCGCCGGCGGCCTCGCCGGCCAGCGTCACGGCGGCGGTGCCCACGTTTCCGACCACTTCGACCGGCAGGCCCGCCTCGCGGTGGATGTGACCGATCCACTCGGTCGTGGTCGTCTTGCCGTTGGTGCCGGTCACCGCGATGAACTCGTTGCCGACCAGCCGCCACGCCAGTTCGACCTCGCCGAGCACCGGGATCCCACGATCTCGCGCCGCCGCCACAACGGGAGCGCTTTGAGGTACGCCGGGGCTCTTGATGAGCGTCCCGGCGCGGGCGGCAATGGCGTCGCCTGACGCATCGAGGTGGACTTCGACGCCGGCCTTCGAAAGCCTTCCCGCCGCAGCGGCAAGTGCAGGGTCCGATGCCGCGCCCGCATCGCATCCGATCACCTCCTCTCCGCGGGCGCGTAGGACGAGCGCGGCAGCGACTCCGGAACGGGCCAGGCCGACGACCAGGTACGGACCACCCGGGAGCGGCGGTCTGGGCTTCATCTGCCGCTGCGGTTGCGGCCCTCAGTCACCGGCGCGCGGTGGCGGCCCTCAGCCACGGATGCTCAGCTGGTAGACGACGAACCCGATCGCCCCGCACGCGGCAGCGACGATCCAGAACCGCAGGATGATCTTCGTCTCCGACCATCCCTGGAGCTCGAAGTGGTGGTGGATCGGCGCCATCAGAAAGATCCGCTTGCGGAACGTCTGAAACGAGAACACCTGAACGACGACCGACAGGACCTCGACCACGAAGATCCCGCCGAGCAGGATCAGCAGCACCTCGGTCTGGGTCATGACCGCCAGCCCGGCGATCGCTCCACCCAGCCCCAATGAGCCCGTGTCGCCCATGAAGATGCTGGCGGGGAAGCTGTTGAACCACAGAAAGCCGACGCAGGCGCCGACCAGGCACGCCGCCAGCAGCGCCAGATCGTGCGCGCCGGGGGTGATGAACGTGATCCCGATGTAGGACAGCAGCACGATCGCCGCGCAGCCCGCCGCCAGGCCGTCGAGACCGTCGGCGAAGTTGACCGCGGTCGTCGTCCCGGCCACGACCAGGTACACGAACAGCGGGAACAGCGGCCCGACGTCGATGCTGACGTCGACGAACGTGAGCTTGATCGTCGGCGCGATGTTGGCCTCCTGGGTGGCGATCCACCACAGGCCGATCGAGATCGCGACCGTCACGACCAGCTTCGTCCGCGCGCGCAGGCCGAGCGACCGCCGCTTGACGATCTTCGTGTAATCGTCTGCGAACCCGAGCAGCGCGCACGCGACTGCAGCGGCGAACACGCCGATCGACTCCCAACCACGATGGGAGAGCAGCAGGAAAGGGATCGCGATCGCGGCGAAGATGATGATCCCGCCCATCGTCGGCGTCCCCGCCTTGGTCTTGTGGCCCTCCGGCCCCTCCTCGCGGATGTTCTGGCCGAACTCACGGCGCCGCAGAAAATCGATGAACCTAGGGCTTAGGAACAGGCACATCAGCAGCGACGCCGTGCCGGCGATCAGCACCGGACCGGATGCCGAACCCATTAGACCGTCCGCGCTTCCGCTGCGAGCGTGTCGCAGACGAGCTTGAGCCCCACTCCGAGCGAGCCCTTCACGAGCACGACGTCGCCCTCTCCGAGCAGCTCGGGGACGATCGCCGCCGCCTCGGCCGCGTCGGCGACCGACTGGCACTCGCCGTCGAACGACTCGGCGATCGATGCCGCCAGCGGCCCCACCGTGACCAGCAGGTCGACGCCGGCCTCGTTTGCGAGCTCTCCCAGCTCGGCGTGGTAGGAGCGCCCGTCGGGACCGAGCTCGAGCATGTCACCGAGCACAGCGACGCGCCGCGCAGCGTTTACACGTGCGGCGGTGGCGTCGAGGTCGGCGAGAGCGGCGCGCATCGACATCGGGTTCGCGTTGTAGCAGCCATCGATGACCGTTATCCCTCCGGGCAGCTCGACGGTCTCGCCGCGACCGGGGGTCAGCGCGAGCTCGACCCGGCCCGACGGGGTCACGCCGACCGCCCGTGCGGCTGCAACCGCCGCCAGCAGGTCGAGGCGGAGGTGCGCCTGGCGGAACGGGACCTCGAGCTCGATTCGCTCGCCCTCGGCGTCGATCACGACCCGCCGCTCGCCCTCGCTCAGCATCCGGACGTCACCTGCGGCGCCGAACGTGACCGTCCGTATGTCGGCACGCAGGTGGGGATCGAGCAACCGCTCGCCGGCCGGCACGATCGCCACCGCTCCCGGCCCCAGCCCCGCGATCAGCTCGGCCTTGGCCGCGGCGACGTTCTCGACCGTGCCCAGCAGCTCCAGATGGACCGGGCCGACGCTGACGATCACCGAGATGTCGGGCTCGGCGATCGCCGCGAGCTCGGCGATCTGACCGACTCCCCGCATCGCCATCTCGAGCACCATCACCTCTGTCCCCGCCGGGGCCCGGAGGATCTCGAGCGGGACCCCGATCTCGGTGTTGAAGTTGGCCCGCGACGCGACCGTCCGCCGTGCGCCTCCGAGCAGCGCCGACAGGAGGTCCTTGGTCGAGGTCTTGCCGGTCGAGCCCGTGACGCCGATCACGTGCGCGCCCATGTCGCGCCGCCAGGCGGTCGCGAGCGTCTGGAGCGCTCGCAACGGGTCCTCGGCCGCGAGCACCGCGGATCCCGATGTCGCGGCGGCCGGCGTCGCTGCGTACTGCGGGGTGGTGAGCACGCCCCATGCCCCGGCAGCTAGCGCGCCGGGGGCGAACCGCCCCCCGTCGTGGGTCTGGCCGGGGAGGCCGACGAACAGGTCACCGGGACCCGCGTCGCGCGAATCGATCGTGACGCGCTGTGGCCCGCCGCCATCATGCGGCTCGGTGATCAGCCGGGCGCCGGCAGCGGCGGCCGCGACCTGCTGGGCCGTCCAGGTCCTCATCGTCGGCTGGCCCCAGACGCCTCCAAGGCGGCGAGCGCTTCCCGTGCCACGGTCACGTCGTCGAACGGGATCTTGCGGCCCGACTCGAACTCCTGCCCCTGCTCGTGACCCTTGCCGGCGATCACGACCACGTCCCCGGGCTCTGCGCCTGCGATCGCCCGCGCGATCGCGGCACGGCGGTCGACCTCATGTTCGATCCCGGAGCCGGCGCCGGCCAGGACCTCGGCGACGATCGCGTCGGGATCCTCGGAGCGAGGGTTGTCCGAGGTCACGATCGCCCGATCGGCGAGCCGCCCGGCGATCGCCCCCATCAGCGGCCGCTTGCCGCGATCGCGGTCACCGCCGCAGCCGAACACCGCGATCAGGCGTGCCTGGGTCAGATCGCGGGCCGCCGTGAGCACGTTCTCGAGCGAGTCCGGCGTGTGCGCGTAGTCGACCACGACCGCGAAGGGCTGACCGGCGTCGACGATCTCAAACCGACCCGGGACCTGCCCGGCGGTCGCGATCGCCGACGCGCAGGTCTCAGCCGGGACGCCCAGCGCACGCGCCGCCGCGAGCGCTCCGAGCACGTTGTAGACGTTGAACTCGCCGCGCAGCGGCGATCGCAGCGTGAGCGTCCCATCGGGCGTCCGCACGTTGAACTCGGACCCGGAGATGTCGCTACGGGCATCGACCGCCCGATAATCGGCGTCGGCATTCAGGGCGAACGTGATCGGGCGCTCGAGCTGGGCGGCCAGCCGGGCGCCGTGGGGGTCGTCGAGGTTGACGATCGCCGCCGCCGGCTTGTGGGCCACGAACAGCCGCCGCTTGGCGCGGAAGTAGTCCTCCATCGTCGGGTGGAAGTCGAGGTGATCCTGGGTCAGGTTGGTGAAGATCGCCGCCGCGAAGTGGATCGCATCGGCGCGGCGCAGCTCGAGCGCGTGTGAGGAGACCTCCATCGCGCAGGCGTCATCGCCCCCGTCGAGCATCTCGCGCAAGGTCCGTTGCAGGTCGATCGCCTCCGGGGTCGTGCGCTGCACCTCGCGCTCGCGGCCGGCGATCACGCTCTTGACGGTGCCGAGCAGCCCGGTCTGGCGGCCGTCGGCCTGCAGCAGCGCCCGCACCAGGAACGCGGTGGTCGTCTTGCCGTTGGTGCCGGTGATCCCGACCGTCCGGAGCGTCGCCGTCGGGTCGCCGAAGAAGGCCGCCGCCGCCGGCGCCATCGCGGCGCGCACGGACGCAACCGGCACCTCCGGCACCCCGAGCGCGAGCGGGCGCTCGACGACCAGCGCCGCCGCGCCACGGGCGATCGCATCGGGCGCGAAATCGTGGCCGTCGCGCGTGAATCCGGGCACACAGAAGAACAGCGTCCCCGGTGTCACGAGCCGGTTGTCGTACGCGAGATCGGTGATCTCGATATCCCCAGAGCCGGCCGGCGCGCCCGGCATCACCTTGTCCAGCCGCATCGCGGAGCGAGTCTAGCCGTGGGGTGGGCGGCAGCCCGGGCGCGCCAGCGTCCGTGGCGTGCGCGGGGGGGATCGTTGGGCATCTTGGGCGCCATGCGCACAAGATGCCCAACGGATGCGAATCAGCCGTGGCCGAATCCGCGCGCCCGACCGTTGAGCTCGCGCCGCTCGAGCACGCGGTCCACGATCCCGTACGCAAGCGCCTCCTCGCCGGTGAAGTAGCGGTCGCGCTCCATGTCGGAGTGCACCCGCTCGACCGACTGAGTTGTGTGCTTGGCGTAGATCTCGTCCACGCGCGCCCGGAGCGCAAGGATCTCCTTGGCGTGGATCTCGACGTCGGTCGATTGGCCCTCGAAACCGCCCGACGGCTGGTGGATCAGGATCCGGCTGTTGGGCAGCGCCATCCGCTTGCCCGTGGCGCCGCCGGCCAGCAGCAGCGAGCCCATCGACATCGCGATGCCGTAGCAGATTGTCTGCACGTCGGGCCGGATGAACTGCATCGTGTCGTAGATCGCGAGGCCGGCGTAGATCGACCCGCCCGGCGAGTTGATGTAGAGGTGGATGTCCTTGTCGGGATCGTCTGATTCGAGATGGACCAGCTGCGCGACGATCAGGTTCGCGGCGTCCTCGTCAACGACGCCGCCGAGGAACACGACCCGGTCGTTGAGCAGCCGCGAGTAGATGTCGAACGAGCGCTCGCCACGGGCGGTCTGCTCAACGACCATCGGAACTAGTGGCATGGATGGTTGCCTCCTTCTACGAGTGCTATGGTGCAACCACTCGGTTGCAGTTCATGTTCACCGTACCATACGTGCAACTGACAGGTTGCACATAGTCCCGATTAGGAGCACGCCATGACCGATCTGATCGAACGCGAGCTTGCACTCCCGGTCCCCGCAGCCGACGTCTGGAGGGCGATAACCGATCCCGAGTGGCTTTCCGGCTGGCTGGCCGACGACGTGGAGCTCGACCTGCGCCCCGGCGGCGATGCTCGCTTCCTGTTCGGCGACGAGCTGCGCAGTGGCTGGGTCGAGGAGGTCAGCGCTCCGGCCTCCGTCGAGGATTCCCAGACCGGCGCCGCCCGGCTTGCGTTCTGGTGGGCACGCGACGATGAGCCCGCTTCGCGGGTTGAGCTGGTGCTGACTCCCGTCTCGGCGACCGAGACCCACCTGCGGGTGGTCGAGACGCGCCCGCTTGAGATTCTGGACCTGGTCGGCGTACCGCTCGGCGGCAACGGACACCGTCAGACTCGCTTCGGCCCCTCGCTGGTCGCGGCCTGACGATGGAGGACGACCAGCGCGCGGGTGCCGTGTTCGGGGCGCTGGCGGACCCGATGCGCCGGCGGCTGCTGACCGAGATCTCCGCCCACCCGTCGACCGCGACCGAGCTTGCGACCAAGCTCCCGATCACTCGCCAGGCGGTCGCCAAACACCTGAACTCGCTGTCGGACGCCGGGCTGCTCGCACGCCAGCGAGCGGGTCGCGACGTCCGCTATCACGTCACGCCGGCTCCGCTCTCGAGTGCGGTCTCGTGGATGGCCGAGGTCGGAGGCCAGTGGGATGACCGGCTGGCAAGGCTGGCGAGCGCATTCGCGGACCAGGACGGCCTGTAGCCGCTCGCGGCGCGCGCTGTAGTTCGGGTCAGCGGCTCGAGCTGTAGTTCGGGTCAGCGGCTCGAGCTGTAATTCGGTCAGCGGGGCGAGATGCCGAGGTACGGCACCGCCCACCCGACGATCTTCTGGAACGCCGGAGCGGCCACCGAGCCGCCGTAGATCGAGCCCTGCGGCTCGTCGACCACAACCAGCGCGAGCAGCTGCGGGTGGTTGGCGGGGACCATCCCGACGAACGACGCGACGAACTCGGTGTCCGAGTAGTGCCCGTCGATCGCGATGTTCGCCGTCCCGGTCTTGCCGGCCATCTCGTAGCCGGGGATCGCGGCCCCCGACGCCGTCCCGCCCTCGCCGAACACACCGACCAGCATCTGGCGCAGCTCGGACGCGGTCTGCTCGGAGATGATCCGGTGGCCGGCCGGCTCCCGCGTCTGCTTACCGCCGATCGCCTTGACGATGTGCGGCGGGCGCAGGATGCCGCCGTTGGCGATCGCCGCGTACGCCGTCGCGATCTGGATCGGCGTCACCGACTCGCCCTGTCCGAACGGCAGGTTACCCATCGACGACCCCGAGTACTGCGAGACCGGGAGGATGATCCCGCCGTCCTCGCCCGGCAGGTCGACTCCCGTCGGAGCGCCGAAGCCGAACCTGTGGACCCAGTGGTTGAAGCGGTATGGGCCGAGCTTCGCTCCGATCAGGTCGGCCCCGATGTTGCTCGAGTACTTGAGGATCCCGGCCACCGACAGCGTCTCGTAACCGTGGGCCTCGGCGTCATGGATCGTCCGGTCGGCCACCTGGAGCTCGGGCGGGATCGTGAACGGCGTGCTGGGGGTGACGAGCCCGTCCTGAAGCGCGCCCGCGACGGTGAACGCCTTGAAGGTCGAGCCCGGCTCGTAGTTGAAGCCGACCGCGCGGTCCTGGTCGGCCCAAGCGGGGGCCGACCCCGGATCGTTGGCGTTGACCCGCGGCCAGTTGGCGAGCGCCAGGATCGCGCCGGTCTGCGGGTTCATCACGATCGCGGTGGCGCCCTTGGGTGAGTACTGGGCTCCGACCCCCGCGAGCACCTGCTCGACCTCGTCCTGGAGCGGCGCGTTGATCGTCAGCTGCAGCGTATTGCCCGGCTTCATCGCGCGGACGTCATCGATCGAGATCGGCTGCCCGATCGCGTCGTTGACGATCGTCCGAAGCCCGTCAGTGCCCTGTAGCTGCTTGTTGAAGAGGTACTCGAGTCCGCCGGCGCCGGTGCCGTTTCGGTGCACGGTGCCGAGCACCTGGGATGCGAACCACCCCCGCGGGTAGACGCGGGTGACCTTCGGGACCTCCGAGATCCCATTGATCTGGAGCTTCATGATCTGCGTCGCGCGGTCGGCCGGGAGCAGATAGGCGAGCGGCACGTAGCCGGTGTGCGGCTTGCTCAGCAACCGCTCGACAGTCAGCACCGGCCGCTGCAGCAGCGGCGCGAGCTTCTGGGCGACCGACATCGGGTGCTTGATCAGGAACGGGTCAGCGATCACTTCGTCGGCCGACTCGGAGATCGCGAGTTGCAGCCCGGTGCTGTCGGTGATCGTCCCCCGCGTCGCGGGGATCACGTCACGCGTGATCTGCTGACTGACAGCAGCCTGCTGCAGCGACCCGGCCCGCAACACGCCCAGGTCGGCGGCCCGCAACAGCCCGGCGACCAGCAGCCCCAGGAACGCGATGAATATCCAGCCGATCCGCTTGTCGAGGGCGGCCACGGAGCTGGCCTCAGCCGCCGGTCGAGGTGGCGGTGGGCGCGGTCTGTTGAGCCGTTGTGCCGGTCGGCGACGCGGGCGTCGCCGCCGCGGTGGTCGTCGCCGGAGCGGCGGGCGTGGTCGCGGTCGTGCCGCTGGTCGCCGTCGTGCCGCTGGTCGCCGTCGTGCCGCTGGTCGCCGTCGTGCCGCTGGTCGTCGTCGTGCCGCTGGTCGTCGGAGCGACGCTGGTGGTCGGAGCGACGCTGGTCGTCGGGCCCGTCGTCGGAGCGACGCTGGTCGCCGGAGCGCCCGGCGCTGGACCATCGTCACTTCCAACCTGCCGTTCGACGAGTGGACCGGCGTGTTTCGCCTCCGAGCGGCTGACTGGTGCACTGCTCGAGGCTGGCCTCCAACCCTCACGTCCATATCCTGAGTGACGGCAACCAGCTACCGGCTCAAGCAGAGCAAGCGCCCCGCCCAGCGTGGGGCCCGCGCCGCCGACGTCCCTGACACCCCACCCGAGGAATGACCCACGACGCATGAAGGCCCCCCGCGGGGGACCTTCATGCCATCAGCCGTGAGGCATCTCACTCCGGCCGCCGATGCATTTTTACTCCGGCGTTGACACGCCATATTGGGAGATGAGCACGATTCCCGTTTCCTCCTGAGAATCGCTCCATCACGTGATATCCCAGGCGAAGGCCTCACTCGCCTCGACGATGTTAAGGATGTGAGCGAAAAATACTGGGACTGGGACTACAAAGAAGGCTACCCACACAGGCTAGCTCATATCCTCGCAGGCTAGAATTTGCGTGGACCAGCAACACACCCACCGTGCTTCATTCGGTATGGTCGAGCTTCACCTTTAGGAGCCTTAACTGAAGGAGTATCTGCATACTTTGGATCCACGTAGCGCTCATAAAGTTGAATATTACCCGTTAAGGCAGCTTCGGGAGGCCGGCGATCAAGGTAAATGGCACCGCAAACAGGTTCTTGAACACGTCGACCATCAACGATTGCCTGTTTGCGCACCGGTACAAGGCGTGGCCGGGTGCCTCACACTCGAATGCAAATGGCTAACGCCTGAATGCGGCGCTAGTGCCTCAAGTTGGTGCAAGACCCCGTATTCTGTGTTAGATACACGCTGTGTATCGATGATGGCGGGCATCAATGACGAACTAGAGCACGATGGAGGGAGGCCCATGCTTTATCGCCGTCGGGCTGCGTAACGGTCCCTGCTTGGCAGGAAGGTCAAGTTGGCGAGGTCTAAGATGAATGAGCAACTGTCTCGCGTGCGTTTTACACCGATGCAGCGTCTGTTTATTGAAGCGTACCTGGTCTCGAGCAACCTTACCAAGGCAGCGATCGCTGCTGGCTGCAAAGAGCGTAGCGCTCATGCAGTCGGTTGGAAGTGGTTTAAAAAGCCTGAGATTAGAGCTGAGATAGAGGCGCGCCTCGCGGCCACCCTTGATCGCTACGCCGTCACCAGCGACCGCATCATCCGCGAGCTCGCGCTGATCGCCTTCGCCAACATCGGGGATTTCATAGAGGTGCAGGACGACGGCTCGCTCGTCGTCGACTTCGGTACGGCGACGCGAGAGCAGATGGCCTCGCTGAAAACAATCGAGACGATTCGATGGCGCGGCGCCTGGCGTTCGCAGGATCAAGATTAGTATGAGCGACAAAGGACAGGCCCTGATGGACCTGGCGAAGCTGCGTCGCATGCTGCCGGCCGATCGACTCGAACACTGAGGCTCGATCGAGCACGTCGTCAGGCCGGAGCACACGATCGACATCGAGGCGATGGCCCCCGAGGAGCGCGAGCAGCTGCGCACGATTTTGCTGAAGGCGGTTGCTGATAAAGCAGTCTGAGGAGGCCAACATCTCACGATGGGTGTTTGCAGGCGACATAGCCACCACGCCGATGTGCCCGGCAAACGCTGCAGGGTCTGGATCCGCTGCGTGTTGGCCAACGTCGATTAAGACGATCAACCATTGCACTGCGCAATGGTAACGATCCGGAGCATTGCTGGACGGATCCGTGCTGGCTGTTGGCATCATGACGCCGTGAAGAATGAGGATTTGCGGCCGCTTGCAATAAAGAGGGAAGCTTGACTAGTGCTAGTGGGTCGTTTCATGGTGTGCAACGCACGTTGCACATAATAGGATGGCTTTTCGTGGCTAAAGGCAAGTTCGTTTCTTATCTGCGAGTCTCAACGGATCGGCAGGGAAGTCCGGCCTTGGCCTCGAGGCCCAGCGATCTGCTGTCGAGAGCTACCTGGATGGCGGCAGGTGGAAGATCATCAAGGAGTTCGTGGAGGTCGAGAGCGGTAGGCGCTCCGACCGACCCAAACTCGCCGAAGCACTGGCGATGTGTCGGGCGCACCGTGCTGCGGTGGTGGTTGCCAAGGTTGACCGCCTGGCTCGTTCGCAAAGCTTCCTGTCGAGGATCCTGGAAGCTGGCGTCGAGGTACGATTTTGCGACCTCCCTCAGATCGAGGGGCCCACGGGCCGCTTTCTCCTGCAAAGCATGATGGCTGTGGCCGAGTGGAGGCCGGGCATGATTTCGGCCCGCACGAAGGCCGCCCTTGCAGCAAGCAAGGCCCGTGGAAAGAAGCTGGGAGGCTTCCGAGGTCGGGCCGGCACCGCGGTGGACACCGCCAGGGCTCGAGCTGCGCGGACGCTAAAGGCGAACGATCAGGCACGTTCAATCGCGCCGATCATCGACCGCTTGGATCCGGACCGAACGGCGTCACTCCGCGGGATCGCCCGGGCGTTGAATGAGGAAGGAGTGCCAACGCCGAGCGGTGAGGGGACGTGGACCGCCGCCACAGTGGCGCGCCTACGCCAGCGGCTCGAGCTGCCCTGGAGAATCCGAGAAATGTGACTTGTTCAGGTGGTACAACGAAGCAGGCGGACGCGCTCGCTCAGTTAGCGTGACGGTGGTCAGCGCCTGAATAATAGGGCGAGGCCGGGAGGGAGGCCAAGCCAAGGCCACGTTGCAGGACCGATACCTCAAGTCAACGGCGCGCGGCGGCGATTGCGAGCTATAGAGGCGAGCCAATAGCGTGGTGCGCCCCAGGGCTCTCTTTGAAGACCGCTCGATCAAAGCGGTATGGGCATAAGCATCCCAGCCGGTCGACGACCTGGCGGCCTTGCAGGTGCCATTGCTCGCCGTGTAGGCGCCAGCTCCTGTGTAGCGATTCAGTACATCGAGCAATTCCTTCGTGCGCGACGGCGTCTTCATCCATCGTCGCCTTGGGTCGGCGCATCCGGGGTGAGAACACGTTTGCAGAACCGATGCCAACAATTGATTGCGGGTGGAATGCAGAACAGGCAGCCGCCAGCGACGGATCTGCGTCAATGCGCGCGGCGATTTGCGCCAAGAGGTGATCGAAGACTTGGGGACTGTGTTCGTGAGCGAATGGAGCGAAGGTGCGCAAGCAGACGGGGATGGGAAAGCGCGTTCGCGCTGGTCGCCGGTCGTGGCCATCCGTTGTCGAAGTCGTCGAATCGGGCGAGCACATGCAGATCTGGCTGCATAACGCCGGCGAACGCCGGTTGGTCGGATCGGTCGCCATTGAGTTGGCGTCAGACGCCAAGCGCTTGGGGCAGGACCTTGTCGGCGAACTGGTCGACGACGCGCTGCTGGAAGCGGATCGCAGGTCTGCATACCCCTAATTTGTGCGGCACTTGAACGACTTGCGCTTGCCGTTGCGTGTCAAGAGCACACGTCCTCTACGGTGCCCCGACCCGCTCGAAGCCCGAGCGAGTCAGACGCCTTGTGGGAATGGGACGCGGCGGAATGAGTACCATTCCCTATTTGGCAAGCCGTTGAACTCTCGCTCTGGGGATTGACCAGTCTGACCGTTACGGTCGCTCAGCAACACCTGTACGAGGCGTCACCCAAAGATGCTTCAGGATCGATTTCCGCGCGGCAGTTCGCAGATCCACTTCGCTCCGCAGGCGTTTGCGGCGGGCGTCTGTAAGGGGCCGTGACGCGAGCGTCTGGCAAGTCGCCTGAATACTTTCAGACAATTGATAGGCCTTGCGCTGCAACTTCCTCTCTGTGTTCATTTTCGTCTCCGGGTTCTCGTACCAGCCATCGAGCGCAGCTTTGATAGGCCTCGAACGTGACAGCGTGATTTCGCATCACGCGATCAAGCGGCGGCTTTTGGCTTCGCATGACGAGCGGATGGCCAAGTTTAGGCCAATGGGAAGGTCGGAGCAGCCGAGGGTGCTGTTCGCCGACCTCGGTGACGAGGATTAATACAGCCTGCAAGCCGCCGGAATGCTGGCCTTTCTACTTTTGGTAGCGAATGTGATGGCCATCACATACCAGCAGGGTGACTGCAGTTATTGTCTCTCCATCACGAGAGGTAAAGACGCCATGTCTTCAGAACAGACCTTCGGTTTTCTGCTTCTCCTCGTCGCCGCTTTCGCAGTCGTACTCACCGTTAGAAGCCTTTGGTCCTTGTGGCGCCAGATGCGCAGTGGTCCGCGCGTTAACGGTGGTGATGTCGGCTCATCTTGGTATCGACCGCTGGTGCGGAACTAGCGAAAGAGACCAACACTTTTGAGGCGAGGCGGCAGACGGCTGTCAGTCGCAGGGGGCAACTGAGTACGACGCCGCCGACGAGTTAACTCGAGCGGCGGCCCGAGATCGAATATCGATCAGCACTCTCTGCTCCCGTTCTCAGAAGATATTGAGAAACAGAATGTAGAGGGTGCCGGAGAGCATGATGGCCACCGGCAGGGTGAGCACCCAAGCCATCAGCAGATTGCGCACTGTGGCCATCTGCAGGCCCGAGCCGTTGGCCGCCATGGTGCCGGCAACGCCCGAGGACAGCACGTGGGTGGTCGAGACCGGCAGGCCATAGACGTCGGCCGCGGCGATGGTGGCGGCGGCGACCAGCTCGGCCGAGGCGCCCTGGGCGTAGGTCAGGTGGCTTTTGCCGATCTTCTCGCCGACCGTCACGACGATTCGCTTCCAGCCGATCATCGTGCCCAGCCCCAGCGCGATCGCCACGGCAACCTTGACCCAGATCGGGATGAAGCGCGTCGCACTGTCGAGTTCGGCCTTGTAGGTGTTGAGAACAGCTACCTCCTGCTTGCTGAGGGCGTTCTCCTTGTCCTTCATCAGAAAGCGCAACGCCTCGGACGCGAGGTACATGTCGTTGCGAACGTTGCCGACGGACGTGGCCGGGATCTTGGCGATCGAGCCGTACTGCCCGACCTTGGTCGAGATCTCCTTCACCAGCGCGGCGAGCGACACGAAGGTGCCTTCGTTGATCTTGCGCTGTGAGACGAAGGCCGTGACGGCGGGCCGGGGATCGCCCATCACGCTGTACCCAGCGGCTTGCTTTTCGATGACGGCGGCTGCTGCGGTGGACGCTGCCTGGAACGATTCGACGTGATTGGGGGCAGGCGTATGGTTCAGGGCATAGGCGGTCGGCACGGTGCCGATCAGGATCAGCATGATCAGGCCCATGCCCTTCTGGCCGTCGTTCGAGCCATGCGCGAAGCTCACGCCGGTGCAGGTCAGGATCAGGATGCCGCGAATCCACCACGGCGGCGGCTGGTTGCCCTTGGGCGCCTCGTATAGTGTGGGATTGCGCACCAGGAACTTGAGCGCGAGCAGCAGGAGTGCGGAGAAGACGAAGCCGACCAGCGGCGACAGCAGCAGCGCGTATCCGATCTCGGTGGCCTTGCTCCAGTCGACGCCCGAGGTGCCGTCGATGCCGCGCGACAGCGCATTGGCGACGCCGACGCCGATGATCGAGCCGATCAGGGTGTGCGAGCTGGAGGCGGGCAGGCCGAGCCACCAGGTGCCGAGATTCCACACGATCGCTGCGATCAGCAGGGCGAACACCATGGCGAAGCCCGCACTGCTGCCGACCTGGAGGATCAGCTCGACCGGCAGCAGCGATACGATGCCGAAAGCGACCGCGCCGGTCGAAGTGAGCACACCCAAGAAGTTGAAGGCGCCCGACCAGACGACGGCCATCTCGGCCGGCAGAGAATGCGTATAGATGACGGTAGCGACGGCGTTGGCGGTGTCGTGGAAGCCGTTCACGAACTCGAATCCCAACGCGATCAGCAGAGCGATGAACAGCATCGCGAAGGGCAGGAAAGCCGTAATCTTCGCGCCCGTCTCATCGATGTCCGAATAGACGCTGTAGACGACGTAAAGCAGTCCGGCGGCCATGATGCCGGCGAAAATGATCAGTGATAGGGGGTTGAAGCCCTTGTCGAGATTGGGACCCGAGCTGCGTGCTGCCGGCTCAATCGGCGGCGCCTGCAAGGCCAGTGTCGGCCATGAAATCTCTCCCCCGCTTATGTCGCTCGAAGTCACAAAATGCGGCAAAAACTTTACAGAATAATGACAGCGAAGCCGCGAGACGTCGACTAACAAATGCAACGGCCAACACGGTGCAAGTCCAGCAAGAAGTACCTTCACACCTTATGCATTTCTAAGGACCATTGATCGCGATTGCGCGCGGAAGTTGGTCAATTCAGGTGGCCATCCACCGCGACATGCGCAGGACACCTCGTGCGCTACTGAAACGCCTTCGGAAAAAGCCGCGTCGCCTCGTCGACCAGCCATTGGCCGGCGCGTCCCATGTTCTACTAACGTCGATTGGGCGTCTCCACCTTATCTAGAACCAGATCGATGGATTTTCCAACGTCGACCGCCGTTAGCGGGCGCGGCTCCTTGAGCTGAAACGATGTCTGACGCCCCAATACCATTCTGGCGGCGATCACGAGCTTGCGACCCTCAAGCGCTGTGTCCTTGGGAAGCCGAAGCGAGAAGGGGATTGGCATTGGCCAGCCAGTGCGCACGACTTCCTCCGAAAGAATTTCTCCGCTCGACGATTTCGCGATGTCCAACAATTGAACGCGCAACTCAAGGCCCCTTGAAGGTATCATTTTTTCGGCGTAGTTCGCCGAACCGTTGACGGAAGTGGCTGGTGGCAGCTCGTCCCCCAGCCAAGGAAGGAGATGACTAATATGGAACATCAGCGCCTCTCCCTTGTCGTTGAGCACACAAGTGAATCGAAATGGAACTGAAGTGCCATCGCGCCGTCGCCGCGCGCCCGTACCCGTCAATGTGCTCGAAATCGCTTGGCTGCCTACGCGTTCTTCGGTTCGTTCAATAGTGAGCCAGGGAACACCGTCGAGGGTGATTAAATCGAAGGCTGGATCCGCTTGCCGAGTGTCTATGCCGGCCTTGCCGGCGCAACGGGAAATGGCCAACGAGGAGATGCCCTCGGTTTCTTGAGCCAGTACAGGCGTGACAACGGCGCAAGCCAGCAACACCGAAAGCATATAGAGCAACAACATGGTGGCACCCCCCGGGCGAAGATTCTGCCACGTATACTCCTTTACGGGATAGGGATTTTGTCGGCTCGGGCACGGCCATAGCGCCAATGCCAGGTGGGGTGCGCCCTCAGCTCCGACTGGTAGAAACTCTGTGAGGTGAACCGCCCCGGGTTTTCCGGAGGCTGTTTCGTTTGAGTCACGCCGCCATAGCTGGTTGGTCCAGCATGGCGTAGTAGTGCTCCTCGGCCTCGGCCGGCGGGATGTTGCCGATGGGCTCCAGCAGCCGGCGATTGTTGAACCAATCGACCCATTCCAACGTTGCGAACTCGACGGCGTCGAACGACCGCCACGGCCCGCGCCGATGGATGACCTCGGCTTTGTAGAGACCGTTGATGGTCTCGGCCAGAGCATTGTCGTAGCTGTCGCCGACGCTGCCCACCGAAGGTTCGATGCCGGCTTCGGCCAGGCGATCGGTGTATTTGATCGAGACGTATTGGGCGGATTCAAGCGGTCGTTGCAACACAGTCCTTGTTGGCCGATAGAAGCAACAGGTCAAGCGCCTCTGCGGGCGTTTTCCAATCAAGCGCCTTGCGGGGCCGGGAGTTGAGGGCGGCCGCCACGGCCGCAATCTCCTCGGCGCTGTGCATGCTGAGATCGGTGCCCTTGGGGAAGTACTGGCGCAGCAGCCCGTTGGTATTCTCGTTGGTGCCGCGCTGCCATGGGCTGTGCGGATCGCAGAAATAGACCTGCACGCCCACGTCGATCTTCAGGCGTGCGTGCTGAGCCATCTCAGCTCCTTGATCCCAAGTCAGCGACCGGCGCAGTTGCTCAGGCAAGGTGAAGATCGTGCGCGTGATGGCGTCGCGCACCGCCTCAGCGCCATGTCCGGCGAGTGCGGGTCTGTTCTTCACGCGCGCCTCGTGCCCATCGCCCGTCATGCGCGGCAGGTGCAGCAGCAGCGTGAAGCGCGTCATGCGCTCCACCATGGTGCCGATCGCGGAACTGCCAAGCCCCAGGATGAGGTCCCCTTCCCAGTGGCCCGGCACGGCGCGATCGGCTGCTTCCGCCGGACGTTGGCTGATCATGATCTCGGGAGAGATGAAGGTCTTGCCTCGCCCGCGCGTGCGCGCCCTCGGCATCCGCAACGCCCGCCCGGTGCGCAAGCAGGCCGTCAGCTCGCGGCGCAGCGCGCCTCGACCTTGAACGAACAGCGCTTGATAGATGGCTTCATGGCTGATGCGCATGGTCTCATCGTCCGGGAAGTCGACCGGCAGGCGGCGGGCGATCTGTTCCGGGCTCCAGGCGTTCGCCCACCGCCGGCCCTTCCGCGGTCCATGTCGGCGGCCTTTCCAGGACACGGCCGGGCCGCGAACAGGAGCCCCGCTTGGAGCGACGACGACGCCAGCCAATCGTTCCTCCACATAGGTTCGCAATGCCGCGTTGAGCGCAAGCTTCGCCTGCTTTGGTCGGCGAGCGGCTCGCTCGGCGTGCCATTGCGCTGTCGTCGCGCGATACTCCAGGCCGCCGCTTCGAGTGGCGGCGTTGCGCCGCAACTCTCGGGAGATCGTCGACACTGCCCGCCCGAGCCGGAGAGCGACCTTCTGCATTGAGTAGCCCTGCGCGCGAAGGAGCGCGATCTCCTCCCGATCGGCAAACGAGAGATACCGACCGGAGAGCGGCTTCGCCGATAATCCAAACATCGCTGGTGGCATTCCGCCTGCCTTTCGGAACCATCTTGTTCCTACCGCCTGCGACACACCGGCCTCGACCGCAGCATCCTCACTCGCCATGCCTGCCGCGATCGCCGCCCAGAACCGTCGCCGCTCATCTCGTCCCGCCGCCGACGGTCGACCTGGTGACGACAATGGCGCCCGCCCACATCGATCCGAACGCCGCCTGTGCCTCTTCATCGCAACCTCCTTCGTCAAGGTGTTGCGACGACCACTTGAATCCGCCTTGGCTGCCTCGGTCGCTGTGATGCACGAGCCCACCGCGATGCAGAGGCCGCCGGTCATGCAGAGCCTGTTCCAGCGCGTCGAGCACGAAGCCCGCGTGCGCTGTTCGTGACACGCGCCAGCCGACGATACGCCGCGCGTATGCATCGATGACGAAGGCGACGTAGACGAAGCCCGCCCAGGTCGCCACATAGGTGAAGTCAGAGAGCCACAGCGCATTCGGGCGCGCGGCCTTGAACTGACGATTGACGTGGTCCAACGGGCAGGGCGTCGCCTTGTCGCTGATCGTGGTCCTGACCGGCTTGCCACGGATCACGCCCTGCAAACCGAGGGTTTGCATCAGCCGTGCCACGGTGCAGCGGGCAACATCGTGGCCCTCACGCTTCAACTGCCGCCAGACCTTGCGCACGCCATAGACGCCGAAGTTCTTCTTCGAACACTCGCTGAACTTCTGGCTTCAGCGCGTCATCCCGTCTCGCTCGCGTCGACAACCGGGCCGGATCGGCGCGCCTGGCGGCATGCGCATGGTAGGTCGATGGGGCGATCGGCAGCACCCTGCAGATCGGCTCGACCCATACGCCCCCCGGTGTTCGTCGATGAAGGCGATCATGGCTTGTGTCGGCGGTCGAGCTCCGCCTGGGCAAAATACGCGCTCGCCTTGCGCAGGATCTCATTGGCCTGCCGAAGCTCCCGGTTCTCCCGCTCGAGGGCCTTGAGCCTGGTTGCCATATCGCTCGTCAAGCCCGGCCTGTGCCCGCTGTCGCGCTCGGCCTTCTTCACCCATTCATTCAGCGTCTGCGACGTGCAGCCTATCTTGCTCGCTATCGAGACGATCGCTGACCATCGCGACGCATGCTCGTGCTCGTGATCAACCACCAGCCGTACCGCACGCGCACGGACCTCAGGCGAAAACTTGTTCGCTGCCTTGCTTGTCATCGCTCCACCTTCTCAAGAGTTGGAGCCTCCGACAAACCCGGGGCGGTTCACATCTGTGATTCTGACAGGTCGGACCTGTTCATTTCCCAGATGGCTGACTTTATGAGTAAGGCCCGCGGCTAGCCGACACGGGCATCAGGAGCAATAGTCTTAGCGTCCCCGTTTCCCGCGCAGAACTGCGCGACCCGGCGTGCGAGACGATCAATTCTCAGGACTTCGGCGTGAGTCGCTGCAACGGCGGCCGCTGCGGGCATCTCCGGCACGGCTGCCTCTTCGGGGTCGTGGACAAGTGCCAAGCCGCCGTGGTCCTTGATCTTCTTTAGGCCAGTTGCGCCATCTTTGCTTCGGCCACTCAACACCACGCCCACGACGCGCCGGCCGAACGCAACCGCGGCTGATGTAAACAGCGGATCAACAGCGGGTCGGGTGTTGTGGACCTTTGACCCGTGATCCAGCCGAATGCGGCCCGATATCTCCAGCAGCACATGATAGTCAGGGGGCGCTACGTAGATGCGCCCCGGCTCCAAATCGGCACCATGCTCCGCGAACAGGACAGGCATTCTCCCATGCCAGCTCAGGATTTCCGGAAGCTGGCTGGGAATGGCTCCGACGTGAAAGACTACGATGATTGCGGCTTTGCAATTTCGCGGCAATGCTTCCGTGATGCGGCGCACAGCATCCAGCGCGCCTGCAGATGCCCCGATGGCAATGACGTGAAATCCCGCCGACGCCATAGCGGTCTCCTGAAGCCGGACAAGGTGTTAACCGGAGAGGCGGATTAACGTTCCGGCAAAAACGCGCGTGTCGCGTGCAGATCCTGGCCAATGTCGAGCCACGCCGACGCGCGACCCGTTCACTCCTTGGAGCGCCCTATGGGTGTTTTGCGCGATGGTCGCGGACTGCTTTAGTTGCTTCCGTCCATAAGGCCAAAGCCGCCTCTTGCTCGGACGCCGGGTAGCCCCGAAGTTCCTCACATCGTTCAAACGCCGCGCGCTCTACCGCCAACAAGCGCTCAAGTCCGGGGTCTTCATCTGTCATCTAGCGCGAACCGTCTGCCGCCTCGCGCGAATTTACAAGCCGTGCCTCCTGGCCGTCCGAATCCGGACAAGCCAGCCATTCAGGAAGTGAGCCACGGCATTCTGGCCATCGACTGCTCTGCAAAAAAAAGCCCGCCCGCAGCAGGGCAACGGGACGGGCCTATAATAGCCACCGGCCGGGGAGTTGTTACCAGCGGCTGCGCTCACAGGGAAAATGCCGATGCCGGCCGAAAGGTTGCTCGTGAGTGCGATTGATCTGGAGGCTTTTCAGCGACTCACGGCTTACCCTGCCAGCCTATCCAGCAGGCGCCGGCCGGTATCGGTCAGGCAGATGGAATGGCCGGCTTCGGCAGTTACCCACCCTTGCTCGACTGCGAACACGATTGCCTCAGCGGTCATTCCGTCCAACTTCTCCAGCATGCGCCATTCCTGCGGTTTGCCGTCTCTAACGTCATAGAGGGCGCACACCAGGTGAAGGGCTAGGGCCTCGGTCTTGGTGGCCATCGGGTGCACCGTCTCAGGGCTGGGACTGCGAGCCAACGTCGCGCCTATTTGGGAGTTCAGGCGCTTTCCCGGCCGCTTCCCAGACTGCGCAATGCAGAGACTTCGCTTGCGATCAATTTCTTTCGTCTCAACGGCCTGATGATCAGCAAACCCAGCGCGATCAAAGATCCAATCATCGCCGCCGTTAGGGTTTTGATGCTCATGATTGTTCTTCCCGGTGCACGCGTCCAACTGCTCCGCCGATCAGCTCGTTAGAATCACAAGGTGCGGCGCCGAAAGATCAGGTGATAAACCAGTAGCACTATAATGGCGCCAAAGGTGGCCACGACAATGCTGTAAAGGTTCAGTCCGGTGACATCGCTCTGGCCGAAAAGTCGTGTAGCCAAAAAGCCGCCAACGATGGCTCCCGCAATTCCAAGAACAATATCCAGGATGAGGCCTTCGCCGGTCTTATTTACAATTTTACTGGCGATAAAGCCTGCGATGAGACCAAGGACAATCCACGCTACAATCGACATAATTCCCTCCCCTTGTGCTAATCCGCCGTAGGAAACGTTCGGCGAATGCCAAAGTTCCTATATGCCCCACCATGTAAGTGGTGCCGCCGGAAGCGGACGTAAATTCGGAACAAGCCCGAGGGCAAGGTCAGCATCCCTGCTGGTTGCTACACTTTCCGTAGCGCTCGAAGGATGATAGGGTGCCGCTCGCATGGCGAATCCCAATCCTAACCCTGCAACGCGCTTCGGCGCCGAGCAGGCCGAGGCGTTGCGCGACCTCATGCACGGAGATCCACTGTGCCGCGTAGGTGCGCGTCTCCCTTTCGGCCGTCACTTCCTTGAGGGGCTAGGGCGTGTGCGCGGCTTCTTTGGCATATGGGCTATCTGGGAAGAGGGTAACACGAATGAACATCCGACATGCATACTCGCCACATGGCTTTTCGAATCGACTACTATAAGGAAGGCTTTCTGGCCGGGAGTTCACCGCATCCAGGCCCCCAGCATGAGACTGAGCGATTCGCCAAGGACGGCATGATACGGCGCCGCGCGGATTTCTATCGAATCATCGACGTGGACAGCAATGCTGAGGTCGCGTCCGGGCACCGCGACGGCTAAGGGACGAGAAGCGACGGGCCTGTCAGCAGCGGTAAGTCTGCTGCACCCAGCGTTAGGCGACTTTAGTGGGTCACCCGCGCTAGTTCGGACGTATCGCCTCCGACACAAACGGCCAACGGGCCGTTTTTCGTTCGGCCGCCTTTTCCGCCAGCTTGCGCCACTGGAAGGCAGACAGCTTCATCATATTGCGGACGGCGAGAGTGCCCGCCAGACCAGCCAATCGATCGCACTCGCTGCTTCGCGGAGGCATTCTTTACGACAATACATGAACAACCCCAAAGGACACCTCGGAGTTTACGCAGCAGAAGTAGTTTGGATCACTGCATCCACTAAATTGGTGCGCAGGACGCAGTCCGCCTCAGCAGATGTGGCTGCTTCAAGTACTTCGAATCCAGCTACCCGATTAACAGTGCCTCTCCCGCGGCATCGCTGATCTCAACCACATAGCGGGCGGCATTAGGATTGCGCGGCGGCATGCTTCCCGATCACTCCAGGTCGTCGTAGCGTTTGGTTGGGGTCCGTGGTCCGCCTCGCATCCGGCGGCCTGGTCGTGGTCTATCCGCTTCTCTTTGCCGTGGGTTATCTCTGGGTGGCGGAAGCGAGGCTTCTAGACCTGCCAGTTTCGCGCCGATCAATTCGAAAGCACGCTGACTCGCCCAACCTGGGTAGGTATCGGTTGTTTCAGCCTGTACGGCATCCCCGAACTTTCGAGCATCGGCTTCTTCCTCGAAAGCGAACCATGCCTCCGGCCGACCGGCCTCCCTCACTACGGTCGATGCGTAGTCGCCGCTGGGCTTTTGCTCCCTCACAAGACGACTAAGAAGATTTTGCACTTCCTTTAACTCGTCACCCGCGGCCGGCCCTTCAGCCTGAGCAACAACACCCACGACGAGATGCGCTTGCGATTGTCGGTGAAGTAATTGGGGCCACGGCATTCTGGACATCAACTGCTCGCCAAGAAAAAGGCCCGCCCGCAGCAGGGCAACGGGACGGGCCTAAACGAGCCACCGGCCGGGGAGTGTTACCAGCGGCTGCGCCTCAAAGAAAGAATGCCGATGCCGGTCGAAGGTTGCGTTAGCGCAGATACCGGGGCGATTCATCTCGCGCCGGTGTAAGTCGATCTCACCGCCGCTCCAGTAGCCTCTGGTGCGCAATCCGGATCGCCATCTGTCGTTCAAGCGCTTCCCTGTCATCCAGGGTCATCGTTTTGGACGCAAGAGTTTGAATATTGGCGTTGATCGTCTGACCAAGCCATAAAATTCGCGTTTCAGCCTTCGCGCTCTGTCATCGCTTTCTCGTGTGTGCGGAGCTTTTTTGCTCAACGCGGGTTAGAGTTTGGGCGTTGCGCGCCACAGCTCCCTTGTGACTGCCGCTGTTGATCCGAGGAATTGCTCATGCCGCTTCATCGTCATTCGGCCGATCTGCGCGGCCGGCGCGAAGACCCGGGCATCGGCGCCCGAGACATGGCGGCTGGCCTCGGGATTGGATGGGGGCGCCTGCTCAGTATAGAAGACGGTACGGCGAGGAGGATAAGACCTTCTATCGGACGTGGCTGAGCCGCATCGAAGGCTGGTCAGTCGGCGCACGGCATATCTAAATGGAACGTGCGAGAGGTGGCGGTCGGTTCACATGACTCGCTCTACGAGGATGGCTCGCGTTGGTCCGCCGTGAGGTCCAACTGCCCCTTCCATTCATCGGAGACCGATGCGCCGCACAAGCGACCCCTTGGGCATGCCGAACCTAGCGCTGAACACAATGTTCCCACAGTCCAAGGCGAGCGCTCCGTCATAGGCTTTAGCTCCCTCTCGCTCGCACCCATAGGGTCCTGCGCTTGGTACGCACCAGGTGCAGGGCTGCTCCAGCATGGAGGACCAATGTCACCGTTTCGACCTATGACGCAATTTGACCCTTCTCGCCCCGCGCTCGTTCACGATCGACTGAACGCCAAGACGTTCGAGTGGTCGCCGGAATGGCGAGCGAGCTTCGAGCAGTACAAACGTGAGGCTGGCCTCGGTATTGTTGCATGGGACGGGCTGCTCTTGGACGGCTGGGCGCCAATTGAAGAAGATCCGTTCGCCCCGCGTTCGTAGCTGCCAAACTCTTTCGATGAGTAAGCACGGCAACTTCGGACTGAAGCCTCTGTTGCAGTGACGAGTGGTGGTATCCTGATTGATCGCCTTGCAAAAGGCCGCGAGAAATCTGATGGCTCACGAGGCTAGTATCGACATCGACCAAGAGACGATGTGGACGCTCACCGATGACCGCGCTGGCGTGCGCCTCGCCCTCCCGCCGCTGCCGGTCGAGGGCATGTCCGAGCCGTTGCAGATCAACTTGGACTTCGACGCTGCCACGGTCGATGCAATTCTGGAGCGGCTGGTCCTCCTCCGGGGCCAGATGCTGCCGCCATTATGAACGGCATCTTCTATTTAGTCGGTATAGTCGTGCTGGCCCTTATCGTTGCTATGCCCTGCACTGGCGGAGCTGAACCGATCCATTTAAGACATCCACCGGCCAGTGGCGAATAGGCTACGGATGGGTGACGCGATACTGCCGAACGGCTTCGGCCGCCTCCCGCCATAAGTCGTCGGCCGCCTTGACCACATCATCAGGGTATCCTCTCAGCCGTTGAAGGCGTTCGAAGGCTAATCGCTCAGCGATCAATAACGTCAGCAATTCGGGCGCGACGCATGGCATATTCGGCTAATGCATTGCGACTGACGAAGGTTCCGGGCAAGAAAAAGCCCGCCACCTGGGGGGCAGCGGGCTACGCGACAAGCGCGAGTTTAGGGAGGAACGCGGCCGCGCCGCCAGGCAAGCGGCAGGGCCGAGGTGTCATATGCAAGCTTTGTGCCTAGGGCGTCACCAGCGCGGCCCGGGCGTTGACTCGATTGGCTACCCGCCAAGGCTATCGGGCTCGGCCACCTCTCTCCCAGGCTCGTCGCCAGGCGACCATTTGTCATCCGGCAGGCCCGCTAGCCGCATGATCTGGGCAACGGCAATCAGCCGCTCCTCCTCGGTCCAATCGACCGCCGTGAACAACACAGGTTTGTTGTCGGGGTCCTTGATCTCGATCGAGTAACGGCGCGTCTTCGGGTTCGGCATGCTGGATCATCCTCGCCTAACGACATGCCCGTCCCGAGCGGGGGGGGGCAGCATACAGGCCCAAGGTGGATACCGCTGGGGAGACGGCGGTTACGCACAAGCGAAACGCCAAGCTACGCAATGAAGCCCGCAGATCGCGAGGCACTTGCCGTGCCAAACAAGTCGCCGGCTTTTCGTCCAACCGTCAGTGGGGGTTATCTAAGGACCGCCCGCCAACTGTAGCAAGTGCAGCAACTGTAGCAGGGGTCGCGGTATGGGGCAGCCAGCAGCCGCGAGATTTGCTTGGCGTCGCACCTGTCGCGGTCCTCCAACTGTCGCAAGCCGCAACTGTCGCAAGTACCCGCTTGCGCTAGTTCGGACGTATCACTTCTGAGCCCAATGGCCAGGAACGCTTTTGGCGTTCGGCTGCTCTTTCCGCCAGCTTTCGCCACTGGAACGCAGCTACCGCCAACAAGGCGCGAGTAGCTTGGGTGTTCGCGAGTTGGGCAAGCCGCTCGCACTCCGACGCTTCACGCAGGCAATCGTCACGAGATTCCATCTTTGCCCCTCCCCAGAAACCCTAGGGCCGCGCAATGATGGGCGCTTTCCGTTATTGAACAGTTCACGAACTTCCTGCGCGCACTGAT
>CAVSQH010000009.1:0-287216 GCA_963730075.1 uncultured Solirubrobacterales bacterium | reverse complement strand
GCTTCGAGGTCGGGCCCGAGCAGGAGCTGCCGGATGCGCTGCGCGCGGCGGGACTATCACTCTCCGGTGTGGACAGGGTGGTGCTGACTCACATGCACGGCGACCACATGGACGGGGCGCAGCACGTCGCCGGACCGGTGTGGGTCGACGATCGCGAGCTGGCCTCGACGCGCACCGCCGGAGCGCGGTTCTGGCAGCGCGTGCTCAGGCAGCCGTTGCCACCTGGCGATTTCCGGCCCCTGGCCCTCGACGGTGGTCCGTTCGGCGCCTTTGAGCGCAGCCGCGCGCTCAGCGACGACGGCCGGATCGTCGCGGTCGACACGGCCGGCCACACGGTCGGGCACATCTCGGTCATCTGCATCGACGACGATGGCAACCATGTGCTGCTGGCCGGCGACGCGACCGACACGCTCGAGCAACTGCACGCCCTTCGAGCCGACGCCATCTCCCCGGACCCGGCCCTGGCGGTCGCGACGATGCGGATGATCCTCGCCCACGCGCGTCAGCACCCGACCATCTATCTGCCCGCGCACGACCCGGAGTCAGCTACGCGTCTGCGCGACAGGACGACGCTCTAGCGTGCCATCTGCCTGCTCCAGATGGTGAGCGGGGTGAAATTGAAGCTGCCGCCGTGCCCCGACGCGGCCTTTCCCTTGCGTCGCGGCGGTCGACCAGCGAAACTCGGCTCATGCCATGTCTGCTTGCCCTGCTCGCCCTGATCTCCCCGCGGCTGGTCCTGTTCCTGCTGTGGATCTTCAGCAGCGTGCTCAGCCGCGCGTTCGACAGCTGGATCCTCCCGTTTCTCGGCTTCTTCCTGTTGCCGTGGACGACGCTAGCCTACGCCGCGTTCTGGGACTGGGGACCGGGGCACCATGTCACCGGGTTCGAGTGGTTTTTCGTTGGTCTCGCCTTCGTGGTCGACATCGGCTCCTACGCCGGCGGCCGACGCGCGCGATCGGATAGAAGCTAGATTTGTCGGGGCGTGGGCCGGTAGACCTCGAGCCGTTGCGGCGTGCCATCGCCGGCGATGTCGTGACCGCGGCCGACGACGGTTGGGACGAGGCACGGCAGGCCTGGAATCTCGCCGCCGACCAACACCCGGCCCTCGTCGTGCTGGCCGGCGAGTTGCGCGACGTCGCCACGACTGTCCGGTTCGCGGCGGCCAACGGCCTGCGGGTGGCCGCGCAATCCACCGGTCACGGCGCTACGGCCCTTGGCGACCTGACCGGCACGATCCTGCTGCGGACGACGAGGCTGCGCGGGGTGACGGTCGACCCACGGTCCGGCACCGCACGTGTTCAGGCCGGGGCTCGGTGGCGCGAGGTGATCGGGCCGGCCGCCGAGCACGGCCTCGTGTGCCTGCACGGGATGTCGGGCGGCGTCGGCGTGGCTGGGTACACGCTCGGTGGCGGGATCGGTTGGCTGGCCCGTCGCGAGGGTTTCGCGGCGACCCACGTGCGCTCGCTCGACGTCGTGACCGCCGACGGCGCCGAGCGTCATGTCGATGCCGAGCACGACCCCGACCTGTTCTGGGCGCTGCGGGGTGGGGGCGGCACTGCGGCGATCGTCACGTCGCTCGAGTTCAGCCTGCTCCCGCTGCGCGAGGCCTTCGCCGGCGCGATGCTGTGGCCGATGGAGCAGGCCGGCGACATCGTCGAGGCCTACCGGACATGGATCGCCGGCGCCCCGGCCACGGTCACCTCGACGCTCAAGCTCATCCGCTTCCCGCCGCTGCCCGAGCTTCCGGATGCGCTTCGTGGCCGCGCCCTGGTTGCGATCACGCTCGCCTTTACCGGCAGCGAGGCCCAGGGCAACGAACTGGTGGCCCCGCTGCGCGCGGTCGCGAAGCCCTATCTGGACACGCTGGCCAGCGTTCCGGCCGCCGCGCTGGGAGAGATCTCGGGAGACCCGCAGGACCCGATGCCGGGGATGGGCCGGGCGGCGCTTCTGGACTCGTTCACGGCCGACGTGGCCGAGGCCTACCTCGATTTGGCCGGGCCGGAGGCCGAGACGCCCCTCACGGTGCTCGAGGTCCGCCATCTCGGTGGCGCCCTGCGCTCGGCCAGCCCCGATCCGGGAGCGGCGGGACCACTGCACTCAGAAGCCCTCATGTACGCCATCGGCACCCCGATCACTCCTGACGTCGGTGCGGCGATCCGCGCCGCTCTGGACGCCATGGCGGAGCGCCTGGCTCCGTGGGTCGGCGAACGTCGAACGCTGATCACGTTCGACGAGGACGGTCCCAGCCTGCGCCACACGTTTACGGTGGCGGCGGCCGATCGTCTGGCCGCCATCACCGCGGACTACGACCCCGATGGGCTCCTAGTCGCCAACCACACCGTCAGCTGACACGGCCGGTGCCTCCTACGAGACCGGCCCACCGGCCTCGAGTAGCGGTGCTCGCTAGCCGATGTCGCCGGTCAGGACCTCGAACCCGTCGGCGGTCACGAGCACGTTGTTCTCGATGCGAATGCCGCCGAAGTCGAGCAGCTGGTCGACCCGGCCCCAATTGATCTCGTCGTGCAGACGGTCGCGAGTCTCAGCCTCGCCGAGGAGAGCGGGAATGAAGTACACCCCTGGCTCGATCGTGACGACGTGGCCTGGCTCGAGCGGAAGGTCGACGCGCAGGCTGGGGTAGGACCGCGGGTCGGGATGGCGGCCCGGGAGCACCTCGCCGGCATCGCGTACCCCGAGGCCCACCATGTGCCCCACCCCATGAGGGAAGAACACCGCCACCGCGCCAGTTTCGAACAGCGTGTCCGGCTGCCCCCGCAGGAGCCCGAAGTCGACCAGGCCCTCCGCGACGACGAGGGCCGCCGTGCGGTGTACTTCGCGCCACTCTGTGCCCGTGCTGCACCGTTGCGTTGCGGCCCGCCCCGCCGCCTGCACCACAGCGTGAAGGTCGGCCTGCTGGGGCGTGAACGCGCCGCCGATCGGATAGGTGCGCGTGACGTCGCTCGCGTAGCCGCGAAACTCGGCGCCGGCGTCGATCAACACCAGATCCCCCTGGCGCAGCACCCGCGAGGAGGGGGGGAAATGGAGCACGGCCGAGTTGGTCCCGCTGCCCACGATCGTGTCGTAGGCGGGGCGGTCGGCTCCGTGGCGCAGGAACTCGGCCTCCAACTCGATCTGGACCCTGCGCTCGGTGAAGCCCGGTGAGAGCCACGGCTCGATGGCCCGGAAGCCCGCTCGAGTGGCGCGCTCAGCGGCCCGCATGCGCTCGAGTTCCACGACGTCCTTGGCGCGCCGCACGTGGTTGAGACCGCGGCGTAGCTCCCCGGTCAACTCGCCCGCGGCGGTGGCTGCGATGAGTGGCGCGCCGAGGTCCGCCAGCGGACGCCCGGCGCGCGCCGCGAGCCACCCGTCGAACTCGGAGATGGGGATGCCTCCGGGCTCCTGGCTGGCTCCGGTCCACACCAACTCCTCGCGCGACAGGGGAACGACGAAGTCGACCCACCCCTCGGTGGGGTCGAAGGTCAGCACGCCACCGGGCCGCTCGCGATCGGTCAAGTAGAAGTACTCGGAGTGGGAGCGAAACGGATAGGTCAGGTCCGCTCGACCGGGGATGGCAACCGGCTCGCCGGCGCCGATGATCACCACCTCCGGACCGAGGTTCCAGCGCTCGGCCACTGCCTGGCGGCGTCGCTCCAGAGCAGCGGTGAGGTCTCGATCCGGTGGGCTGTTCATGCCGGCGCGAGCAACCTCAGCAGCGGGACGGAGCGCGCGGCCCGCTAGCCTCACCGCGCCTGCATCCGATGTTCTCGCCCTTCCATCGCGGTGGCAGCGGGCCACCGCTCGTCTGCCTGCACGGTTTCCTCGACACCTGGCGTACGTGGGCGCCTCGTCCTCCCGGCGCTGGAGGCTCACCACGACACGCTCGCGCTGACCCTGGCCGGGCACGCCGGCGGCCCGCCGATCGGTGATCCGGTCGATGGCCGATCCCTCGTCGACGCCGTCGAACAGGCCATGGAGGACGTGGGGTGGCCCATCGCACACGTGGTGGGAAACTCGCTGGGGGGATTCGTCGCCCTCCAGCTCGCCGCGCGGCCGGGCCATGAGCGTCGTCGCGCTGGCGCCGGCCGGCGGCTGGGCCCCGGACGACGATTCGTTCCGAGGCCTGCTCGCGTTGCAGCGGACGCTGCCGGCGCAGGCCCGTGCGGCCGCGCCCCATATCGACGCGATCCTGGCGACGCCCGAGGGGCGGCGCCGCGCCACCGAGCTGCTGTCGATGAACTTCGAGCACATCCCGTCCGAATTGCTGGCTCACCAGGTACTCGCGATCGCGAGCTGCCCCGCCGCCGACCAGCTGATCGAGGCCGGACTGCGCGACGATTGGGCGCTTGACGCGGCGGATATCGCATGCCGTGTGCGAATCGTGTGGGGAGCGCGGGATCGGCTCCTTCCCTGGCCACGGGCCGCCGCGCGGTATCGGCGCGACCTGCTACCGCATGCCGACTGGATCGTGCTCGACGACGTCGGCCATTGTCCCCAGCTCGACGTTCCGCTCGAGGCCTCCCAGCTGATTCTCGGCGTCACGTCCCCGTAGGTGTCTCAGCGCTACGGCTCGAGGGCGGCTCTCAACGCGCTCAGGTCCGGCGAGCCGAACACCACCCGGTTACGGGTCGCGACGTAGACGAGATCGAGATTGACTCCCGCCCGCGCCGCCTTGCGGGTCAGGTCGGCCAGGACGCCCGGTCGGTCCTCGACCTCGATCACGACCACCTCACGCTCGCGGCTGACCGCGAGGTGAGAATGGCCAGCAGATGCTTCGCGGCCTCCCCGTGCCGCACGAGGATGTGCAGCTCGGCTCGCTCACCCGGACCTACGCACGTGGCGGCGGCGATGTTCACGCCCGCGTCGCTGATCGCGGCAGCAACGTCCGCCAACGCCCCGGGCGTGTTCTCGATCTCGATGACCAGGTCGACTGGCATGCGCGACGCAGCACCTTGCCCGTTGGCAGGTGTCCCGGGGATCCTAACTGCAGCGCCGCCGCCTCGGGCGGTCAGGCCCGATCCGATGCTAGATTCAGGACCCCGCGGTGGGCGTAGCTCAGCTGGTAGAGCTCCTGGTTGTGGTCCAGGCGGTCGGGGGTTCGAGTCCCCCCGCTCACCCTGTTGTGATGTCTCGGGACATAGGTCTCATATGTCTCGGGACATAGGTCTCATTTCGGGGAGCTCGGCCAGCGGCCGGGCTCGTTGTTTTGGTTGCGCCAGTAGGTCTTGTCGGGCTCGATCAGGTGGGCGGAGAGGACCTCGCCGGTGGTGAGCTCGGCGACGGTGAGGTGGTGGTCGTCAGCGAACGCGAGGACGCGTTTGCGGGTGTGTTTGGTGCCGATGGCGAGGTGGTGCATGCGGCCGGCGCGGCCCTCGCTCCGCTCGCGCCTCCACGACGACCGCCGGTCTAGGTGTGACCTATGTCCCGAGACATGAGGGACATATCACCTGGGACACATGTCGTGAACCCAGACACCCTCGCTCACCCTACAAAGTCCCTGGTAATCACCAATTATCAGTCGGACGGTGCATAGCGACAGGCGAAAGTGTCCATCAATTGTCCGCTTTGAAGCGGCCATCTTTGATGTCCCTCGCAGCCGCGCAGGGTGAGTGATCGGGCGGCGGGTCTGGACGACGCCGCGGCGACGTCGCTGAAGTACATCGACGTCCTCTCGAGCGTCTACGAGCCGTTTCTCAGAACCGCGGCCACGACGCCAGGACATCGCTGTCGGGCTTGATCTTGAGGCAGAAGCCTACGTGGCGGGCTATGTGCTGGCCGGTCGGAACGAACCACGCGCGCGAGGGCGTCCGGTTTGGGCGGTCGAGCGCTCAGCCGGCCGCCGCGGCGGCCAGCTTGGTGAGCACCGCGGTCTGCCGCTCGAGCGTCTGCTCGTGGCCTTCGAGGGCATAGCGGTCGGCCAGCTCGCGGGGGTCGAGGTAGCCGACATGCGTCCCGCCGGGGTCCTGCCAGATCAGCATTCGCAGCGGCAGCTCGATGCCGACGCGGGGGTCGGCCTGCATCAGGGGGGTGCCGACGCGCGCGTTGCCGAAGATCAGCAGGACGTCGGGTTCCAGCTCGACATCGGCCTTGCGGGCGCCGGCCGCATGGTCGATGCGCGCGAACAGCTGCAGGCCATGCGCGTCGAGCGCCTCGCGCAGCCGCGCCTCGACCTGTTCGGCATCGCCCCTCGCGGTCAGCTCGACCATGTGCGCAATCTATCCGCTCGCGGTCAGGCGCGCGCGACCGATCTCAGTCAGCCCAGCGGCTGTGGCGGTCGAAGTCCTCCCACGCACGGGTGCTCGGCCGCGGAGACCGGGTGGACCTACAGCGCGCGAGTGGAAGTCTCGCCAGTCCTGCATTACTCCGGACACGCGCATCACGGCGTCGACGCAAACGGCCCCGCTAAGCGCGGAAAAGAAAGGCTTCGCCAGCTCAGCGGTTCGTACGTCAGCCAGTTGCCTTTCGCGATGGGCCGGAGCGGAGCGGACGAAGATCAAACGGTCAGGGGCGTGGTCGCACGCCGGCCTCAGCGGATGCCGAGGCATCGGGGCGTTGACCGGGCCGCGCGGTTGCGCCGGGCACGTGAAAGCGAGAGGCTGCACCTAACACGATCGACCCGGGAGGTCAACATGAGCAGCGCTGGTGTGGGCGCCGATACAGCGACGGAGATTCCGGAGGTCGGGACCGTTGACATGAAGCTCGAGGTGGTGACGTTGGCCGTCTCCGACGTCGACCGGGCTAAGGCCTTCTACCAGAGCCTTGGGTGGCGGCTGGATGCCGACATCGTCCGGGGCGAGAAGTTCCGGGTGGTCCAGGTGACGCCTCCGCATTCGGCCTGCTCGGTCGCCTTCGGGAACGGCGTCACCACGGCCGACCCCGGCTCCGCTCAGCGTTTGATCCTCGCCGTCGATGACGTCGATGTCGCGCGTGAGGACCTCGTTCGCCGCGGTGCTGAGGTCAGCGGGGTATTCCACCTCGATGGGGGACCGGTTCCCGGACCAGATCCGGAGGGGCGGTCCTACCAGACGTACGCCTCGTTCAGTGATCCCGATGGCAACGCCTGGCTGCTCCAGGAGATCAAGACGCGGCTCCCCGGTCGGGAATGGGAGGACTGACATGGACGTCGGTGCTCTGGCAGAGCTGCTTCATGAAACGTCGGTGCGTCACGGCTCGTTCGAGGCGGTCGCTCCGCCGCACGACTGGTGGGATTGGTACGCGGCGTACATGGACGCGCGCGAGGACGGCCGCACCTCGGACGAGGCTTCCGCGGCCGCTGGGCGCTACATGGCCGACGTCAAGCATGTCGTCGTGGGTGGGTCCCCGGCAATCTAGTGGACGGAATGGAACACGGTCCGGCACCGTGAGCATCGGATGAGCGGTCAAGAGGACCCGTTGCGTCCGGTGTGCTCACTGGGCATGATTTCGTTCTGTGGTGCCGTCCACCGAGACCGAGGCGAACAAAGCGAACATTCGGCGATACGTGGATGAGGCGCTCAACCGCGGCATCCTCGACGTCATCGATGAGACGCGTGGCGAGTTGGCGGAACATGCGAAGGAGAAGGTTCGCGCGTGGCGGACGGCGTTCCCAGACTTCTACACCACGATCGAGACTCTCGTCGCGGAAGACGACTGGGTCGCGTATCACGTGCGGCACCAGGGGACACATGAAGGGGAGTTCGAGGGCGTTGCTCCAACTGGCAAGCACGTCGAGTTCAGGACGATGGTGTTCAACCGCTTCGCGGATGGAATCGTCGTGGAGAACTGGGGATTGCACGACCACGCCAGCGTCCTGGAGCAACTCCGCGCCGAGTAACGATGGCCGCACTTTGGCCGTGCCGGAGCACCGCATACAGGACTCCGGCCCGCGGCCGGATCGCGAGGAGACCCAGCGTGACCGACATCCCTAGCAGCGAGTCCACCGATGGGATCCCTACGTACACGACGGGCGGGGATCCCGACGGCAGGTTCGCCGACTACTACCCGGCCTGGCTCGACAACCTGGCCGACGACGTCACCATCGAGGGCTCGCTTTTGGACGGCGCGGCGCGAGGCCCGGATGGTGTTCGGACAATCGTCGGCGCCATCCGCTCGCTGTACGAGCGTCAGCAGTTCAACTTTGCCGGCTCTTACGGCGAGAACGCATGGCTCGAGGACTACATAGCTCATCTCGGCGGCGAACCGGTTGGCTGTGCCGTTCTCGTGACCAGGAACGCCGCCGGGCAGACCCAGCACGTCGCCGCCAAGTACCGGCCACGCAGTTCGTTGCTGCTCTTGTCCCGCTTGGCCGGCGAGAACCTCGCCGGCACTCCCCTACGCCAAGTACTTCCTCGCCCGCGAGTCCTGATACCTCCTCACGCTGCGACACGAACCCTCGCCCGACTAGACGAACGACCAGCGCCGCGCGGATGGGAGGGCAGCATCCGCCCTCTCGCTCCGAAGATTCCTGCTGGCCGCGGAATCCGCGACTCTGGCGGATCGCATTCGTGTCCCCCGTCGGCCCGAATCCGAGCGAGCGCTTCGGCAGCGATCGCACGGATCGGTGGGCCCTCGGTTGGCTCGAGGTCGCACCAGCTGCGTTGTCGGGTGTGGAGGGGTCCGCGGGTGGGCCGTGGCGATATCGCAGGTGCTTGCGGGCCGTTCTCGCTCATCGACGGCCGCGGCTGCCCGCCGGCTGGTGGACGCTCGATGGACGTGGCCGTTCGCACTCGGGACTAGCCGCCCGACCGACCAGACGACCGGACTGTCTGAGCCGGGAGCTGTCGCTAACGAGTCGGCCTTGGACGAGAAGGATGCGCTGAGATGCTGCGAACGCGGCACCGGCCGGCGAGATAATCGCATCGCATCGCGCGCGGTCGGACTGATGCTGAGATTCACGGATCTGGCGAAACGCGAGACGGACGTCGTCTACGGTGCCGAGCCCTGCGTTCGTGTCGGCGCGGGCATTGCCGACGACGGCGTTCGCGTGGCTCCGCTCTGTCCCGGCGTGAGCTCACGCCGGGTATGACAGTCGTCTATGCCGCCGTCGTGCCCATCCGGCCGGACGATGGCGCGCGAAGCCGCGGGACCGAGCGGCGCCGGGTCTGGCGGTTCGTTCAGCGAACGGCAAGCGGCCATTAACCGCACCTGCGCAGCCTTAGGCCCGGCAGCTAATCACCCGAACAAGGAACCCACGAATGTCACCCCATCTCCTTCAGCTCCTCATGAGCGCAAGGCTCGGCGAGCTTCGCCGGCGCGCGCAGATCACGACCCCCCGCCTCCATTCCACGGGACCCTGAAATGGCGTTGTTAATCGCCCTCAACGCGGCGCTCTCGTTCGGCGTCACCTTGATGGTCGTCGCACCCCTGACCTGGGCGATCGTCATCGAGCACCGCGACGTGTATGCAGTGATCGCTCAGCGCCGGCGGCTTCTCTCGATCCAGACCACGCGTCCAACGTTGGCGTGAGCGCCGGAGTGCCTGAGCCTGTCGCCGAGTGGCGGGCGCAGGTGCTCCGGACCTCTCGTGCAGGACGGCCAGAGCTTCCGATCGCGTGCGCGCGGCGACTTGCGAAGCGGCTCGGCGTAGCGGGCCACGCGAATCCAGGCGTTCTCACAACGGAAGGAGAAGCTGATGGGCCGTGCTACCGCGCTGGTGCCAGCCCGCGCGGGACGGACTGCTAACTAAACTAGCGGTCCGGCCGCGCCTGCCCGCCGCGACCAGCCGACCCTCGCCTACACGTGGCTCGAGGCTAGGGGCACCCCAATTGCGCCCGACTCTGCCCGAATGGGCGCCGGATGTGGTTGTGCTCACCAGGTACTGATGAGATGCGCCAGGCGGTTCGCTCACGGTCTATTTCAGCCTTGGCCGCGGGCAAGCAATCCGGAGCTATTACGAAGAGACCGCTCGAGGGCGCCTGAATCGGCAGGTCACAACCGCTTGTCAATTTGCCATCCTCGCGCCACTATAAACGGGCCATGTCCGCCCTCGTCGCGGGGTCCTCTGACACGGTCCAGGATCTGGATTTCCGCATCCTGGGCCCGGTTGAACTGTTGCGTGGCGGCCATGCGGTCGAGTTGGGGCCACGCAGTCTGCGCACCGTGTTGGCGGCGCTGCTGCTACATGCGAATGAGGTTGTCTCCCGCGAGCGGCTGATCGACGAAATCTGGGGGGAGGAGCCGCCGGCGAGCGCGGCCAACATGGTCCAGGTGTACGTCTCGCGGCTGCGAAAGGCGCTGGGTCCGGGCCTGCTGCTGACCGAGCCACCTGGATACGTGTTGCAGGTCGACGAGGAGCAACTCGACGCGACCCGATTCGCGTCGCTCGTGGCACGGGCGGGTGAGGCGATTCGCGCGGGTGACCCCGCCGCGGCGCGTGCGTTGCTGGAAGAGGCGCTTGCTCTCTGGCGGGGACCGCCGCTGGCGGACTTAATGTACGAGTCGTTCGCGCAGGGCGAAGTTGCGCGGTTGGAGGAGTTGCGGCTGGAGGCGCTTGAGTTGCGCATCGACGCCGACCTAGCCTTGGGGCGGCACGAAGGGCTCGTGGGTGAGATTGAACGGCTGACTGCCGAGCATCCGTTTCGAGAGCGGCTGCGGGGTCAGCTGATGCTCGCCAAGTACCGGTCGGGTCGCCAGGCGGAGGCGCTCGAGGCCTACCGGGAGACGCGCAAGGCGCTTGTCGAGGAGCTGGGCATCGAGCCGGGCACGGAGCTCCGACGATTGCAGCACGCGATCTTGGCTCAGGATCCCGATCTCCTACCGCCGACGAGAGAGGTCAGGGCGGTGGCTGGAGAGCTCGATTCATCGGTCGCCGGCAACTTGTCGCCCGAGCTGACCAGTCTGATCGGCCGTGGGCCGGACATCGCGCGAGTCGCGGACCTGATCTCACGACACCGGCTGGTTGCCGTGGTCGGACCGGGCGGCGTGGGGAAGACTCGCCTCGCGCAGCGCGTCGGTGGCACCGTGGCGCCGGGCTTTGCGGACGGTGTGTGGTTCGTGGATTTGGCGGCGATCGACCGCGGGGGCGATGTCGCCGTCGCGGTGCAGTCCGCGACTCGGATTTCCGACCGCTCGGGAGTAACGCCGCTCGACACGGTGGCAGACGAGTTGAGTGGGCGGACGCTGCTGATGCTGCTCGACAACTGCGAGCACGTCATCCGTTCGGCCGCCGAGGTTGCCGGGAGGCTCTTGAAGGACTGCCCTGGCGTCCGGCTCCTGGCCACCAGTCGTGAGCCGCTGGCGATTCCCGGCGAGCGCGTGGCGCGGCTGGAGCCGTTGGCCACGACCGCCGAGAACTCTGAATCCCCGGCCGCGGTGGAGCTGTTCCTCGATCGAGCCGCTACTCACGGAGTGTCCTGGGAGGAGCCAGAGTCAGTGCTCGGCGTGATCGAGCGGGTATGCGTGAGGCTCGATGGGATTCCGCTCGCGATCGAACTCGCGGCCGCGCGCATTCGGGCGATTTCACCTGCCGAGTTGCTGGCACGCCTGGATGACCGCCTGCGGCTGCTGGTCCGCCCAAGTTACGGATCCGCGCACGCTCGCCAGGACACGTTGGAGGCCGCGATCGACTGGAGCTACGGGCTGCTGGGTCCGGAGGAGCAGGCGACACTGCGGCGCCTGGCGGTGTTCCACGGTGGGTTCACGCTGGCCGCCGCCGCCGCCGCGTGCGCCGACCTCGGGGTTGAGCTCGACACGCTCGACCGCGTTACGGCGCTGGTTGACCGCTCCCTGATCACGTTGCAACGCCGCCACGGCGGCGACCGTTATCGCTTGCTCGAGTCGATCGCGCTTTTTGCCGAGCAGCGCCTGGAGGAGCACGGTGATGCGCAGAACGCTCGCGATCGGCACGCCGACTTTTTCTCAGGCCTCGCTCGAGAAGCCTGCAATTTTGAAAGCGGCGGGCAGGCAACGTCCGGAGAGCTGCTCGATGCCGAACAGGACAACATGACGGCCGCGCTCGGTTGGTGCTTGGACGCGAGACGGAAACCCGAGCGATCGGCGTCGGGTTGGCGGCTGACATCGCACGTCACTGGATCCTGCGCGGCCGCTCCAATGTCGCGAACCGGTGGTTGAAGCGTGCCCTTGAGCTGCGCGACCAGGTTGCCCCTCCGACCGTGGCCGCAGTCCACGTGACGTACTCCTGGCTCGCCTACACCACCAGCGACCTGGACACGAGCCGAAGCAGTGCCCTGGAGGCGGTTGCGATCGCGCGCGAGACCGACGACCGTGACCTCCTGGCCGAGGGGCTCGCCCAACTCGCCTGTGCGCATCAAGGCTTCGGGAGCGAGACGGAGGCGATGGCCGCGGCCGCCGAGCTGCGGTCACTGCAATCGAGGCTGTCGAGTCGGCGGGCGCGGGTCATGGCGCTGAATCGCCTGCGCTCAAGTCGCGTTGTATACCGACGATCTGGAGCAGGCCAAGGCCGACGCGTCCAGCGCCCGCGAGATCGCGCGGCACGCCGGAGATCACATCCGCGCCGCGTGGAGTGGTGCCTGGCTTGCCTTCGCATTCGCGCTCGGATCCGCGATTGCGATGGCGCGCACAGCGATCACCGAAGCGACGCAGGACGCCGTGCGCTCGGGATATGAGCTCGCGATCGTCGACAACATGATCGTCGTGACGACGCTCGCGCTGGCCGATGACGACCCCGAAGCCGCGCTGCGGCTGCTGCCCAAGGTGATCGAAATGCTCCGCGAGCAACAGCGATGGGACGACCTCGGTGGCCGCGTGCGCGATCGCCGCCGGGGCCGAGCTCAAGCGGGGATTTCCCGAGCGGTCGGCAATCCTGCTCGGCGCGGCCGAGCATTGGACTGACCACATCGATGTGGAGGACGTGATGCTTATGCCAGAGCTCGCTGGCCTTCGGGACCAGCTCAGTGCGTCGCCTCGGCGCTCACGCAGTCGACCGAGCCTACGAGCACGGCGCGACGTTGAGTGTCGGAGACGTCGTGAGCTTGATTGCGTCCCCGGAGCTCCCTTTCTAGCTTCGCGCGGATCAGCCATTCCGCTCGGACCGAAGTTGCGTCACTTCGGCGATCCGCACGTCACTGGTGTTGTGGTCGGGCAAGCGCCCGTCGGCCGTGCGACGGATGGTGGAGTAACGCTGTAGACCGAGGAGGATCCCCTGGGCGTCGGCATCGAGCCGGATCTCACGCAAGCCTCGGGCCCTGTCCTTCCACAGCGCCACGACTGACGAAGGAGGCACGCCTTCCAGCCAGGCATTCGCGACCATGCCGTAGGACGTCAGCGTCAGCACCGCCGATCCAGGGTCATCGGCCAGCACCGATGCGTATCGCGCGGACCACCTCGAGGCTAATTGCGGTCCGTCGAGAAGCAGCGCGACAACCATGGTGGGCCCGACAGCCCGGAGTAGCTCCGTGACGTCGTCCATCTGAGCGAGGTCTTCGCAGATCGAGGGCGGCGATCGTATGGCCATCGTCGCGCTCGATCATCTGGACAGAGCGGGGGTTGATCTCGATCGCTTCCCACCAGCGGACACGCGGGTCCAGAACATCTTCGAGGTGGTACTGCTGGATCTGGCTGCGGTCGAGCGACCAGCGGTGATGCTTGTCCTGGCGGTAGTGCGACCATTCGCCGTCGACGGCTGCGCCGAAATGCACCCAGTTCGATCGAAGGGAATTTGCCGCGCTCGGTTCATCTCTGATCCCGGCGATAAGCATGCTCACCCCTTTCCGGGCAAGCAGCGCCTCGAGGTCCGCCACGCGGTCATGTGGGACAGAGCTCTCGGGGAGCACGACGACATCGACCTCGTCGACGTGCTCGCTCGCGGAGACCAAGAGCCCCTCGACCAGCGAGAGATCGAACGGTTCCGCGGGCTGGAACTCGAAAAACCCGTAGGGCTCGACGGCCCGCTCGTGTACCGAGCCGGTCAGCGGACGAAAGTCCTCGGCGGAAACGCGGAGCGGCCACGGGAGTAGCAGAACGTTCAGCCGGTCCTGGACCGAGTCTCGTCGTGGCGCCCTCACCCTGTGCAGGCCGTAGCCCACCGCAGGCGTGAATACGCATACGTAACGAGAGATCGATCGGGAAGTGATCCCTCCATAAGGGGTGCGGTACTTCGGGAGGACGCGCACGAACTTCGGGATCGATCCGCGCGAGGCTGCCGCTCCGCGCGAGCAGCTCGGACATCCGCGCTCGCAGCATGACCCCATCGTCGCGCGCGGGCGTGCCCGCCGCGACGCCGGCACACGCCTCATCGGCCACGGCATGAAGCGTCAGGAGCGCTTGGCAGATTCGCCATGCTCAGTCCCGACGCAATCAAACCCAATGGCGTGTCGAGCGCGTCCCGGACGACCTGCCACTCCCGAGCGACGAGCGGTGGTGGGTCTCCCATCCCTGCATCGAACGAACGCGACCAGCGTCGCCCAGCCTCGGTGACCTCGTCTCGCCACGGACGCGCGCCGGTGGGTGGCCACGCCTGCCCAACCGGGGGCGACACGGTGAAGCGATATGCCTGGGCTCGGCCGAGGATCACGTCCGTGAACGCGAACACGTCGGCTGGCCACCCAAGAAGGTCGTCGTCCGCAATCGATCCGCCCAGCGTCAGCCATGCCGATCCGATAGTCGGTCGCGCCGCGCGGACCGAAGCCGTCTCCGCGGCGGCGAGCTGATCAACCAGTCCGGTCGCCACGACGTCCTCTCTTGAGAGTCGACTTCGGCATGCCGTTCAGGACGTAGGCATCGACCCGTTGGCCCTTGCCTTTCACCGCGAGCCCACGACGCGGATCGACGTCGGCCCGCGGGGGAAGCCGGAGGTAGGTCCCTGCACCGATCAGGACCCCACCGACGGGTGCCTGTCCCTCGAGCCTCGAACCCACGTTCACCGTGTCGCCCACCACGGCGTACTCCACGTACCCCGGTCCGCCGAGTTCGCGGACGAGGGCGTCACCGCTGTTCACGCCCACCCTCAGTCCGGGCCATTGCGGGTGGTCCGCCGCGAGTACCCGCATCTGACGTTGAAGCTCCAGGCCGGCGCGGGCGGCACGCGATGCGTGGTCAGGCTGGTCCCCCCGCGTGTTGAACGTCGCCATGATCGCGTCGCCGATGAATTTCTCGACCTCGCCACCGAAGGTCTGCGAGATCAGCGGGGTAGCCATCCCGTAGTAGGCGCCGAGCATGGCGGCAACCTCCGCCGGGGACGACCGTTCTGTAAACGTCGTGAAACCGACGAGGTCGGCAAAGAGAACGCTCACCTCTTGCGAGCGCTCACGGGTAGCCGGGAGATAGAGCTGGCGAAACCGCTCCTGACGCCATTGGTTCCGGGCCGCGAACACGATGATCAGGTACGCCGTGACGATCAGCGCGTGCCACTCCCACCAGCTCGCATGCCACGTGCGCTCGCCGACCAGCGCGGAGCCGACCAGTGCCTCGCCGACGAGCACGAAGCAGGCGACGACACTCGCCGGCAGCAGCGTCATCCTGCGCCGAAACGCGACCACATACCTGATCGCCGAGGCGAAGTAGACCGCCGCGCCGACGACCGCGAGGATCCGCAGGAATCCATCGCCGCCCTCTGGGCTGCTGCCCGCCAACGGGGGCAACTGAGCGAGGGAGAACAGCGACCAGATCCCAATCGCCACGAACAGGCCGCGGCGCAGCGCGTTTCGGTGGCGCATCACTGTCGAGGCGGCGCCCGCTCGAATGTCGACGAACGCCGAGGCGCAGGCGAACACTGACCCGATCGCCATTCCTGCGGGAATGGCTACCTCAAATCCGGGAACTTCGTTGTTGAGGAGTATCCCGGGCGTGCCGATCGCGTGAACGGCGAGGAAGCCGCCCGTCGCGAGAAAGGCCAGGGAAAGCAGGAACACGCGCGCGTCACGCCGCCGATCGGCGGCTTGGCCGGCGACGTAGGCCAACCCGCAGGCCCCTGAGCCGACGAGGAAGAACAGGCTGAAATGCAGTCGGGGCGTAATCCACGCGGGATCAAGTTGTCGCCGCAAGAGTAAGGACACGAAGCCAACCAGCGGAAGCGTCAACGCGATGACCCATGCCGCCCGCATGCACAGGCGATATAGACGCACCTTGCGTGCCACGCGACCACTGGGTCCAGCGAGGGTTGCGCTCTGGCCGCGCGTGCGCGTCCACGATGCAATCGACACCTTCTCGGGGGAGCGCGGCGGCGCCTCAAGCTCGCTTGATGATGACGGCATTCCGATTCCTTCTCGTGTGAGACTTGTTGTGTAAGCGGCAGGGTGCTCGTGCGCGCTTTACAGTCACTTGCTGCTCGCTTAACAACAGATGGCCGCCGAGATCCGCGCCCCTGTCGCGCTAATCAGACCACGGCGAAACCACTTGCTGCAGAAGCTGGCGCCGCCGCCTCCATTCGACGGTCGGGCTCTCGTGGTGCTGGTCGGGTTCGTGTGGTGGGAGGGCCGGCGCATCATGCGCGGCGAGGGCGTGCTGGTGAGGGTGATCCGACGGGGCCGGCTTCCCTGAGGTCGGACCCTAACGGACCGGAGCGAGATCGACGCGTGGCTCGCCAGTCACGGCCCCGAGGGCAAACGGGTTCCGGAAGGCCGCGATGAGGCCGGGCGCTTCACGGAGGCTCGGTGATCTCATGGCGCGCTCGCGGCCCCGTCTCAAGGCGGGCCGCAAACCAGGTCATCTCTCGCAGGAAGATGTTCGGGCCCGGCGATTCGTTGCCGCAGGTGTGCAACGAGCAGTTCCGCACAGGTCTCTACAGCGACTACATCCGAGTATCGGGAGCGTGGTCAAAGGTCGCGTACTGGCCGGTGAGGACGAGCCCGAGGCGATGTTGAACCATGCCCTGCTGCAGGACCGGCGCCGCGGCGACCTGTAGCCACCGCCGCATGGGTCGTTGACGACGTGGTGCTACAGGCCGTACCTGTACAGGTGGGCATGGCGCTGCAGCCTAAATCTCATGTAGTAGGCGGGAAGGGGCCGCCGGCGAGAGGATTCGCTACGAGAAACGCCTCCGCCTGGACACAAATAACCACACACGTCGATCAGAGGAGAACCTGGTCGCGGGTCGTGGCTGATAGTGATGTGCGTGTTGCGGCCACGTGGGGCGGTGGTCGCTGGATGTTCCGCGCGGATGACCGGCTTATTGCCGGCCACGCGCAGCCCGTGACGCGTGTCGGTGCCGAGTGAATGTTGCTGCCTCGACGACCCAGTTCCAGCCTCTCCCTACCGGATGGATCCATGCCGCGACAGCATTCCCACGCGGGTCAAGGGCTATCGCGGGAGAAGAGGTTTCTCCCCAGAAGGATCATCGCGCTCCCGTTCACCCGCGGGATCCCGACCGTGCAACCCGGCGCCCAAGCCAAACCGACAGCAGCAACGGGATAGAGAGGACCCAGCCCGTCATGGCCCAGCCAGCGCCGCAGTCCGCATAAGCGACTCGATTCCAATCAGCCGATTGGAATGACGGCCGCACCGAAACGCCATGACAAACAAATCCGCGAGACCTGTCGTTGACTCGCTTGCCGCCATGACGGCGCAGTTCGGTCGCGCGGGATCGGCCTCAATCCAGACCAGCGCCCGCGTCTGAGTCGATCGCGGTGTAGATCGGCTTGAGGTCTTTCACGACGGCGTCGTATTGCCGGCGCGGCACGTACTTCAGCGAGTGGCGGATCAGGTGCACGGTGGAGGTCTGGACCGTCGTCCGGGGCGGCTCAGACACGCGTGACTCACTCCCTTCCCCTGTGCTCGATGGGCATAGCGTTGGCACTCGAACTGTGCCGCCGCGATCGGGGCAGTTTTTGCCAGGCGTTGCATGGTCACGCGGTCCTCGCGCCAGCCTCAAAGCCGCCACGCCCGACAACTGCAGCCGACCGATGAGCCCGTCGAGCGCAAGGATCAACCGGACCCGTGCACGCGGAACGTCGCCTCTCCGACAACCGCGGCGACACGGATGTACTGAGGGCACACGGCGCCCGCCCCGCAGACCGGCCGCTGCACTTCGATCACGCGAGCCCGGTAGACGCCCTCGCACCAACTGCCGCCGAGCCGGGCCGGGTCCAGCTCGACCCGGACCTGCTTGCCCTTGATGGCCGGCGGCACCTGGACCGAACGCGCGCCGATGCATCGGCTTAGGCGTGGTGCGCTCAGCCCGAGGTCGAAGTCGAGCTTGGCGTTGCCGGCGCGCCCGGACGATGCGGGCGCGATGAACTGGAGCGCGAAGGTCGTCCGCGGGCCGCCGTCTGTCGGTGTCACCGAGACGCCGCTCTCGGTTGGCGTCGACGGCTGCGCCTTGGAGGTGACCGAACTGGTCGACTTCGCGCTTTGCCCACAGCCTCCAACAGCGATGGCGACCATCGAGGCCGCTCCGAGCAATACCTTCGAAGCGAGCGCGTGTCGACTCATCGCGGGTCAGCCGTCCGGGCTGGATCCGTCACCGCCGACGAACTGGCGCAGCGCTTGCTTTCCGTCCGGTAGCGGACCTCCGTGGGCGAGCAGCAGCAGGTCAAAGTCGAGCTCGAGCAGCGATGCGTAGGCGGCAAGCAGCCCCGACTTCGTCTGCTCGGGATCGTCCATCAGGTTGTCGGGCACGAACGTCAGTCCGTCGACGCCCGGCCAACGGACGACCCCGTCGGCGCATACAAGCGCGCCATGAGCGGGAATGTGAAGCGCCGTCTCGTCGGGGCAGATTGAGTCGACCTCATGCACGTGGACGCCGCCGGGGAGCTCGTCACCGAATTCAAACGGCGACACGGGACCGCGGCCCTCGAGTTCGTAGCAGCCGTTCGCGATGCAATGAACCTCGCACCCGAATAGCTCGCGCAGCTTCCAGGCGTCACGATCGTGGTGGCGGTTGGTCAGCAGGACGTGCCGCGGCTCTGCCTCGCGCTCGAAGAAAGCAACCCCCTCGGGCGGCAGCATCGGGTCGAGCAGCACACCGTCGCTCGCGAGGAAATAGGAGCTCACCTCGATACCGATGTGCGGGTGTCTCGCGGTCCAGTGCCAGAGTCCGGGAGTCAGCTCTCGCATCGCATCGTCAGCGTAGCTGGATCATCTGAGCTTCCGGCCCGCGTCGTATCTGCACTCGCCCGTGTGCTCATGCTCGAGCAAACGTTGACCCATCAACTAGGATGTAGGTATGGAGACGATTACTGAAGGAAGGCTTGACGGAGCGGCGCTCGAGGCTTGGCGCAGCTATCTGCAGAGCCATGCCTCGATCGTACGAATGCTCGATGCGGAGCTGGTCGCCGAGCACGGGATGACCACGCGCGACTACGAGGTGCTCCTGTACCTGGCGCAGTCGTCTGACCGCAAACTGCCGATGTCCGCGCTCGCCGAGCGCACGATGCTGACCCGGTCCGGGATCACTCGGCTCGTCGACGGACTGGTCGACTGTGGCCTGATCGAGCGGGTCGCCTGCGCCAGCGACGCGCGCGTGTCCTACGCCCAGCTCACAGACGATGGCTACGAAAAGCTCCGCGCGGCGGGCTGCGCCCACGTCCAGAGCATCCATCGGCTGTTCCTCGAGCATTTCACGCCCGAAGAGGTCGATCAGCTCGCCTCGCTGCTGAGCCGCCTCCCCGGAGCCCATCCGGGCGGCTCCTGCACCGTCAGCTAAAGCGCGCACACGTAGCCCAGCACCGCGGTAGGCCGGGGCCGGCGGGTTCCGGCAGCCCTTCCGGCCGCGGTCTAATCAGGAGCTTGATTGCTCAATACTTGACTTCGCAATCAACCTCGCCTATACTGGTTGTTGGCTCAATCATCTCCGACCTGCAAAGGAGTCGTGACATGTCAGCAACAACCATTTCCCCCGAGCGGATTCCCGCGGGCGTGTACGCGGTGGACCCGGCTCATTCGAACGTCTCGTTCGAGGTACGCCACATGGGCATCGCGACCGTTCGCGGCAGCTTCCGTACCTTCGAGGGCAAGCTCGACGCCAGCGGCGACGCCCTGGTGCTCGACGGTTCGGTCGGTGTCGACAGCATCGACACCGGCGAGGAGAACCGCGACGGGCACCTGAAGTCGCCGGAGTTCTTCGACGCCGGCCAGTACCCGCAGATCACCTTCCGCTCAACCGGCGCCGACCCGGCCGGCGACGGCCAGATCCGGCTCAACGGCGAGATCACGATCAAGGGCATCAGCAAGCCGATCGAGCTCACCGGCACGATCGCCGAGAACGCCGAGGATCCGTGGGGCAACGAACGCGTCGGGCTCGAGGTCGAGGGCAAGATCGACCGCCGCGACTTTGACCTCAAGTGGAACCAGACGCTTCCGAACGGCAACCTGCTGGTCGCCAACGACGTGAAGCTGCTGGTCAGCGTCTCGGCCGTGAAGGGCAGCTAGGACGATGAAGATCCTTGGGATCTCCGGCAGCCTGCGGGCAGCGTCGTATAACACGGCGCTGCTCCACGCCGCCGCCGAACTGCTGCCCGACGGGGTCCAGCTCGAGCTCTACGAAGATCTCGAGTCGTTGCCCCCATACAACGAGGACCGCGACACGGAGCTGGCGCCGTCGGAGGTCAAGCGGCTGCGCCATGCGATCCGCGACGCCGATGCGGTCCTGTTCGCGACGCCCGAGTACAACACGACGATGCCCGGCCAGCTCAAGCAGGTGGTCGACTGGGCGTCGCGCCCCCACGGACCGGATGCGGCCCTGTGGGGCAAGCCGGTCGCAGCGATCGGCGCCAGCGTCACTGACTACGGCGCGATGTGGGCTCAAGACCATCTCCGCCGCGCGCTCGGGATTGCCGGCGCCAGGGTGCTCGACAGCGAGCTGGCCGTCGCCAACGCGAGCGAGCTCTTTGACGGCGACGGCCGGCTGTCGGACCCCGAGACTCGCGAGCGGCTTTCTGAGCTCGTGCATGGGCTACTCGAGCATCACCACGCGCACGCACTGGCGGCGTAAGCTCGATGGCGATCACCGTGTCAACCCAATCCAGCAACCGGGCCGCGATCGATTCGCGCACGAGCATGGGCACGGTACGGCTGACCGTCTCCGACCTCGCACGGTCGCGCTCCTTCTACGAGCAGGCGATCGGCCTGCGCGCGACGGACCTCGCCGACGGCACGGTCGCGATGCGTGCCGGCGACGGACCGGCGCTGGTCGAGTTGCTCGGCAACAGCTCAGCGTCGCCGCTCGATCGCCGCGCCCCGGGCCTGTTCCACCTCGCGGTGCTGGTGCCGTCGCGACTCGACCTCGCGTTTGCACTGACGCGCTTGTCGGCGGCGAAGTGGCCCCTGAGCGGCGCGTCGGATCATCTCGTCAGCGAGGCGCTGTACCTCTCTGATCCGGATGGCAACGGGATCGAGATCTATCGAGACCGTCCCCGCGATGAGTGGCGCCGTGCCAACGGCGAGCTCCAGATGGCGACCCTCCCGCTCGATCTGCCTGGCGTGGCCGGCGAGCTGGCCGCAGCCGACTCGCCGCAGCCGCTCGCGCCGGCGATGACCCGCATCGGCCACACCCATCTGCAGGTGTCCGAGCTGCGCGACACGGAGGACTTCTACGCCGGCGTGCTCGGCTTCGACGTCGTCGTGCGTGCTTACCCCGGCGCGCTGTTCGTGTCGGCCGGCGGCTACCACCACCACCTTGGACTCAACACCTGGCACAGCGCCGGGTCCACAGCCGCCTCCGCCGGATCGATCGGCCTGCGCTCGTTCGAGGTCGTACTGCCGGGAGAACCGGAGCTCGACGCCGTTCTCGAGCGGGTCTCGAGCGCGGGGCTCGCGCTCGAGTCAGCCCCCGGCCGCGGCAGCCAGATGGTCCGCGACCCGTCGGGCAACGCGGTCGAGCTGCGCGCCGTCTGAGCGACAGCGGTGCCACGCGCGCCCGCTACGCTAGACCTCCTCGGCGACGTGGCGGAGTGGCTACGCAGCGGCCTGCAAAGCCGTCTACACCGGTTCGATTCCGGTCGTCGCCTCTAGGTCCAGTTCTCCCCGGAAACCTGTCGCCTGAGCGCGGCGTTCCTCCGTTCGGAGCCGGCCCCGACCACAGGTCCGGCCACGCGTCTGAGCGCGTGAACCGGGCGTGGCGTTAAACAGCTGGTTGGACCGCCGTCAAGACGAAGGCTCAGGTTTTGCTCGCAGTTTGCGGAGTCGATAGGCTTCCCGACCTTGATCAGCGCGGATCTGCCCCTGGAGTTCAACGTGCGGCTCTCACGGACGAGGGACGCGGTGGCCTACGCCGAGAGACAGCACGCCGGCCAGCGCCGTGAGGCCGACGGCGCGCCGTTCATCGTCCACCCGCTCGAGGTCGCGATGTTGCTGTACGAGGTGGGAGCAGCCGACGAAGTGATCGCGGCAGGCGTGCTCCACGACACGCTCGAAAAGACCGACGCGACCGTTGACGAGCTGCACGCTCTGTTCGGACCGCGGGTCTGCGAGATCGTATGCGCTTCGACCGACGACCCGCGGATCGTGGGTTACGCTCGGCGCAAGGCCGAGCACCGCGAGCAGGTTGCCCATGCTGGCCAGGATGCGTTGACAGTCTTCGCAGCCGACAAGCTCTCGAAGGTGCGAGAGCTCGCGCTCGGCGACGGACCTCCGATCAAGGTGCTCAGCCAGCGACTGAGGCACTACCGCCAGTGCCTGGCGATGTTGCAGCGGCGGCTGCCGCATTCGCCGCTCGTCGCCGCTCTGGCAGCCGAGCTCGAGGGGCCGTCAGCCGCCCCGCCCGGCGCGGCAGACTGACGCAACGCCGAGCTTGGAGGGCGATCCGTCGTCGGCTCTACGACCCTTGGTCGTCGTCTGAAACGTGTACGCGACCGGGCGCGGACTGATCAGGAAATCCAGGGCGTGTGGTGCAGAGGGGCCGTGCCGTCCTGATAGCGCGCAGCGACCCGGTACGCCACTCCGTATGCGGGTCCGTGGAGCCGCTCGGCCTTCGACGCAGCCGACTCGTACTGCTCGAACGTGAACAGGTCCTCGGGAGCGCCGAATACAAAATAGAGCGGCAACCCCGAGCGCTGGTCCTCGTCGGCGATCAGCCAGGCAAGCGCGTTCGTGTAGCCGTTGATGTACGCGACGTCCCAGAACGCCCCGACCCGCACCTTCGCCTCCCGGATCGGGATGTACGATTGATCAGCCGCTCGACACGAATCGGATCGGAATACTCGCCGGTGTAGAACCTTGCGATCACGCGCCCGAGCGCGTGCGCCACGCTGTCCTGGTAGGAATGCGTATAGATGATCTCCGGACTGTCACGCATGTCGATGTCCGCGAGCTGGTCGCGTTCGTGTCTGAGCTCGCGCAGCTGGAGCGTCGCGGCCTCGTAACGGCCGTCGTCGAGCATGTAGCGCTCGGAGACGAACTGCTCCTTGATTCGCGCCAGGAACTGATCGGCGCCGGCGTGGATGACCTTCGATCCCGGGTGGGTCTCGTGGGTGATCCGCTCGTCGAGCGTGACGATGTAGGACACCCGCGCCCTGTCGCGGACCTGCCGCTTAACCAATCCGTAGATCCGCTCGAAGTCGACGTCGTCGAGCGAATAGCCGAAGAACACGAGCCGCTTGCCGGCGAGGAACTGTCGCAGCGCTCCGCCCAGAGTCCCTTCGCGCAGCCGTCGGTAGCAGCGCCGGTAGTCGTCGTCGGTAGCTACCACCGTCCCCCAGTTCGTGATCGATCCGTGGAGCTTGAACACGCGGCGCCCGGGGGCGTCCCAGAACTCGTAGTCCCCGGGGACGACGATCGGAAGCGCTCCGCACACCTCCTCAAATGAGGTGTCCCAGGCGGTGGTCACGATGCTGTCAACGGGGTAGATCGTCGACAGCTCGTGATGGAACCGGGTCGCCTGCTGGTCGAGCTCGGGGAACGACCGCACGTAGTCGAGCCGCTCTCGAACGCTCTGAAGCAGTGCCGCGCGGCCATACCGTCGGGCGTAGGCGGTCATCACCTCCGGCTCTGACAGCTTGTCCGGATCGAGCTCGAGCTCGGCGGCGAGCTGCTCGAACAGCGTCATCGGGCCGATCAGCGGCGACTCGGTGCTGGCGCCGCTCCCGGCGATCACAACCACCTGTCCGGTGGCGAAGGATTCGAACAGCTCGTCGGGAACGTCGAACGGTCGCGACTCGGCGACCGGCAGCAGCTCGGGCCTGGGGGGGCCCGTGTCCGTCGGACCGAGGCGGATCTTCGTCGCCGGAGAGACGCTCCGCATGGCCCGGCGTCACCCCGACACCGTGTCCGCTTTCCGCTTCGCGAGGTTCCAGCCTACCCCCGCTTTCGGGCTCCGGCCCGACCGAGATTATTTCCGCCATTGACCTAAATGTACGAGCGTTTGCGGCGAAGCGTGCTCGGTTGTGTTTGCGCTGTCAACCATCGCCCGTTCTCCGAGCACTCCAGTCACGTCTTAACGATTGATTCCGCGCTCCTTACCGATCGCTTTCGGATCGCCAAAACCGATTGACGGATCGCAGTCCGGGTGTTCCAATGGGCGCGCTCTCCGCTCCGGAGCTGTGAAGAGCAGCCAGCCCGCTCCGGGCCCAAGTCAGCCGAACACGGGCTGACACCACCATCCCACTGAGAAGGAGAAGCAATGCGCTCTGCCGTTCATCACGCGCTGCGCGCGTCCCTGGTCGCGATCGTCGCGCTCGCCCTCGGGGCGGCGTCGGCAGCCGCCGCTGGATCGCCGGTCGTCGGCCACCTCTATGTCAACGACAACACCACCGCGTCGAACACGATCGCGGCGTTCGATCGCCACGCCGACGGGAGTCTCACGCCGGTACCGGGGTCCCCATTCGACGCAGGCGGATCCGGAACCGGAACGCCGGTTGCCTCCCAAGGCTCGCTCCAAGAGTCCACCAACGGCCGCTACCTGCTGGCGGTCGACGCGGGCAGCGACCAGGTGTCGGTGCTGCGGATCGGCGCGGGCGGCGCTCTGACCCAGGTCCGGGGCGGGCTGATCGGCTCCGGCGGCCTTGACCCGGTCAGCATCGCGGTCCGCGGTCGGCTCGTCTACGTCGCCAACTCCGCCGACGGTGGTGCCAACTACACCGGGTTCCGGCTCGGCCACGGGGGTCGGCTGCATGCCATCCCGGGATCGACCTACAAGCTGCCCGATGGCTCGTCTCCCGGAGACGTGCTGTTCAATGGCAGCGGCTCGGTGCTGGTGGGAACCCGGGTCGGCTCCTCGGAGATCGACAGCTTCAGAGTGCGTGCCGATGGCAGGTTGACGGCAGCTCCCGGATCGCCGTTCGCCGGCCAGGGGCCAGGTCCGTTTGGGAGCGAGTTTCGCCCGACGAACTCAAACCAGCTATTCGTCTCAAACGCCCACGGCGGCAGCGCCGCGGGTACCGTCTCGGCGTTCAGCGTGGCCACGAATGCTGCGCTCACGTCGATCGGAAGCTCGCCGTTCGCGGACTTCCAGACGGCTCCATGCTGGGTCGAGATCAGCCACGACGGCAGCTACCTGTTCGCGGTCAACACGGCGTCGGGATCGATCTCGAGCTACTCGATCTCCGCGGACGGCTCGCTGACGCTGCTCGGCAGCACGCCGCTGAGCGGCGCTACGGGGCCAACTCCGGAGGATGCGCGGCTCAGCCCGGACGGGGCGAGCCTTTGGGTCGTCGACTCGGGTCTCGACCAGGTCAGCGGTTTTGCCGTCAGCGGAGGCACGCTGACCGAGTTCGCCTCCTCCCCGACGGCTCTTCCAGCCGGGGCAGCACCAGCGGGGATCGTCGTTCGCTAGACGCGCTCAGTGCGCATGCGACGCGGCCACGAGCCCTCGGGCTCGCGGCCGCGTCAGTGCGCAAGTCCCCCGTGGGCGTCTGACCGGCGTCAGCGCGCCAGCGGCTGCGTGATCCATGCAGCAAGATCCCGCGACCGCGCGATGGTCGGGGCGAACTCTCGCTCAGGTGCCGGCTCGAAGTGCTGATCGAAGATCGCCCGCAGCGGCGCGCGCAGGTCCGGCTCCAGGTGATCGAGAAACCCGGCGATATAGCCGGGCTCGCCGGGGACGACCCGCGCCAGCGCCTGCGCCCGAAGGCGGGCGTAGACGGCGACCGCCTCCCCCCTCCGCGGATCTGCTCGGGCCTCGGTATCGGCGCCGATGATCGACTCGACCTGCTCGGTCGAGACCGCCTGCAGGCACCGGATGACGTGGTGGCGCGCAGTGCGCGACTCATGCAGCGCCGGCGCACCGTGGGAGCTCGGCGCGTCCAGGGACCACGCTCCGTACGCACACAGCGCCGCGACCGGATCGGGCCCCACGAGGCGCGGCGAGACCCCCTCCGCAAGCGCCACGATCGTGCTCAGAAAGCACTTCACGCAGGTGTTGCACGCACGTTCGCCAGGCGGCGCCCGCCAGCACGAGCACTGCAGGTCGACCAACCGGGCGTAGCGGTGTATCAGCAGGCGCTGCACCTGCGGCATGTGCAGTGCGTACGTCAGCGACCCCTGTCGCAGGCCGTATCGGCGCCACAGCGCGTCGAGCGCCGACTGGGTCACCGCGCTGGAGAGGAACTCCGGATGCAGGACCACCTCGCCGTCGTGGGCGCCGTTGTACTGCAGGTCCGCCTCTGAAGCGAGGAACATCCGGCCGATGCCTCGCGCCGAGGCGACCGCCGCGATCACGCCCTCGTACAACGGCAGGTCGCTCAGCTCGTGTACGCCGAGGCGGCAGCCGTCGCGAGCGGCGTAGCCCAGCCGCCAGCTGGTTCGAAAGTCAGACTTGACCTCCACGGTCTCAACACCCAGCCGGTCGGCGGTCTCGGCGCGGGCGCGGTCACGCGCGTCGCCGACATGGTCCCGCGCCCATGGCACCGGCGAGGTGACCGTGACGAGCAACGGGGTCTGTCCCAGCTCGGCCAGCAACCCGGTCAGCACGAGGCTGTCCTTGCCGCCGCTGAACGCGACCAGCGACCCCTCGCCGCCGGTGGCCGCGGCCGTCGCCCGCAACGGCGGGCCGTGGTCGATGATCTCGGCCACCGGCCCGGGGCGCGTCGCGCCCCCATACGCCTCGATCTGGACCGCCGCGTTCTCGATCAACCGCAGCCAGAACTCACGCTCGTCCGCCCCGAGGCTGATCGGCAGCTCGACCCGGCACGGCCGCAGCAGCGCCCAGTGGGTGTGCAGGCAGAGCAGCAGCACGCGCCACCAGAGCGCCCGCGGGACGCGTCGCGGGTCGACGTCGGCGCCGAACTCGAGCCGAAACACGGTCCGCTCGTAGAGGTCCGTCCGCGGGCTGACCTGCCAGCGGAACTCGACCTCGCGCTCGCCCACCAGCGGCTCGTAGAGCCGTACGCGATGCGCTCGCCCGACGATCGGCCGGGCACCGCGACCGGTGCCGCGACGACCGAGGTTGGTTGACGATCGCGCCCGCACGCGCGGATCTTTTCATCCGATTGACTCCCCCGTTGTCCATAACTAAGATCGCTCTCACGCGACGCCCACCGGGCAGTTGGGCGTCGCGGGTTCGGAGGCGATCAACGAGGGGAGCACAAATGCCGCAGGAAACGCCTGAGACCACCGTCGAGACGCCGGCCACCGAGGGTCGCGTGCGCGATCAGCTCCGCGGCAAGCTCGAGCGTGAGCTGCAGGCCGAAGCACGCGCCGCCCAGCGCCGCGCGGACGACGGGGCCCAGATGTTTGGCGACAGCGGCGCCCAGATGTTCGGGGACAGCGGCGCCCAGATGTTCGGGGACAGCGGCGTCGGCTGATCGGCACCCCCGGCAGCGGTGACGCGAGTCCTGGCCCGCGCGCGCGCATGCAGCTTCAATCGAAGCTGAACCACATCATCAAGATTGCGTCTCGGTGCAATCTGAACTGCTCGTACTGCTACGTCTACAACCAGGCCGACACGACGTGGCGTGACCGCCCCGCGCTCATGTCACGAGAGACGTACAGCACGACGATCGAGCGCATCCGCAGCCACTGCCTGCTGAGCGGGCAGAAGACCGTGATCATCGCCTTCCACGGCGGCGAGCCGACGCTCGCCGGGTCGGCCCGGTTCGCGTGGATGTGCGCCCATGCGCGCGAGCGGCTCGGGGACATCGCGACGGTCGTGCTGTCGATCCAGACTAACGGAACGAGACTCGACGACGACTGGATCGCCGTCCTGCGCGAGCACGACGTGCGGGTCGGTGTCAGCCTCGACGGGCCGCGTGAGATCAATGATGCGTTCCGCGTCGATCGCAAGGGGCGCGGCAGCCACACGAACGCGGCGCGAGGCATCGCGGCGCTCGATCAGGCAGGTGTGGCGTTCCAGATCCTCTCGGTCGTGCAGCCGGGAGCCGATCCGCTCGGCGTCCATCACCACTTCCTCGAGCTCGGTTGCCGGTCGATCTGCTACCTGCTGCCGTCTGAGACGCACGACACGATCGGCGCGCTCCGCGAGCAGTTCGGTCCGACCCCGTGCGCCGACTTTCTGATCCCGATCTTCGACGACTGGTGGTTCAACAGCTCGATCGAGGTCTCGATCCGCGAGTTCTTGAACCTGGGCCGAGTGATCATGGGCGGCTCAAGTCAGCTCGAGATGATCGGAAACCCACCGATGAGATTTGTCTGCGTCGAGACCGACGGCTCGATCCAAGGGCTCGACAAGCTCCGATCGTGCGAGGACGGGCTGTCGACGATGCCGCTCAGCGTGTTCGACGCCGACTTTCGCGAGATCGCCGAGTCGAGCCCGTTCCACGCCGAGGTGATGAACGGGCTGCCGCTGCCGACCGGCTGCCGCGGCTGCCCAGAGCAGGACGTCTGCGCCGGCGGGCACCTTCCCAATCGCTACTCCCGCGCACGGGGATTCGACAACCCCAGCATCTGGTGCGCCGACCTGCTCGCGTTACTCGCGCACGTCCGGGCCCGGATGGGCATCTCCCAGCAGGAGACCCGCCGCCGCCGAGCCGAGTTGCAGCGGCTGCGCCGATCACCGGCGTCGCCCGAGCCCGTGCTCGACGCTCAGCCGTCGTGAGCTCGGCCCGCGCTTGACGCGGGTGCGCCGCCGGGCCGCGGCGAGGCGGCCCGATCCCGGCGCGCCGGTCGGTCTGCGCCGGATCCTGAGCCTCGTGCCCAGGAAGCCAACCGCAACAGCGGCAGCAGCCGGCCCCTGAGGCGCCACCAGCCTCCATGCTCGACGCGGTCAAGCGTCTCATGGCGCTCGTGGAGGAACACGAGCGTCCGCTCCTGCTCGGTGACCGCCTCGCGCAGCCGCCCCACCTCAGCCTCTAGTTGCAGCTCACGGCGGCTTCTCCCAACCAGCGGGCTCAGCTCGCCGTCGACCCACGCCGCCAGCACCCAATCCGGCCCCTTGCTTGACACGAGCTCCAACAGCAGGCGGATCGCCATGAGATCCACGGTGCCGTCGTCGGCCCGGAATTCGGGCACCACATCGAACAGGCAGGGGCCGAGCAGCAGGCCGTGGCGCTCGTAGAACCTCGCGTGCGAGACGAGCAGCCGAACCGTCAACGCACGGTCCTCGGGCGTCGTGCCGCCGCACTTCCGCTCGAGGAGATGGTGGACCGCGACGGCGTCGCGGGAGCGGCGAAACGCGTCTTGGCGCGCCTGAGCGATGCGCAGGCACCACTCGTTGTCCTCATAGTAAGTGGACATACGTTCGTCGAGCTCGAACTCGGCCAACAGGCTGCGCCGGATCAGCACGGCTGTGCCCGGCACCCAGTCAGCGGGCCCGCTCGACGGCAGCGAGTCGCGCGTCAGCACGCTTCCCTTGCCGATCAGGCCGAAGGTCGCGAGCCCCTCCCCCAACTCGAGTGACCCGCCCGAGTGCAGGACGATCCCGTCCGGGCCGACCACGGTGGCGGCTACCGCGCCGGCCGCGGGATGGGAGTCGAGGTCTGAGACGAGGTGGTCGAGCGCCCCTGGCATCAGCTCGGCGTCGTCGTCGAGGAACAGTACGAACTCGGAGTCGGCCAGCTGCACTCCGAGCCGTCGACCACCGGCGCAGCCGAGGTCGAGGTCTGAGCGGTGCAGCTCGACGTGACTGCGATCGGCACAGGCCGCGGCGACTGCGCGGGCTCCATAGGGCGACGAATCGTTGTCGATCACGATCGTCGCAACCGGGCTCGTGGTGAGCTCCAGCGAGTCCAGGGCGCGCCCCAGCATCTCGGGCCGGTCACGGGTCAGGACCAGCGCCGTGACCCGGGAGGCTTCGTCCTGGAGCGGCGCGGGCGCGAACTGCGCGGCCCGGGCCGCGACGCGAATCCGCTGCAGCGGCCCGTTGCTGTTGGGGTCGAGCAGCTCCGCCGCCGAGCCGGCCGCCGCCTGCGGGCTGAGCGAGAGGACGTCTGACAGCAGCTGCCCCAGCTCCCTCTCGACGCCGTCGAGGCCGGCTGGGTGAGCGCCGCTGACCGACGCCACCTCGTCGATGAACGGGCTCATCTGACGGGCGACGGCGCCGGTCTCAAAACGGCGCTCGTACGTCTGGCGGGCCGTGGCACCGAGCGTCGCGCGGAGCTCCGGCTCGGCCACCAGCCGCCGCAGGCGAGTGGCCAGCGCGCCGGCGTCGTCGGGCGGTGCGACGAGCGCGTCATGGCCGTCACGGACGACCTCCCCGATCCCTCCGGTGCTGCACGTCACGATCGCCTTGCCGAACATCATCGCCTCGATCAGGACAACGCCGTGGGACTCGTACCGGGACGGGACGCAGACGACATCCGCGCGGGCGAACAGCCTGTCGAGCTCGGTGTCGGGGACGGCGCCGGTGAATCGGATCCGGTCGCGGAGCGCGACGGTCGCGGTGGCCTCGCGTTGCAATGCCTCGCGCAGGCTCGGATCTACCTCTGGGCCGGCGATCGTGAACACGACGTCGAGCCCGTCGCCGATCAGTTCGCGGGCGGCGGTTAGCAGCGTGTCGACCCCCTTGCGGCGCTCGATGCGCCCGACGAACAGGATCTCGGCCGGGCGAGCGGCCTGCTCCTGCAGCGACGATAACCGTCGTCGGTCGGTCAGCCCACGGCCGATCACGGCGGTCTCGGCCGGCTCGAGGCCGTAGTCGGTGATCGTCTTGGCGAGCACCGCCTCGGTGAGCCCGTGGAGATAGCGGGCCCGCGACAGCGCTGCGCGCTCCAGCGCGAGCCGCTCGCCGATGTCGGGCAGCTCGCCGTACGACGGATCGACCTCGGTCAGCGTTCGCAGCGAGGTCATGCACGAGACGATCGTCGGAAAGTCGCGGTCGAGCATGCAGACCGCGCCTTCAGAGCGCCACAGCGGCACCAGCACCGCGTCGACGGGCCGCTCCCGCTCATGAATCCGCCGGACCTCGCGGTAAACGGCAGCCGCGTGCATCAGGTTGTGGGTCGCGGTCTCGGGCGCGGCGCGCGCAAGCGGTCCTGACCCCGGCGGGACGAGCAGCCGCCGCACCGAAACCCCTTCGAGCTCGACCGCAGGGACCGGCGGCAGATCGGTCAGCAGGTGCACGGCATGGCCCTCGCGGGCCAGCCCACGCGCGAGGTCGCGCGTCGCGCGCGCGAGGCCTCCGACCGCGTCAGGGTGAATGTCGCGGCAGGCCAGGCACAGGTTCAACTCGGCCCCCTTCATGAGCTCGATGCATCCTAACCGGGCTCCGCGGCGTTCGTAAGACGCCTCACAGAAGCGCGTGCGCGACGGGCCGCGCGGCCGCTGCCCAAGGCCGGGCCAGATCAATCCGGGCGGGTATACTCGGCGCCCGCGCGGCTGTAGCTCAGTTGGCTAGAGCGTCTGCTTGCCATGCAGAAGGTCGAGGGTTCGAGCCCCTTCAGCCGCTCTCGAGGAAGCCCTCCAAATCGGAGGGTTTTTCTTTGGTCGAACGACGCGCACAGGTGTTGATCCGGTCGGCGCTACCACTCGGCGCTGCCAAAACGACGTAAGCCGGCCGGCAGCAGAGGCGCGGGGGCGTTCACGGCGCGAGGCGTCGTAGTGCTCGACATCTCATGCCTCCAAACTGGCGATGAGCCACAGCCGCATCCCTAATTCGGGACGCGGCCCTGCTTTGCCATTCGCAGGAGGCTCGGGCCAGACTGCCGGTCTCGGCCGAGAGCGACCATATGGCTCAGAGTGCCGAGATGGCGACAAAGGGGGAGGCCGCGCGGGTCGCTCGCGATGACCGTAACTGTCTTCTTTGGCGAGAGCCGCAGCGTGCGGGTGCGTCTCACTGGTGCCTCCATAGCGGCCGCTGATTGATGCCGCTGACAGCTCGTTTGCTAACGGCCTCGGATCCCTTTCGGGGACCGATGCCGGCGCCACGAGCTGGATCAGCCGTACGGCATGAGGCGCGGACCGTATCCGTTCGGTCCGCGCTCCTGAGACCTGGTCGGGCGGCTGGCTCGCTGCTCGGAGCTATGGCACGACGGAGTTGACGGAGGTTCCCCAGTTCGCGAAACCGTCCCTAGTTCCACCGCAGGTTCCGATCGTTAGCGTGAACGCCTTTCCGGTGCAGTTCGGCGACTGGATGTACTCGTTGGCGAAGTACAACCGGTCGCTGCCGTCGGGGAGGAAGATCCCCCAGCTGTAATCCCCCCACCGAGGCCGGGTCAGGCCGGGGAAGCCCTGGTACTCGCCGAACCCGTCCTGGGGTGACTGGCCGGCGTCCGCGATGTTGATCGTGGAGTCGCTCAGGCCGAGCGAGGTGGCGGTCATCCGGCCGTAGGCGGTGCTCGGGAAGAAGCCGGCGCCCTTTTTGGCCGTAGGCCCACCGTTGCCGCTCAGCGTGAACAGCATGATCGCTTTGCCGTTGCCGCCGGTGCCTTCGGCGGCGATGGCCGGCATGTTCAGGTCTTCGTGGGCCGCCGAGGCGTACCCCTGGTTGGTGATGGCGAATTGGCCGGTCCGATCGAACGAGGCGGTGTCAACCACCCAGTAGACCGCGCCCATGTGCAACTCCGAGCTGGTCCCGAACGTCTGGTTGACCTGGGTCGACATCGCGGCCCACACCTGGCCTTGGGCCTGCGAGGCCTGGGTCATGAAGTCGCCGTTGGTGTTAAGTCCGTTTTCGGGACAGGACTTTGGCGGTTTGGTACCCGTGCTCAGGCCGGCGGCACCGCATTCGTCACCCAGCGGTATCGGCCCGACTTTCTGGGCAGCGAGTATCCCATCTCCGACCGCGTTTTCTGGGTTGTAGTACGGGGTCGTGCCGGTGAACAGCTCGCCGCCGAAATTGATGCCGCTGCAGGTAGCGCAGCCGCTGCTGTTCAGGTTGCTGAGCCCGGTCCAGGCCCACGTCGCCATCCGGTTGTCGCCCCCTGAGGGCAACGTGGCGAAGCTGTTGAAATCCAGGCCGCCGATCATGAACCCGGACCCGCCGTTGTGGTTGTCGTACTGGCCGGCGTCGGCCGGCTGCGCCGGGATCACCGCCACCCAGCAGGTGACGCCCGCGGTACCGCCTTTGGTACCGTCACAGTTCCCGTCGGGAGTGGGGAGCAGGCCCATGTTCTGGTGCGCGACGTTGAACTTGGGGTTCGGTGCCCCACCTGACACCGTGACCGGACGCCCCTGCTCGAGCGCGGTCTTGTCGAAGGCGAACTCCTGCGCGCCATTGAAAAACCCGCCGCCGAACCCGGGCAGCGAACTCTTGAGCGGGAACTCGTCATAGAACAACAAGAACGCGTCGCGGGTCACGGAGATCTTCGCGAAATCGTTGAGCAGAGAGGGATAACCCGGCTCGGCGGGGTTGTAGTCGGCGTTCAGGAAATACACGTTGTAGGGACCGAACGGGTTCGAGCCCTTGCTCACGGCGATCCCCTCGAGGCACTCGTTGGCCACGCCCGCGAAGCAGCCGGTAAATGGGCCGCCGGCCGCCTCGGGGTTAGCCGAGACGATCTCGGTGAAGAACCAGTGCCCTCCGTTGCTCGAGTCAAACTCGCAGGACGGGTCGCCGCCGCTGCTATATCCCCGGCCGGTGAGTCCCATCACGGTGTCGAGGGGGATCGGAGCGGATTGACGCTGGAGCGCCGTGTTGTAGACCAGGATCTCGCCGATGTTGTTCGTCTCGACGACGGAGCCGTTGCCGGCGCACAGGCCCTGATCGGGCGGCTCGATGTCGCCCAGGGGGTTGGTCGGCAGTGAGGCGCTGTCGACCGCGTTCAGGCCCTTCACGCCGGTGGCACCGCCTGCCGACGTGCTGATGCTGTCGCAACCCGCGCCCAGCGGCTGGCACCTGACTGTCGGGATCACCGGGGTGGGTGCTGCGGCGGTGTCCGCCTGGGCCGCCCCGAAGCCAAAGGACGCCTTCGCGAGGCTCCCGGTTGTCGGGGCAGGCATCGCGTGCGGACGGGACAACGCGGTCCCGGCGTTCCGGCTGGCTGCCGCACGGCTCGCCGATGAGGCAGACGCCGTCGAGGCCGTGGTGAACGGCCCTGTCAATAGCGAGCAGCCGCTCGCGCAGCCGGTGGCGGCAGGCCCAACGAAGGTCGGCGCCGTCTGGGAGTAGATGGTGTTGGCGCTGGCCACCCCGGCTCCCGCGAGGACACCGACCACCACCAGCGCAAGCACAAGCAGCACCACCCGTTTGCGCAGGATGCTCTTACCCATGCCAAACCTCCCTCTCAGCGACCGCGTGGACGCCGCCGATAGCTCTCTCGCGCCCACACGTATTCCTCGCCAAGCAGCAATCTAAACAGTTTCTGCTGCGTTTAATTCACACGCTGGCGCTCGAGCAACCCGAGCACTCACTCAACCGCGGGGCGCTAGATCCGCGCCATGGAAGGTCCGCCAGCGATCTGGTCCTTTTGGTGGTCCGCGGCGCCGTCGCGTTGCCCGACGCACTCGCGGGCAGCGGAGGGTTCCCAGTAAGGACCAGACGCACGTGCAGTTGTGATCCAAGATCGGACGCCGGCGGCGCTTCCGACATAACGGGCTTGCGCTGACGAAGATGCATCGGCGCAGGCCGCGGCGACCGTGTGCTTGCTCAGGTCGAGCCCGAGGCTGTTAGCAATCGGCTGGCATCGGAATGACTCCGCGGCCGCTAATTGAGGCAACAGTGAGTGGACGCGCGGACGCGCCACTGCTCCGGTCTGGCGCTGTCGCGACTCTGGAGTCCGGCTCATACCCGACACTGCCCATTCACGAACAGGCAGCCACGTCGTCGGCCGAGCCGCCGTGGGTTGTGGCTCCTGCTCTGGGCCGCCGGCTAACTGAAGCAGCAGTACCGTCGACGCCACTGGTGAGGCGACGGAGCAGAAGCGCTTGGAGATCGCGCCGCCAGACGCCTGCTTGCTAACCGGCCGCAAGCACGGCCTCGCGGTCCGCTTATCGCCATTGCAGAAGCCCGCCGGAGCGGCCGCTGATTTCGAAGGCGCGCGTCAGCGCGTACTCCGTCGTACGGGCCAGACTGGGGGATCGCGGCTACCGCGATCCCGGACGTCGTTCGCGTCGACGACGGTGGTGACGTTCTTCTTATCCCCGCCGGGTTATCCCGGTGACCTCCCATGCCCGGCCAAGGGCGCTGCCATAAAAAGCCACAATGACGAGGACCAAAGCACGTTGCAGCGCGGCGCTCTGGGTGTTCGCCAGGAGCGCTACGGCGAGGCCGAGCTGCACTGAGTAGCCCACCACCGAAATCGACGCGAAGGCGATATTCAGCTTTCTGGTTCGAGAGCTGCGGGAGAAATTTCCGGCCCGCTTGCCCTCGGTATCAGCCGTCTGGTCGCCAGCAGGCCGACGGCTGCCATTGCGATGCTTGATAGCCCGAAGACGACTGAGCCCCCGGTCAAGGCCACGATCGAGACGAAGAAGATGTCTACCAGGACAACAAACGCGCTCCCGGCCAACACAGTTCGCAACTCCCGAGTTGTGGGGTTCGCGTCATCCGCGTTGACGACCGATACGGCGACGACCAGCAACCCCAAGATGGCAGCGGACGCGCCGGCGCTTGCGATGAAGAAGCTCTCATAGTGGCCCACCACAACACCACCCTACGGGTGTCGGCGGCAATCGTGGCGAGGACGTGCGTCACAGGCAGCTCGCGACTTGCGCGACCGTAGGAGTTGATGGCCAGCGTCCCAAGATCCGCTGCCTGATCGGCGGGATTCGCGGCCCATGCGCCGAAGGCGCGAGACACCTGGGCAGCTTCTGGACGGGTATGTGACCCCGGCGGCGCCCGCCGGCACACGCGCGGGTCAGCGCCCTCGCGTGAACACGATCTTGACCTGGCGGAACGTCTGCGCCGAGGGGACGAACCGCCGGCGCTGTGAGACCGCCACCACGATCCGGTGGACGCGTGCTGACCCGAGCCGTGCAGCGCTCGGGTACCCGGGCATCGGAAGGTCCTCAGAACCCGGCCGGGCAGCGACACCGATGTCGGCGAAGCTGTCAAAGCCGTCACGCTCGCAGTCCTCCACTCCCCCAGGTGCGTTGAGCGCCGGTGTCGTGAAGCTGCCGCTGTCGGTCAGGTCAAAGGTCCGGCGCACCGTGCGCAGCGGCATCTCGACCAAGAGCCCGGTGTGGAACTGCCGCGTCCCGCAGGCGCGCGTGTCGGGCACCGGCGCGCTCGTGGAGCAGTCCTGCCCGGGATCGGGCGGATTGCGAGTCCGGCCGTCGACGGCGGTGATCTTGCCGTGGATGTGGAACACGCCGTTCCAGGAGATGTCGCCCGGGCCGAAGCCGTTGTTTGCGATCGTGATCCGCTGCGGGCGCACGCTCTCGAAGTGAGCTGTGAGCGACCCGTCGCCGGTCGCCTGGCACGGCTCGACATCCGGCAGCGACCACTTGTGCGTCACGGTGCCCGCGATCGTCACCTTCCAGTGCGCCAGGATCCGCAGATGCGCCGCGGACGCAGGCATCGCCAAGATCGCGACGCACACGATCGTCGCCGGCAGCACCCTCCCGATCCGCAGCCCCATCGCGGCCAATCGTAACGCCGTGGGATGCCGGCGCATAGCCTTCACACCGTGACCCGGCCGGACGCCGAAGCCGCGCACGTGACCTTCGACCAGGAGCTGCTCCTGTGGCTGGGCGACGAGCCACCATCGATTCGGGCGCAGGACGCGGAGCGAATCCACGCGATCGCGCTCGAGTTCGCTCGCGGGTTCGGCCGGCTATCCGAGATCGGGCCGGCGGTGACCGTGTTCGGGTCCGCGCGCACATCGCGCGATCACCCCCACTACCGGCTGATGCGCGAGGTCGGCGCCGAGCTCGGGCGGTCAGGCTATGCGGTCATCACCGGGGGCGGCGGCGGGCTGATGGAGGCCGCCAACCGCGGAGCTCGCGAGGTCGGCGCGGTGTCGGTCGGCTGCAACATCGAGCTTCCCCACGAGCAGAGACTCAACGAATACGTCGACATCGGGCTGCGCTTTCGCCACTTCTTCGCGCGCAAGGTGATGTTCGTTCGCTACGCGAGTGCGTTCGTGATCGGCCCAGGAGGGTTCGGAACGCTCGACGAGCTGTTCGAGGCGTTGACCCTGATCCAGACCGGGACGATCGAGCACTTCCCCGTGATCCTGGTCGGGGACGATGACCAGGATTGGGATGGGATGCTCGAGTGGCTGCGGAACGGCGCGCTCGCCGACCACCGGATCGACGCCGCCGACCTCGCAAGCCTACGGGTCGTCGACAACCCCCAGGAGGTGGCCGCGATCGTCACCGCCGCTCGGCAGCGCCAGCTCTCGCACCGTCAAAGCTCCCGGCCGCATCGCTAATCCTCGAGCGCTCGGTCGAGCAGCCGCCGCGCGGCAGTCAGCGTGACCGGGCGGGCGTCGATCTCCTTCCAAGGATCGCCGTCGCGATCGAGCCGGCGGCCAATCGTCTTGACCGTCCAGCGGCCGGCACCCGTCCGCCGATCTGACAGCTCGTCCCAGTGCAACGGGGTTGCGACCGGGGCGGCGGGCCGCGCCCGAACCGAGTACGGCGCGACCGACGTCTGCGCGTACGCGTTGCGAGAGATGTCAATCAGGATCCGTCCGCCACGCTTGGCCTTGCGCTGCTCGGTAGTGAACAGCTTGGGCTCGCGGCGCTGCGCAACCGACGCCAGATCACGCGCGAAGGCCCGCACGTCGTCGAACTTGGCTCGGCGCTTGAGCGCCACGACCACGTGATACCCGCGGGATCCGGTCGTCATCGCCCACGGCGCGAGGTCGAGCTCGCGCAACAGGCCACCGATCACGCGCGCGGCCCGGCGGACCTCGGCGGGATCATCAACGCTCGGGTCGAGGTCGATGATCAGGCGATCGGGATGCTCGAGCCGGTCGCGGCGGCTGAGCCAGGCGTGGAGCGTGATACAGGCCTGATTGGCGAGGTAGACGAGCGTCGCGGCGTCCGCAGCGCGCACGTGCTCGACCGAACCCCCCTGCTTCGCAACGACAACCCGCGGCACCCAGGCCGGAAAGTAGGACCCGGCGCGCTGCTGCATGATCCGGTGACCCTCGATCCCGTCCGGATAGCGCTCGAGGGTCAGCGGACGGTCGGCGATCCGTGGCAGCATCACGGTCGCGACCCGCTCGTAATGGCGGGCGAGATCGCCCTTCGTGACTCCCGACGGGAACAGCTCCTTGTCGGGACGCGAGACCTGCACCGTCCGGCGCCCGGCGGTGATCTCGAGGCTCATCCGGCCGGCTCCTCGCGCACCACCTCGCACGCGGGTTTGTCGTCTCGCAGGCCCTGGTAGCGCGGGTGTGCCAACTGTGAATCCTGACCGTTGAGTTCGGCGACCACGAGCCGCAGCGACCCGTCGAACTCGTCGAGGTCGCGCAGCGGGCCGTAGTCGGCGTCCCAGGCACCGGACCGCAGCGCCTCTCGCAGCCGGTCAACGATCCGCCGCTCGACGCCGGGCCGCAGCAGCGCCCAGATCGACTGCGAGCCGCGGACCTCGGGTTCGAGCAGCGCCTCGGGCCGGTTCCAGAAGGCCTCGAAGAAGCCGTCTGTGCAGTCGGCTGGAGTCGGCATCCGCTCGACCCGCACGTCTCCGCCGAGCGCGTCGGAGATCGCCGCGATCGATGGGAATCTGGGCTCCTCGAGCTCAAGCCCCTCGTGCAGGTAGCGCCGCTGCCATTCCGGCAGTCGCGACAGCTCGAACGTGAACACGACGACGCGCTTGCGCGCAACCCGGCGCAGCTCCGCCAGGCCCGCACCGCCGGGCTCCCAGTGATGGATCGTGACGCACGCCATCGCCGCGTCGACCGCGCCGTCATCGAGCGGCATCGCCTCGGCGCGAGCCGCGATCGCGGGCGCCGCGTCCAAGGGTCGCTGCGCGCGCATCGTGGCGCTTGGCTCGACCGCCAGCACCCAGCGGTCGACGGGCTCATAGGAGCCCGTGCCGGCGCCGACGTTGAGCACCGTCTCGGCGTCGCCGAGCGCGCCATGTATCCAAGCCGCGATGCGCGGGTCCGCATGCCGGTGGCTGGCATACCCGTGGCCATGGCGCTCGTAATCGACGTGGCCCATTCGCGCACACGCTAGCCAAAGCGATAGGTCGCCGATCATCAGCGGGCCCGGAAGTTGCGCACCGGCGAGGCGGCCAGCGCGGCGGCGAGCAACACCAGTGCCAGCCCCGCCGCTCCGAGCAGCGTCGTCGAGAGGCCGATCGCGGCCGCGATCGGGCCGCTGATCGCCTGGCCGAACGGTTGCAACGCCAGCGAGCCGAGGTAGTCCCACGAGGCGACGCGTGACAGCTCGCCGGCCGGCACATCGGCCTGCAGAGCGGTGAACCAGAACACGTTGAACAGGGTGCCTGTCGACCCGTCGACCAGCGCAAAGACGATGATGATCCAGAGCGGCGCATGGAGCGCGATCAGCGCGATCATCTCGGGCGTCGAGACGATGAACACGATGAATGCGACCCGCAACGGGTAGCGGGGACGGACTCGCAGGCCGACCAGCCCGCCGAGCACCGAACCGACGCCGAGCGCCGTGCTGATTCCCGCCCAGGCCCCGGGACCGCCGAGCGAGGTGCGGGAGACCTGCGGTCCGAGCACCTGCAGCGGTGCGAAGCAGAACCCGATGAAGAGGGTGAAGAAGACGACCGTGATCCACAGCCAGGCACGGGACCGAAACCCGCGCCAGCCGGCGCGGAGCTCCTCGATCATCGAGCTCCGGGCCGCCGGCTGTTGATGGTGCAGCCGCATCGCCGCCAGGCATCCGGCGCTGGCGACAAACGTGGCGCCGTCGACCGCAAGCCCCCATCCCGGCCCGATCGTCGCGACCATCAGGCCGGCGGCCGCGGGGCCGAGCACGGTCGCGACATTGCCGCTCAGGGCGATAAGTGCGTTGGCCTCGTGGAGGCCGCCGGGGTCGACCGCGTCGGGGACGACCGCGGTCGAGGCGGGGCCGAAGAATGCCGCGGCCAGCCCGTATACCGCCTGTAGCACTGCGATCTGCCAGATCTGCGCGGTCCCCGACAGCAGCAGCGCGGCGCTGACGCCCTGCGCGCCGGCGCGGACCAGGTCGGAGCCGAGCATCAGCCGCCGGGGTCCGATGCGATCGGCCCACACCCCGCCGAACAGCACGAACGCGATCAGCGGAACCGTCTGGCACGCGAGCACAATGCCGAGGTCGGTGACGCTGCCGGTCAGCTCGAGGACCGCGAACGCGAGCGCGACCGGAACCAGTCGGTCGCCGAACGATGACACCGACTGTGCCGCGAACAGCAGCCGGAATGCTCGAAAGCGCAGCGGCCCGCGGCTCACGGGGCAAGCCTACGCGCGCCCCGCGCCTGTCGCAACGCTCGGCGCAGGCGTGGAACTGAGAGGATCTGTTCCGTGGACGAGGTCGAGATCGAGACCCCGCACGGGCCGGCGCGGGCCCATCTCGATCTCGTGCCCGGAGCGCTCGGCGCCGTCGTGCTCGGTCACGGCGCCGGCGGCGGCGTCGCTGCCAAGGACCTGCAGGCGGCGGCCGCGGCCGCCCGCGGGCAGCGCTTCTCGGTCGCGCTCGTGGAGCAGCCTTATCGCGTCGCCGGGCGGCGCGCACCGCCGCGGGCGCCGGCGCTGGACGCCTCGTGGGAGGCGGTCATCGCCCGTCTGTCACAACACGAACTTGCAGGGCTGCCGCTCGTGTTCGGGGGCCGCTCGAGCGGCGCACGCGTGGCCTGCAGGACCGCGACCGCCGGTGGCGCGCTCGCCGTGCTGTGCCTCGCGTTCCCGCTGCTGCCGCCACGCCGCGCGGGATCGGCCAAGGCGCCCGAGAGCCGTCTGCCCGAGCTCGACGCGGTCGCCGTTCCGACGCTGGTGGTCCAGGGCAGCCACGATCGCTTCGGGATGCCCCCGCCCGGTCCCAACCGCGCCGTGGTCGAGGTGGCTGGCGACCACAGTCTGCGCACCGACCCCGCGACGGTCAGCGAGGCCGTCGGCGGGTGGCTCGCCGGCCTCGTCGCCGACCCGCCGCGAGCGCGGTCAGGGTGAGCTGACGGCGTCGGGCAGGTCGCTCTCGGCGAGCTCGAGCCGGGGACCGAAGCTGATCCGCATCAGCGCCCCTCCACCTGGGGCGTTGGCGGCCTCGACGAACCCACCGTGCGCCTCCGCCGCCTGGCGAACGATTGCCAGACCGAGCCCGGAGCCCGGCTTGGAACGCGCATTGCGAGCCCGATGGAAGCGGTCGAAGACGTACGGCAGGTCCTCCTCGCGAAACCCCGGGCCGTGGTCTCGCACGGCCAGGATCCCGTCCTCGAGCTCGACCTCGACCGCCGCGCCGGGCGGGCTCCATTTGACCGCGTTGTCGAGCAGGTTCGCGACCGCGCGGGCGATCCGGTCTCCCTCGCCGCTGACCAGGGTCAGCTCGATCGATGAGGTCAGCGTCAGCTCGGGGGCGCGCCGGCGAGTGCGATCGACGGCGCCCGTCACGATCTCGTCGACGCGCACATCGCCAGGCTCGCCGCTCGGCTTCGAGCCGCGAGCGAGTTCGACCACATCGCCGACCAGCGCGGTGAGCTCATCGAGTTCCTCGATCACGTCGGCCCGCAGCGCCTGCCGGTCCTCAGGCGACAGCAGCTTCTCGTCGCGCATCAACTGGATGTTGGCCCTGATCGTGGCGATCGGCGTTCGAAGCTCGTGCGAGGCGTCGGCGACCAGGTTCCGCTGCGCCTGCACCGATGTCTCGAGCGCATCCAGCGTCCGGTTGAAGGTCTGCGCCAGACGCGCGAGCTCGTCGCTGCCGTGAATGTCGAGCCGCTCCTCCTCGACCCGTTCTGGGGTGTTCGCGATCGCCTCGGTCTGCCGCGTGAAGCGGCCGATCGGCGCCAGCGCGGTCCTCGCCACCGCGAGCCCGAGCACCGCCGCCAGCAGCACCCCGCCCGCCGATATCAGCGCCAGCAGCAGAAGCTGGTTCGAGAGCGCGTTGTCGACGTCCTTGAGCGGCAGCGCCACCAGCAGCGCCCCGCGCCAGCCGATGCCGGTCGCCAGGACGCGGATGTGTGCTCCGTTGACGTGCATCGAGGTGTAGTAGTGGCCCTTGCCGCCGGCGGCAAGGGCCTTGGCGCGCGCGTCGGCGGGGATCGTCTGCTTCTGGCCGGGTGGCGCGAACGCGGTGCCGTCGCGATGGACGACGGTCACGGTCCCGGCCGCACCGCCGAACGCCGGGCCGTGGCGATCGTCGAGCCCGAGACCCTCGTCGCGGTCGTCGGGGTCCCTGTTGGTCGGCGTCCCCGGCTCCGCTTGCCCCTGATTGAAGCGGCCGGAGCCCGATCCGCCACCGTTGGCGCCGAAACCGAACGTCGGGCCGCTCGCCGGCCCGCCCGCCGGACCACTTCCCCTCGCGCCGGGCAGCCCGGGGCCCGAACCGGGCGGCACACCCCGCTGCCCGTTGGCCGACAGTCCGACCCCGGCAATCACCGAGCCGGTCAGACTCCGCAACGCCTGGTCAACCTGTCCCTGGAGCTGCGACTTCGTCCCCTCGTAGGCCGAGAACGCGACCGCGATCACCGCCAGCGCGACGGCGACCCCCGAGGCGAGCGCCATTCGCGCCCGCAGGCTCATTCGGATGGCTCCCTGAGCGCGTATCCCACCCCCCTGACCGTGTGGATCAGGGGGCGGGAGCCGGCGTCCTCGAGCTTGCGCCGCAGATAGCCGACGTAGACGCGCAGCGCGTTCGACGTCGGCCCGAAGTCATAACCCCACACGCGGTCGTAGATCAAGCCGTGGGGAAGCACCCGGCGCGGGTTGAGCATCAGCAGCTCGAGCAGCTGGTACTCGGTCCGCGTCAGCTCGACGAACTCGCCGTCAACGGTGACGCCGTGACGTGCGGGATCGAGCCTCAGCTCTCCGAACGAGAGTCCCCCCTCGACGTCCCCCTCGCCGCCCGCGCGCCGCAGCAGGGCCCGGATTCTCGCCTTCAGCTCGTCGATGTCGAACGGCTTGACGAGATAGTCGTCGGCGCCGGCATCGAGGCCGTCGATCCGATCCGAGATCGCGTCGCGCGCGGTCAACATCAGGATCGGGAGTCGGTTCCCCTCCCGCCGCAGCAGGCGGCAGACCTCGAGTCCGTCGATGTCTGGCAGGCCGATGTCGAGCACCATCGCGTCGGGCACCGCGCTCGCGACCTCCGACAGCGCGTCGGCGCCCGACTCGGCAAGCCGGACCTCATAGCCTGACAGCGACAGGGCCCTGCGGAGCACGTCACGAAGGGCGCGGTCATCGTCGACGACGAGCAGTCTCATAGAACCCGATTGTCGCCGCTCCGAGGGCGGCGAACGCAAACTTCCTACGTTCTGCTTATCCGCTCCCTGAGCACAGAACCCAGGATCCCGTTGACGAACGACGGCGCCTGCGCGCCGCAGAACTGCTTCGCGGTCTCGACCGCCTCATCGATCGCTCCCTCCGGGGGGATCGCCTGGTCGCCGGGCAGCTCGTCCCCATGCAGCATCTCGGCCAGCCCGACGCGCAGGATCGAGCGCTCGAGCGGAGCGATCCGCTCGAGCGGCCAGCCGCTCGAATAGGCTCGGATCAGCTCATCGAGCTCGGGCTGGTGCTCGCGCACGAGCGCCGCCAGCGCACGGGTGAACCCGCGTGTATCGCCGCCGAACGTGTCGTCGAGATCCTTGCTGAGCAGGTCGCTCTGGTACAGCGCCCAGACCGCGGCGCGGCGCTGATCTGTCCTACGCATGTGGCGGTCGCGGTCGCCGCGCTTCAGGCACGCGAGACGTAGTCGCCCGACCTGGTGTCCACGCGGACGCGGTCACCGACGTTGACGAACAGCGGCACCTGGATCCGGGCGCCCGTCTCCAGCACGGCCGGCTTGGTGCCGCCCCCGGACGCGGTGTCGCCGCGCAAACCGGGCTCGGTCTCGGACACCGCCAGATCGATCGCGCTCGGCAGCTGCACGTCGGTGGGCTCGCCGTCGATGTACAGCAGCTCGACCTCCTCGGAGTCCCTCATGAACCGCAGCGCATCGGCGAGGGTCGACTCCGGAATCGTCAGCTGTTCGTAGCTCTCGGTGTCCATGAAGTGGGCGTCGGTTCCATCGCGATACAGAAACTGCATCCGCCGCACCTCGGTCCGCACCGAGCGGAACTTCTCCCCCGCCCGGAACGTGCGGTCGATCACCGCTCCGTCGCTCGCCCGCCGTAGCTTGGTGCGCACGAACGCGCCCCCCTTGCCCGGCTTGACGTGCTGGAACTCGACGATCTTGAAGATCGTCCCATCGACGTCGATGTGATTTCCGTTGCGGAACTGATTGGTGGACAGCATCGGCAGCGAGCCAGTCTAGAACGCCGAGGCGGTCAGCCCGCCACCGTCAGCTGCTTGTCGAGCGAGGTGAGGATCTCGCAGCCGCCGTCGCCGACGACGACCAGATCCTCGATCCGCACGCCGAGGCGGCCAGGCAGGTAGACCCCGGGCTCGACGGTCACCACGTTGCCGGTCTCGAGCTCGTCCTCGGAGCGCATCGACAGGCGCGGCGCCTCGTGGATCTCTGCTCCGACGCCGTGACCGAGGCCGTGGCCGAAGTGATCGCCATGGCCGCCGTCGTCGATCACCTTGCGCGCCGCGGCGTCGACCTCGCGACCGCCGGCGCCGGCATGGATCGCCTCCACGCCGGCGATCTGGGCGGCCAACACCAGCTCATAGACCTCGCGGGCCTCGTCCGACGGCTCGCCGGCAGCGATCGTCCGGGTGCAATCCGAGCAGTACCCGTTGACCTCGGCGCCCCAGTCGATCACGACCATCTCCCCCGCCTTGACCTCGACGTCTCGCGGCTTGGCGTGCGGCAGCGCCCCGTGCGGGCCGGCCGCGACGATCGAGTCAAACGAGGGCCGGTCGGCGCCACGCTCGCGCATCATCTGCTCGAGCGCATCGGCGAGCTCGCGCTCCGTGCGGCCGGTCAGTCCTCGCTCGAGCAGCGCCCGCAGCGCCTCGTCAGCGGCGCGCGTCGCGACCCGGATCTTCTCTATCTCCCGGGGCTCCTTGACCGCGCGCAGACGCTCGACCAGGCCGCCGGCGCTGACCAGCTCGACGCGTTCGGGCAGCAGCTCGCGCAACCGGGCGTGCTGGCGCACCGTGATGTTGTTGTCGTCGAAGCCGAGCCTGAGCTCGCCGCCGGCCGGCAGCGAGGCGACCATCGCGTCGAACAGCTCGAGCTGGTCGCGCTCTTGGTCATAGCTCGGGTCGACCTCCTCCGCGGCCTGCTCGACGTAGCGAAAATCGGTCACGAACACGCGCGTCTGCGGTCCGATCACGGCGAGCCCGTTGCTTCCGGTGTAGCCAGTCATGTAACGGACGTTGACCAGCGCCGTAACCAGCAGGACGTCGACCCCCTGATCCGGCAGCAGCCCGATCAACCGCCCCGCGCGATCGCTCATTTCTCAAGTTCCTTTCGCATCAGCTCCAGCGCTTCACGGTATCCGGCCGGCCCCTTACCCGCGACGCGGCCGATGCAGAGCTCTCGGATGACCGACTTGCGCCGCCACGGCTCGCGGGAATCGACGTCTGAAAGGTGCACCTCGACGGCCGGGAGGCCGGTCAGCTCGAGCGCATCGCGAATCGCGTACGAGTAGTGCGTCCAAGACCCGGGATTGAGGATGATCCCGTCGGCGAGCCCGTCGAGGCCGTGCAGGTGCTCCACGAAGCTGCCCTCGTGGTTGGTCTGAAAGAACCTCGTCTGCAGTCCGACCTCGGCCGCCAGATCGGAGATGTGGACCTCGAGCTCGGTCATCGACAGGTTCCCGTAGTGGGAAGGGTCCCGGCGCGCGAGCTGGTCGAGGTTGACGCCGTGCATGACCTCGACCCGGTTGTGGGCGTCCATGCGCGTCAGCTTGTCAGTTCCCGGACGGCGGCGATCAGCTCGCGCGGCGCGACGACGCTCCCTGGCCGCGGGTCGCCCGGCTCGGACAACAGCACGAACGGGACCGGCCCTTCGCCGAGCCGCTTCTTGTCGCGTGCGGTCGCCATCACGACCGCATCGGGGTCGACGTTGGGCATGGTGGTCGGCAGGCCGCGGCCGTGCAGCAGCTCGCTGACCTCGTCGCGCAGTGATCCATGACCCGAGAGCCGGAGCGCCGCCAGCAGCCCCAGGGCGACGGCCTCGCCGTGCCTGTAGGCCGAGTAGCCGGTCACGGTCTCGATCGCGTGCCCGACCGTGTGGCCGAGGTTGAGCACCTGGCGGATGCCGCCGTCGCGCTCGTCACGGGCGACGATCGCGAGCTTGCAGCGCGCGCAGGCCGCGATCACGCGCAGATCCACGGGGTCGGCGCCACCGCGGACCAGCTCCCACAGGGTGCCGCCGGCGATCAGCGCCGTCTTGACCACCTCCGCGTAGCCGGCCGCGAGCTCGGTCGCGGGTAGCGTCGCGAGCGTCGCGGTGTCGGCGATCACCGCATCCGGCTGGTGGTAGGCACCGACGTAGTTCTTGGCCTCCTCGAGGTCGACCCCGGTCTTGCCGCCGTAGGCCGAGTCGACCTGCGCCACGAGCGTGGTCGGCGCCTGCACGTAGCGCACACCACGTTGATAGGTGGCCGCGCAGAAGCCCGCGAGATCACCGACGACGCCGCCGCCGAGCGCCACGACGACGTCGGCGCGGGTCATCCCGGCACGGGCGAGCTCCGACCACACGATCTCCGCGTGCGCGACCGTCTTGGACTGTTCACCGGGCATGATCGCCACCCGTCCGTCGAGCGGCGCGAGCGCGGGCGAATCGCCGTACAGCCGCCCGACCGCCCCGTCGGTGACCAAGAATCTTCGGCCGCTGACGGCCGCCGGCCAGAACGCCTGCTCACCGAGCAGACCGGGCCCGATGAAGCACGGGTAACCGCCGCGCCCGTGGGCCGCCCACAGCATCAGCGTCCCGCGCGGCATCCCCTCGGCCGCGCCGAGCACGGTGGCCATCCGGTCGGAGACGTGGTGCGGTACGACGAGATCGGCGAGCTGTTCGTAGATCGGCTGACGGTCTACATAGAGCTGCTCGAAGCGCGCCTGGTCGGAGGCCAGCGGGCGGCCGCTGGCCCGGCACCTCTCCCAGGCCGTCTCGACGTCGACGTCGACCCACACGACGAGCTCGCACGCGAGCGCAGCCCGGACCGCCTCCGATCCGACGGCACCGCCGCCGAGCGAGATCACTCGCGTGCCCGGGGCCTGCAGCAACTCGAGCGTCACCTCCTCCTCGGCCTGGCGGAAGGCCGCCTCGCCGTCCTGCGCGAACACCCGCTCGATCGGCTTGCCGAGGCGCTGCTCGACGATCCGATCGACATCGAGCGCGTCGACGGCCAGCGCGTCGGCGGCCGCGCGGGCCGCCGTCGACTTACCCGCGCCCATGAACCCGATCATCGCGACCACTCGGCGCCGTTCGCCGGCCGTGGACGCGCGATCTAGCTCCGGTGCCATCCGATCCGCCTCTTGTAGGCCTCCAGCGACTCGCGGACGTCATCGATGTGATCGCCGCCGAACTTCCGTCGATACGTGTCCGCGAGAACGAACGCGACCATCGCCTCGGCAACGACGCCGGCCGCCGGCACGGTGCATGAGTCGGTCCGCTCGCGAAGCGCCTCGGCCGGCTCGTGCGTCGCGATGTCGACCGACCGCAGGGGCTTGGTGAGCGTCGGCAGCGGCTTCATCGCGCCGCGGACGACGAGCGGCTCGCCGTTCGTCATCCCGCCCTCGAGGCCGCCGGCCCGATTGGTCTCGCGCCAGAACCCGCGGTCCTCGTCGTAGAAGATCTCGTCGTGGGCCTGGGAGCCCGGCAGTCCCGCGACCTCGAGCCCGTCACCGATCGACACGCCCTTGAGTGCCTGGATCGAGAGGATCGCCTGGCCGAGCAGGCCATCGAGCCGCTCCTGCCATGAGACGTGCGAGCCGAGTCCGGGGACCAGCCCGAAGGCGCGCACCTCGAACACGCCCCCGAGCGATTCGTTGGCCTTGCGCAGGCTGTCGATCTCGGCGACCATCGCCCGACTCGCCTCCGGATCCAGGCAGCGGACGGGCGATTCGTCGACCGCCGCGAAGTCGATCGGCGTCAGGTCATCGCGACGCGGCGCGGTGACCGACGTGATCTGGATCACGTGCGAGAAGACCGAGACGCCCAGCGCGCTCAGGAACGCCTTCGCGACCGCCCCGCCCGCGACGCGCGCCGCCGTCTCGCGGGCGCTCGCGCGTTCGAGCACGTTTCGGACATCGGTCAGCCGGTACTTCTGCGTGCCGACGAGGTCGGCGTGGCCAGGCCGTGGGAGATGGACCTCCGCGACATCCTCGTCGACCGGCCAGGGGTTCATCCGCTCCTCCCAGTTGGCGTAGTCGCGGTTGACGACCTCGAGCGCGATCGGACCGCCGAGCGTTCGCCCGTGACGGACGCCGCCCTTGAGGTTGGCCGTGTCGCGCTCGATCTTCATCCGTCCGCCGCGGCCGTGGCCGAGCTGGCGGCGGCCGAGGTCGCGATCGATCGCCTCGCGGTCGAGCTCGAGCCCGGCCGGGAGGCCCTCGATGATGCAGGTCAGCGCCGGCCCGTGTGACTCGCCCGCGGTGGTCAGATGAAGCGCCATCTGGATTCAGGTTACGGACGGTCGGGTGGCCGGCCGCTGTCAGTCCTGCTCGGACGCGGGCGCGCCGTCGGACGCCGGGGCGGGCTCGGCGGGAGTCCCTTCGGCGGGAGCCCCTTCGGCGGGGGCCTCCTGGGCGTCGATCCCCGGAATCCGCTCACCTGTTCCGCGGCACCATGGGCAGGTGACCTGGTGGGGCGTGCCGCCGAGACCCGAGATCAGCTTGCCGGTGCCGCGGCACGGCATGCAGATGTTGGCGGCCTGCTCGCCGCCTGAACCCGAGCTCATCCGCTGCTCGTCCTCATCGCTTGATCGCCACCAGGACTCCGTCCCCGACCGGGGTCACGGTCGCGATCAGGCCGGGGTCTCCCAGCAGCCGGTCGTTGAACGCGCGTGCGATCGCCGCCCGCTCCGAGGTATCGGCCGAGTCGGCCACCGAGCCGCCCATCAGCACGTTGTCGACGACCAGCATCGCCTCGGGCGCCAGCAGCGGCATCAGGAGGTCGAAGTACTGGCCGTACTGCGCCTTGACGCCGTCCACAAACGCGAAGTCGAACCCCGGCGTCAGTGACGCGAGACCGGCGCGCGCGTCCTGCAGCCTCAGGTCGGCCCGATCGGCGAAGCCGCCGCGGTCGAGGTAGCCACGTGCCGCCTGGTGGCGTTCGGGGTCGATCTCGAACGAGACGATCGTCCCGCGATCGGCCAGGCCGCGCGCGATGCACAGGGTCGAGACGCCGATCGCGGTCCCGACCTCGAGCGCCCGCCGCGCGCCGTGAGACCGGGCCAGGATCTCAAGCAGCACACCGGTCGACGGCGCCACGATCGGGATCTCGTCGCGTCGGCCGTGAGCCTCCATCTCGGCGAGCAGCGGATCTGGGCTTGGCCCAACGCGCTCGATGTACTCGCTGACGGGTGCGGTCGTGATCATCGGCTCGCACCTTACCCACCGCTCTGCGAACGCGCCCGGCGCTCGCGTTCCAGCGGCCGGCCCGGCGAACCCCGAGCCGCACGATGCATGACTTCAACCGGCGCCGCCCGACCCGTGAACTGCTCGAAGCTGAGCGTCCCCTGGCCGACCAGCAGATCGAGTCCGTCGACGGTCGGCAGCCCGACCGCCGTAGCGGCGGCGACCAGCGGCGTCGGGGAGGCCCTGTAGACGAAATCGACGACGCAGGCGAAGCCCTCCAGGTCACCCTCAGCCACCGGCAGGCCGTCGAGCCCGTCGGCGCCGTCGAGTCCGACGGCGGTGCAGTTGACCAGCAGGTCGGCGGGCGCAGCCGTCGTCACGGGGGTGCCCCCGAGCTCGGCGCAGAGCTCCCGGGCCCGCTCGGGAGTCCGATTCCAAACCCGGACCTCGGCGACGCCGGCGTCGGCGAGCGCCCAGACCGCGGCCCGCGCGGACCCGCCGGCCCCCAGGATCAGCGCGGTCGCGCCCGCGAGCTCGATCGGCACCGCCGAGATAAGCGCCGGTGCGTCGGTGTTGTCGGCCACGATCTCGGTGGCATCGAACGTGAGCGTGTTGGCGGCGCCGATCGCGCGCGCCTTGGCTGTGGGCCGGTTCGCGAGCGCCAGGGCCGCCCGCTTGTGCGGGATCGTCACATTCGCGCCGCGAAAGCCGGCCTCCGGAAGCGCGGCCACCACCTCGGCGAACACCTGCGGATCGACCGGCAGCAGCTGGTAGCGCCACTCGCGCAGCCCAACCGCTGCTAGCGCGGCGTTCTGGATCGCGGGCGACAGGCTGTGGCCCACCGGCCAGCCGAGCACGCCGAGCCGCGTGCGAGACGGGCCGTCGGGCCGTGCCGGGTCCCCGGTGAAGCTCAGCAATGCTTGTTGAGGTGCTGGCTGCCCTGGGTCAAGAACTGGGCGTAGGTCGACGCGAACACCGCGCTGCGCCCGCAGGGCCGCGTGAAGAAGAACAAGTAGTTGCTGCGCGCCGGGTGCGCGGCGGCCTGGATCGCGGCCATCCCGGGGTTGTCGATCGGCCCGGGCGGCAGGCCGGCGTGCGTCCGCGTGTTGTAGGGCGAGGAGGAATGCAGCTGTGACTCGGTCAGCGCGCGCGTGTAGTTGCCGGTCGCGAAGCGCGTGGTCGAGTCGAGCTGCAGCGCCATCCCGTCGGCCAGCCGGTTGTAGATCACCGATGAGACAAGCGGCCGGTCGTGCTTGGTCGCTGCCTCGGCCTCGATCAGCGACGCGATGATCAGCACGTCATAAGGCGTCAGGTGGTGTCGGCGCGCGTAATCGAGGTTGACCTTGGCGAAGTTCTGCTTGAACGCGCGCAGCTGATCGTCGACCAGCGCGTGGATCTTGACCGGATCGACGAGCTGATAGGTGTCGGGGAACAGGAAGCCCTCGAGCGTCTGGGGCGGGTGCCGGAGCCCGTACTGCCTCGGGTTCAGTAGCGGCGAGCCGCGCGTCTGCGCGAGATAGCTGCCGTGCACGTGCTGGGCGTGCAGCAGCGCGTTTATCTCGTGCCTGGTCCGCCCCTCGGTGATCGTCAGGTTGGTGACCTTGGCCGCCGGCGGCGCCGTGGTCAGCGCCTTCAGGACCGCGGCGTAGGTCATCCCCCGCTGGAGGTGGTAGACGCCGGAGCGCAGGCCGCTGCGGTCACCGTCCAGCGTCGCCCGCAGCTCGAAGAAGAAGCTCGAAGGGATCACTCCATCCTTGGCGAGCATGTCACCGATCTGGCTCGAGCTCGCGTGCTGGGGCACGATCACCGTCACGTGTCCGTGCGGGGATCCGCCGAACGGCTGAAACAGCTCGACCAAGAACCAGATCAGCGCCCCGGCGGCGACCAGCGCCACCAGCGAGCCGGCCCGCCCCTTCCACGAATGCTTCCTACGTGGCCCACCGGGGTCGGGCTTACGTCGTCGTGGCTGCGGCCGCTTGCGGCCGCGCCCGGTGGTGATCGTCTCCAGGTGGCTGACGCGACGCGTGCCCGACGGGACCTCGACCTCGTGTTCACCGGTTTCGAGGTCGCCATCGTCGTCGTGGTCGTCGTGGGCGAGGCCGTCGTGGTCGTCGTGGGCGAGGCCGTCGTGGTCGTCGTGGGCGAGGCCGTCATGGTCGTCGTGGGCGAGGCCGTCATGGTCAAAGGTGGCCAGGTCGTCGTGGTTGACGCCGTCGTGATCGCCGTCGACCGATGGTTCGGGATCGGCGGGCGGCGGCGCAACCGGCACCGCGGCCGGCTGCGGGTCACTGACCGGATCCCCGGCGCGCTCCGCCCGCCTGCGCTCGCGCTCGAGGCGGGCCGCCTCGCGCTCCTCGGCTGTCCGCTCCCCCCCGTCAGGCATCCACGGCCCCGACGGTGTGGCGGCGTGCGAGCCAGCCCTCGAGCAGGTGCGCTGCGGCGCGCGAGTCCTCACTCGCCTGTCCACCGGAGCGCTGGGCGAGCTGCGTCGTGAACCGCTCGTCGTACAGCTCGACCCCAACCGGCAGCGCGCGCTCCAGCCTGGCCGCGAACTCCCGGGCCTCGGCGGTCTGGGCGGAGTCAGAGCCCGACAGGGACAGCGGCAGGCCGACGACCACCCGTTCGGCGCCGAGCTCAGCCACCAGCGCACGCAGCCGCCCGATCCCGCGCCGCGTGGCCGGGTCGGTGACGGGCTCCAGTGGCGTCGCCACGACGCCGGTCGGATCGCTGACCGCGCACCCGCATCGTGCGCTGCCGTAGTCGAGCGCCAGCACTCGCACGGTCAGGACCCCAGCGCCGCCTCGATCGCTGCGCGGGCCGCACTGATCGCGGCTGGAAGCTGCTCGGGATCGCGGCCGCCGGCGCGGGCCATCGTGTCTCGCCCGCCACCTCCGCCGCCGACTTCGCGCGCTGCGACCTTGATGATCTCCCCGGCGCGAACCCCGCGCTGCACGAGCGCCGGGGCGACGCTCGCCACCAGGTCCACCCGTCCTTCGCCGGCGCTGCCGAGGACGATCGCGGCGTCGCCGAGCTTTCCCTTGAGCCTGTCCATGATCTCCAGCAGCGCCTGGCCGTCGGCCGCGCTGACCGCCGTCGTTAGCACGGTCGCGCCGGCCGCCTGGACGGCCTCGGCGGCGAGCTTCTCGACGTCGATCGCGCCGTTCTCGCCCGGCCGGCTACGGGCGGCCCGCTCAAGCTCGCGAACGCGCCCGCTCAGTTCGCGCGCCGTCTCGGCGACGTTGTGCGGCGGGACCCGCAGGGCCGCCGACGCCCGCTCGAGCTCGCGGTCGCGCTCGCGCATGAACGCAACCGCCTCGGGCCCGGTGATCGCCTCGACGCGCCGTACGTTCGCCGCGCTCGAGGTCTCGGCCACGAGCCGGAACAGCGCCAGCTCGGACGTTGTCCTGACATGGGTGCCGCCGCACAGCTCACGTGAGAAGGAACCGTCGCCGACCTCGACCATCCTCACCACGTCGCCGTACTTCTCGTTGAACAGCGCCATCGCACCGAGCCGCTTGGCCTCCTCGAGCGTGGTCGTGATCGCTCGTACCGGATGGCTCTCGAGGATCCAGCGGTTGACGTCCTCCTGGACGGCGTCGAGATCATCGGGGCTCAGCGCCGAACCGTGGGTGAAGTCGAACCGCAGCTTGTCGGGGCCGACATAGGACCCGGCTTGGTGCACGTGGGTGCCGAGCCGGCTCCGCAGCGCGGCGTGGAGCAGGTGGGTGGCTGTGTGGTTGCACTCGGTCGCGTGGCGCGTGGCGCGGTCCACGTGCGCGCGCACGCGCTCTCCGCGCTCGAACCGGCCATGCTCGGGCACCACCGCCAGCACCTGGTCAGCGCCGAGGCGCAGCACGTCCTGGACGGTCGCCAGGCAGCCGCCCCCGTCGCACTCGACCGTCCCCGAGTCGGCGATCTGGCCGCCGCCGGTGGCGTAGAACGGCGACTCGACGAGCTTGATGAGGAGACGGCCGTCGTCCTCTTTGACGGCGCCGATCGTGGTCTGCGCATCGGTGGTCTCGTAGCCGACGAACTCGGTCTCAAACCCGGACGCGCCCGACAGCGCGAGCGCCCGCTCGCGCAGCTCCTCGCCGCGGCCGGCCCGGCTGGAACCGGCGCGGGCGCGACTGCGCTGCTCTTCCATCAGCGCCTCGAAGCCCTGCTCGTCGACGCCGAGGCCGTGTTCGGCGACGATCTCCAGCGTCATGTCGATCGGGAACCCGTACGTGTCGTGCAGCTGAAACGCGTCGGCGCCCGCGATCCCCTCGGCACCTTCGTCCCGGGCGCGCTCGATCAGCTCGCCGAGGCGCTTGAGCCCGAGCTCGAGCGTGCGACCGAAGCTCTCCTCCTCGGAGTGCAGCCATTTCGCGATCAGATCCTTGTGCTCATGGAGCTCGCCGTACTCCGACCCCATCAGCTCGGTGACCCGGGCGGCGTAGGAGAGCAGGAACCCGGGCTCCAGCCCGAGCCCGCGACCGTGCTGGATCGCCCGCCGGATGATCCGCCGCAGCACGTAGCCGCGATCCTCGTTGGAGGGCACCACCCCGTCGGCGAGCAGGAACGAAATCGACCGGCTGTGGTCGGCGAGCACGCGCAGCGCCTTGTCAGTCGGGAAGTCGTGGCCGTAGCTCCGGCCCGAGAGCTCCTCCCCGAGCGCGATCAGCGGCGCAAACTGATCAGCCTCGAACACCGTCCCCTTGCCCTGCAGGATCGACGCGAGGCGGTTGAGTCCCAGGCCGGTGTCGATGTTCCTCGCCGGGAGTGGCGTCAGCACGCCTTCGGGGTTCTGGTCGAACTCCATGAACACGAGGTTCCAGTACTCGAGGAAGCGCTCGTTGTCGCCGCCGGGGAGGTCGTCGGCCCTGCCCTGATCGACGCCACGGTCCAGGTACAGCTCCGAGCATGGACCGCACGGGCCGGTCGGCCCCATCTGCCAGAAGTTCTCCTCGCGGGCACATTCGACGATCCGCTCGCGCGCAACCCCGATCTCCAACCAGGCGTCGATCGCGTCCTGGTCGGGGCCGATCCCCAGCCCGTCATCGCCGGCGAACACGGTGATCCAGATGTCCTGCGGCGCGAACCCGAATCCGTCGGTCGACAGCTCCCAGGCGAACTGCGCCGCCTCGCGCTTGAAGTAGTCCCCAAACGAGAAGTTGCCGAGCATCTCGAAGAACGTGAGATGCGCAGTGGTCGTGCCGATGATCTCGATATCCGACGTCCGGAACGTCTTCTGACAGGTGGTCGCGCGCGGGTGCGGCGGCGTTTCGACGCCGAGGAAATACGGTTTCAGCGGCACCATGCCGGCGATCGTGAACAGCACCGAAGGGTCGAATTCGGCCGGGATCAGCGACGACGACGGCAGGCGGCGGTGGTCGCGCTGCTCGAAGAACTCGATGAACTTTTTGCGGATCTCGTCAGACGTCATAAGAACGCCTCAGTGTATGCGCGCGACCACGGGTCGCGACGAACGCTTGGAACCGCCTCAGTCCGTAGCGGCTTTTAGGTTCTCAGCATGCCGCGCCGCGGGGTCGTTCGTGCCTCAGGAGGCCACGCCGCGGTCGATCGTGCCCCAGCCGACAACGAGATCGCCGTCCATCAGGCAGGCCAACTGGCCAGGCGCGGCGCCGTCGACCACCTCTCCGAGCTCGATCGCAAGCCTGCGGTGGCTGCCTGCCGCCGGGTCCCCCGCAAGCGTGGCGCTGACCGGCCGCGAGCGGTAGCGCAGCTTGACCTGATTGACGCGCGAGCCACGGCGGTGCAGGCGCGCTGCCCGAACCGCGACTTGCGAGGTGGCAAGCGCCGAGCGTGGCCCGACTGTCACCTGCTCGCGGTGTGGATCCTTGTCGAGTACGTAAAGCGGCTCGGCGCCGCTGAGCCCGACTCCGCGCCGCTGTCCGACAGTGAAGCGATGCTGACCGAGATGGCGACCGAGCACGGTCCCGTCGGGGGCGACGATCGTCCCCGGTCGGTCCCCGAGCCCGCCGTGGCGGGCCAGAAACCGGGGCCGGCTGGTGCCGGCGAGAAAGCACAGATCCTGTGAGTCGGCCTTCGCCGCGACGGGCAGCCCGGCTCGCTGCGCGATCCCCCGGACCTGGGGCTTGGCGAGCTCGCCGAGGGGAAAGACCATCCGTGCCAGCGACGACGGTCCCAGCGCGGCGAGCATGTACGTCTGGTCCTTGGCGTCGTCAGCAGCGGCGCGCAACAGCGGCCCGCGCTCGTGGCCGGTCTCCGCGACGCGCGCGTAGTGGCCGGTCGCCAACCGGCGGGCACCGAGCCGCGTGGCGAGCTCGAGCATCGCGTCGAGCCGCACGTGGCCATTGCAGCCGACGCACGGGTTGGGAGTCTCGCCGCCGGCGTATCCGGCGATGAACGGCTCCACCACCCCGGCGCGGAATTCCGCGCGCAGGTCGATCGTGAAATGCGGGATCGACATCGAGTGCGCCAGTGACCGCGCCTGGGCGACCGCCGAGGCCGAGCAGCAGCTGCGCTCGGCGTCGTTCTCGCGATCGGCCCACAGCTCGAGCGTGACCGCGACCGCCTCACCGTCGGTGGCGACCAGGTGGGCTGCCACGGCGCTGTCGACGCCGCCGCTCATCGCGACCACCGTCCGGCCGCCGAGCGGCGGCGTGAGCTCCGCGCGCACACGGACGGCGTTGCCAAGGGACCGCGCCAGCGCGTCGGCGGCCAACTCGGCGGCGTGCAGCTTGGCCGGGCTGAGTCCGCCGAGCTCGGCCTCGATCTCCCGCACGCCCACGCGTGCGACGTCGAGGACCGGCGCGCCGCGGACGAGCGTCACGGCGGCGCTTGCGGCCGCCGTCGCCGCGCCGCAACCATGGGCTTCGAAACCCGCGTCGACAACGCGGTCTCCGGACACGCTCACCGAGAAAGTGATCTCGTCACAGCACGAGCCGCCGCCCGAGGTGACGGTGAAGCACCCGCGCGGCCTGCGCCCCTCACCCTGGGGCGAGGTCAGATGGTGCTCGAAGGCCTCCGCGTCGATCACGGCTCAGCTCAGTCGCAGTCCGAGCTCTCGCAGCTGGACCACCTCCACCGGAGCGGGGGCTCCGGTCATCGGGTCGGCGCCGCTGGTCGCCTTCGGGAACGCGATCACCTCACGGATGTTGTCGCGGCCGGCCAGCAGCGCCACGATCCGGTCCAGGCCGAACGCGATTCCCCCGTGCGGGGGCGCCCCGAAGCGCAGCGCGTCGAGCAGGAAGCCAAACCGCGCCTGCGCCTCCTGCTGGTCGATCCCTAGCAGCTCGAAGATCCGGGCCTGGACGTCGATCCGGTGGTTACGGATCGAGCCGCCGCCGATCTCGTTGCCATCGAGAACCAGGTCATAGGACCGCGAGAGGAGGCTCGCCGGGTCGTCGAGGTCCGCGACCGCCGCGGCCACCCCGGCCGCGGTCGCCGGCGCAGTGAACGGATGGTGGGAGGCGTCCCACCGCTGCCCGTCCTGATCCCAGGAGAACATTGGGAACTGGATCACCCAGCGGACGTCGTGCAAGCCTGCCTGGACGAGCTCGAAGCGGCGCGCAAGCTCGAGGCGCAGGACGCCCAGGACCCGCTCGGCGATCGCGGCAGCGTCGGCGACGATCAGCAGCAGGTCTCCCGGGGCCGCCTTCAGCTTCCGTGTAACGCCGGCGATCTCGCCGTTTGAGAGGAACTTCGCGATCGGCGAGCGCCAGCCGGGCTCCTCATCCTGCACGAACGCCCACACCAGACCCTTTGCCCCGTGCTGCTTGGCGATCTCGGTTAGCGCGTCGAGATCCGAGCGTGGCAGCTCGCGCCTGCCGGCGTTGATGCCGCGCACGACGCCTCCGCCCGCGAGCGTGTCGGCGAACACCTTGAACGCGGTCTGGCGCAGCTCGCCGCCGAGGTCGTTCAGCTCGAGCCCGAAGCGCGTGTCGGGCCTGTCTGAGCCGAACCGCGAGACCGCCTCGGCATGCGTCATCCGCGGCCACGGCGGCCCGGGCACGCCGAACCCGGCGCGCTCGAAGACGGCCCCGATCACGGCCTCGGTGATCTCGTACACGTCCTCCTCGACCACGAACGCGAGCTCCATGTCGAGCTGGGTGAACTCGGTCATCCGATCCGCGCGCGAATCCTCGTCGCGAAAGCAGCGGACGATCTGGTAGTAGCGCTCGAAGCCGGCGATCATCAGCAGCTGCTTGAACAGCTGTGGCGACTGCGGCAGCGCGTAGAACGACCCCGGCGCGACCCTGGCTGGGACCAGGAAGTCACGTGCGCCCTCCGGCGTCGATCGGGTCAAAAACGGCGTCTCGATCTCGAGGAACCCGTGCTTGTCGAGCACGTCGCGCATCGTCTGCACGACCCGGTGGCGGAGCGCGATCGCGTCCTGCAGCGGCTTGCGCCGCAGGTCCACCGAGCGGTGGCGCAGGCGCAGGTTCTCGTCGACGTTCGCGTCCTCGTCGAGCGGGAACGGCGGCGTCTCGGAGTCGGCCAGCAGCTCAAGCTCGGAGACCGCGAGCTCGATCTCGCCGGTCGCGAGATTCGGGTTGATGTTCTCGGGTGCTCTGGGGTTGACGGTCCCGGCGGCGGTGATCACGTCCTCGGAGCGCAGCGAATGGGCGCGCGCGTGGGCCTCGGGCGCCGACTCGGGGTGGAAAACGAGCTGGACGATCCCCGAGCGCTCCCGCAGGTCGATGAAGATCAGCCCGCCGTGATCGCGGCGGCGGTGGACCCAGCCCGAGACGCGCGCCTGCGTGCCGGCGCGGCCGACATCGAGCTCGCCGGCCCAGGTGTCGCGGTAGCGGTTCGGCGTCAGCTGTGCGTCGATGCTCACGGCAGCCTGTTTCCCCTCAGGATCGTCGGGATAACCGACTGGGGCTCGTGGTCGGCCTGCTCGCCGGACTCCATGTGCTTGAGCGCGATCTGCGGCTCGTCGCCGACCAGCGCCACGTAGCGGGCGCCGATCCGGTCTGCCTGCTTGAGCTGGCCCTTGAGCGAGCGGCCGGTCAGCTCCTGCCGGACACCGAGCCCCGCCCGCCTGGCCTCGGTGGCGAGCGCGAACGCCGCGCGCTGGGCATCGGGCGCCGTGACCGCAACGAACAGGTCAACCGACGGCGGCGCGATCGGCTGCTCGGGGGCGGCGAGCAGGATCCGCTCGACCCCGGCTGCCCAACCCGACGCGGGCGTCGGGCGGCCGCCGATCAGCTCCATCAGCCCGTCGTAGCGCCCGCCGCCGCCGACCCCGGATTGCGCGCCGAGCGCGTCGGAAGCGAACTCGAACACGGTTCGCGTGTAGTAATCCAGGCCCCGCACCAGCGTCGGGTCGAGCTCGTAGCGCAGACCCGCGTCGTCGAGCAGCTCGCGCACGCGGTCGAAGTGCTCGGCGTCGCCGGGCGCGAGCCGGTCAAGGAGCGTCGGCGCGTCCTCCATGGTGCGCCTCGTCGTCGTGTCGCTGGTGTCGAATGCCCGCATCGGGTTCAGCTCGATCCGAGCCACGACCTCCGGTGACAGCGAGTCCTCGCGCGCGCGCAGAAACGCGGTCAGCTCTTCGCGGTACTCGGCCCGGGTCTCGGGGGTGCCGAGGCTCGAGAGCCGCAGGCGCGCGTCCCTGACGGCCATCGCCTCGAGCAGCTCGGCCAGCAGCAGGATCAGCTCCGCGTCGGCGTCCGGGCCGCTGGCGCCGATCACCTCGGCCCCGACCTGCCAGAACTGGCGGTAGCGTCCCCGCTGCGGCGCCTCGGCCCTGAAGAAGGTCGACAGGTACCAGAGCTTGACCGGCTGCGCGAGCTTGTGCATGCCGTGTTCGATGTAGGCGCGGCAGACCGGCGCCGTACCCTCGGGCCGCAACGTCAGTGAGCGCCCACCGCCGTCATCGAACGTGTACATCTCCTTCTGGACGATGTCGGTCGCCTCCCCGACGCCGCGCGAGAACAGTTCGGTGGCCTCAAACGTCGGTGTCTCGATCCGCCCGTAACCGGCCGCGCCGAGAATTCGCTCGGCGTGCGCGTGCAGCAGCTCCCGCCGCGCCGCGTCGGCGGGGAGCACATCAAACGTGCCTCTCGGGGCCTGGATCACGCTCACGAGCCGGAGCCTTGAGGTTAATTCTGGTGCGCGAGTTCGCGCAGGAAAGGATTCGAATCGCGCTCCTGGCCGAGCGTCGTGAGCCCCATATGCCCGGCGTAGACGTAAGTCTCGGGCGGATAAGCGTTGATTAGGGACTCGATCGACGCAAGCAGCGTCGGCCAATCCCCGCCGGGCAGATCGACCCGCCCGACCGAACCCTGAAAGAGGACGTCACCGGAGAACAGGGCGCCTTCGTCCGCGAGCGCATAGCTGACATGGCCGGGGCTATGCCCCGGGGTGAAGCTGACCTCGAACTCCAGATCCGCGAGCGCCAGCGTCTCGCCGCCCTTGACCGTGTGGTCGGCCTCGTAGCTCTCAAACGGCCCGAAGCCCTCCCACGGCACGTAGTCCATGATGTTCGCCAGCACGGCCGTCTCGAGCTCGGGGCAGTAGACCGGCGCGCCGGTCGCCGCCGCAACCGGGGCGACCGCACCGACGTGATCGAAGTGGGTGTGGGTGACCAGGATCGCCTGCACCCGCTCGATCCCGAGCGCGTCGACCGCCTCGAGGATCCGCGGGGCCTCGTCGCCCGGGTCGACGATCACCGCACTCGTGGCGTCCTTGCGCCGGACGATGTAGCAGTTCTCCTGCACCGGCCCGACGGTGAAGGTCCGCACGTCGATCATCGCGACGCCTCCCGCTTGCGCTGGCGGCGACGCCACAGCCACATCTCGAGGTAGTAACCCGACGGCACGTAGATCGCGAACGCGAACACCCCGAACAGGATCGCCGCCACGACGTTGCCGTGGGCGGCCACCAGCAGGAACAGGAACATGAACAACGACGCAAGCCCGGCGCGCTTGGCGGCGCTGTTCCAGGTCGGCTGCTGGTTGAGCCGGTCCTCTCGTGCCTGCGCGCGCGTCTGCTTCTTGCGCTCCTCGGGGCTCGGTGGGCGTCCGGTTCGCCCGCGGGCCTCAATCGTCCCCGCGGCCGTCCCGCGGTGCTTCGTGCGGCGCTTGCGCTTGGTCTGTGCCATGGGTTGGTATGGAGCTTACGCGGTGCGGCCGCGTTGGGCGAGTGCATCCTCGATCGTCGCGTAACCGCGCAACGGGAGGTCCTTCGGAAAGCCGTCGAAGGCGGCCCGCGGGGCCAGCCCGACGAGCTCTGCGGCGGCCGGCTGGGCATGCCGGGCGACGGCCGCGACCACCGCGGCGAGCGGCGTTTGGCGGTGGTCCTCGACGTTCGTCGACACCTGCGCCAGCCCGCCGCGTTCGAGCCACAGCCCGATCGCCCGCACGCCGGGCAGACCCTCGTCTCCGCCGTCCCTGATCGCCGCCGCGATCGCGCGCGCGTCCTCGAACGTCGCACCGGGACCGAGCTCGACGTTGAACGCGACCAGCGGCGGCCGCGCGGCGACCAGCGCCGCGCCCGCGGTCGGGTGGATCGTGGGCGGCCCGAAGTCGGGCGTCAGCTCCCCGGCCTGGACACGACGGGTCAGCTCCACCGGCCCGCCGCGACGCAGCTGCGCCCGGGTTCGGCCGCCGGCGAGGATCCCGTACAGGAACACGGGCAGCCCGAGCTCTGACCCAAGCATGTCGGCCAGCACCAGCGCCTCGGCGCACGCCGCCCCGCGGTCGGCATCGTCGAGGTAGATGATCGGTGCGACGTCCACGACCCCGATGTGCGGATGGACGCCGTCGTGTCCCGAGATGTCCAGCAGCTGCACCGCCCGCGCGGCGCCGGCCGCAACCGCGCGGGAGATGTCGTTTGGGTGGCCCGCCAGCGTGTACGCGCTCCGATGGTGATCGGGGTCGGAGTGGACGTCGAGCAGGTGCTCGCCGAACGCGGCGCCGATCTGGTCGATCACAATCCGATCGCGTCCCTCGGAGACGTTGGGATAAGCGAGCAGCGTCGTCACTGCGCGGTCGCGATCGCGCCGATCAGTCGAGGACGTAACGGCCGGCGTCAAGCACCTGCGTGGCGCCGATCGAGAGCGTCGCGTCGAGCACCACGACGTCGAGATGGATCGGGACCGAGACGGTGCCGCCGATCCCGGCGCTGGCGCCGAACGCGACGTGCACCGTGCCGAGGATCTTCTCGTCCTCGAGCACGTTGCCCGTCAGGGTCGCGCAGTCGTTGGTGCCGATCCCGAGCTCGGCCAGATTGGTGCCGAGCTCGCCGTGCACGCGCAGCAGCTCCAGATACTGGGGGCCAAGCCCACCCGCGGCGGCCACGATCCGCCCGTGCTCGACGGTCAGCGTCGCCGGCTCGCTGCTCAGGCCCAGCGGCGCGAGGCTGGAGGCGACGATCGTGCCGTCGCCATCCAGCGGCGCGATGAATGCCTCGCCGGCGGGAAGGTTGCCGAACGCGCCCGGCTGGGTCAGATCACCGTCGTCTGAGATGCCGCTGCGACCGGTCAGGTCGAGCAGGAAGTCCGAGCCGCGCGGGCAGGTTACGTGGGCCTGATCGGATCCGCCGAGCAGCGCCGCGACGGCCCGCGAGCGCTCGCTCATGCGGCCGAAGTCAACCGCCATCACGCGCGCGAGCATCTCCTCGGTCACGCCCGGCAGCGTCGCTCCTCGCGCTCCCGCCTCCGACGCTCGCTTGCGCGCCGGCGTGTGGCTGAGCGAACGGCTGGTGGGCGCGATGAACACGTCGCAGGCGGCCATCGCGGCTCCGACCGGCCGCGGCGGGTCGGTCCCGTCGGTCGCGCGCTCGTCCATGATCGTGAGCACCGCATCAGCCCCGGCGCCGGCGGCCCCGTCGCGCAGCAGTTCGCCGATCGAACGTGTGCCCGCGTCGCCGACCACGAGCACGTCCTCGCCGGGCTTGACCGCCAGGCAGCGGTTGATCACAGCTTCTACGGCGGTGTCGAGGGCGGCCACTGGCAGATGATCATAGGTCGGGCCGTTTATACGCACGCGTCATCGCGACCGCGCCGAGGTCCATCGCATCGCTGAAGCGGTCCGCGAGGCCGTCGGGTAGCAGGTCGACGAGCCACTCGATGCGAGTGTCTCCGTCGAGCCGGCTGTCGGTGGCGAAACCGGGGACCAGGCGGGTGTGGGGCGCGCCGAAATCACGTACCGCGTCCCATACGTCATCGGGCGGAGCGTCGATCAGGATCTGTCTGCGAATCGAAGCCATGGTGGGGGCCAGGATTGGTACCGTGCGGCTGTGGCACGAATGATGCTCGATGACGCTATCGGCCTGTCGGCTGCTGACGTCATCCACAAGCAGTTCAGCGCCCTGCCGGCGACCGCAACGGTCGGCGACGTGCGCGAGTGGTTCGCCGCCAGCTCACACCGCCAGATGGCGCTGCTCGCAGACGAAGGCCGCTACGCAGGTTCGCTGTCGCGCGAGGACGTCGCCGGCGACCACGCCGACGACGTTGCGGCGTTGAAGATCGCGCGCAACGGGCCGACGATCGCGCCCGAGGCACCCGCGCGGGCCGGACACGAGCTGGCGCTTTCGACTGGCACCCGGCGCGTCCCGGTGGTCGACAGGGACGGCAAGCTGCTCGGCGTCGTTGGCGTGACCGACGACCTCGCTGCCTTCTGCGGCGCCGGCTGAGCCCGCGCGCTGAGAAACTGCTCCAACCGGTTGCTACGCTCCGGCGCGCGCCGGAGTAGCTCAGTCGGTTAGAGCAGCGGAATCATAATCCGCGTGTCGGGGGTTCGAGTCCCTCCTCCGGCACTCTCGAAAGCCCTGCTACGGCGGGGTTTTCGCGTCCTCGGGCACCGCCTTCCTTAAGCGAACGTGCACCGAGCGTGCACCGACCGGCGTCCCTGACTGATTGCTGACAACAACACACTCAAACGCGCCTTGTGGTGTTGTGGTGGACACTAGGGCGACCACAAGACCACAAGGGTGGATAGCGGCGATGAGCGCGCCTAACCCGAAGACCGTCAACGAACATGCCGATTTCGTCGAGCAGCTCGACGGGACCGGGCAAGTGTTCTCCCTGACGTGGCACGCCGGCGACAGCGGCGAGCAGCGAGCCTGGCTGATCGACCATCACGGCGCGGTGCAAGCCGAACTGAACCGCCGCGGCCACGACGTGCAGGCGACCGTCGTACGCGACGAACTGGACACGGAGCACTACGCGATCCGTATCGCGCCGACCGACGACGACGACATGGTCGGTCTGTAGGACCCTGTTCTTTTGGCAGGTGGGTCGGCCAGCGCGTTGGCCATCTATGTGCCTCTCCTCGCCCGGCGGTGAAAGTTCGAGGCCCCTCGCGGACGTTCCTTGGATCGTGCGAGCGAAACTCGTAGAGCACTTGCTTTGGCGCTTCGGCAACCTCCGTAAAGAGCAGATCCGACGATCGCTCAAGTCGTGCGGGGAAGGCACTCAGATACTCGAAAACGTAGTTATCTACCACCTCGACCGGTGCGACATCGGCTCACGAACGCTGGTCGTCGGGATGACCGTCATCTACGCCGAAGGGGGTGTCAGCATCGGGTCTGACGTGCTCATCGCCGCGCACTGTACGATCGCCAGCGTCACCCACCCGACTGACCCGGACGAGCGACGGACCGGACGGCGCGAGTTCGCGCCCGTGCGAATCGAGGACGGTGCATGGCTCGGTGCCGGCGCGATAGTTCTTCCCGGTGTGACGGTCGGCCGCGACGCGATCGTCGGCGCCGGTGCGGTCGTCACGAAGGACGTGCCGCCCGGCGAGACGGTTGTGGGCGTGCCAGCGCGACAAGTCGCCTACGCTCCCACCGTTTGATTCCGTGGCCCTTGGCGGCCCAGTCATCCTTGCACCGCACCACGACGACGATCAGCATGGCCGACCTGTGACCCCGCGGTTTTTTCAGGTCGGATGTCACGGACAATCCACTAGCCGATTGCGCAAAAACGCCGCCGCAAATCGGGATGATTTGCGCTAGGCCGCGTTCGATCGGTTGCATTGCGCGCAGAGCGCGCGGAGGTTGGACAGATGGTCTCGAGCCACCCTGCGGAGACGGGCAGGACGTGGTCGACGTCGGTTGCGGGCGCGCCGCAGAGCTGGCAGCGGTGGCCGTCTCGCATCATCACGACGGCGCGCACGTGCGCCACTGCCTGGTCGAGCCGTTCCGGCGCCGATGAGCGAGGCAGTAGCGCCGCGAGCTGAGCTGACCGCAGGTCAGGCATGGCTTCAGAACCACCCGACGACCTCCAGGCCCTGCGGTTGGTTCCCTCGACCGGTCGAGCGCCATCGCGAGCGCCACGATCGCGTCGATGTTCTGACCGGCGGATCGTGACGGGCGGTCGAGGCGCCACCCTCGGCGTGACTGACGGGCGACCGCGTGGCTGGCGTGGCTGGCCAGCACCTCATCCGGCGGGCAGCACGAGCCGTTGCTCGACCACCGCCCGGTGCAGTCCCTGGCTGGCGGGGATCATCCGGGCGTCGGTCTGCGGGAACGCGGACACGCGGACGCCGCGCTGCTGTAGCTCCTGCGCGATCTGGGAGGCGCGCCACGGGTCGAAGCTGACCTCGACGATGCTGTAGCGTCTCGGCCAGCTCCTCGATCTGGTCGCGCGCGCGCAGCACGCCGTCCTCGCCGGAGAACACGGCGCAGCCGACGTGCAGCCGCTCGGAGATCCACACCACCGCGGTGTCGCCCTCCTGGCCGCCACCGCCGACGTCGACGCCGACGTAGATCCGCTCACCGTCCGTAAGCTCGGGCTCGCCGACGCACGCTTGCCAGGCGCCGGGCGGGAGCCAGTGACCCTCGCGCTCGGTCCACTGCCCGGCGTGGAAGCGGCGGAACGGGAGATCGGGGACGGCCGCCTGCTGGGCGGCGAGATCGGCGACCCGGATCCACGAGGCCGGGTTCGCGCGCTTCACGTTGCGGGGCGTCAGCTCGACGTCCTCCGGGCACTGCCCACTCCAGCATCCGCAGGCCGGGGCCACGCGCGTCCGTGAGCGCGCCGCGAACCTTGACCGAGGGTTGGGCCAGGGCGCGGGCTCGCAGGCGCCCGAGCGGCGCTGTCGGCGCCCTGCCCGGCCGTGCTGATGACGATCAGCTTGGAGCCGCGGCGCTTGGCCAGCGCGGTCAGCAGCGCGAGGTACACGTCGTCGTTCGGGTGCGCGTGCAGCTCGTCGACGATCGCCAGGGAGGGCGTGAGACCGTGCAGCCGCAGAGCATCCGCAGCGAGCACCCGCAAGTGTCGATCGAACACGCTGCTGACGCGTCTTCGGCGGATCCATCGACGGCGGCCTCGAACTCGTCCGCGAGCCCTGACGCGCCTGTCCCTCGAGCCGCTTCAACCGATCCTCGTGCTCCGCAAACCGGCCCGCGAGATCGAGAATGAACTCGACATACGCCTCACGCCCCGCGTCATAGATCGCCTCCGCCTCGGCGCGGTCCATGCCTGCAAGATTCGCTGCAACAACAAGGAATCCCTGCCCAAGGCCCCGACGACTGAACGCTTACACAACTCGATTAGGAATGGCAGAATCATAATCCGCGTGTCGGGGGTTCGAGTCCCTCCTCCGGCATCACCTCCTCCGGCATCACCTCCTCCGGCATCACGTCGTTTGCAGTGTGACGGGGCCGCCGGAGGCCAAAGGATCGTTCAGGGCCTGCGGCCGTGGAAGGTGCGGCGCAGGTCGCTCACCCAGGCGTCGGGGTTCTCCCAGGGGATGAAGTGGCCGCCGTGGTCGTGGGCGTTGACGTTGACGTGGTTGAACCAATCGGCCTGCGGGCCGGTCTTGAACGCGCGGACGCGCTCGTTGGCGGTGTGGATGCCGGGCGGGTTCTCGTAGGTGACGAAGGTGAGGCCGACCGGGGCCTGCACGACCGGGGTGCGGTCGTGGGCGGGTGCCCAGGGGTAGCGGTTGGCGTTGGCGTAGTAGCGCATCGACGTGGCGATGGAGTTGTTCACCCAGTAGATCGTGGCGTGGGTGAGCAGGTCGTCCTTGGTGAAGACGGACTCGACGTCGCCGCCGTTGTCGCTCCAGGCGTTCCAGCGCTCCAGCAGCCAGGCGAGCAGTCCGGCGGGTGAGTCGCTCAGCCCGTGGGCCAGGGTGGCGCCGTCGAGCATGTGCACGGCGAGGTGGGACGCCGAGCGGTGGTCCAGCTCGATGATGCGGGCGCGGACGTCGGCGGGCTGGTCGTCGGTGAGGGGCCGATTCCGGGCGAAGTCCCAGGCGCGGGGGCCGGTGAAGAAGTCGAGCGGCAGCCCGGAGCCGATGTGGATGCCGTACAGCTCGTCGGCGTACTTGTGGCCGAGCTGGCTGGAGACGATCCCGCCGATGTCGCAGCCCCCGGCGGCGTACTTCTCGTATCCCAGGGTCTCGGTCATCAGGGTGTGCCAGAGGTCGGAGACCTTCCAGAAGTTGACGTCCGGAAAGCCGGTGAGCGGGCCGGGGAAACCGAAGCCGGGCAGGGACGGCACGATGACGTCGAACGCGTCGGCGGGGTCACCGCCGAACGCGGCCGGGTCGGCGAGCGGGTCGATCACCTTCGACCAGTGCCAGAACGTCCACGGCCAGCCGTGGGTGAGGATCAACGGGATCGGGCGGGGGCCGCGGCCGGGCTTGCGCATGAAGTGCACCGGGACACCGGCGACGCTCACCTGGTAGTGCTCGTAGGCGTTGATGGCGGCCTCGGCCTTGCGCCAGTCGTAGCCGTCCCGCCAGTAGGCGACCAGCTCACGGAGATAGCTGTCCGGGACGCCGTAGGACCAGTCCCCATTCCCCTCGTCCAGCGGCGGACGGGTCAGTGCGAGACGGGCGCGCAGGTCATCGAGGACCTCGTCGGGCACATGGATCGGGGTGGGCTCCAAGGGGAAGGCGTGCGGGGTGGTCATGGCGTCGTTCCTTACTCGGTAGGGGAATCGGCGTCTCAGAACCGATGTCGGGTGTGGCTGAAGCCGCCCTTGGTGAAGGCAAGGACTTTCGCTGGGTGGACGGCGAACACGAGCGCGGTCCCGACGTCGTGTCGAAAGCCATCCTGATTGACCTCGTATTGCCATCGCCCGTCCCACTTCTGCGCCCACGCTGCGGCGAGCCGGTCGAGTTGCTGTGCGTCGGTGACGCGGGCCGCCTCGCCCTCGACGACCACGTCGAGGCCGCTCTGCCAGTCGTTAGCGCCAGTGGTCAGCGCGACGCGCGGATTGCTGGCGAGGTTGCGCGCCTTCTGCTCGTCGGGGCCTGTGGAGAAGTGCAGCGCGTCGTCGAGCCAGACGGCGACGAGCGGGGTGACGTGCGGCCGGCCGTCTGTGCGAACGGTCGAGATCCAGAAGATCTCGGCCTGCTTGATCGCCTCGAGCGTGTCCTCCCAACTGGTGGGCTGTGCTGCTCGATCGCTGAAGCGGGTGTCGAGCTCCGTGCGGGGTATCGTCATCACGGGCTTCTTTCCTCGGGGTTGGCGGGTGGCGCGTATGCCTTGGCGAAATAACGGACCTGCGCATATCGCCCGACCGTGATGGAGCCCTGCCATCCGCGTGTCGGGGGTTCGAGCCCCTCGTCCGGCACTGCGCGAAAGCCCCGCGCAGCGCGAGGCTTTCGCGGTCTGCCTATCGCTTCATGTCCGCTGCGAGCGCAGGTCGGCGATTCGGATGATCTCCTCCCAGCGCCCCTTGCTGAACCGGCCGGCGCGCTGGAGCCCCTGCGCGGCGAGCTCGCGTACCTGCCGTTCGACCTCGCGGTCGTGTGTGTGGTAGGCGGCGTCGGTGAGAAATCGAGCCGCCTCCTTGTCATCGCCGGCCGCGAGATGATCGCGAGCCTCCGTCAGGAGGACCTTGACATCGGGGTGATCGACGTCGTCGGACTCGACCATGTCGCCTCCTCTCGTTTGCTGTCGGTCAGCGTAGCGCGCGACCCGCAGTAAAGCGAACTGACGTTCGACCCCTGACCAACGACGTTCGGGGCCTCGGTCAGCTGCCGAGGTAGGCCGCGAGGTGCTCGCCGGTGAGCGTCGAGCCAACCGAGACCAGCTCGGCAGGCGTGCCCTCGAAGACAATCCGGCCGCCGTCGTGGCCGGCGCCGGGGCCGAGGTCGATGATCCAGTCGGCGTGCGCCATGACCGCCTGGTGGTGCTCGATCACGATCACCGACTTGCCGGAGTCGACCAGCCGGTCGAGCAGCGCGAGCAGTTGCCTGACGTCGGCGAGGTGCAGGCCTGTGGTCGGCTCGTCGAGGACGTAGACCCCGCCCTTGTCACCCATGTGGGTGGCCAGCTTGACGCGCTGGCGCTCGCCGCCCGACAACGTGGTGAGCGGCCGGCCGAGGGCGAGATACCCGAGCCCGACGTCGGCGAGCCGGCCGAGGATCGCGGATGCAGCCGGCGTGTTCGCGTTGTCGCTCGCAAAGAACTCCTCCGCCTCGCTGACGGACATCGCCAGCACCTCGCTGATGTCCCGGCCGCCAAGCTTGTACTCGAGCACCGACGGTTGGAAGCGCCTGCCATCGCACTCCTCGCAGATCGTCGCGACGCCGGCCATCATCGCCAGATCGGTGTAGATCACACCGACGCCGTTGCAGTTGGGGCAGGCGCCGTCGGAGTTGGCGCTGAACAGGGCGGGCTTGACCTTGTTGGCCTTCGCGAACGCCTTTCGGATCGGCTCGAGCAGTCCCGTGTACGTCGCCGGGTTGCTCCGTCGTGAGCCGCGGATCGGGCTCTGATCGACCGACACCAGATCGGCGCCGGCCGGGATCGACCCGTGCACGAGCGAACTCTTGCCCGAGCCGGCGACGCCGGTGACGACGACCAGCACCCCGAGCGGGATGTCGACATCGACGTCGCGGAGGTTGTGCGTCGTGGCACCACGGATCTCCAGCGCGCCCGAGGGCGTCCTGGTCGCCTCCTTGCACTCGGTCCGGTCATCGAGATGGCGCCCGGTGACCGTGTCACTGGCTCGCAGGTCGTCGACGGTGCCCTCGAAGCAGACGGTCCCGCCCGCCGTGCCGGCGCCCGGGCCGAGGTCGACGACGTGGTCGGCAATCGCGATCGTGTCGGGCTCGTGCTCGACGACGAGCACGGTGTTGCCCTTGTCGCGCAGCCTCATCAGCAGGTCGTTCATCCGCTTGACGTCGTGGGGGTGCAGCCCGATCGTCGGCTCGTCGAACACGTAGGTGACGTCGGTCAATGAGGAGCCGAGCTGCCTGATCATCTTCGTCCGCTGCGCCTCGCCGCCCGACAGCGTGCCCGACGGCCGGTCGAGGCTGAGGTAGCCGAGCCCGATCTCCACGAACGACGCCAGCGTCTCGTGCAGCGCCGTCAGCAGCGGCGCGACCGACGGGTCGTCGAGCTCGCCGACCCACGCGGCCAGATCACGGATCTCCATCGCGCACGCGTCGGCGATGCTGAGCTTGTTGATCTTTGAGCGCCGCGCCGCCTCGCTGAGCCGGGTGCCGCCGCACTCGGGGCAGGTGGTGAACGTGACCGCGCGCTCGACGAACGCCCGGACGTGCGGCTGGAGGGAGTCGATGTCCTTGGACAGCATTGACTTCTGGATCCGGCCGATCAACCCCTCGTAGGTCATGTTGATGCCCGCGATCTTCATCCTCACCGGCTCGTGGTAGAGGAAGTCGTGCAGCTGGCGCTTGTTGTACTGGCGGATCGGCTTGTCCGGGTCAACGAAGCCCGACGCGCTGTAGAGCCGATAGTTCCAACCGCCCGCCTTGTAGCCGGGGATCGCGAGCGCGCCCTCGTTGAGTGACTTTGAGTCGTCGTACAGCTCAGCCAGGTCGACGTCGTTGACGCTGCCCATGCCCTCACATCTCGTGCACATGCCGCCGGTGCGGCTGAAGCTCGCCTTCACCGCCCTGGTCTTGCCCTCACCGCGGTCGACGGTGATCGCGCCGCTCGCCCTGACCGAGTGGACGTTGAACGCAAACGCGGAGGGCGGACCGAGGTGCGGCTTCCCGAGCCGGCTGAAGAGGATCCGCAGCATCGCGTTGGCGTCGGTGGCGGTGCCGACCGTCGAGCGCGGATCGGCACCCATCCGCCGCTGGTCGACGAGGATCGCGGTCGTCAGCCCGTCGAGCACGTCGACCTCGGGCCGCGCCAGGGTCGGCATGAAGCCCTGCACGAAGGCGCTGTAGGTCTCGTTGATCAGCCGCTGCGACTCGGCTGCGATCGTGCCGAACACAAGCGAGCTCTTGCCCGAGCCCGAGATGCCGGTGAACACCGTCAGCCGGCGCTTGGGGATCTCGACGCTGACGTCCTTGAGGTTGTTCACGCGCGCGCCGTGCACGCGGATCAGGTCGTGGCCGTCGGCAGCGTGGGCAACCGCCGATGGCGAGTCCGTGGTCGTGGCGATGGCTGCGACTCCCGAGCGGCTCAACGCAGCTGCTGGATGCGGATCAGATTGCCCGCGGGATCGCGAACCGAGCAGTCGCGAACGCCGTACGGTTGCTCGGTCGGCTCCTGGACGACCTCCGCGTCTCCGGCCTGCACGCGCTCGAAGGTGCCGTCGAGATCGCCCGTGGCCAGGTTAATGCTGGCGTAGGTGCCCTTGGCCATCATCTCGGCGATCGTGCGGCGCTCGTCGTCGGTGACGCCGGGGGCAGCGCTCGGCGGATACAGCACGATCGACGTGTCAGGCTGGTCGGCCGGGCCGACCGTGAGCCAGTGCAGCCCGTTGTATTCGACGTCGTTTCGGACCTCGAAGCCGAGCGTGTCACGGTAGAAGGCCAGCGATGCGTCGGGGTCGTCGTGCGGCAGGAAGCTCGCGTTAATGGTGATGTTCATGGCTGCCATGCTAGGCGCGGCTCGGTGACCGCGCTTCTCGATTCCTGATCGGCTTGGTCACCTGCTTGGCGACGCACGGCGGCATCCCCGCCGTCTGGAACGCAGCGTCGCGCCGGTAGGCGCTGGGCGGTGTGCCGACCAGTTCGGCGAAGCGAGTGCTGAAGGTGCCCAGTGACGAGCAGCCGACCTCGAAGCAGACCTCGGTGACGGTCAGATCCCCACGACGGAGCAGCGCCATCGCGCGCTCGATGCGCCGCGTCATCACGTAGGCATACGGCGATTCGCCGTAGGCGAGCCTGAACTCGCGACTGAAGTGCCCGGGCGACATCAGCGCGTCGCGGGCGAGCGCCTCGACGTCGAGCGGCTGTGCATACTCGCGGTCGATCCGGTCGCGGACACGGCGCAGCCGAGCGAGGTCACGCAGGCGCTGCGCCTCAGCGTCTCCCCTGTTCACTCGTCCGCGGCCTCCTCCGGCTTGTCGACCCAGGCGGCGAACAGCGGCAACCCCGTGAACTGACCGCGCGGCGCTGCAGGGGTGTCACCTGAGACCGACGGACCCGGTTGCCCGGCGATCGCGATCGCGGCGTAGGGATGGTCGAAGCGCAGGGTCGCCGTGCGCTGCACTCCGGTCTCCAGCGGTGCGCGTATTGCGCTCGCAGTGCGAGCGAAAGCTGTGACCGCCGCAGCCTCGAACCCGTGCCGCGTGAACGACGCGACCGCGACCTGAGTGGCGCCGGCTCCGCCATCGCTCCGGCCGATCAGCTCGCCCATCGTCGCCAGCGCCGGCGCCGAGCCGAACAGGCCGGACCCCCGCAGGTCGAGCTCGCTCTCGATCCGCCACGCCGGGAGGCTCACCCCCGCGATCCGTTCAACGCGCTCTCCCGCATGAAACGTGCGGATCTCCCGCTCGGAGAGCCCCCACGAGTGGCCGTCGCCGAGCGGAAGCTCAAACAGCGAGTGCTCGGGCGCCGGCGCGCCGTCGCGGACACGCGCCGCGACCTCGTGCGCCGCCTCGAGGACGGCGTCGCGCGCAACGCCCGGCTCCGCCGACACAGAGATCACGGTCAGGCCCTCGGTCGCCACCGCCTGATGCACAGCCACCGCGCCGGCGGCCTCGGTGTCAGCGATCATCGCCAGGTGGCCGGGGTGCGAGTCCCACAACAGCCGCTCGACCATCCCCCGCCATGGGCTCGCCGGTCCGAGATGCCCGTCGGCCGCAACGAAGTCGAACGGCCTCTGCCAAGCGACCTTCGTGGCGAGCGCCGATGCGAGCACGATCATCGGCGAACGGCCGAAATCCAAGGGGAACGACTTGATCAGGCCAAGCGTGCTGCGCTCAGCCCAGGCGTCGGCCTCCGCTTGGGTGGGCATCAAGCCCGACCCGACCGAGCCCGGAAGTCCCGAGACCCAATCGGCTAACTTCGGGCCATCCGCGCGCGATGCCGCGACCCAGACGGCGATCGCGGCCTTCAGCGCCGGCGGCGGCGACGCCGTGAACTCCCTCAGCAGCTCGCCTGCCTCGGCTGAGCCGCAGCCGATCACCTGCTCGAGGGCGTCCCGGTTCTCGCCCTGCGCTCCGGTCGCGCAGGCGGCCAGCAGCAGCCAGACGCCGAGCGGCGACGACACCGATGCGCCGCCGTGCTGTTCGAGCACGGCTGGGTACACACGCCGCGAGTAGGCGTCGACCAACTCGGCGATGCGCGTCGACGTACCGGCTTCGCCGACCTTGCTGTCCATCCGGCCATCATGCCACTCGCGTGCTCGACCTCGATCGCGCAGACCCGCTGCCGGGGGCCCGCGGTCAGCGCCGGTGAGTCGTGAACCCGGGTTCACTTGGTAGGGTCGCCGGGCAGAGGAAGTGAGGCCAGTCGGCCATGCCGTTGCCAGGCCCCGGTGGCCGTGCCGACCTCGCGTCGCCGCTCGAGTAAGGAGATCGAATAATCATGCGAAAGCTCGTGTTGGCCGCTGTCGCCGGCATGCTGATGGGCGCTACCGCAGTAGCGCTGGCCGCATCGTCAACCCCTAAGCTCACGGTCCGGGAGGCGGCGCTCACCACACCGCGGCCCGGCCATCCACAGGGAGTCAGGCTGAGCGCGGTGTTCGGCTGGCACGGACTGAGCGAAGCTGACCAGCCGACGCTCATCCACATCGACGTCTGGTTCCCGCACGGCTCGGTCTACAACGGTGGCCGGACGAAGTCGTGCAGCGCTCGCGTGCTCAACGCAGCGGGTCCGTCCGGCTGCCCGAAGGCCTCGATCATGGGCACGGGCGGGGGCGATGCGTTCGCCGACACGGTGATCACCCACCCGCAGATCACGGTCGTCAACGGCGGCGCCAACGTCGTCTACTTCTACACGGTGCTCAACAATCCGGCGCGCGTGCAGGAGCCGATCCCCGGTCACATCACCCGCGTGCACGGCCAGTTCGTCTACCACCTGAGCGCGACGATCCCGGACAACCTGAGGATCGTTGCGGGCGTGCCGATCAAGCTCACCTCGCTGCATCTCAGCGCCGGCAAGGGCAAGTGGCTGGAGCTGACCTCAGCCCCCGCCGGGGTCAAGATCGTGACCACGTTCGACAACGGGTTCTCAGACAGCGACATGGTGTTCCTCCAGAACTCCTAGCCGCCGGGGAGATCTTCAGCGGTGAGCGAGAGCGGAATAGCCGTCGCCGACGGCGTCGCGCGTTGCTGGTGGGCTGACTCGGCCCCCGAGTACCGCGCCTACCACGACACCGAGTGGGGCTTCCCGGTCGCCGACGACATCCGTTTGTTCGAGAAGCTCAGCCTCGAGGGGTTCCAGGCGGGCCTGTCGTGGCTGACGATCCTGCGCAAGCGGCCGGCGTTTCGCAGTGCGTTCGCGGGCTTTGACTTCGAGCAGGTCGCGAGGTTCGGCAAGCGCGACGTCAACCGGCTGCTGGCCGACGCGGCAATCGTCCGCCATCGGGGCAAGATTGAGGCGGTGATCAACAACGCCGGCCGAGCGGTCGAGCTCGTCGAGGCCGAGGGTTCGTTGGCCCACTACGTGTGGCGGTTCGAGCCCAAGCCGCGGGTCGGGGTCCTCGACCGCGCCGCGCTCCGAGAGCTGGCGACCACATCTGAATCAAGGGCGCTCGCGAAGGACCTCAAGGCACGCGGCTGGCGGTTTGTCGGTCCGACGACCGTGTACGCGTTCATGCAGGCGATGGGACTGGTCAACGATCACCTTGACGGCTGCGCGGCGCAGCCAAGCGCAGCGGCGGCACGCAAGCGCTTCAAGCGCCCGTGACGGCTACAGCAGCTGAGCGATCAGCGCCGCCGCACGGGCGGCACCGCCGGTCGTGACCGGGAGGTAGTCGAGCTCGCGCCCGAGTTCGTCGGCGATCGCGTCCGCAATCACCCCCGGCGGCGAATGCTCGAACTCCATCAGCCGCCCGGCCCGGTACCGGTCAAGCCGGTGGCGGACATGGAAGTTCTGCTCGAAGTGGCCCCCGAGCGGGAAGTAGATGAACGGGCGCCCGGCGGCGACCAGCTCCATCGTGGTGGTCAGCCCGCCCTGCACGATCGCAAGATCGCACGCGGCGAGATGGCGGTAAAGGTCGGGTACGTACCCCCTGACCTCCACCCCGTCGGCGTCGGGCAGCGCCCGCGGGTCGATCCGCGGCCCGGCGACGGCCACCATCCGAAGCTCCGGCACCCTGCGCCTGGCGGCGGGCAGGCTCTCGATCACCCGCGCCAACAGCGCCTCCCCGACCCCGGATCCGCCGACGCTGACGACGCAGACCCGCTCGTCGGCGCGGTAGCCAAGCTCGGCGCGTACCGTCTCGCGGTCGGCGAGCCGCGGGGGCGAAAACCCCGTCACGTAGCCCGCGAAGCTGAAATGGCGCTCGGTCCAATCGCGGATCGACGGCAGGCCAGGGCCGAAGCTGTCGGGCACTATGTCGTCGGGTTCGCCGATGAAGATCGCGCGGTCCCGTATCCGCGGGAAGCGAGCGATCTGCTCGATCATCTCGGCGTTGTAGTCGGCGGTCAGCAGCGACTCTCGCGCTCCGCCGTCCGGCATCGGGAGATAGCCGACGAAGTCGGTCAGCCAGACGTACGAGGCCGTCTTTCGCTCGGGATTCTCGTGCAGGTAGTAATCGACATCCCACGCCTCGTCGCCGATCCAGAGGTCGTAGTTCTCTGCGGCGGCGAGCTCGTCGAAGACCATGAAGTTCGCCAGCAGGATCTCGTCCATCCGGCGTAGCGCCTGGAAGCAGTGCAGCTCGTGCTCTCGTGCCTCGGCCTCCATGTGGCCCGACTCGCTGGCCAGCTCGGCGCTCGCGGGATGCACGTGCTCACCGCGCTCCTCGAGCACCGCCGTCACCGGGTGCTGAGCCAGCCACTCGATCTCGAGCTCGGGATGCAGCGTGCGCAGCTGATCGGCGATCGCGAGGTCGCGCCGAACGTGACCGAGGCCGATCGGCGAGGAGACGTAGAGCGCGCGCTTGGTCCGAGACCGAGCACGAATCCAGCGGGAGCATGGAGGCGCCACCGAGCCGACGAACTCGCGCAACTCGAGGTTGAACCGCACCGGATCGCGCACATTTGGAATGTGCCCGCCACCCTCGAAGGTGACGAGCCTTCCGCCGCTGAGCCGGGCCGCGTCAGCGCCGACCGAATGAGGCACGATCGCGTCCTGGTCACCGTGGATCACCAGCACCGGGCAGCGGGCGCGCGAGCACAGCGCGGCCATCTGGTCGGCCCCGAGCGCCGGCACCTCCGACGCGACCAGCGCTTCGGGCTCGGTGTCGAGGCCCCAACCGACGCAGTCTTCGATCTGCTTGGTCGAGTGCGGCTCGGAGAACGCCTGACCGAAGAAGAACTCGAGGAACCCCCGGTGGTCGCGCCGCCACGAGTGGGCGTTGTAGCGACCCCAGCCGTCGTCACGGCCGGTGTCGACATGAAACTCAACGGCCGCCCTGAGCTGCTCGGCACTCAGGTCCTCGGCGCGCAACATCGGCCCGATCACCACAACCGCCCGGACCCGCGCGGGATGCTCGGCGGCCAGCAGCAGCGACCGCTGCGCTCCCAGCGACAGTCCCACGACGATCGCATCATCGGTTGCGGTCGCGTCCATCACGGCCACCGCGTCGGCTGCGAACTCCTCCTCGGCATACGCCGAGGGCTCGGTCAGGTGCGAGCTGGCGCCGTTGCCGCGCGGGTCGAACGTCAGCACCCGGTGACGGCGCGCGAACTCGGGAATCTGCATCTTCCAGAAGCGCGAGTGGATAATCGACCAGGTCGGCATGAACAGGATCGTCGGCGAGCCCTGCCCGTAGCTCTCCCAGTGGATCTGGACGCCGTCGCGCTCCAGCAGTCCCTCGGCGTCGGGGTAGCGGGCACGGCTCTGCCCGCCACCCCGAACCGTCGTTCTGAGCGACTCGGTCAGTGGAGCCGCCATGCCGCGTTGACGATCTTCCAGCCGTCGTCGCTCACTTACGGCCTCGCCTCAAATACGAGGTTGAACGGGGTCTCGGCAACACGGCGGAAGCGCGTGAAACCGCCTGCCTGGACCACGTCACGGATCCGCGCCTCGCCCGCCTGCGCGCCGAGCGCCAGGCCGACCTCCTGGGAGAGCGACGCGGGCGTGCACAGCAGGGTCGAGAACGCGTAGTAGGCCCGCCCGACCGGGTTGAGGTTGTCCTCTACGCGGTCACCGGCGTTGGGCTCGACGATCATCCAGGTGCCGTCGGGCTTCAGCGTCCCGTGCACGTGGCGCGCGGCGCCAACCGGGTCGCCCATGTCATGGAGACAGTCGAACATCGTCACGAGGTCGTAGTCGGTGCCACTGTACGCCGCTGCCGGCTCGGTTTGGAACTGCACGCGGTCGGCGACGCCCGCCTCGACCGCACGGTCGCGAGCAGTCTCGATCGACCCCGCGTGGTAGTCGGCGCCGACGAACGTCGAGCTCGGGAACGCCTGGGCCATCAGGATCGTCGAGGCGCCGTGCCCGCAGCCCACGTCCGCCACGCATCCTCCCTGCTCGAGCTTGTCCACGACGCCATCGAGCGCCGGCAGCCAGGCCGAGATCAGGTTCGCGTTGTAGCCGGGGCGGAAGAAGCGCTCGCAGCCCTCGTGCACGTCATGGACGTGCTCGTGCCATCCGACCCCGTCGCCGCTGCGGGCCGCGTCGACGATTCGGGGAGAGTCCAGCACCGAACCGACGGCGATCTGGAAGAAGCCGGGCAGGTACGCCGGGCTCTCTGAGTCGGTCAGGGCGACCGCCTGCTCGGGCGGCAGCTTGTAACGACCGCTGTCGGGGTCGTAGGCGACGTAGCCGCCGGCCGCCTGTGCGTTGAGCCACTCGCGCACGTAGCGCTCAGCGGTTGAGGTCCGCTGCGCGAGCTCGCCCGGGGTCAGCCCGCCGGTACCGGCCAGTGCCCTGTACAGACCCAGCTTGTCCCCCATCACTACGAGCGCTGCATTGAGCGTCGCCCCAACCTCGTCGACCGCCCGAAATACGAACTGCATCAGCTTGTCGCCGTCGACCTCGACCGGTTGCTCGATGGTGCTCATAACCGCCTCCTGGTTGATTTCGGGCGAGCGTAGGCGTGGGTGGGCCGGATTCGCTTCCGGGGGCCACCTAGTCGCAGACAGCTGCGCTGGCGCGCCAAAACCAACGCTCGGTAGGCCCACCCCGTGCTTAGAATCGCGCCATGCTTCTCGGGCGTCAGGAGCAGCGAGAGCGAATTGAGCTCGCGCTGGACCGGGCGCGGTCGGGTCAGAGCGCCACCCTGGCACTGATCGGCGAGCCCGGGATCGGCAAGACCGCGCTGCTTGATCACGCCGCGGACCGGGCCGAGGGGATGCGGCTGCTGCGCGCCAGGGGAGTCGAGTCCGAGGCCCAGATTCCGTTTTCCTCGCTGCTCGAGCTGCTTCGCCCCGCGCTGGCGATGATCGACCGTCTGCCGGAGCCGCAGGCGGTCGCGCTCGAGAGCGCGCTGGCGCTGCGCCCGGGACGCTCGCAGGAGCGGTTCGCGGTCGGGGCGGCGACGCTCGGGCTGCTGGCCGCCTACGCCGAGCAGGGCCCTGTCACGGTGCTGGTCGATGACGCGCACTGGTTCGACGGGTCAAGCGCCCAGGCGCTGCTGTTCGCGCTGCGCAGGCTGGTCGCCGATCCGATCGCTGCGGTGATCGCCGTCCGAGACGGTGAGCCCTCGCTGCTCGACGGCGCCGATCTGCCCACCGTCCGTGTCGACGGCTTGACGAGCGGCGAGGCCAGCCGCCTGCTCGAGGGACTTCCACCGATGGCGGCCAAGCGCCTCCATGCAGCGACAGCCGGCAATCCGCTGGCGCTGCTCGAGCTCGCTCCCGAGGCCGCCGAGCTGGCGTTTGCGCCCGAGGGCGCCCCGGTGCTGGTCTCGACGCGGATCTCGCGCGCGTTCCTGCGGCGGGTCGGCACCTTGGATGAGGGTGCAAGACGTGCGCTCGGGTTGGCCGCGACGAGCGACAGCGGCGACCTGGTGATCCTGCAGCATGCAGCCCGGCGGCTCGGATTGGAGCTGTCGGGCCTGGAGGCGGCCGAGGCGGCGGGCCTGGTCACGCTCACGGCGGGCTCGGTCGAGTTTCGCCATCCGCTCGCCCGGTCGGCGATCTATGCCGACACCCCGGCTCGATTGAGGCGCGAAGCCCACCGTGCGCTGGCCACGGCCCTGCCGGACCGCGACATCGACCGCCGTGCGTGGCACCTCGCGGCGGCCGCCGTCGGTGCCGATGACGCGGCCTGCGCGGCGCTCGAGCAGGCCGGGGCGCGGAGCGTCGACCGCAGCGCCTACGCGACCGCGGCGGCGGCCTTCGAGCGAGCCGCGAGGCTCGCGCCCGACACCGAGCGCCGCGGGCGACTGCTGCTGGAAGCGGCGCGGGCGGGATGGCTCGCCGGCCTCGCAGATCACGCGGTGGTGATGCTCGACGAGGCTCGCTCGGTGGCCACCGATGTCGAGCGGCAAGTCGCGATCGACCAGCTGGCCGGACACATCGCGACGCGCCGCGGTCCGGTGATGCGGGGCCACGCGATCCTCGTCGAGGCGGCCGAGCGCGCCGATCCCGAGCTGGCGGTCGAGATGTTGTGCGAGGCTGCCGCTGCCTGCTTCTGGGCCGGCGACTCCGACGAGATGCTGGCGACGGCTGAACGCGCCGCCGCCCAGCTGCCGCCCGACGCCTCCGATCGGGCCCGTTTCCTGTCGGCGACGGCGCTCGGCATGGCGCGGATCGTCGGCGGCGATGCGGCAGCGGGCGCCGAGGCGATCCACGAGGCGATCGCCGTCGCCGAGAGCTCTCCGGAGCTCCGCGACGACCTCCAGCTGCTCCCGTGGCTGGCGGTCGGGCCGCTGTTCGCGCGCGAGGCCGAGGCCGGGCGCTCACTGCTCGATCAGGCCCTGGTAGCTGCGCGGGCGCGGGCTGCCGTCGGCGCGCTGCCGTTCGTGCTCAACCTGATCGCCCGCGACCAAGCGACGACCGACCGGTGGGCGGTCGCGGAGGCGACCTACCGCGAGGCGATCGATCTGGCCCGCGAGAGCGACCAGCGCACCGAGCTGGGGCTGGGGCTGGCGGGGCTCGCGTGGCTCGATGCGCGACGTGGCCGCGAGGCCGAGTGCCGCACACGAGCCGCTGAGGCGCTGTCGCTGGCAGACCAGCTCGGCACGCGATTGCACGCGATCTGGGCGACGGCGGCGCTCGGAGAGCTCGAACTGGGCCTCGGTGAGATGGCGACCGCGGCCCGTTGGTTCGAGGGTCAGCGCGAGATGCTGGCCGAACTGGGGATCACCGACGTCGACCTCTCCCCCGCGGCCGACCTCGTCGACGTCTATCTCAGGCAAGGTCGGGGCGACGACGCGCAGCGGCTCGCATCGGAGCTGATCGCAGCGGCACGGGCCAAGGGTCAGCCGTGGTCGATGGCCCGGGCGCTGCGATGCGCCGGCCAGGTGGCCGCCGACTCGGACTTCAAGGGGCTGTTCGAGCGGGCGCTCGAACAGCACGAGCAGACCCCGGATGGCTTTGAGCTCGCACGCACGCGGCTCGCGTACGGCGAGCGGCTGCGCCGCACCCGCAACCGGATCCTGGCGCGGACTCAGCTGCGCGCTGCGGTGGAGACCTTCGAGCGCCTCGACGCCAAGCCGTGGGCCGAGCGTGCCCGCGCCGAGTTCGCCGCCACCGGCGAGACGCTGCGCCGCCGCGACCCGAGCACGATCGACGAGCTGACCCCCCAGGAGCTACAGATTGCGCTGCTGCTCGCGGGCGGCAAGACGACGCGTGAGGCTGCGGCGACCGTATTCCTTAGCCCGAAGACGATCGAATACCACCTGCGCCACGTCTACCAGAAGCTTGGGATCCGTTCCCGGGAGGAACTCGCCGAGGTGTTCGCCGAGCAGTTGCCGGCTCGCTCCGATTCGCCCCCGGAGCCGCGGCCGGCCGCGGGCCGGTGAGGGGCGCTTGCATGGCGCGGGAAGATTGAGGGCAACGACCACAGGAGGCGCAATGGAGAGTTGGGACATCCGCTCGCTGGATCTCGAGCCCCGTCACCCCCAGGTGCTGCGCTCCGATGAGGAGACGCGGGCGATCGTGATCCACCTGCCGGCCGGCGAAGAGCTCGCCGACCACCAGGTCCACGAGCGGGCCTACCTGCTGGTCGTCGACGGCAACGTCGAGATCCTCAACGAGACCGATATCGCGGTCGGCGGCCCGGGCTTTCTGTCGCACTTCGCCCCCAACGAACGGCGCACGGTCCGCGCGGTGAGTGACGCGCGGCTCTTGCTGGTGCTCGCGCCGTGGCCGGGCATCGGGCACCCGTCGAGGGTCGCCGCGGCGCGCGCCGGCGCCTGAGCGCCGCGGCCTCTAGTCCGACCCCTGATTCGATGCGCCCGCGGTCGCGACGTCCCTCGGGTACGTATAACGGGCTCGCAGCAGGACCACGCCGGCCGCCGCCAACGTGCCGAGCAGCAGCAGGAAACTGATCTCGAGCCCCCGGGCGGCGCCGGGCGAGATCACTCCCGGGTGCGTGCCGACCGGTGCCTGCTCCGGCGCGATGCCGGCGATCAGATCGGCGAGGCCGCCGAAAAGCACGGGGGCCAGCGCCTGGGCGAGTGAGCGCGCCACCGTCCTCGTGCTCTCGGCGCGGCCCCACAGCCCGGCCGGCATGATGTCGAGCCGCGCCGCATCGAGCGGTGGGTTGGCGGCTGACAGCAGCGCGGCGCCGGCGACGTCGAACCACAGCGCCGGCGTCAGGTGGCTGCCGAGCACGCCGGGGATCAGCAGCGCGGCGGCACCGAGATAGCAGACCGCCGGAACCCAGATCCGGGCCTCGAGCGCGCCGCGCCTGACCATCGCATCGGTGACGCGCCCGCCGACCAGCGTCCCGATCATCGCGCCCCCGACGAGCAGCCCCAGGGCCAGCTCGGCGGTCGCCTGGTTGACGTGGTAGTGGCCGCGGACGAACAGCAGCGCGAACGTCGACAGCCCCGCGAAGTAGAAGTACCCGAGCGACGAGCTGATGATCAGCAGGATGTTGGTCGGGATCGAGAGGATGTAACGGACCGCTGCCCCGAGGCTGAGCGTCCTCGGGTCCTCTGACAGGACGAGCTTGGGGTCGGGACTGAGGCCCCGTTGTCGCGCCGCCTCGTGGACCACATCATCAACCTGCGACGACGACTCCTGCTCGCGATCGGGGTCCGCCTTGGCTCGGTGTGCCGCCTGCGCTGCCTCGTGGAGGTCGACGACGCCCGGCTCAAGACGGCTCTGGCCGCCGCGCAGCGGCTCGGGAACGGTCCGATACAGCTCACGCGCGAGGAAGAACCCGGGGATCGCAAGCAGGACGAACGCAGCCCGCCACGAGATCAGGCTCGCGACGCTGCTGCTGATAATGAAGCCGACGGCCGTCCCCGCGATCTCGCCGCCGAGGATGTACGCGTACACCTGACCTCGCTCGCGGGCCGGGAAGTAGTCGCCCGTCAGTGACGCGATCGCCGGGCCGGCGGTCGCGACGACGGCGCCGAGCAGCACCCGGGTCAGCAGCAGACCCGAATAGCTACCCGCGAAGGCGCTCGCGAGCGACGCGATGCTCCACAGCACGATGCTGAACGAGAGGATCGGAATCCGCTTGATCCGGTCGACCAGCAGCCCGACGGGGATCGTGCACACAGCCCCGATCAGCAGCGTGACCGAGCTCAGCAGGCCGATCTTGGTGTTGCCGATGTGCAGCGCATGCTCGAGCTGGGGGGCGACCGCCCCGACGGTCGCGGTGTCGGCGCCGTTGAGCGCCAGCACTGCCCCGAACACAGTGATCACCCGCGCCCGGGCCGGACCGCCGACGCGTTTGACGACCTCACCCCGGACGCGCCGCGCCGTCCACCGGGTGGTGCTCATCGTCGCCCGCCCGGCCCAGGCCGCGAAGTCCCTGCCCGTCATCGCCACATCACCCGCGATCGCGCAGCCGACTGATCGCGACCCAGCGCCGGACCGGCCGGATGGGACGGCGATCGCCTCAGCCGCAGGCCCGTCAGCCGCCGATGTAGGACATCTCGACCTTCGCGGACCGATCCGTTCGCGCATGGCGCAGCTCGGAGTACCGGTCGGCACGGGCGCCCCAGATCGATCGAATCGCCTCGGTCACGTCCTCGTCGGTCGCAGCGCTGCGCACCAGCGCTCTCAGGTCGTGGCCCTCGGTCGCGAACAGACACGTGTAGAGCTTGCCGTCTGCGGACAGTCGCGCTCGCGTGCAGGCGCCGCAGAACGGCTGCGTGACTGACGCGATCACGCCGATCTCGCCGCCGCCGTCGCGGTAGCGGTAGCGGGCCGCGACCTCACCTGAGTAGCCACGTTGCAGCGGCTCCAGTGGCCAGCGGCCATCGATCGCGGCGACGATCTCGGCGGCGCTCACAACCTCGTCCATCCGCCAGCCGTTGGTGTTGCCGACGTCCATGTATTCGATGAACCGCAGCACGTGGCCGCTGCCGCGGAAGTGCTCAGCCATCTGCGTGACGCAGTGATCGTTGACGCCGCGCTTGACGACCATGTTGATCTTCACCGGCGCCAGGCCGGCGCAGCCCGCGGCGTCGATCCCCGCGAGCACCCGCTCGACCGGGAACCCGACGTCGTTCATAGCCTCGAACGTTTCGTCGTCGAGCGCGTCGAGACTGACCGTGACGCGGCTCAGGCCAGCGGCCTTCAGCGACTGCGCCTTGGCGCCGAGCGCCGAGCCGTTGGTCGTCAGCGCGATATCGGTGATCCCGCCGATCGACGCAAGCATCGAGATGAGCCGCGCGAGGTCGCGGCGCAGAAGCGGCTCACCCCCGGTGAGGCGGACCTTCGTGACGCCCTCGGCCGCGAACGCCACCGCGAGTCTGGTGATCTCCTCGAATGTCAGCAGCTGCGCACGCGGCAAGAACGCGAAGTCACGCCCGAAGACCTCCCGGGGCATGCAGTATGTACAGCGGAAGTTGCAGCGGTCGGTGACCGAGATCCGCAGATCGCGAACCGGCCGGCCGCGGCGGTCGAGGGCAGCAGTCATCACCAGCCCAGACTACTGAGGCGTGGGCGCGGCCCGTGTGGGCCGAGTCCGGAGCATCCGCGCTCAGCCGCTGCGCTTGTAGTAATCGGCGTTGCGCTGCACGAAGTCCTGCCACTCCTCGGGCAGCTGGTCCTCGGCGAAGCAGGCATCGACTGGGCACGCCTCGACGCACGCGTCGCAGTCGATGCACTCCTCCGGATCGATGTACAGCATCGGCTCGTCGTCGAACCCCGGCTCGTCCTGGGTCGGGTGGATGCAGTCGACGGGGCATACCTCGACACACGAGAGGTCCTTGGTCCCGATGCATGGCTCGGCGATCACATACGTCATATGCGAGCTCTCGTGCTGGCTTTCACCACGGTCAGGATCCCACCTCAACCCGGGTTGAAGTCAAGCGCGGAGGTCTCAGCGACGGCCGCGAGCCCGCCGTGCCGCCAAGACGCTGGTCGGTTCGGTCCGGCAGTGCCCGCTCGTCGAACATCCGGCAGACGTCGATCGAATCGCAGTCGCATTTGCTGCAGATCTCGAGCAACCTACGGACCGAGGTCGCCTGATCGATCAGCTCGTCGAGCTCGGGGAGCTTCATCAGCGCCAGCTCCCGCAGCCGCTCCTGGGCCGGCTGATCGCGCGAGCCGAGCAGTTCCCGGATCTCGTGCAGCGTGAAGCCGACCCGCTGCGCCGCATCGACGATCTTCAACCGCCGCAGCACCTGCTCTGAGTAGCAACGCTTGCCCGCGACCCGGTCGGGCTCCGGCAGCACGCCGATCTTCTCGTAGTAGCGGATCCGTGATGCGGTCATCCGGGCTCGCTTCGCGACCGCGCCGATCGTCATCTGTCCTTTGTCACCGTTCCTCGGGCCTGATCGCGGTCAATCTACCGCCCGCGCGGCGGACCGCCTGATCCTGCTAACCCGGCCGCGCCTGCCCGCTGTACTCCTCGTTGGGCAGCATGTTGGTCGCCATCGCCATCCGGTTGGTGAGGTTGTACATCGCGGCGACCTCGGCGACGTCCCACGCGTCCTCGAGCGTCAGCCCCACGTCGAGCAGTGTCTGGAGGTCGTCGCGGGTCATCTCGCGGGGACGGAGGGTCAGCTTCTCGGCATAGGCGCAGATCGCGGCCCGCCGGGGGTCCAGGTCAGCGCGCCGCCAGTCATATGAGATCCGCTCGCCGAGCACCGGGTCAGCAAGCTCCTCGCGCAGTGCCGCCCCGTGCGCGACGAGGCAGTACAGGCAGCCGTTCGCCGAGCTGACGACGACCGCGATCATCTCCCGGTCGGCGGCGGTCAGGTGATCGGTCGGCTCGTGCAGCTGGCGGAAATGGGAGAACCAGGCGCTCAGCCGCTGAGGCCGAAACGCGTAGACGCGAAACACGTTCGGCACGAACCCGAGCCGCTCCCGCGCCTTGGCGAACAGGCGCTGCAGATCGGGCGGCAGCTCGCGCTCCTCGGGCACCGGGAACCACGATCCGGTGTCACTCGTCTGCTCTGCGTCCTCCGTCACTGCGCGTGAGTCGTTCGCCCGCTCTGGGTCGGTCATCTCCGCTCCTCGCTACCGCTTAGCGGGCAGCGCCCGCGCGTAGGCCACGCCCCGCTGCACCCACCGTTCGAGCTGTCGCTTGGTCTTGACGCCCTCAGCGTCCACCCGCAGCCAGCCGTCCATCGGCCGCCCGCGCATCACGAACGGCTCGGCATGCGGCTTGGCCAGCAGCGCATCGGTCTGATCGGGATCGACCCGGAGCAGCAGGCCACCGGTGCGGCTGGCGCTGACCGACATGTTGCCCCCGATCAGGAACGCGAGGCCTCCGAACATCTTTTTCTCGGTCAGGCCGGGCTCGTCGGCGACGAGCTCTCGGATGCGGTTCGCCAGGTCCTCGTCGTAGGCCATCGCCGCCCATTATCTCGACTCGCTGCGTGCAGTCCTAGACGGATGACTGGGCTCGGCCGCGACCCCCGTGCGCGGCCTCCACATTACGGCCGCGTTGGGAGTCACTTGCGTTCGGTTAGCGGCCTCGTGCCGGCGCGTTAGCGCCTTGCGACGGGTGCGTTAGGTGCTACCAAACAGCCAACGGACGTGCCTACTCTGGATCTCGTGGAGCCCGAGCGCACCAAGGGGTCGACGGAGCGGGGCAGGCTGGGCGGCCGGCCGGGCAGGCCCATCCCGGTGGGGTGGCTCCGACGTTGGCGAGTGGCGGTCGCGCTGTTCGCGGTCGCGGCGGTGATCGCGGCGCTCCCGGCCGTGCTCGGCGGGACGGCCGCAGCCCACCGCCAGCACCCGACCGGGCCGACGGCCCTGACCGCTTCGCTCGCACGTGGCACAGGAGCTCACGGCCACCGGCCCCGGGGTGGTCGCGGCCATCACGGCGCACGCGGCGATCACGGCGCCGGGCGACGTAACCACCCAAGCCCGGCCGCGGGCCACAGGCGTCCCAACATCGTGTTCGTGCTGACCGACGACCTGTCGATGGACCTGATCCGCTACATGCCCCAGGTCCAGGCGCTCGAGGCGCGTGGCCTCACGTTCAACAACTACTTCGTCTCGGACTCGCTCTGCTGCCCCTCGCGAGCTTCGATTTTCACCGGCAACTACCCGCACGACACCGGCGTGTTCACCAATACCGGGCCACAGGGCGGGTTCAACGCCTTCCATGCCCGCGACGAGCAGCAGCACTCGTTCAATGACGTGCTGCAACGGGCCGGGTACCGCACCGCGATGATGGGCAAGTACCTCAACGGCTATCTCGACGATCCCGGCCAGGCGTCGGTACCCCCCACCTACGTGCCCCCCGGCTGGAACGAGTGGGACGTCGCCGGCTGGGGCTACCCCGAATACGACTACGAGCTCAACCACGACGGCACGGTCCTCCATTACGGCCACCGGCCGCGCGACTATCTGACCAACGTGCTAACCCGCGACGGCGTTCGCTTCATCGATCGCTCGGCGCACTCGCGCCACCCGTTCTTCCTCGAGCTGGCGACCTTCGCCCCCCACACGCCGTACACGCCGGCGCCCCGCTACAAGCATGCGTTCCCGGGCCTGAAGGCGCCCGAGCCGCCGAGTTTCAACGCGATGCCGACCCACGCGCCCGACTGGCTGTCTGACCACGGTCCCCTCAGCCTGCGCCAGATACAGCAGATAAACCGCGTGTTCCGCAAGCGCGTCCAGGCGGTGCAGTCGGTCGACAACATGATCGCCCGGATCCAGGCGGCGCTCGCGGCGCACCGGATGCTGCACAACACCTACATCGTGTTCAGCTCCGACAACGGGCTGCACACCGGCGAGTACCGGCTGATGCCGGGCAAGCTCACCGCGTTTGACACTGACATCCACGTGCCGCTGGTGATCGCCGGGCCGGGGATCCCGGCCGGCTCGACGACCAGCGCGATGGCCGAGAACGTCGATCTCGCCAAGACGTTCGCGCACCTTGCCGGCACGAGCATGCCGTGCGATGGCCACAGCCTCGTGCCGCTGCTCCGGGGCGGCCAGCCGGCAGGCTGGCGCGACGCGGTGCTGATCGAACACCACGGCCCGGTCACGAGCCCCAACGATCCTGACATCCAGAACCGGGTGAGCGGCAATCCGCCGAGCTACGAGGCGATCCGGACCCCCTATCTCCTGTACGTCGAGTACCACAACGGACAGCGCGAGCTGTACGACCTCCAGACCGACCCGTGGGAGCTCAACAACATCGTCGACTCGGTCAGCCCGGCCGAACTGGCCCAGCTCCACGACTCGCTGCTGGCGCTGGAGAACTGCCACACCGGTACGAGCTGCTGGGCTGCCGGGCACGTCAAGGCGACAGTCGCGAGCCTCGCTCGCTCCCGCCGCCACTGACCGTCACCGGACGCGCCGGAGCAGTTAGACCCGCATCGGCGCCGAGCGAGACAGCGCGTTCCCCGAGCTGTCGAGCGCCTCGGCGGCTAGCCAAGGCGGCGCGTGCGGGACCATGATCTGCGTCTCGAAATCGGCCACTGCCGCAGTCCCGATCTCGTTGAGCCGGTCCGGCTGTGACCCACCGAGCACGCGCCAGGACTGGTGCTCGGTCGCGCCGTTCCAGCTGGCGTAGAGGTGCACGTGAGGCGATGCGCGGACGAGGGCGATCTCGGGCCGCGTGACCGGGACCCCCGTCCATGGCTGCATGAACGCCCGGTAGGAGATCGCGCCTGAGGCCAGGCGGCCGTCCAGCAGCACCGATCCCGAACTCGAGTAGTGGGTGAAGTAGCTCGAGTCACCCCAGCCGATGAACCTCCCGCCGCCGTCGCTGTCCCCGAGATCCTGGACGCTGCCGAGCGCCGGCGAAACGATCGGGGGCTTGTGCTTGTACTGGGTGACCAGCTTGGCTGTGAAGGCCCGCTCGTCGACGGCCAGCACCAGGCCCCGCGACTGACGCGCCTCGCGCGGCGGTCCTGCCTCGTTGTCGAAGATCGTCACGATCCCGCCGTCGTGCGGCCGAACGTGATGCTGGAAGGCGAACCGGGCGCCGGGGCCGATCTCGAAGTCGCCCCGCTTGCCGCCGAGTGTCCAGAGCACCTCGCCCGTTTGCCGATGGACCTTGTAGATCGACCACGTGTTGCGCCCGGAGATCAGCAGGTGGCCGTCGGCTGGGTCGATCGCGATCGAGTTGATGTGGAAGTAGTCCCACGGGATCGTCGGGTCATCGGGCGCCGCGTGGTATGAGTCGATGAACCCGACGTGCTCGTCAGTCCGCCACTCGAACAGGACCCTGCCGGTCGCGACATCGACCTCCTGCGCGACCCCGTAGACGTATCGCCCGCGGCGACTGCCGCTCGGGTGCGGAAGCTCGGCCTCCGAACTCCCGTAGCAGGTGAACAGCGCGGTGCCCGAGTCGGTCAGCACAAACTCGTGCAGGTCGCCCCGGTAGCCATTTCCGGCGTGCACCTGGGCGACCCTTTGATAGCGCCCGTCGACAAGCTCGTAATGGCCCACGCCGTGGTCAGCGACGACGGCGCCCTGCCACCACGTCAGCACCGGCTTGCCGCGATAGGACTGGACGCGGACGTTCATCGCGCGCATCGCCGGGGTCGGGCCGGCCGACACAGGTCCAAACCAGACCAGCCGCCCGTGAGGGTCGAAGATGATCGGACCCTGCTGGCCTGGTCCGGCGTGGGCGTCGGTCAGGATCAGGTCACTTGGCGGGTTTGACTGTCGGTGGGCGATGATCACCTCGGGGGGCCGAAGATGCGGCTCCGAGAGGAACGCCTGGGTGCGACCGCGTGTGTGCACCGAGGCGGCCGATGCGAGGGTCGGGCTCTGCTTGGCCGAGCCTCCGCAGGCCGCGAGCCCCGCGGCGGCGGCCGTCGTTCCGGCGGCGACCAGGAACGCCCGACGGGTTAACGGATCGGCCCGGCCGTTCTCACCGGGATCTGAGTACGCGGTCATCTAGGTCAGCGAAGCGCCTTGGAATACGAAGCAGCGCGGCCAGCCCGCATCCAGGAGTGCGTGGCGGCGGCCGGCCAGCCGGCGTTCACTATATGCGCACCGCGAGTCGGGAAATGCCATCGTCCCGAGGGTGCTGATCGGGCCGCGCCATTCGCTGGTCGCCCTGGCGATCGATCACGGCCGCAACGGCTGATGCGGGTCGTCGTGGTCGGCGGCGGGATCCTCGGTCTCGCGACCGCTCGCCTGATCAGCACATCGATCGCCGATGCCGAGGTGGTGCTGGTCGAGAAGGAGGCATGGCTCGCGCGCCATCAGACCGGCCACAACAGCGGCGTCGCGCATGCCGGCCTGTACTACGCGCCCGGCTCGCTGAAGGCGAGGCTGTGCCGACGCGGGTTGGGACTCCTGCGCGATTACTGTGCCGCCAACGATCTCCCGTACGCCGCCTGCGGCAAGGTGGTCGCGGCGACCGAGCCACGCGAGCTTGCCCCCTTGGACCGGCTCGCGCAGCGCGCGCAGGCCAACGGAGTGCCTGGATTGCGCTGGCTTGAGGGCGCCGAGCTGGCCCAGGTCGAACCCGAGTTGCGCGCGATCGCCGCCCTGCACTCGCCGGAGACCGCGATCGTCGACTTCGGGGCGGTCGCACGGGCGCTCGCCGTCGAGCTCGCCGCGGCCGGTGGCGAGCTGCGCACCGGTGCCAAGGTGATGCGGATCGTGCGCCGCGGGGCCGGTGCTCAGCTCGAGCTCGCCGGCGGCGGCGCGGTCGGAGCCGATCACGTGATCGTCTGCGCCGGCCTGCAGGCCGATCGCCTCGCACGAGCCTCCGGCGAGCCGGCGGAGCCGCGGATCGTCCCCTTCCGAGGCGAATACTGGCAGCTGCGACCGCACCGAACGAGCCTCGTGCGCGGCCTGATCTATCCGGTCCCCGACCCGTCGCTTCCGTTTCTCGGCGTCCACCTGACCCGCCGGATCGACGGCTCGGTGTGGCTGGGCCCCAACGCGGTCCTGTCGATGGCACGCGAGGGGTACCGGCGCGGCTCACTCAGCGTGCACGATCTGACCGACACGCTCAGCTGGCCGGGAACGTGGCGAATGCTCGGCCGGCACTGGCGCGCGGCCGCGGGCGAGCTGCGCCGCTCGCTGCGCAAGCGGGACTTCATCGCCGAGCTTCAGCGCTTCGTTCCGTCGCTTCAGCCCGATGATGCTGTCCGCGCGCCCGCGGGGGTGCGGGCGCAGGCGCTCGACCGCGACGGCGGGCTCGTCGACGACTTCCGCCTCGGGATCGCGGGCAGCGTCGTCTGGGTCCGCAACGCCCCGTCGCCGGCCGCCACATCGTCGCTGGCGATCGCCGAGGAGCTCTGCGAGCGGGCATTCAGGTAGTGCGCGAGGCAGCGCGCGCGGGAAGAAGTCGGGATCATGGGCGTCTGAGCCAGTCAGGAGCCCGATCGCGCGACCGCGAGCCCGTCTCCCCCAGCCACCCAGATCAAAAGGACACTCATGCGAAAGCCCCTATTCCTCGCCGCCGGTGCCAGCGCGCTCGTGCTGGGCCTGGCTGCCTGCGGCTCGAGCAGTAGCTCCTCCTCCTCCTCGGCGGCGGGCGGCGGCAGCACCGCGTCCTCGTCGAGCGCCGCGAGCTCGGGCGCCGGTGGCGCGGCCGTCGCCTCGGGGAGCCAGGCGATCGCGGCCGACCCCAGCGGCCAACTCGCCTACACCAAGAAGACGCTGACCGCTACGGCCGGGACGGTCAAGATCGCGTTCACCAACAGCTCGCCGCTGACTCACGACCTGACGATTCAGAAGGGAACCAACGGCGCGATCGTCGGAGCGACGCCCAAATTCCAGGGCGGCACCAAGGTGTTGTCGGTCAAGCTCGCCGCTGGCACCTACACGTTCTTCTGCAGTGTCCCTGGCCACCGCATGGCCGGGATGGTGGGGACGCTGACGGTGAAGTGATCCGCTGACGGGGGCCGTCAAGCGCGGCTGCCGAGCCGCTCTAGCCCGGCAAGCACGTCGAAATAGTGGGATGGCAGCAACCTTGCGAGCGCATCGAAGACGTACGCGTCAGGACCGACGAGGATCCGGCTCTTGCCGGCCTTGGCGTCCTCGTGGATGATCTCCGCCGCCCGTTCGGGTGTCGTCTGGGCCAGCTTGTCGAATCGCTCCGCCGCCTGCTCGTGCGAGAGGTCGGGCTCCGACGGGTGGGCGTGAAAGCGGGCGTTGCGGGCGATGTTGGTCTTCACCCCGCCGGGATGCACGGTCGCGGCGCGCACGCCGGTACCCCTGAGCTCCTGCCGGAGCGAGTCGGTGAACCCGCGGACCGCGAACTTGGACGCGCAGTAGGCGCTCTGATAAGGCATCCCGACCAGCCCGAAGACACTCGAGGTGTTGACGATCACCCCAGAGTCCTGAGCCAGCAGGATCGGGAGAAAGGCGCGCACGCCATTGACGATCCCGTGGAAGTTGATCTCGAACACCCACTCGTCGTCCTCGATCGACCCGTCGGCGATGCTCTGGGAGGTCGCCACGCCGGCGTTGTTGAACACCATCCCTAGCGGCGCGGGCGCCCACTCCGCGACTTCGGCGGCGAACGCGAGCTGCGCATGACGATCGCGCACGTCCAGCCGGCGGGAGAGGACGTGGCCGCCGATCGTGTCAACGGTCGCCTGCAGGCCCTCCTCGTCTTGATCGACGATCGCCACCGGGCAGGCGTGGGCTGCGAGCCGCTGCGCCATCGCGCGGCCGATACCCGACGCCGAGCCGGAGACGAACGCGGTCCGGCCGTCGATCGGGATCGTCGTCTTACGCCGCATTCGCCGACCGGTCTGCAAACGGCGGCTACAGCAGCGCGCCGGTCAGGATCGACTTGACCGTCGCGCCGGCGCTCGCCCGCAGCTCTCGAACATCGCGCCCGCGCTGGAGTGAGATCACGGCCAGCTCTCGCAACCCCCCGACGATGATGATCGCGGTGTCCATGTTCAGCGGCCGCGACGCGAGCTCGGGTCGCGCGGCCCGTCCGGATTCCACCAGTGACACCAGCAGCGCGGCGAACCGCTCGAGCGTCGCGAGCCCGCGCTCGGAGCCGGCGCGCCCCAGGGCCGGGAGCTCGTTGACGAAGCTGGCGTACAGCGCGGGCTGCTGACTGACGTTGCCGATGTAGGCGTCGACCGCGGCATCGACCTGCTCATCGAGCGTCCGGTCGGGATGGACCGCGGCCGCGACCTGTTCCATCATCGCGTCGTTGGTCGCGTCGAACAGCGCCAGAAAGCACGCGTCGCGATCCTCGAAGTGCTCGTAGAAGTTGCGCCTCGACGTCCGCGCGATCCGAACCACGTCGGCGACGGTCGTCTCGCGGTAGCCCTTCTCCTTGATCGACTCGGCCATCGCGGCGATCAGCCGGTCGCGATGACCGACGGGCTCGGGCACCCGTGCCGCATCCGGGCCCGCCGTCTGCTCCGCGAGCCCCGCGCTCGATCGCCTCGTCGACATCCCCGTCACGGTAGCGAGCCGCTGCGACGTTGGCCGGCTGCACGCCGTTAAGCGGCGTATCGCCGTGCGACCTCGACACGCGCCCCGTGGCTCGGGATCGTCGTCACATTGCGCTGGCGAGCGCGCTCGGGCCTTGGGTCGGGGGCGACGAGATCGGTCCGCCGCGCGATCGCCGCCAGGACCACCCGCTGCTCGGCCATCGCCAGTGAGGCGCCGAGGCAACGACGAATGCCGCCGCCGAACGGCATCCACGTGTACGTGCCTGGCTTGCGGCCGATGAACCGCTCGGGGCGGAACGCGAATGGATCGGGATACACGTCTTCGCGGTGGTGCAGGGCCACGATGCTGACCGCCACCGCAGTCTCGGCCGGCACCACGTACTCGCCGAACCGCCACGGGCGCTTGAGCAGCCGGACGACGATCGGGATCACCGGGCGGTTGCGCATTCCCTCGTGGATTGTGGCCTCCAGGTACTCGTCAGCCTCGGGCCCTCCCGCGCGGGTCAGATCGCGCAGGCGGTCGTATGCGGCCGGGGTGCGAAGCAGGCGCTCGAAGATCCAGGCAAGCGAGTTGGCCGTCGTCTCATGTCCGGCAAGGACAAGCGACAGCAGCTCGTCGCGCAGCTCCTGATCGGTCAGCGGCTCGCCCTGTTCGTCGCGTGCGTGCAACATCAGCGAGAGGATGTCCGTTCGCTCACCCTCGCTCTCGCCGGCGGCCCGCCGCTGCGCGATCAACGCGAACAGCTGCCGATCGACGCTCGAAATCATCTGCCGCAGGATCCCGGTCGCCTCGGTGCGCGACGCATTCCGAAGCTCGATCGCCGTGAACATCGGGTTCGTCGAGATGCCGAGCATTCTCCGCACGGTCTGGCGGATCCGGTGCTCGGTCGTCCCGGGAGCCGGACGGCCCTCGATCCCGAACACACCGTTCATGATCACCTCGAGCGTGACCGCCTGCATTCGTGGCCCGAGCGCGAACGGCTCCTGCAGCGGCCACCGGTCGATCTCGCGCTCCGCCACATCCGAGATCATCTGCACGTAGCGCTGCACGGCCTCCCCGTGGAACGGCGGCAGCAGCAGCTTTCGCTGGCGCATATGTCGCTCGCCGACCGAGGTGAGAATCGAGTTCGGGCCGAGGATCGGACGCAGCGGACTCTCGCCCGTCAGCGACGGCGCATCCTCGGGCTTGGCCATCATCAGCGAGCGCACGTGATCCGGGTGGCACGTGACCACGAACCCGCCCCGGCGGGCGACGATCCGCATCTGCCAGACGTCACCGAAGCGCCGGTGAGATCTCAGATTGAAGGACAGCGGGCGGGTGCCGAACCTGATCGTCTGCAGCCACGCGGGCAGCCCATCGCCAGGAGGCATCCGGATCGGCTCGCCGTCCTCAACGGGACCCGCCGGCGACGGGGGCGCCTCGGACAACGGCGGCGGCACCTTGGCTGCCCGGATCTGTTGCTCGGCCAGCGCGGTCACGGTACATCAATGTACCGGACCGCGCCGCCTAGATCAAGGGCTTCGTCAGTTTCGTTTCGCGAACGCCGCGGCTTCTCGGTTGACGACGGCCACCAGGTTGCCGAGTTCGATACTCGCGTCGAGCAGATGCAGGCCCCAGGCCGCCGTCGGACTCGGCGTCGGGAGTTTTGCCCCCCCGATCGCGCTGAGCTCCAGCACGTTCGCCCCAGCGATCGACTCGCACCTCGCTCTGTAGGCGTTAGGCACGGTCGACCAGACGGTTGGCGGCTGCGGCTGCGTTATCCCGAGCCCCGCGATGCCCGCCGCGAGCAGTGAACCCGGTGCAAACGGCTTGGATGGGAAGATCGGATCGATATCGGCCGCACCACCCGCGAGCGCTGCTGGGTTGGTGCACAGCACCTGATCGCCCGACACCAGGGCACGGCCGAACAGGCTGGGGTTCGGCGGAGTCTGGTCGAACGTCGAGAACGCGATCACGCAGTGGAGTTGGGTGTCGGAGCGGCACGCTGGGATGTGGCGGAAATCCCCGCCGATCCCTTTGCCCTGCTTGACGAGGACGTTGCCGCCGAGCAGGATCGCGGACAGCATCCGGCGACTGAGCGCCGGCTTGGGATCGACGTACTTTGCGATCAACTCCCTGAGGACTAACGAGCCCTGGGAGTGACCGATCAGGACGAACTCGCGACCGTGGTTGTACTTCTGAAGGTACGTCTGGAACGCATTGTGGACATCGGAAAGCGGGCGCTTGAGGGCCGCCGGGCCGAACGGCGTGCCGGAGTCGAGCGCGGGAATCGTGATCTGCCGGTACATGGGCGCGAAAACTCGGCAGTACTGCGAGTACCGAGCGGCCTGGTAGAGCGCGATCGAACGCTCCTCGGGGTCAACGTGGAGGTTGGCGTACGTGGTCGTCTGGTCGCTGACAGTCGGGTAGACGTAGAAGCAATCGATCTTCGGGTCGCGTACTGCCTTGGGATGCGCCACCCGCAGCGCCTGGAGCTTCGGCGAATAAACCGTGGTCGAAAGGCCCGGCGTGCACGGGTCCGGGTGCTGGCCCGGCTTGCATAGCCAGACGGTCTTCGCCGAGGCCGCCGATGCGACCACCGCGCAGACAACCGCGGGCGCGGCCAGCGCCACTGCAAACTGCGCCCAGCGTGACCGCCGTGCGGTCGCAGACGTCGGCTTCAACCTCTTCCTCCTGTTGCGTGGTCCGGGGGGGCGGTCAGATACTGACTGCAATCGGCGGCCGGTGCGCCACCCACGGCGCGGCCTGCTCGATCTGCGCCGCCAGCGAGTACAGGAGATCCTCGGTGCCGGGGCGACCCACCAGCTGGACGCTCAGCGGCAGACCGTCGTTGCCGAACCCGGCGGGGATCGCGATCGCGGGTTGACCGGTCAGATTGAGCAGCGCCGTGAACGGCGTGAACCGCCCGGCGATGTCAATCGCGATCGGCGCCGACCGTCCATAGCCGCCACGAGCGTCGATCGCCGTCTTGGCAAGCGCCGGCGTGACGAGCACATCGATCCCTTCCCAGAGCGCGATGATCCTGGCACTCGTGACGGCGCGCTTGGACAGCAGCGCGGCGCGGCGGCTCGGCGGCACGAAACGGCGGCCGCCCGCAGCCATCTGCCTGGTCAGCGACTCGAGCTGGGATGGGTCCGGGATCGTCAGCGACTCCTCGTACACGCCGCGCATCCACATCTGCAGGAACTCGAGCTGCGCGAGCCGGTAGTCCGGGTTGCGCTCGACGACCTCGTGACCCAGCTCGCTCAGCAGCGAGCCGACCCGCTCCCAGGCGCCACGCTGCTCGCTGGAGACACTCACGACGAGGCCCGGCGGGATCTTGCGCGAGAGGGCGATCTTCAGCCTGCCCGGGGGCCTGCCGGCAGCCTCCACATAGCTGCCCGTGAATCGGGGCGCGGCGGACTCCTCGCCGAGGCCGGCGCCGTGCATCACGTCGAGCAACAGGGCACTGTCGCTCACGGTCCGCGCAAGCGCGCCGTAGACCGACAGTCCCAGCCACCCCTGTCCTCCCGGCAGCGCGGACACGCGACCACGGGTCGGCTTCATCCCCACCAGCCCGCAGCAGGCGGCCGGGATTCTGATCGAACCGCCGCCGTCTGATCCCGTCGCGGCTGCAACCATCCCGGCCGCCACCGCGCTGGCCGACCCACCCGACGAGCCGCCCGGGGTGCGCTCGAGGTTCCACGGGTTGCGCGTGATCCCGTTGGCGTCGGTCGCTGTCCAGGGGAAGATCATCAGCTCGGGGACGTTCGTGATCCCGACCGGGATCGCGCCCGCGGCGCGAAGCCGGCGGATCGCCTCGGCGTCCTCGGTCGCCGGCGGGCCGAAGCTCCTCGATCCCTTGGTGACGGTCTGCCCGGCGACGGGGAGGTCGTCCTTGACCGCGATCGGGACCCCGGCCAGCGACCCCTGATGGCCTTCGATCGTCTCGGCCTCCGCCAGCGCCCGTTCGGCGAACGTGGTCCGGAAGGCGTTCAGGCTCGGGTCGAGCGTCTCGATCCGCCGGATGTAGAGCTCGACGAGCTCGCGCGGGGTTAATTCACCTGCCCGTACCTTCGCCGCCAGCGCGGCCGGTCCGGCGAACGCGAGCTCGGTGTCGGCTGTCGCGGTCATGAGAGAGCTGTCACGAGCTCGCGGATCGCGCCCGGGTAGCGGTACGTGAGTCCACCGTGCTTGCCCTCGAACAGGTCCAGGGTGTAGCTGACCCCAAGCTTGTCGAGTTCGGCCGCGAACGCCTGTGCGCCGAGGTCGAGGTACCACTCGTCGTTGCGCCCCGCGTCTAGGTAGATCCGGCGCATGCTCTTGAGCGCGGCGGGGTGCTCGGGCGCCATACGGACCGGATCGTGCTTCAACCACAGTTGCCAGATGTCGTCAATCAGCCTGCCCGTCTCGCTCTCGAACGGCAGCAGCGGCTTCCCCGGCCGGTCCGGATCGGGCGAGTACACGCACGCCATTCCGTACGCGTTCAACGCTGCTCCAAACCGGGCGAAGTCCAATGTCGGGGCGGCCTTCAGGCGCTCGTGGAACACGTCCCAGGAACCGTCGAAGTGGTCGCGCAGAGCCCGTGCGGTCTGCGGGAACTCGGGCTGATAGCAGCACTCGAACAGCGCGTCACCGGCGTGCGATGCCAGCGCTCCGAACACGTCAGGCCGCAGCATCGGCACGACCATCGCGCCGTACCCCCCCGAGGACTTGCCGGTCAGCCCGCGATGGTCGCGATCGGCGAGCGTCGGATACCGCTCGTCGATGAACGGGACGACCTCGTCGCACAGGTAGTCCAGATACCGGCCGGTGCTGGATGAATTGAGGAACTGCGACCCACCCGTCGAGGTCCAGGCGTCGGCGAGCACGATCACGGCTTCGGGGCACTCACCGGCCGCGAACATCGCGTCGAGGCGCTCGACGAACGTTGGCTCGAACGCGGCCCGCCCGAGCCACATGTCGAGCTGGCCGGTGAGGCCCTGAATCACGTACACCGACGGCAGACGGTGCTCGTCTGAGCGCTCGACGCCGGGCGGACGGTAGACGTACAGCGGCCGCAATGCAGGGTCACCGAGCGCGTTGCCGGCCAGCAGCTCGGACTCGACCACCAGCTGATCCAGAGCGCCGGCCAGCGGACGCTCCCACGGCCACCCGGGGGACCGTTCTGTTTCGTGCAAGGTCATGTGTGGAACCTACGGCAAACAGCGCCCAAGAGCCGCGCCCGTGCGGCCCGCTGCACCCGGGTATAGTCGAATTACGGTCCCGCGAGAAGGCGAAAATTGACTGATCGAGCGCAGATCCAGCCGCCGAGCACGAACGGCGCCGAAGCGGACCTCGACGCGGCCGAGACGACCGAGTGGCTCGAGGCGCTCGAAGCCGTCGTCAGCCACGATGGGCCCGACCGGGCCCGCCAGATCCTCACCCGCGTGGTCGAGCGCGCGCAGCAGACGGGCGCCGGCACGATCGCGACCCTCAACACCCCATACGTCAACTCGATCCCCGCCGATCTCGAGCCTCCGTTCCCGGGTGACGCAAAGCTCGAGCGCCGGCTGCGATCGATCGTCCGCTGGAACGCGATCGCGATGGTTGTGCGCGCGAACAAGGTCTCGTCCGAGCTCGGCGGCCACATCGCCAGCTACCAGTCGCTCGCCGCGCTGTACGAGGTCGGCTTCAACCACTTCTGGCATGCCCCCGGCGACGGGCACGGCGGCGACCTCGTCTACTTCCAGGGACACTCGTCACCGGGCAACTACGCGCGCGCCTTCCTCGAAGGACGTCTGACCGCCGAGCAGCTCGACGGCTTCCGCCAGGAGGTCTCAAGGCCGGGCGGGCTCTCCTCCTATCCCCACCCCTGGCTGATGCCGGAGTTCTGGCAGTTCCCGACCGTGTCACTGGGGATCGGCGCGATCACCTCCGCCTACCAGGCGCGTTTCATGCGCTACCTGCACGCGCGCGGGATCAGCGACACCGACGGCCGCAAGGTGTGGGCGTTCCTCGGCGACGGCGAGATGGACGAGCCCGAGTCGATGGGCTCGATCGGGCTCGCCGGGCGCGAGCACCTCGACAACCTGATCTGGGTCGTCAACTGCAACCTCCAGCGACTCGACGGTCCCGTGCGCGGCAACGGCAAGATCATCCAGGAGCTCGAGGCGGACTTCCGGGGCGCCGGCTGGAACGTGATCAAGGTGATCTGGGGCGGCCGCTGGGACCCGCTGCTGGCCGCCGACACCGACGGGCGGCTGGTGAAGGTGATGGAGGAGAGCCTCGACGGCGAGTACCAGACGTTCAAGTCGCGAGACGGCGCCTACGTGCGCGAGCACTTCTTCGGGCGCGACCCCGTGTTGCTGCAGCGAGTCGCGCACATGTCCGACGACGAGATCTGGCTGCTCAACCGCGGCGGCCTGGACCAGCAGAAGGTGTTCGCCGCCTACGACGCCGCGGTCAGGCACACGGGCTCGCCGACCGTGATCCTCGCCAAGACGATCAAGGGCTACGGGATGGGCGTCTCGGGCGAGGGCCAGATGATCACCCACCAGGCCAAGAAGATGACCGAGGACGCGCTGCTGGCGTTCCGGGATCGCTTCGAGCTGCCGCTGTCAGACGAGCAGGTGCGTGCGGCCGAGTACTACAAGCCGCCAGATGACTCGGCCGAGATGCGGTACCTGCGCGACCGCCGTGCCGCGCTCGGCGGCGTGATGCCCGTACGCCGGCGCAAGGCGCAGCAGCTCGAGATCCCCGATCTGAGCCTGTTCGACTCGCAGCTGCAGGGCACCGGCGAACGCGAGATCTCGACCACGATGGCGTTCGTCCGCGTGCTCGCGGCGTTGCTTCGCGACAAGTCGCTCGGCCGCCACGTGGTCCCGATCGTCCCCGACGAGTCGCGGACGTTCGGGATGGAGGGCCTGTTCAGACAGGTCGGGATCTACTCGCCCGTTGGCCAGCTCTACCAGCCGCAGGACTCAGAGCAGCTGATGTTCTACAAAGAGGACGAGCACGGCCAGATCCTCGAGGAGGGGATCACCGAGGCCGGCTCGATCTCGTCATTCATCGCGGCGGGCACCTCCTACAGCGCGCACGCCGTGCAGATGCTCCCGTTCTACATCTACTACTCGATGTTCGGCTATCAGCGCGTCGGCGACCTCGTCTGGGCCGGCGGCGACAGCCGCACGCGCGGCTTCATGCTCGGCGGCACCGCCGGGCGCACCACGCTCAACGGCGAGGGCCTCCAGCACGAGGACGGGCACAGCCACGTGCTGTTCTCGGTCGTGCCCAACTGCCGGGCCTACGACCCCGCGTTCGGCTACGAGGTCGCGGTGATCATCCACGAGGGAATGCGCAGGATGTTGGTCGAGCAGGAGGACGTCTTCTACTACCTGACGTTGATGAACGAGAACTACGTCCACCCGCCGATGCCCGAGGGAGCGGCCGAGGGCATCCTGCGGGGCATGTACCTGCTGCGCGATGCGCCCGACGGGAAGGGCCCGCATGTGCATCTGATCGGTTCAGGCACGATCCTGCGCGAGGTGATGGCGGCGGCCGAGCTGCTCGAGTCCGACTTCGATGTCCGCTCCTCGGTCTGGAGCGCGACCTCGTTCACCGAGCTGCGCCGCGACGGGATCGAGGTCGAGCGGTGGAACATGCTCCATCCGACCTCCGACCCCCGCCTGTCGTATGTCTCCGAGATGCTCGGGGGACGGCCGGGGCCGGTGGTCGCCTCGACCGACTACATCCGCGCGTTCCCCGATCAGATCCGCCAGTGGGTCCCGGGCCGTTTCCGGGTGCTCGGCACAGACGGCTACGGGCGCAGTGACTTCCGCAGCGGCCTGCGCAGGTTCTTCGAGATCGACCGCCACTACGTCACCATCGCCGCGCTGATGGAGCTCGCGGCCGAGGGCGCGATCGACCGCAAGCTGGTCAGCGACGCGATCGCCAAGTACGAGATCGATCCCGACGCGCCGATGCCGACCACGGTATGAGCACCGGTACGCTGACCGTCGAGGTCCCCGACATCGGCGACTTCGAGGATGTCCCGATCATCGAGATCCTTGTCTCGGCCGGCGACACGGTGGCGGTCGAGGATCCACTGGTCACGCTCGAGTCAGACAAGGCGACGATGGACGTGCCGGCGCCGAGCGCCGGCGTGGTCAGGGAGATCGCGGTCAAGGTCGGCGACCGGGTCTCGCAGGGAACGGCGCTGATGACTCTGGAGGAGGGGGACGACGGCGGCGGTGACGGAGCTGCATCGGAGCCAGGCGAGCCCGAGCCCCGGCGCCCGAGCCTCCGGCCGCCGCGTCCGAGCCTCCGACCGCCACGTCCGAGCCTCCGACCGGCAACGGCGGGGGGCCGATCTATGCCAGCCCCTCGGCCCGCCGGCTCGCCCGTGAGCTCGGCGTCGAGCTGAGCCGCGTGAGCGGCAGCGGGCGCAACGGGCGGATCACCAGGGAGGACGTCGAGAACGCCGCCCACGGGCCCGGCCGGGCGAGCGCCGGCGCCACGGCTGCGCCGGGCATCGACCTGCCGCCATGGCCGTCGATCGACTTCGAGAAGTTCGGGCCCGTGGAGCGCGTTCAGCGGTCCCGGATCCAGCGCATCTCAGCGCCCAATCTGGCCCGCAACTGGGTGATGATCCCGCACGTCACGCACAACGACGAGGCGGACATCACCGAGCTCGAGGCTTGGCGCAAGCGGCTCAACGCCGAGCAGAGCGACGTCAAGCTGACGATGGTCTCGTTCCTGGTGGTGGCATGCGTCACCGCGCTGAAGAAGTTCCCGACCTTCAACTCGTCGCTCGACGGCGAGGACCTGGTTTTGAAGCGCTACTACAACATCGGCTTCGCCGCCGACACGCCCGGAGGGCTGGTCGTGCCGGTGATCAGGGACGCCGACACGAAGGGCCTGCTCGAGATCGCCGCCGATCTGACCGCGCTGTCGGGCAAGGCGCGCGACGGCAAGCTGACGCCGGGCGACATGAGCGGCTCGACGTTCACGATCTCGTCGCTGGGCGGGATCGGCGGCACCTCGTTCACGCCGATCGTCAACGCGCCGGAGGTTGCGATCCTCGGGGTCACCCGCGCGGCGCCGAAGCCGGTCTGGGACGGGAGCGAGTTCGTGCCGACGGCTGATGGTGCCGCTGTCGCTCTCCTACGACCATCGGGTGATCGACGGTGCCGCCGCGGCGCGATTCGTCGCCTACCTGGTGACCGTTCTCTCCGATCTGCGCCGCGCGCTGCTGTGAGCAGCCGGATGACTCACGCGGCATCCGATAGGCGAGCCAGCTGGATGACTCGGGCGCCGCCCGTCCTTGCGAGGCTGGATGCTGAGCGGGCAGCAAGCCCGAGGGCGAGCGGATGCCTGGCGTGAGCTCTGAGATCAGGGTCCCCGACATCGGGGACTTCACCGACGTCCCGGTGATCGAGATCCACGTCGCTCCGGGCGACACGATCGCGGTCGAGGATCCGCTCGTGACGCTCGAATCAGACAAGGCGACGATGGACGTGCCCGCGCCCGTGGCCGGAACCGTGAAGCAGTTGCGGGTGTCGATCGGTGACCGGGTGTCGGAGGGCAGCGTGCTGATGGCGCTCGAGCGCGACGCCGTCAACCCATCGGATTCCGACGGCGCGGGCCCGGCCGAGGCCGGAGCGTCCATCGAGCGCGAGCCCGCACCGCCGGCCGCCGCGCCCGCCACCGACGGCGAGCGCGACTTCCAGGTGATCGTGCTCGGGGCCGGAATCGGCGGCTACACGGCGGCGTTCCGGGCCGCCGACCTCGGGCTACGGGTCGCGCTGGTCGAGCGCTACGAGCGACTGGGCGGCGTCTGCCTCAACGTCGGCTGCATACCTTCCAAGGCGTTGCTGCACGCGGCGCGGGTGCTGTCCGAAGCCGAGGAGATGTCCGCGCACGGGATCTCGTTCGGTGAGCCGACGATCGATCTCGAGGCGCTCGTCGGCTGGAAGGCGTCGGTCGTCGACCGGCTCACGGGCGGGCTGGCCGGGCTGGCCAAGCAGCGTCGGGTCGAGGTCGTGCACGGATCCGCCCGGCTCGCGGGGCCGTCGTCGCTGGTCGTCGGCGACCGCGAGGTCACGTTCGAGAATTGCATCATTGCGGCCGGGTCACAGGCGGCGAAGCTGCCGATGCTGCCTGACGATCCGCGCATCATCGATTCGACCGCGGCGCTCTCGCCGACGGAGGTGCCCGGCCGGCTGCTGGTGATCGGGGGCGGGATCATCGGTCTCGAGATGGCCTGCGTGTACGACGCGCTCGGATCGCGGGTGACGGTCGTCGAGCTGCTCGAGCAGCTGATGACCGGCTGTGACCCGGACCTCGTGGCCGTGCTGCGCAAGCGCATCTCGGCCCGCTATGAGGCGATCCACCTCGGCACGGGGGTCACGGCCGCCGAGGCGAAGAAGGACGGCATCGAGGTCGAGATCGAGGGCGTCGGGACCGAGACATTCGACCAGATCCTGGTCGCGATCGGGCGCGTCTCGAACGGCACCGCGATCGGCGCCGAGGCCGCCGGGGTCGCGGTCGACGAGCGTGGATTCATCGCCGTCGACGCGCAGATGCGGACGGGCGTCCCCGGCATCTACGCGATCGGGGACATCGTCGGCGGACCGATGCTGGCCCACAAGGCGGCGCACGAGGGCAAGGTCGCGGCCGAGGTGATCGCGGGCCACGACGTCGCGTTCGACGCTCGCGCGATCCCATCGGTGGCCTACACCGACCCGGAGGTCGCGTGGATGGGCCTGACCGAGACCGCCGCGCGCGAGCAGGGCGTTGATTACGAGAAGGCAGTCTTCCCGTGGGCCGCCTCGGGCCGTGCGCTCGGCCTCGGCCGCGACGACGGGCTGACGAAGCTGCTGCTGGAGCCGGGCTCGCGCCGGCTGTTGGGCGCGGGCGTCGTCGGCGTGTCGGCCGGTGACGTGATCCCCGAGACCGTGCACGCGATCGAGATGGGCGCCAACGCCGAGGATCTCGCCTTGACGATCCACCCGCACCCGACGCTGTCTGAGACGGTCGGGTTCGCGGCCGAGATGGCCGAGGGCACAATCACCGACCTGATGCCCCGGTCGCGCGGCCGAGCAGCGCGCTGACGTCGTCGAGCACGTTCCTCTGGGGCTCGGGCAGCCGGGCGTCGCGGATCAGCTCCAGCAACCGGTGCTCGAGGACCGACTGGTGTGCCGAAGCCGAGCCTAAGGACGACGCTTGCGCAACAGCCCCAGCAACAACGCCAACGCCAGGGCGCCGACGACCACGTAGCGCGCCCGAGACGCACCCGCCCCGGTAACCGCGGCCTCGCTCCCGTACCGCGGCGCGGGCAGCGCGAACTCCTCGGCGGCCAGCACGTCATGGGGCTCGGTGATCCCCGTCGGGTCGTCGGGAAGCGTCACGGGGCCGTGATGCAACCCAGGGTCAGGCGCCGGCACGCCGAACTCCTCGGCGGCGAGGACGTCGTGTGCGGGCTCCTCTGCAGGGGTTTTTTCAGACGACATCGCCGCCGATCATCTCAGATGTGGACCGCCCGTACGGAGACGGCCGACGCCTGCGTCATAATCTAAGTCGACCCGACTGAGATCCGCCTCCGCAAGGTGGTATTCTGTACTTATCTGTCGTAAGCAACTACTGAAAGTGAAGATTTCATGAGCCGCCTTCTACTTGTCCCGCTTGACGACGTTGTCGTCTTCCCGGGCATGTCGCTCACGCTGGCGATTGAAGCCGGCGACGAGGATCAGGTCCTGTTGGTGCCCCGCCACGAGCAGGAATTCGCTGCGATCGGAACCGTTGCGGAGATCACCGATCACGTCCGGCTGCCCGGCGGCGGACGTGCGGTCGCACTCCAGGGCCTGCACCGCGGCGTCGCTGGCGCCGCGCAGACGCTCCCCGACGGCCGCCTGTTCGTCGAGGTCGAGGAGCGACCCGACCCCGCCCCGGTGGACGGCAAGACCCGCAACCTCGAGCGCGAGTATCGCGCCGTGGTCGAGGAGATCCTCGACCTCCGCGGCGACGATGGCCGGATCTCGGCCTTCCTGAGAAGCATCTCCGAGCCCGGCACGCTGGCTGACACCAGCGGGTACAGCCCCGACCTGCGTTACGAGCAGAAGGTCGAGCTGCTGCAGACGCTCGACGTAACCGAGCGGCTCGAACTCGCCCTCGGCTTCCAGCGCGAGCGGCTGGCCGAGCTCCAGGTCCGCAAGCGGATTCGCGAGGACGTCGAGTCCGGCGCCGAGAAGCAGCAGCGCGAGTACTTCCTGCGCAAGCAGATGGACTCGATCCGCAAGGAGCTCAACGAGGACGATGCCTCGGTCGTCGAGGAGTACCGGACCAAGATCGAAGAGGCGGGCATGCCCGAGTACGCCAAGGAGCAGGCCGAGAAGGAGCTGGGCCGGCTCGAGCGGATGGGCGAGCAGTCGGCCGAGTCGAGCGTGATCCGGACCTACCTGGACTGGCTGATCGCGGTCCCGTGGTCAGAGAAGTCCGAGGAGAAGCTCGACCCCGAGCACGCCCGCGAGATCCTTGACGAGGACCACGCCGGGCTGGACGACGTCAAGGACCGGATCGTCGAATACATCGCGGTCAAGAAGCTGCGCGTCGAGCGCGGGATCACCGAGGACAAGCGCTCCGGCGCGATCCTGACCCTGATCGGACCGCCCGGCACCGGCAAGACCTCGATCGGCGAGTCGATCGCCCGCGCAACCGGACGCAAGTTCGTCCGTATGTCGCTGGGCGGAGTCCGTGACGAGGCCGAGATCCGCGGCCACCGCCGCACCTACATCGGCGCGCTCCCGGGCCGCCTGGTCAGAGCGCTGCGCGACGCCGGGACGATGAATCCGGTGATCATGCTCGACGAGGTCGACAAGGTCGGCGCCGATTGGCGCGGTGACCCGAGCGCGGCTCTGCTCGAGGTGCTGGACCCGGCGCAGAACCACTCGTTCCGCGACCACTACCTCGATCTCGAGCTCGACCTCAGTGGGGTCATGTTCATCGCCACCGCCAACGTGGCCGACACGATCCCCGGACCTCTGCTCGACCGCATGGAAGTGATCCGGTTCGACGGCTACACCACCAGCGAGAAGGTCGCGATCGCGCGAGGCTACCTGTGGCCGCGCCAGCTGGAGCGCAACGGACTGCGGCCCGAGGAGGTCGAGATCTCCGACGAGATGCTGCAGACCGTGACCACCGAGTACACGCGTGAGGCCGGCGTACGCCAGCTCGAGCGCGACCTCGGAACGCTGCTGCGAAAGACGGCAACGCGGATCGCGTCAAACGCGGCCCAGGCCCCGGTGGTGATCGACCTGGACGGATTGCGTGACGCCCTCGGGCGCCAGCGCCACTTCCAGGAGTCGGCGATCCGCACCGCGGTCCCCGGCGTGGCGACCGGGCTTGCGGTCACCGGCGCCGGCGGCGACGTGCTGTTCGTCGAGGCCACGGCGATGCCGGGCAAGCCGGGGCTGACCCTGACCGGTCAGCTGGGCGACGTGATGAAGGAGTCGGCGCAGATCGCCCTCTCCTACGTCCGTGGTCACGCCGGCGAGCTGGGCATCGAGCCGGCGACGTTCGAGGACCGCTCGTTCCACGTCCACGTTCCCGCCGGGGCGATCCCCAAGGATGGCCCGAGCGCAGGCGTGACGATGGTGACGGCGCTCACCTCGCTGCTCAGCGACCGGGCGGTCAAGCACACGGTGGGGATGACCGGCGAGGTCACGCTCCAGGGCCGTGTGCTCCCAATCGGTGGCCTCAAGCAGAAGGTGCTGGCGGCTCATGCCGCCGGGCTCACCGACGTCGTGCTCCCCGAGCGCAACCGCGGTGACCTCGATGACGTCCCCGAGGAGGTCCGCGAGCAGATGAAGTTCCACTTCGCGATGACGATCGACGAGGTGCTCGGGGTCGCACTCGAGCAGCCGTCGGTCCATCCCGCAGCCGCTTAACCCCCACCCCCCCCCCCCCCCCACGCCCCCACCAATCCGGCCGGTCGCCGCTCGTTCGGCGGCCGGCCGGCTTCGTAGTAGGTTGAGTCACATGACCACGATCACCCAATCGCAAGAGCAACAGGCAGTCGAGCAGGTCCCCAAGCAGCTGTACATCGGCGGCAAATGGCGTGACGGCGGCAAAGGCACGCTGGCCGTCGAGGACCCGTCAACCGGCGAATCGCTGTGCGAGGTTGCGGACGCCTCGGTGCAGGACGCCACGGCCGCGCTCGACGCCGCCGTCGAGGCGGGGCCCGAGTTCGCCCAGATGGCGCCGCGCGACCGCGGCGAGATCCTGCGCCGCGCGTTCGAGAAGGTGATCGAGCGCAAGGAGGAGCTGGCGCTGCTGATGACGCTCGAGATGGGCAAGAACGTCAAGGAGTCGCTGGCCGAGATCACCTACGCCGCCGAGTTCCTGCGCTGGTTCTCCGAAGAGGCCGTGCGGATCGAGGGCCGCTATGCGGTCAACTCCAACGGCCAGGGGCGCGTGCTGACGATGAAGCAGCCCGTCGGGCCGTGCCTGATGATCACGCCGTGGAACTTCCCGCTGGCGATGGGTACGCGCAAGATCGGCCCGGCGGTCGCCGCCGGCTGCACGATGGTCGTAAAGCCCGCGCAGCAGACCCCGCTGTCGATGCTGGCGCTGGTCAAGATCCTCGAGGAGTGCGGGCTCCCGGGCGGCGTGCTGAACCTGTTCACCGCGTCGGCCTCGGGTGAGACGACCGCGCCGCTGATCGCCGATCCCCGCCTGCGCAAGATGTCGTTCACCGGCTCGACCGAGGTCGGCCGCAGGCTGATGGCTCAGGCGTCCGACACGGTGCTGCGCCTCTCAATGGAGCTCGGTGGCAACGCACCGTTCATCGTGTTCGAGGACGCCGACCTCGATGCGGCCGTCGCCGGAGCGATGATCGCCAAGATGCGCAACATCGGCGAGGCCTGCACGTCCGCCAACCGCTTCCACGTCGCCGACTCGGTCGCCGAGCAGTTCGCCGACAGGCTCGCCGCCAAGATGGGCGCGATGAAGCTCGGCCGCGGCGTTGAGGATGACGTCGAGGTCGGCCCGCTGATCGACGAGAACCAGCGGACCAAGGTCTCAGAGCTAGTGCAGGACGCGATCGGGCGCGGCGCCCGCGCGGTCGTCGGCGGCCACGCCCGCGAGGGCGCCGGCTACTTCTACAATCCGACCGTGCTGACCGACGTGCCCGACGACGCCGAGCTGCTGCGCGAGGAGATCTTCGGTCCGGTCGCGCCGATCAAGGGCTTCACCGACGAGGATCAGGCGATCGCGGCGGCCAACGACACCGAGTACGGGCTGGTCGCCTACGTGTTCACGCGCGACCTCAAGCGGGCGCTGCGCGTCGTCGAGGGCCTCGAGACCGGAATGGTCGGCCTCAACCAGGGCATGGTCTCCAACGCCGGCGCGCCGTTTGGCGGGATCAAGCAATCGGGCTTCGGGCGCGAGGGCGGCCACGAGGGCATCGAGGAGTACCTCGACACCAAGTACGTGGCGATCAACCTCTGACGGCCGGCCCGACGCGCTGACTACGCCGGCGGGTTCTCGGCGAACTGCGGCGCGTCGCCGCCGATCTCGTGCCAGCTTGCCTTGTAGGCGACCTGGAGATGGAAGCTCGGGTCGAGGTCGAGCTCGCGCATCAGACCGGCGGCCACGAAATAGTTCTCGCCGAGATCGTCGTACAGGCTCGAGCCGCAGTTGCTGCAGAAGTTGCGCGGCGCGAACTCGCTCTCGTAGCGCTTGACCAGGTCCTCGCCCTTGGTGAAGCGGAAGTTCTCCTTGGCGACAACCACCCCCGCCAGGCTGGAGCCGGTCCACCGCTGACAGCGAGTGCAGTGGCAGTAACCGAGTGCCGCGGGATCTCGAACCTCGTACTCGACGCCGCCGCACAGGCATGTTCCCTTGAGCGTTTCAGCCATCACGACCCTCCGCGAGTTGACGTTGAACGAGCGCTCGCAACGCTACCACTGCAACGCCTGCGCGACACGACCTGGATCTGGGCCGCCGGCCACAGCAGCCAACGAACAGACCGAAGCGGAGCGCGCCCCACGACTCGGGGCGCGCTCCGCCGATCGGCCGTGGCCCTACTTGCCGGTCAGCGCGGCGACGAAGCCGTCGTTCGGGGCTCCGAGGCCGGTCATGTTGTCGTAGCCGTTGGCCGTGTTGAGCGCCACGTTCTGCGTGGTGCACGTGGGCGTCGGGACCTTCTTCGTGGGCGCGGGGCAGAACTGCTCCTGACCCTCGTAGTCGATGATCCTCGTCGTGTAGAGGAAGCCATCGCTCGAATCGATCGAGTTCGCGAAGTCAGCGCGCGATTGATCCTGCTTGCCCGCCGGTCCGACGTCATACAGCGCGCCGGAGTCTCCCGACAGCGAGTACAGCGACGGGTTGAGGAATCCGAGCGACTGCCCGGCGGCCTCATCGGCCCGCGCGATCACGCCCGCGAACAGCGGCGACGCCACGCTCGTACCACCGATCCGGTACTGGTCGTAGTAGGTCCCGTCCGGGAATGTCTGGGTCTCACCCACGAGCATGCCGGTGGCCGGGTCGGCCTCCATCGAGATATCAGGCACGACCCGCATCGGGGCCGAGCCGCGCAGCTCCGAGAGCGACGTCGGGACCACGCCCGCCTGGTAGGCGGGCTGGTCGTAGACGTAGCTGGTGCCGCCGCCCGATCCGCCGTCGAGGGCGAGGTCGATCGGCAGCCAGGTGCCCTCCTGGCTCGCGGTACATCCTCCGGCGGCGACGTTGTCCGCGTTGCAGAAGAAGCTGCGAGCCGTGGACCAACCAAACTCGCCGATCCGGGAGCCGTCGGAGCCGATCTGCAGCGTTGTGCCACCGACCGCGGTCGAGTACGGGCTCGAGGCCGGATAGTCCGGCGAGACCTCACCGACCGTGGTGAACTCGTCCCCGTTGTCGCCGCTCGAGAACAGCACGCTCACGCCGGTGCCGTCCGCCATCAACAGGATGTCATCGGTTGACGTCCGGTCCGACGCGCTGTCAAGCAGGTCGCCGGCGTCGTCACCGTAGGAGTTGGTGATGACCGAGGCAAGATGCCCGTCGACGATCGAGCGCAGCGAGTCGTTGAGCCCCGTCGTCTGGCAGTTCTTGGCGCCTGCGAACAGGATGTTCGCGCCGGGCGCCGTCCCGTGGACCGCCTCGACGTCGAGCGTCTGCTCACCGAACCAGCCGCTGGCATCGCAGAGCTTGGTCTTGTTGAAGCTCTTGGCCAGCAGTTCTGAGAACTGGCTCGGCGCCAGCGGGTTGGTCGGATCGTTGATCGCGGCGAACTGCCGCGCATCGGAGTACAGCGTCGGCGACGCGTAGGCGTCGACGATCGCGACCGTGACCCCGGAGCCGTCATCAGCGCCGGTCAGCCCGTAGGCGCTGCGGAACTGCGACGGGACGTAGCCGCACACGGCCCACGGCGGATTGGCTGGATAGCCGTTGCCGTAATCCGGCAGGGTCGTGTCGAGCTGGTCGTTGTAGAAGCTGCCGCAGGGCTGCGCGACCCGGAAGCCGGCCGGCTGCGGGATCGGCTTGCCATGCGACGGCGCGGAGGCGCCTCCGGCGGCGCGGACGGCGCCCGTCGTGTTGTCGGGGTGGGCGAGCGTCTCGTTGACGCCGGTCACGCCGCCGACGATCCCGGCGATCTGAGCCGGCACGGCGAGGTTGCTGTCAGCGAGCCGCAGGCTCCTGCCCTGCACCTTGTAGTACGAAAGCGAAGTCGCGAATGCGTTCTCGACCTGCTGGGCGGTCCCCGATGCCGGGACCTCCATGCGGTCGACGGACGCCTGGCCGACGGTGAAGCCGCTCTGGCGCAGGAACGTCGCGACCTTGGCGACGTCGCTGGCCGATGGAGAGAAGCGCTTCTCCCACTGGGCGGGCGTCAGGTAGTGGCGGTAGGACGAGCTGCCCGGGGTCGAGACCGCCTTGGCGAACGCTGCGGCGCCCTGCTGATCGGGCAGCTTCAGATTCACCTGAAAGCTGATCTGGCTGCTGCTTGCGACCGCGCCCAGCCGAGGCGCATGTGCAGCCGCACGCGACTGCGAATTAGCAAGTCGCACGGTTGAGCTGGGCGCTGAGGCCAGCGCGCTCGGGACCGCGATCGTGAACGCGGCCGCGAGGCTGAAGCAGGCCAAAGCTCCCCTACCTTTACAACGATTCATCAAACCTCCTCCGAGAATGGGAACGCGGCACCGTACTCCAAAGCCGCCACTCTTCGCGCGGCTACCGCGGCCGGGCCCGCTCTGGCGATCATCCGCCGGACCGCGCCCGAAACCGAGTAGCGAACGTCCGAGCTCAGCCACCAGTACCCCTGGCAATGGCTCGTCAAACCCGTTTGCGCGTTAGCTGCGTGGCGACCGCCGCTCCCCTGTACCCTCAAGGGGCGAATGGCGTACGCCGAGGAGAGTCCGCGTATGACGGGAGCGATCAACGAGCACGCGTCCGCGCTTGCTCACGAGTGGCGACGGCTGACGCGCGCCGCGACCGCGGTCGCGCTGCTCACGGCGCCGGCGTTCTTCGTGATCCTCTACGACTCGAATCACCTCGGGTTCGTCCCGGCCCTGATCATCACGATCATCGCCGTCGTGGGGTTCCGGGGGCTGGTCGAGGTCGTCACCCGCAAGATGATCCCCTCGCCGAGCCTCTACGGCGCCGACGCGAGCCTCAAGCAGGAGGACATCGTCGCCCGCAGGCGCTATTGGTTCTGGCGCGGGAAGTTCCGCCGGCTCCCGTTCTACATCCTGATCATCATCGGGCTGCTGGCTCTCTGTCAGGTGCTGTTCGCTTTCGCCGGCGTGAGCGCCCCGTTCTTTCACCCGTTCGATGGCCTGCGCCAGATCTTCCCGCCCAACACGCTCCCGCAGCTGGCGCTGGTCTTCATCCAGCTGCCGCTCCTGTTCTTCGTCAACTTCGCGATCTTCTTCGGGCCGTTCCTGTTCTTCGCCGTACGCCAGATCCGCGGCTATGAGCCCGGCGACGCGACCTGGGGCGTGAAGATCGACGACGTCCGCGGCCAGGCCGAGGCCAAGGAGGAGATCACCCGCGTGATCACCCTCTGGCAGTCGGGCGAGGCGTTCGAGAAGGCCGGCGGCAAGCGCGAGCGAGGGCTGCTGTTCCTCGGCGCGCCCGGAACCGGCAAGACGATGATCTCCAAGGCGATCGCGACCAACTTCAACTGCCCGTTCGTCACGATCCCGGGCTCAGGGTTCGCCGGCATGTTCATCGGGATGGACGCGATCACGGTCCAGTTCCTGGCCCGCAAGGCCCGCAAGCTGGCGAGCAAGTGGGGCGGTCAGTGCATCGTTTTCATCGATGAGATCGATGCGGTCGGGATGCGCCGCCAGGCGCTGGGAAGCGGTCTCGGCGCGACCTCCGCCGAGCCCAGCTCGATCCATGACCTGTGCTTCTTCGGACCCAACGGCGCCCTGACCTCGAGCGGGGATCTCGTGATCGAGTCGCGGGCCTGGCGTGAGAAGCTGTTCGCCCAGCGCGCCGAGTCGTCGATGACCGGCTACGCGACCTTCGCTCAGCGGACGACCGAGCGGATCCAGCGCTTCTACCCGGGCTTCGGAATGGGCGGCGGCATGGGCGGCATGGCGCTCAACCAGCTGCTGATCGTGATGGACGGGATCGACGAGCCGCCGCTGATGCGCAAGGTGATGACCAACAAGTTCAACACCTTCCTCGACGCGATGTTCATCGTCCCGACGAAGGTCGGCAAGATCCCGCTCCGGCTCAAGCCACCCCGTCCCCGCCAGGAGCAGATCTACTTCATCGGCGCCTGCAACGTGCCGATCACGGTGCTCGATCCGGCGCTCACCCGTCCGGGCCGGATGGGCCGTCACATCTGGTTCCGCACCCCGACCAAGGACGACCGGCTTGACATCCTCGACCTGTATCTCGGCAAGGTCGCCCATGAGCCCGACCTCGACACCGATCGCCGCCGCGACGAGCTCGCCCGGATCACCAATGGCTACTCCCCGTCGATGATCGAGCAGTGCACCTCGATGGCGCTGACGATCGCCCACACCGAGGGCCGCCGCGAGTTCGCCTGGCGCGACATCGTCGAGGCGATGACGACCGTCGAGACCGGCACCGCACAGAACATCGAGTACATCCAGGAGGAGACTCGCGCGGTCGCGATCCACGAGGCCGGGCACGCGGCGGCCGGCCACGTCTACCTCGAGAAGGATGTCCTCTCGACCCGGCTGTCGATCCGCAAGCGCGGCGGCTCGCTGGGCCACTACCAGAGCATGGAGAAGGACGAGCGCTTCTCGCACTTCCGCAGCCGGGTGATGGGCGAGCTGATCATGACGCTCGGGGCGATGGCGGCCGAACACGTCTTCTACGGCGAGAACTCCCAGGGCGTCAGCGGCGACGTCGGCAGCGCGACATCGACCGCTGCCGCGATGGTCGGCATCTGGGCGATGGGAGCCGACCCGGTGCACATCGCCGGCAGCCTCGAGCCCGACGAGCACGCCGAGGCCGTCTCCAAGCGGCTCGAGCGGATCGGCTCGGCGATCATGAACCGTGCCGGCGGGGCAAGCATGATGATGGAGGACCCGATCGGCGCGATTCTCCGCAACCAGGACAAGAAACGAGCCGCGGCCCAGATCCTCGGCCAGGCCTACGTGACGGCGTACGCGCTGATGGATCACAACCGCGCCGGGATCGAGCAGATCGCCGAGGCGCTGATCGAGCGCAAGGAGCTCCACGGCGACGAGGTCGGCGAGCTGCTCGACAGCGTGCGGCTCGAGCGCCCCGAGCTCGACCTGACTGAGCCCGCGACCTGGCCTCAGGTATGAGCGATCAGCCGCCGATCGTGCGGTCGACCGACGAGCAGGCGGTCAGCGCCGCGCTGCCGAAGTCCTCGGCCAGCTCGCGCCGTCGTGACCACGCGCCGTCGTCCCCCCACGCCCACCGTTTCCGTACCGCGACCGCGGTCCTGGTCGGGCTCGGGATCGGGGCGCTGCTGGTCGCCGTCGCGGTCGGGATCAGCGGCTCCACAAGCAAGCCTTCGCTCCCATGGTCAGCCTGGTCTCCTCCCGACAGCGGCGCGCTCGGCGCTCGTGACATCGCCGACTACGTCGCCCCGCTCTACCGGCTCTCCTCGGTCGACCAGCTGGCGGTCGTCACGGTAGTCAACCTCGAGACGGCCTCGCAGCAGGCCGCCGCGGCGCAGGCGGCCGCCAACGGCACGACCGCGAGCGCCTCGAGCGGCCTCCAGGTGGCGGTCCGTCCCGACCCGAGCTCGAGCGCCGTGTCGCTGCTGGGCGGGAACACGATCGCCTACAACCTGTGTGGCATCGGCGGCAAGAACTGCGCGATCGGCGTCGGCACGCCGTCGACCAACCGGCTACTGCTGCTGCGCCGGGAGGCACTCGAGCTCGCCCTCTACACGTTTAAGTACGTCGGGGGCGTCGACAACGTGCTCGCGATCCTGCCGCCCGGCCACACCCAGCAGCCGAGCACGCTGTCGAAGAAGCTCCCGACCTCGAACTCCGCGGCGTCCAGCAAGCCCGTCAACATCGCGGTGCTGTTCGTCCGCCCCGAGCTGCAGCGGCAGCTCAACCAGCCGCTCGCCGCCACGCTGCCTGAGGAGTTCCCGCCGACCGTGACGGAGATGGCCAAGGCGCCCGAGGCCGGCCTCGTCGACCAGATCACCGCGCGCGGGCTGTTCTCCGAGCGGCTTCAGCAGGCGCAGGACGGAAGCAACCTCATCGTCCTGGATCCGCTGCCTCCGCAGTAGCCGGCGGACCCGGCTCGTAGCCGGCGCAGGTGTTCACCGGCAGCCGCGGGTAGCGTGGAAAGCGCTCGGGCTCGTCACGCGAACGGCGGCACAGCGAGAACACCGACCCGCGCGTGTTGCGGACGACCTGCTGGTGGCGGCAGCCGTCGCAGAGACCGGCGCCCGGGACCGGCCCGGAGCCGCTTGTCACCGCGTCAGCTCCTCCAGCGCGAGCACGAACGAGCGGTACTCGTGGCCGGTCACCGCGCGCAGCGCGAGTTCGCAGGTGCGGTTGCTCGACAGGCAATCCTCGAGCCGCTCTCCTTCGAGCTCGCGCGCGACCTCGCGCAGCGCCGACGCCGGAAGCTCGGGGTGAAGCCAGCCCCGATCGCCTGCCATCCCGCAGCATCCCGTCGTCGCGGGGACCACGACTTCGTCTGCGATCCGCTGCGCGATCGCGGCGAGCTTCGGGGCCAGGCCCAGCTGCGTGCACGAGCAGGTGGGGTGCACGGCGATCCGCGGTCGGCGATGGGTGACCCGGAGCCGCTCGAGCAGGTGGTCGTGCACCCAGGCGATCGAGTCGAGCACCTCGACGTCGTCGACACCGAGCTCGGACACGACGCCCTGGGTGCAGGAGCTCGCGTCGATCACGACCGGGATCCGGCCCCCGTCGCTCCAGCGCCGCAGCGCATCCGCGGTGCGGGCCGCCATCAGCTCGTGGCCGCTGCGGTATCCCTTCGAGCTCCACGGGACGCCGCAGCAGTGGCCGGCGACGTCCTGCGGAATCCACACCGGCCGGCCGGCGCGGGCCGAGATCGCGACCATCGCCTCGGGCAGCGTCGGCGCGGCCGCGCGATCGCGAGCGTTGCCGAAGATCCGGTTCAGGCACGAGGGCAGATAGACGGCCGCGGCGCCGGCGGCCGTCGTCGCGGGCAACCGTCCAGGCGCGGGCCGGGGAGTGGTCTGCGTCCACGCCGGGATCAGATCCTCGCCGCCACGACGGCGCAGCTGGGCGCTGACGGCGCCCAGGCGATCGTCGCCGGCGGCACGCGCGGCTACCGCGCCCGTCCTCAGTGTCAGCCGCGCGGCCCGTTCGGCCGCCGCGTAGCGCTTCGCCACGCCGAGCGCCGCCCGCTCCGCTCGCGGGGTGTGCTCCCGGTGGCGCAGCTCCTTGATGAGCTTGCCGGTGTCGATCGCGACCGGGCAGGCCGACGCGCACGATCCGTCAGCGGCGCACGTCTGGACCGCGTCGTACTCATACTCGACCAGCAGCGCATCGACGACCGGCGAGGATGGCGGCTGCCGGGCCATCTCACGCCGCAGGGCGATCCGCTGGCGGGGCGTGGTGGTCACGTGGCGAGATGGGCAGACGGGCTCGCAGAACCCACACTCGATGCACTTCGTCGCGGTCTCCTCGATCTCCGGGACGCTTTTGAAGTTGCGCAGGTGGACCTCTGGGTCGCGGTTGAGCACGATCCCCGGCCCTAGCACCCCGCCGGGGTCGGCGAGCCTCTTGACGCGCCACATCAGCTCGGTCGCGGCGCTCCCCCACTCCCGCTGCACGAACGGTGCCATGTTGGTCCCGGTCCCGTGCTCGGCCTTCAACGAGCCGTCGTATTTGTCGATGATCAGGTCGACGAGCTCGTGGATGAAGGCGTCGTAGCGCTCGACGTCGGCCGGCTCGGCGAAGTTCGGCGTGAGGATGAAGTGGAGGTTCCCGGCCGACGCGTGGCCGGCCAGGCCGGGCAGGAAGCCGTGCTTGCCGAGCACCGCCTGGAGATCCTTGGCGGCCGACGCGACCCGGGCCGGAGGGACGCAGATGTCCTCGCTGATCAGCGTCACGCCAGGGGGTCGCAGGGCGGCCATGAGGCCGTACATTCCCTCGCGCACGTGCCACAGCATCTCGATCCGCTCGGGGTCGCGGCTGAAGGACGCCTCACCGATCAGCGGGCGGCCGTCCAGAATCTCGAGCGCGGCCTGCTCGGGTCCGTCGAGATCGTCCGGTTGGTCGGAGCGGAACTCGACCAGCAGCGCGGCCGACGTCGGCGGCAGCTCCTTCCACTCCTCGGGCGTCCCGGGCATGTTGTAGGCGGCGGCGATCAGCGTTGGAGCGATCATCAGCTCGGTCGCCGTGGCGCCCGCCTGCACCAGCTCGCCGACCGCGGCGGCCGCGGAGTCGATGTCCTCAAAGCCGACCAGCGCCAGCGACGTGTGGCGTCCGAGTGCAACCGTCTCGAACACCGCCTCGGCAACGAACGCGAGCGTCCCCTCGGAGCCGATCACGAGCCGCCTGAAGATCTCGAGCGGGGTGTCGGCGTCGAGGAACGCGCATAGGCGGTAGCCGGTCGTGTTCTTGATCTCGAACTTGCGCGCCACCCGCGCCGCCAGGTCGTGGTCGGCGCGCAGCTCGTCGCGGATCCGCTCCAGCCCAGACGCGAGCTCGGGAGCCTGCGCTGCGAACGTCTCCTCCGCGTCGGGGGCGGCGGTGTCGATCACGGCGCCGTTGGTGAGTACGAGCGTCATCGCGCGGACCGTGCGGTAGGAGTCTGCGACAACGCCGCAGCGCATGCCGCCCGAGTTGTTGGCGACCACCCCACCGACGCAGGCGATCTGGGTGCTGGCGGGATCCGGGCCGAGCCGGCGACCGTGTCGCGCCAGCAGGCGGTTGGCGAGGCCGAGCGTCACGCCTGGCTGAAGCCGGGCGATCCCGCCGTCCTGCTCGACCGTCGCCCGCTGCCAGTGGTGGCGGACGTCGGCGAGGATCGAATCGGTCTGTGACTGGCCGTTGAGGCTGGTGCCGCCGGCGCGAAACACGATCGAGCTGCGCAGCTGCGCCGCCGTGCGTAGCAGCGCCGAGACGTCGGCCGCGTCACGCGGCCTGACGACCGCCTTCGGGATCAGCCGGTAGGGGCTCGCGTCAGAGGCATAGCGGACGAGATCGAGCGCCCGGGTCAACACCTGCTCGCTCCCCAGCGACGCGATCAGCCTCGAGCGCAGCGGCTCGGGCGTCCCCTCCGCGACCCAGTCTGGCGCGCGGTCCGCGGTCGGCTGGGGATTGTCGGGCGCGAGCGCGCGCCGATCGCGTGGCGGGGAGGCGCTGGTCATCGATCGCGGAGCATCATCACTCGAGCCACATTCCCGACGCGACCGGAACCTGAACCAGCCGCGGCCCGTCGCCGGCGGCGGTCGCCTCCCGCAGCGCCTCGGTCAGCGCCTCGCGACCGGAGACCTGGTGCGCCTTCATGCCGTATGCGTTCGCGATCGCGGCCACGTCCAGGCCGGGCAGGTCGAGACCGGGCGCGCCGGTCACCTGCTCGATCATCGCAAACCACTTGAGGATCATGTACTCGTCGTTGCGCAGGATCAGGAACGTGACCGGCACCTTGTAGGCGACCGCGGTCCACAGAGCTGTGATCGCGTACTGCGCCGACCCCTCGCCGAGCACGCAGACGACGGGTCGACCCGGCTGTGCAAGCTGGACGCCGACCCCGGCCGCGATCCCGAACCCGAGACCGCCGCTGGCACAGAAGTAGTAGCTCCCGGGCTGGGAGATCCGCAGCCGGTTGCGCAGCGAGAGCGTGCATGACGGGGTTTCGACGACCGCGATCCCGTCCTGCGGCCACGCGTCGGCGAGTGCCGCCATCGCCTCGGAGCCGCTCAGCGGGTCGGCGTGCGGCGGCTCGCCGGGCGCCGGTCGGGGCTCGGGCGGCTCGCGGTGGGACTCGGGCACGAGCTCGACCAGCGTGTGGAGCGCAAGCGACACATCACCGACGATCGCCTCTCCCATCGGCGCCCGCGCGGCCTCGCCGGGGTCGCTCGTGATCGCGACCAGCTCGGTGCCGTCGGCGAGCAGCGGGCCCGGCAGATACGGGTAGTACGGAAACACCGACGAGCCGACGACCAGCACCAGGTCGTGATCCTTCAGCGTCTCGCTCAGCGGGCCGATCGCGGGCGGCAGCAGCCCGGCGAAGTTGGGGTGGGACTCGGGAAACCCGATCCGCGAGCCGCCGGTGGCGGGGCTCGCCCAGACCGGGAGGTGCTGCTTCTCGGCCAGCGCGATCGCGGCCTCCCACCCGCCCGAGGTGTCGATGTCCGGTCCGGCGACGAGCACCGGGCGCGCCGCCGCCTCGAGGCGCGCCCCGAGCGCGGTCAACGCCTCGGGATTGGGAGCGCTGCGGCCGGTCACGACGCGCGCCAGGGCGCTGCTCGCTCGATCGGCGTCGACCTCCGCTCCCCAGTCATCCATCGGGATCGAGACGAACGCCGGGCCGCGGGGCGGCAGGGTCGCGTGGTGGATCGCGCGGCCCAGCGCGCCCGGGACGTCCTGGGCACGCGGGGGCTCATGGCTCCACTTCACATACGGCTGGGGACCGACGGTCGCGTCGCGGTTGGTCAAGTTCGCCTCGATCGTGATGTGCGGGCGGACCTGCTGGCCGGCGGTGATCACCAGCGGTGACTTGTTCGCCTGCGCGTTGAAGATCCCGCCGACCGCATTGCCGACCCCGGGCGCCGTGTGGAGGTTGACGTGCGTCGGCCGGCCGGTCGCCTGCGCGTAGCCATCAGCCATCCCGACCACGGCCTGCTCCTGGAGCCCGAGCACGTACGTGAAGTCGTCTGGGAAGTCGGCAAGCATCGGCAGCTCGGTCGAACCCGGATTCCCGAAGATCGTCGTCATGCCGTGGGCACGAAACAGGTCGAACGTCGCTTCGCGGACAGTGGCCATCGGGCCCAACCCTCCTTTGTCGCCTGACCAGACCCTATTGGGCGGCGCGGTGTGCTGCTCTAGAGCCCAGCGGTCACCTCCGCCGCCGCGCGCTGGCCCGAGCTGACCGCTCCGTCCATGTACCCGTTCCAGTAGGTCGCGGTCTCGGTGCCGGCCCAGTGGATATGACCGACGGGCTCGCGCAGGCGGGGGCCGTAGGTCGAAAACGATCCGACCGACGGAATCCCGACCGGGCATCCGCGGGTCCACTGCTGCTCGCTCCAGCTGGTCTCGAAGAACTCACGCGGCGTCAGCGCCTCGCGGCCGAACCAGCCGGCGAGCTGGCGAAGCACCGCCGAGCGTCGGCTGGCGACGGACATCCGCGCGTAGCGTCTGGCATTGTCACCCCCGACGAACCCGAACACGACCCCGGGCCTCCCCCCGGGCGGGGAGTCGTCGAACGATGCGCTGACCGGAAACCCGTCGTCAATCGCGAACCCGGTCAGCCCCTGGGCACGCCAGAACGGGCGGTCATAGACGGCGGCCACCTTCGTCAGCGTGCCCTGTCCATAGCGCTGCGTCAGCTGGTCGCGCTCGAACGGGAGGATCGGTTCGTAGTCGATCCGGCCCGCGAGCGTGGGTGCGATCGCGACGATCGCGCGCCGAGCGTTGACGGTGACGCGATCAGAGTTGACCGTGACGCCGCGGGCGTGTTGTGTGACTCGCCGGGCGGGCGATCGCAGGACGACCCGGTCGCCGAGCTTGTCGGCAAGCTTGATCGGCAGCAGCTGCGAGCCTCCGACCAGCCTGCTCGCCTGCGCGCCCCCGTGGGTGTCGAAGTTCCGCTCGAACGTGCCCGGATGGCTGGCGTCGCCGGAGGCCGCGATGTAATACAGCGCGAACAGAAGCGAGATCTCTCGTGGCTCGGCGCCGAAGATCGGCCGCAGCGCTGCCCTCGTGAGCTGCTGGAAGCGCTCAGATGCCCCTTGCTGGTCGAGGTAACTCTGGAGCGTCTCTCCGTCGAGCGCCGTCGCGCCCGGAGCGTCCCATGGCGCGTGGACCGGGACCTTGGTCGACAGCTGGTCGAGCGTCAGGATGACCTTGGCGACCTCCGGGGCTATCGCCGGGTCCGGCGGCGCTGAGCCGAACGGGCCGCGATCGCTGTATCTGAGGTGTTCGCCGCCGGCGACGTAGAGGCTGTCGCCGATGTCGTAGACCGCGAACGTGTCGACGTGGAGCTCGCGCGCGAGTTTGTGAATGTGCTCCTGGGTCGGTCCGATGAACGTTCCGCCGCGCTCTGACACGTGACCGTGGCCGAGGTCGTGGTTCCAGACTCTGCCGCCGACGCGGTCACGAGCCTCGAGCACGAACACCGAGCGCCCCGCTCGCATCAGCTCCCGAGCCGCCGTCAAGCCCGCTAGGCCGGCTCCGACGACGACCACGTCGGCTCGGCGGGAGTTGCTCCGTGCGGGAGGTCGCGCGGCCGCAGCCCCTGGCAGCGAGGCGGCTGCGCCACCGGCGACCGTCGCCGCGACGAACCCGCGACGGGTGATCCGCCTCTTGCTCACGCCGTTCAAACCCCGAGCAGGGATCCGTAGTTGCGGCTTTGGAGCTGGTCTGTGACAGCGCGCAGCTGCTTTTCGTCGAGCGACCGCGGGGCTCCGATGCAGGCTGCGCGCCAGTAGAGCGTGCACGCCCATTCGAGCAGCACCGAGCGCTGGACCGCCTGCGCGAGGTCACCGCCGTAGGTGAGCGTGCCGTGGTTGGCCATCAGCACGGCGAACCGGCCCTCGAGCGCGTCGAGCGTCACACCGGCGAGCTCCTCGGTTCCGAAGGTGGCGTAACGCGCCACCCTGACCGCGCCGCCGAGCTCGACCATCTGGTAGTGGACCGCCGGCACCTCGTCGAGCACGCAGGCAAGCGCCGTGCTCACCGGCGGATGGGCGTGCACGACGGCGCCGGCGTCGGTCCGGCGGTAGGCGCCCAGATGGAGCGCGACCTCGGACGTGGGCGCGAGCGGTCCGTGCACCTTGGTCCCGCCGAGGTCCACCACCGCCACCTTGTCGGCCTGGAGGTGTTCGAGAACCGCGCCGGTCGGCGATATTGCGACCAGATCGCCCTCGCGCAACGAGACGTTGCCCGAGGTGCCCGCGACCAGCCCTCGGGCAGCGAGCAGCCGGCCGGCGGCCGCGACCTGTTCTCGCTGGTGCTCGAGCATCGCCGCGATGCTAATGGCTCGGGCCCCTCCGGAAGCCGCACGGCACTTCGTGGCAACAGGCACTATACTTTATGAAGTATGCCGACCTTCTGGCGTCTGCTTGGCTTTCTGCGCCCCTATCGACGGGGCGTCATCTGGTCATTCGTGCTCGCCTTCGGCGCGCTCGGTGCGACCGTGCTGATCCCATGGCTCACGGGCCTGGCAATCAACGCGATCAACGCTGGTAGCCACCATGACCTGGTCCTGATCGCGATCGCGATCACGGCCGCGGGCCTCGCCCGGCTGGTGCTGAGCGTGTTCCGGCGACTGATCGCCGGCCGCGTCTCGCTCGGGGTCGAGGTCGACCTCCGTAACCGCCTGTACGGCCATCTGCAGCGGCTCGAGCTGTCGTTCTTCGACCACCAGCAGACCGGACAGCTGATGTCGCGGGCGACCGTCGACCTCCAGTCGGTGCGGTTCTTCCTCGGATACGGGCTGATCTTCATCGCCCAGTCGGTGGTAACGATCCTGCTTGCGGCGGTGATGATGTTCGTGCTCCAGCCTTGGCTGGCGGCGATCTCGCTCGCCCCGGTGCCGTTCGTGGTCCTGATCGCCAACCGCTACGGCCACAAGTCCCGGCCCGCGATGCAGGAGGCCCAGCAGCGGATCGCCGAGCTGACGGCAGACGTCGAGGAGAACGTTTCGGGCGTGCGCGTCGTCAAGGCATTCGCCCAGGAGGAGCGCCAGCTGGGCCGCTTCGGTCACTCGGTCCAGCGCGTGTTCGAGCAGCAGGTGTACGCGACCCGGATCCAGGCCTTCTACAACCCGCTGATCAGCTTCCTGCCGAACCTGGGGCTGGCGGCGATCCTCCTGTTCGGCGGTCGCGAGGTGATCGCCGGCACGCTCAGCGTCGGTGCCTTCACGGCGTTCTATGCGTATCTGCTGATGCTGATCTCACCGATGCGGACGCTCGGCTACATGCTGGGCGCCGCTCAGCGGTCGACGGCATCGGGAGCGCGGATCTTCCAGATCCTCGACCGCGAGCCGCAGATCGTCGCGCCGGCAGACGCCCCACCGCTGCCCGACGGCGGCGGGCACGTGGTGCTGCGCGACGTGAGCCTGACGTTTGAGGGCACCAGCCACCCGGCGCTGAGCGACGTGAGCCTCGACGTCCCGGCTGGCCAGACCGTCGCCCTGGTCGGCGCGATGGGGTCGGGGAAGTCGGCGCTGATCCAGCTGCTGCCGCGGCTCTACGACGTGACCGGCGGCGCGGTCGAGATCGACGGCGCCGATGTACGCTCGGTCGACCTCGTCAGCCTGCGCAACGCGATCGCCGTCGTCAACGACGATCCGTTCCTGTTCTCGGCGACCGTCCACGACAACATCGCCTACGCGCGCCTTGACGCCAGCCGCGAGGACGTGGAGCGGGCCGCCGTGGCCGCCCAGGCGGCCGACTTCATCGAGCGGCTGCCGGCCGGCTACGAGACCCGGATCGGCGAGCGGGGGCTGACCCTGTCCGGCGGTCAGCGCCAGCGGATCGCGATCGCGCGGGCGATTCTCGCCGACCCTCGGATTCTGATCCTCGATGACGCGACCTCGTCGGTCGACTCGTCGACCGAGATGGAGATCAAATCCGCACTCGTGGAGCTGCTCGACGACCGGACCACATTCGTGATCGCCCACCGCCTTTCGACGATCGCGCTCGCCGATCGGATCGTGGTGCTCGAGCACGGCCGGCTGGTGGCCGATGGCTCACACGTCGAGCTGCTCGAGAGCTCGCCGCTGTATCGCGAGATCGTCGAGAAGGGCATGCCCGACCAGGTCCTCCTCACCCAAGGGACCGCGGAGGTGGCAAGCCGATGAGCTTCGCCCGGCTCGAGATCAGGCGGCGGCTGTCCGAGACCGGCGGCCGCGGCCGCAAGCTGCGCGGCCTTGCCGAGCTCCTGCGCCCCTACAAGTGGCGCGTCGCGGCGATGTTCCTGGCGCTGGTGCTTGCGACCGCCGCGGCGCTCGCCCCGGCGCCGCTGGCGAAGATCGCGATCGACAAGGGAATCGACCAGCACGACGTCGGCACGCTCGACCTGGTGGTGGTCGTGTTCCTGATCTCGGCCGTCGTCTACGCGTTTGCCACCTACGCGCAGACCTACCTGGTCGGGTGGGTCGGTCAGCGGGCGCTCCAGGACCTGCGGCTGAAGCTGTTTGCGCATCTCCAGTCGCTGTCGATCGGCTTCTACTCGCGCAACCGCGCCGGCGTCGTGATCTCGCGGATGACCAACGACGTCGAGGCGCTCGACCAGCTGGTCGAGGACGGGCTGGCGACGCTGATCCAGTCGAGCCTGACGCTGATCGGCGTGGTCGTGATCCTGATCGTGCTCGATCCCTACCTGGCGCTGCTGACGTTCGTCGCGCTGCCGATCCTGGCGGTGGGGGCGGTCGCGTTCCGGATCGCGTCTGCCGATGCCTACCGGCTGACGCGCGAGAAGATCGCGACGATCACCGGCTACCTGCAGGAAACGCTGTCGGGGATCCGCGTCGTGCGGGCGTTCGGCCAGGAGCGCGAGCACATCCGGCGGTTCATGGACCTCAATGACGAGAACCGGGACGCCAACATGACGACCGTGAAGCTGAACGCCGCCTACTTCCCGGCGATCGAGCTCCTGTCGGCGCTGGTGACGGTCGAGATCCTCGTGATCGGAGGCGTCGAGGCGATCAACGGCCACACGTCGACCGGCGTCGTGTTCGCGTTCATCGCGGCCCTGAACAACTTCTTCGATCCGATCCAGCAGCTGTCGCAGCTCTACACGACATACCAGTCGGGGATGGCCGCACTCGACAAGATCTTCGGCCTGCTCGACGAGCGGCCGGAGCTGCTCGATGCTCCCGGCGCGATCGAGCTGCCACGGATCCGAGGCGAGCTGAGCTTCGACGACGTCTCGTTCCGGTACGGGTCCGACGATGACGGGATGTGGGCGCTGCGCGACATCGACCTGCGGATCGCGCCCGGCGAGACCGTGGCGCTCGTCGGCGAGACCGGCGCCGGCAAATCGACGTTCGCCAAGCTCGTCGCGCGCTTTTATGACCCGACCGAGGGAGCGGTGCTGGTCGACGGCCACGACCTGCGCTCGGTGACCGCCGAGTCGCTGCGCTCGCAGATGGGCATGGTCCCCCAGGAGGGCTTCCTGTTCAGTGGCACGGTGCGGGAGAACATCTCGTTCGGCCGCCCGGGGGCCACCGATGCGGAGATCCGTGACGCCGCGCGGGCCGTCGGAGCCGACGAGTTCATCTCCGAGCTCGACCACGGATACGACACCGAGGTCGGCGAGCGCGGCGTCCAGCTGTCGGCCGGCCAGCGTCAGCTGGTCGCGTTCGCGCGGGCCTTGGTCGCCGACCCACGGATCCTGGTGCTCGACGAGGCGACTTCGAACGTCGACGTCCGAACCGAGAGCCTGATCGAGAAGGGCCTGCGCCGGCTGGTGGCCGGGCGCACCTCGATCGTGATCGCCCACCGACTGTCGACGATCCGCCACGCCTCCCGGATCCTGGTGATGGAGCATGGCGAGATCGTCGAGCAGGGCACGCACGACGAGCTGCTCGACGAGGGCGGCCGCTACTGGCAGCTGTACAACGACTGGGCCGAGCAGGCGTCGGCCTGAGGCGCCGTCGAATGGCAGCGTTCGTCTCAGGGCTGGCCACGACGCCGGTCAAGAGCACCCGTATCGGCGGCGTGGAGCGGATCGAGCTCGACGCGTCCGGCGCGCGTGGCGATCGCGCCTTCTGCGTGATCGACGAGCGCGACCGGATGGTCAACGCCAAGGTGTTCTCGAAGCTGATGACCGTGCTCAGCGGCTACGACGTGGCGACCGGGCAGCTGACGCTCACGTTCCCTGACGGGAGCCGCGCCGACGGCGAGGTCCGCCGCGGCGAGACGCTGACGATCGAGTTCTTCCGCAGCCCGCTTGACTCCCGATTGGTGATCGGCCCGTGGGCGGAGGCGCTGTCTCAGTACATCGGCGCGCCGCTGCGGCTCGTGGAGCCGGAGGTCGGCGTCGACCGCGGAGCCGGCGGCGCGATCTCGATCGTGTCGCGTGCCTCGCTGACCGATCTGGCGTCGGTTGCCCACAACGATTCGGTTGACGTGCGCCGCTTCCGGATGCTGATCGAGATCGACGGCGTGACGCCGTACGAGGAGGACTCGTGGGTCGGGCACGAGCTGGCCGTCGGCGATGCGCGTGTGGCGATCCGCGGCAATGTCGGCCGGTGCGCGGTCACGACCCGCGATCCCGACAGCGCGCAGGTGAATTTCCCGACCCTCAAGCTGCTCGCCGGCTATCGCGGCGAGGTCGAAACCACCGAGCCGCTCCCGTTCGGCATCTACGGCGAGGTGCTGGCGCCCGGCGCGATCACCGTCGGCGACCCGGTGGCGTTGCAGAGGTAGGGTGTGAGCCGATGACCACCCGGGCGACCGAGCGCGTCCAGATCGAGGTCGCAGACCACGTCGCGATCGTCACCCTCACCCGACCCGAGAAGCACAACGCGCTCGACCTTCCGATGTTTGACGGCATCATCGCCGCCGCCGAGCGCCTCACGACCGAGCCCGGGGTTCGCGCCGTCGTCCTACACGGCGCCGGGCCCAGCTTCTGCTCGGGCCTTGACGTGATCAGCATCATGTCCTCGGGCCACGGCACCGACGCGCTGCTCGATCCCCTCCGCGGCGACGTGCCCAACCGCTTCCAGCGCACCGCGTATGACTGGCTCGGCGTCCCGGTGCCGGTGATCGCCGCGCTGCACGGCAACTGCCTCGGTGGCGGCCTTCAGATCGCGCTCGCCGCCGACATCCGGATCGCCGCCCCGGACACGCGCCTGTCGGTGATGGAGGTCCGCTGGGGCCTCGTCCCGGACATGGCGATCACCCGGACGCTGCCGAGGCTGGTCGGCATCGACGTGGCCAAAGAGCTCACCTACACCGGCAAGCTGGTCACCGGCGACGAGGCCCACGGGCTCGGCCTCGTGACCCACGTTTCCGACGACCCGCTCGCCGCAGCCCGTCAGCTCGCGGCCGAGATCGCGGCGAAGTCCCCCGACGCCGTGCGTGCCGCCAAGCGCCTATTCGATTCAAGTTGGACCGGCTCGCCGGAGCAGACGCTGGCGCTCGAGGCGGAGCTGCAGCTGGGCCTGATCGGCTCGCCGAACCAGCTGGCCGCGGTTGCCGCCGGCGTTACCAAGCAGCCGGCCGAGTTCGTAGATCCCTAGGGCGCCCGGGTCATCCGCCTGCCCTTGTTGCGCGCACCCCAGGTGTCAGTCTGGCTGTGACAGTTCGGACACAGCAGCCGAAGGTTCTCCAGTCGGTTGTCGTCACCGTCGCCGTTGACATGGTGAAGTTCGAACGAGATTGACTTGCCGCGCCAGTCGGTCAGGCCACACGCTTCGCATTGCTCGACCTTCACTCCGGCCCGTAGCAGCCTCACCTTCACATGCTGTCGCGACCGTCGTCGCCCGGCGGCCAGCACGTCCTCGAGGGGCTCAAGCCGCGGTCGTGGATCGATTGCGCCTCGCCGCACTGCGGCTGCCCAAGCGTCGCGGCCGACCCCGAACTCGCGACGACAGTCGGCGCTCGAGTGACCCAGTTCGTAGAACGCCCGGATCGCGTCCCAGTCATAGCGCTTGCTCGCGCCCGAGTCCGGTGCGACCCCAAGCTTTCGCGCGTGAAAGCAGACCGTCGGCTTCGAGACCACAAGCCTGCGGGCGATCTCAGCCTGAGGAAGGCCCTCCGCGAGCAAACGCGCGACTGCCGCCCGAGTACCGTTGCGCGGCGCCCCCCGTGGCGACGGGCGAAGCACCATCGCGCCACGCTGCACTGCGCCGTGCCATGCCCCGTTCGATATTCCGAACTCTCGTTGGCATTCGCGGGCAGAGTGGCCCTGCTCGTAGAAGTCTCGGATCACCGGCCAATCGTATGCTTTGCGACCCTTTGACACGAACATATGTTTGCATCAATCCCGGACGGACTCGCGCCGACGCGGGCTATACTCGCTGGCCGCCGCGACGGGCTCGCGCCCGCGTTCGATCAGCTTCCCTGCGGGGTGGAGTAATCGGCAACTCGCCAGGTTCTGGCCCTGGAATTCAAGGTTCGAGTCCTTGCCCCGCAGCTTTGACGTCGACGCTCCGGCCACCCTATCCGCGGCCGGCGCAGGTGAGATGACGCCAGCCGGCCTCTCAGAACATTCGTCTGGTCTGACGCCAGAGTCCTATAGCGTCGAGCAGACATGCTGACCGAACGGGCGCCTAGATCGCCACTGTTCTCGTACACCGACCGCGGGCGCCTCGATGCCGGCCAAGCCGGCACGCGCGACCCATGGGTCGCGTGGGTGTGGGTGTTGGTGATGCTGACCGTGCTCGGTGTGTCGGTGCTGATCGTGCTCCTGACGAACATGCGCCCCGGATACGACGCGTTCGGCTGGCTGGTCTGGGGACACCAGGCGCTTCACTGGAGCCTGAACACGGACGGCGCGCCGTCATGGAAGCCGCTGACGTTTGTGTTCACGTTGCCGTACGCGCTGGCCGGCACCGGGCAGCTATGGCTGTGGATGGTGACCGCGGTCGCGGGCGCGGGCGCGGGCGTGGTGTTCGCCGCCCGGATCGCCTACATGCTCACCGGACCGTGCCCCGAGCGCCGGTATGCGCCGTTCGTCGCGGGCGCATTCGCCGGGGCCGCGCTGCTTGGCCTCGACACCTATTCGCACGAGATCCTGATCGCCAACTCGGATCCGATGATCGTGACGCTCGGCCTCGCGGCGATCGACTGCCACCTCTGCAGGCGGCCACGGCTGGCGTTCACGATACTCGTGCTCGCGTCACTGAGCCGTCCGGAGGTGTGGCTCTTCACCGTCCTGTACGCACTCTGGGCGTGGCGTTTCGTGCCCTCGATGCGCGTGCTGGCGGTAGCCGGCGTGGCGCTGATCCCCGCGGCGTGGTTCATTGTCCCCGCGTTCACGTCGAAGGACTGGTTCATCTCGGGTGACCTTGCGCTCCGCTCCGTCAACGCGGTCAACGTGATCCACGGCAGCAAGATCGTCGGCGTGCTCGGGCGCGTGCGGGATCTCAACGGTTGGCCGATCCAGGTCGCGGCGCTCGCCGGGATCGTGATCGCGATCTTCCGCCGGGACCGGACGACGCTTGTGCTGGTGGCCGCCGGATGCCTGTGGGTGGCGCTCGAGATCGCGATGGCGCTCCACGGCTGGTCGGCCGCGAGCCGTTACCTGTTCGAGCCGGGCGCGCTGATCGTCGTGATTGCCGGACAGGCCGTCGGTCGGGTGCTGGCCTTCTCCCCGACCGCGTGGCGCGATCGGCCGGGACTGACGGCCGCGAGCGCGGTGGCGTCGTGGCTGCTGGTGGCGGCCCTGGTCGTGGCGCTGGTCCCCACCGCCCACCGGCGCATCAATGATGGCCGCTTCCAGATCACCGCCGCGCGATTCTCGGGCCGCCAGATCGTCAGGCTTCAGTCGGTCGTCGCCAAGGACGGCGGCGCCGCCAGGATCGTGGCCTGCGGTCAGCCGGTCACCAACGTGGGCCTCCAGAGCAAGGTTGCGTGGGCCACGGGACTCAACGTCGGCAACGTCGGCTTTCGGCCGGGCAAGTCGATCGCCAGCGGCAAGCCGATCGTGTTCTTCAAACCCCACCTCGGGGGCTGGCAGGTTCGCCCGATCCACATCAGCGCCTCGCACGCGGCCAGCTGCGCGAGCCTGCGCCGCAACTCGATCTACTGACGGCCGGCTAGAGCTGGCCGAGATCCGACGAGAGGTCGCCAAGCTCGTCGGCGCGGTCCGCGACCGGGGACCCGGCCGCGATCAGCCGGCGGGCATCGGCGAGGTCAGCTGACCGTCCGACCGTCAACGCGCCCGCGAGGCGCCCGCCGGACAGGTAGAAGACCGTGAACTCGCCCTCGTCGGGCGAGCCGCGCACGACCTCCCGGTCCCACTCATACGCCGGCCCGACGTACTCGATCGCCGCCCAATCGGATAGGTCGGAGAAGAAGTACGGAACGACGTCATAGTCGACGCCGCGGCCGAGCATGTTCTGTGCGGCGGCCTTGCCCTGGTTGAAGGCCACGTCCCAGTGCTCGACCCGGATCCGCCGCCCGCCGTGGATCACGCTCTCGTACTCGGCGACGTCACCGGCGGCGAACACGCCAGGGGCGCTGGACTCGAGTTTGGAGTCGACGCGGATGCCACCGGTCTCGCCGAGTTCGAGCCCACCGCCGCGCGCGAGCATCACGTCGGGGACCACGCCGGCGCCGACCACGACCGCGTCGGCTTCGAGCTCGCGGCCGCTCTTGGTCACGACCTTGGTCACGCGGCCGTCGGCCCCCTCGAACCGGTCAAGCTCGTCGTCGCCGTAGATCGCGATCCCGTGCGACTCGAGGATGTCATGCAGGAACCTGGCCGCCTCGGGTCCAAAGTGGCGGCTGAGGACGACCGGCTCGAGCATCACCAGCGAGCAGTCGCTGCCGAGCTCGGTCAGCGACGCGGCGACCTCGGCGGCGATGTAGGAGCCGCCGATCAACACCACCTTGCGCCCAGCGGCATCCTCGCGAATCGCGTCGGCGTTGGCATACGTCCGCAGGTAGTGGATCCCCTCGAGCTCGAGGCCCGGCACGTTCAGCCGGCGAACGTTGGCGCCCGTCGCGAGCAGCGCCTTGTCAAACGCGACCTCCTGCTTGTTTGACAGCTTGACCGTTCGCGCCTCGAGGTCGAGCTTCATCGCCGACGTGCGCGTCAGGACCTCGATCCTCTGCTCGTCGTACCAGTCTGCCTTGCGAACGAGGGCATCCTCACGAGTCTCGCTGCCGCGCAGATAGCCCTTGGAGAGCGGCGGCCGCTCGTAGGGTAGGTCGAGCTCGCGCCCGACCAGCAGGATCGAGCCGTCGGCGCCGGAGCGGCGCAGCTCGCGCGCGCAGTTGGCTGCTGCCAACCCCCCGCCGATCAGCAGGAAATCCACCTCGCGATCGGCCACGGCTAGCCGCCCGCGCGAGACTCTGAGCCGTTGGGCGCGAACCGTGGCGTCACGTCACCCTCGAGCCCAGGGTCGAGGATCAGCATCACCTGATCGCCGGCCTGGATCATCGAGTCGGCCTTCGGCACGAACCCAGCACCGCCGCGAAGCACCGAGATGATCAGAGAGCCGTCGGGCAGCACGACATCCTGGACTCGGTGCCCGGCGACGGGCGAGCCCTCCCCCACCTCGAGCTCGATGATCTCCAGGTGCTCCTCCTCGAGCGCGAGCAGCTGAATCAGCCCGTACTCGGGAACCTCATGCTCGATCAGGCGCAGGATCAGGTCGGTGGCCGACACCGCCGGCTGGATCCCGAGCAGCTTGAAGTGGTCGAGGTTGCGCGGATTGTTGACCCTCGCGACGATCCGCTCGCAGCCGTATTTCTCCTTGGCGACCTGACAGATCAGGATGTTGTCCTCGTCGTCGCCCGTCACCGCGATCACGAGGTCGGCGCGCTGGATTCCGGCGCGCTCGAGCACCCATAGCTCTGTGGCGTCCCCGTACTGGGCGGCGTGTTCGAGCTCCTCCTCCACGATCCGATAGCGACGGTGGTCGGACTCGATCAGCGTCACCTCCCGGTCCTTGGCGATCAACTCTCGGGCGAGGTTCCAGCCAACCTTGCCCGCCCCGGCGATGATCACGTACATCAGGTTTGGCCCCCTTTCACGGCGCGAGCACCATCTGCTCGGCCTGCTCGATCGCCTTCTGAGTCGGACAGATCGTCAACAGACCCTGCTCGGCGTACCAGGCCGCGCGAGCCGGGTCGGCGACGCGGACCACGACGCGCGGCACGTCGAACCGCCGCTGCGCGAGCTGCGCGATGACGAGATTCGTGTTATCCCCTCGGGTCGCCGCCATGAACACGTCAGCGTCCTCGATCCCGGCTGCGATCAGTCCGTCGACCTCGAGCGCGGCACCGACCGTGAACCGGCCGCCCGCGTCCTCCCAGCTCGTCGACTGATCCTTGTCGAGGCGCTCGTGCGACAACGGGTCGCTGTCGAGCACCGAGACTTCGTGACCAGCCTCGAGCGACCGTTTGGCGATTGCCGAGCCGACCCGGCCGGCGCCGACGATCAGAATGAACATGGTCTGCACTCTAGGGAGTCGCGTGAACAGAAGCCGCCCGGCCAGTAACGCTTCATCGGAGTCCGCAATCTAGCTCGATTAGCGAGCGCGCATCGCACAACGGTTGTAATCGAGAACACCGCAGCCGCCCGCAGACGCGGCCGCCAAGAACACCGCGCGCCAGGATCACCCACACATACCCGCCGCGCCGCCGAGAGGGCGGGGTTGCGTGCCCGCCCCCGGAGCGGTCGCGAGGAGAACGCACCCTCAACGATCACGAACACCCCGAGCACCCCGCTCCCAGGGGGCGGGCCACGCAGACCCGCCCCAAAGCGAGACCAGTCAGGTAATCAGCGGAATGATCAGCAGCGCAACGATGTTCGCCACTTTGATCATCGGGTTGATCGCCGGCCCGGCGGTGTCCTTGTACGGGTCACCGACCGTGTCGCCGGTGACCGCGGCCGCATGGGCCTCGGACCCCTTGCCGCCGTAAGCGCCGTCCTCGATCAGCTTCTTGGCGTTGTCCCACGCACCGCCGCCGGAGGTCATCGAGATCGCGACGAACAACCCGACGACGATCACGCCGATCAGCAGCCCGCCGAGCGCCTCGACACTGATCAGCCCGACGACGAACGTGATCACGATCGGGATCAGCGACGGCAGGATCATCTCCCGCTGCGCTGCGCGGGTGACCAGGCTGACCGCCGCGCCGTACTCCGGCAGCTCGGTGCCCTCCATGATCCCCGGCTTCTCGCGGAACTGGCGGCGGACCTCCTCGACCACCGCGCCGCCGGCTCGACCGACAGCCTCCATCGCGAGCGACACGAACAGGTAGACCATCATCCCGCCGATCAGGAGCCCGATCAGGACCGCCGGGTTGCTGATCGAGAAGTCCGGGAACTTGCCCTTCGCGTTGAGCTCGCGCTCGAACGCGTTGAACAGGACCAGCGCCGCGAGCGCGGCCGATCCGATCGCATACCCCTTGGTGACGGCCTTGGTCGTGTTGCCGACCGCGTCGAGCGGGTCAGTGACGTTGCGGACCTCCTCGGGTAGGTCGGCCATTTCGGCGATCCCGCCGGCGTTGTCGGTGATCGGGCCGAACGCGTCGAGCGCGACGATCAGGCCGGTCAGCGACAGCTGCGCCATCACAGCGACGGCGATCCCGTAGACGCCTGTGCTGCCGCCGCCGCCGAGCTTCCAGGCGCCGAGGATTCCGAGCGCGATCACGATTGCCGGAGGCGCGGTCGACTGAAAGCCCTGCGCCAGGCCCTGGATGATGTTGGTCGCGTGACCGGTCTGCGAGGCGCGCGCGGTCGACTTGACCGGCGCAAAGCGGGTCGACGTGAAGTAATCGGTGATCACGAACAGGCACGCCGTGACCCCGATCCCGATCAGCGCGCAGAGGTAGTACTTGCCCCAGCTAGGCGTCGAGAGCGGGTGGCCGATCAGATGGACGCCGTTCATCATCCAGTAGGTGATCGGCAGGAACGCGAGCGCGGCCAGCAGGCCCGAGACGACCAGGCCCTGGTACAGCGCGCGCTCGACATTGCCGGCCCGCGAGCGGACGGCGAACGTGCCGATGATCGAGGCGATGATCGACACGGCGCCGAGCACCAGCGGGTACAGCGCCACCGCTGACTGCTCGCGGAACAGGAGCACGCCGAGCAGCATCACCGCGACCGCGGTCACGGCGTAGGTCTCGAACAGGTCAGCGGCCATGCCGGCGCAGTCGCCGACGTTGTCGCCGACGTTGTCGGCGATCACGGCCGGGTTGCGGGGGTCGTCCTCCGGGATCCCGGCCTCGATCTTGCCGACCAGATCGGCGCCCACGTCGGCCGCCTTCGTGAAGATGCCGCCGCCGAGGCGCGCAAACACGGAGATCAGTGAGCCGCCGAAACCGAGCCCGATCAGCGCGTCGATCGCCGAGCGCTCACTCTCGCCGGCGATCCACGTCAGGATGCCGTAGTAACCGGCCACGCCGAGCAGGGCGAGACCGACGACCAGCAGTCCGGTGACCGCTCCGCCGCGGAATGCGACCGACAGTGCCGGTGACACGCCACCGCGTGCGGACTCGGCGACGCGCGCGTTGGCGCGCACCGAGACGTTCATCCCGATGTAGCCTGCGCCCGCGGACAGCAGCCCGCCGATCAGGAACCCGATCGCGACGCGGATGTTCTGGATCGGGATCAGGACGATGAACAGGATCACCCCGACGCCGGCGATCGTCGTGTACTGGCGGTTCAGGTACGCGCGCGCCCCCTCCTGAACAGCCGACGAGATCGCCTGCATGCGCTCGTTCCCGGGCGAGAGCGCCAGCAGCGCTTGGGAGGTCAGGACGCCGTAGGCGAGGGCGGCGCCGGCGCACACGAGCGCAACAATGACGCCGTGATGCGTCAGAAAGCTTGACAAGGAAAGTCCTCCGGAGGGCTCTTGGTTTGAGGCGCGGTCGCGCGCCGATCTACAACGGCAAAAGGGCCCCACCGAACGGCTTGGGACCCGCCAATACGCCGCGCGAGTCTAGCGTGCCGGCGGGCGGAACGTCGCCTCTAGGCCGCTCTCAACCGCCGGCCTACTGGCCGGGCACCCACAGCCGACCGCTCCGCTGCGCGGGGCCCGGCTCGCCGGGCTTGGGCGCAGGAGGCTCGGATGGCTCAGGCCCAGGCCCCGAACCGGGTCCAGCCGGGCCAGAACCCGGCGAACCAGGTCCACCGGGGCCCGAAGGCGGTCCACCTGGGCCAGGTTCGGACCCGCCTGCACCACCGGAAGGCTCGCGTCCGGGCTCAGACTCAGCGCCGGTCGGACCGGACGACCCACCGAGCTTGACGAACGCCATCTGCAGCTGCGAGAGGGCATCGCGGATCGGCCCCGCCTGCGCGGCGGCGCTCTGCTCGACGACCGGGAGCAGCGCCCGGATCGAGTCGATCGCCAGGCGCACCTGTGCAAGGTCGCGCTCATCCTCGGTACCGGGCGACAGCCCGGTACGTCGCATCCCGAGGTTGATCAGCGAGACGACGTTCTCGAGCAGCACCTGCTCGACGCGGATCCTCTTGAGCTCGGCCTCGTATGCGGCCCGGAGCTCCTCCTCGGACATCGGGGCGCCCGCGCCGAGCGGGTCGTCTTGGGGATTTCCAGTACTCACAGCGTCACCTCCGCGGGGTTTCCAGCACCCCAGAATAGGTCTCCCGCGTCTCGGCCTGGACGGCCGTGTAGACCTCGTGCAGGCTCATCCCGCTCTCGAGCATGCGTCGCTGGCGCTGAGCGCCGTTCAGTGAGGGCAGCGCGACATCGATCCCGAGCTCGGATCGCATCGGCGCGGTCCATTCGAGCAGTCTTTCGACCGCCGCCGCCCCGGGATACGGCTCGAGCCGCTCGAGGTCGAGCAGGTCTTCATCGAGGCCGTAACGGATCGCCCGCCACATGTTCTCCTCGATCATCCGGTTGGGTAGCTCCGCCTGCGGCACGCCATCGTCGAGATCGCGGGCGGCCTGGGCGACGCAGGCCAAGATCAACGCGGCGAGCCCGTCCGATTCCTGTGCGGTCGCCTGCGCGTCGCAGATCCGCACCTCGACGGTGCCGAACGACAGGTGCGGGCGGATCGACCACCAGACCTGCGTGTACTCGACGATCGAGCGGGTCCCGAACAGCATCTCGATGTAGTCGACGAACGCCTCCCAGCCCCCGAACGGATCGGGGACACCGCAGCGGGGAAAGCTCTTGGTGAACGTCTGCGTGCGCGCGCTGTGCAGCCCGGAGTCACGGCCGTCGAGGAACGGGGAGTTGGCCGAGATCGCCAGCAGGATCGGGAGCACCGGCCGCAGCCGGTCGCAGATCAGGACCGCCCGCTGCGCCCCCTGGATCCCGACGTGCACGTGGATCGAGAACGTGTTGTTGCGCCAGGCGACGTACTTGAGGCCATGCTCGACCCGTTGGTAGTGCTCGGTCGCGATGATCCGCTGGTCGCGATAGTCAGACCACGGATGGGTGCCGGTCGCACCGAGCGCGATCTCCTGATCGGCGGCCACGGCGAACAGCCGCCGGCGCAGATCACGTTGCGCGGCGCGAGCGGCCTCGAGGTTGGCCCCCCGCCCGGAACGGATCTCGATCTCGGACGAGATCAGCTCGCCGGCGATCGACGCCGACAGGATCGGGTCGGACTCGGCTGCCGCCCGCAGCTCCTCGAACCTCTGACAGAGGCCGAGCTCGTCCGGGCTCAGCAGCGCGAACTCCTCCTCGAGCCCGACCGTGAAATCGGTCGAGGCGTCAAATGTCTCACGCGCGATGTCGAGGTCTAGGTCCACGACGAGGTGCGGATCAGGTCAGATAGAAGTACAGCGCGTAGAGCAGATCGACGGCCGGGCTGGACGTGTGAACCGTGACCTCTGGCGGCACCTGCAGCAGCGCGTCGGAGTAGTTGAAGATGATCTTCACACCCGCATCGGCGAGCTGGTCGGCCAGCTCCTGTGCGGCGGGCGACGGGACTGCGAGCACCGCGACCACGATGTCCTGGTCCTCGACGACCTGTCGCAACTCGGAGTTGTGGCGAACCTCGAGCGACCCGATCTGGGTCCCGACGAGATCCTGGTCGACGTCGAAGATCGCGACCACCCTGAAGCCGTGGTCAGCGAAGATGTCCGAGGTCGCGATTGCGGTCCCGAGGTGACCGGCGCCGAACAGCGCGATGTTGTGTTGCCCGGCGGTCCGCAGGATCTTGCGGATCTGGCTAACGAGCGAATCGACGTTGTAGCCGACGCCCCGTTTGCCGAACTTGCCGAAGCCCGACAGATCACGACGGATCTGGGTCGAGTTGACGTGCGTGTACTCGGCCAGCTCCTGTGAGGAGATCGTCTCCTTACCGATCTTCCGTGCCTGAGTGAGGACCTGGAGGTACCGAGACAGCCGCGCGGCGACGCCGAGGGAGAGCTTCTCTCCTGGCTTCTCCAGCGTCGGCTGAGCCGATTCGGTGCCGCGGCCGACCGTGTAGCTCATCCCCGGTTCACTCTAGTCGGTCTCAGTGCCTCGGTCGCGCACGAGATGCCCGGCGAGCTGGTGCGCCAGCTCGGCCTCGTCCACAAAGAGCTCGAATGCGTCCACGCCATCGATCGTAACGACTGGTATCCGTTCGAGATAGGCACGCAGGAGCGCATCGTCGGTCTCGATATCGCGCTCCTCGAACTCGAACGGATGCCTGACGCGGACACGCATCAGCGCTTCGCGAGCCTCGTCACAGAGGCAGCACCCCTGTCGCCCGAACAGAACGACTTGCCGGGTGGCGCTCATCACGCCGCGGCCAGCGGCCGCTCGCCGGTCGCGTAGACGTCGAGGTCGAGATATTCGGGGTACGCCAGCGCGTCCACGTACCGCGCGGCGCTGCCGATCATCGCCGCGTTGTCGGTGCACAGCTCGCGCGGTGGGGTCGCCAGCTCGACGCCGATGGCGGCGAGACGTTCGCGGAGTGGCCCGTTGGCGGCCACGCCACCACCGATCGCCAGCCGCTGCAGCCCGGTTAGCCCCAGCGCCCGCTCGGCGCGGGTCGCGAGCGCTTCGACGATCGCACGTTGATACGAGGCCGCGAGATCGGATCGCCGGCGCTCGGTCTCCTGCTCGCCGAGCTCTCGCACGCGATACAGCAACGCGGTCTTTAGCCCGGCGAACGAGAAGTCCAGACCGCCGAGACGAGACCCGGTCGGAAACGGAAATGCCTTGGGATCGCCGTCGCGCGCCAGACGCTCGAGCGCCGCGCCGCCCGGGTAGCCCAGCCCTAGCAGGCGCGCGCCCTTGTCAAATGCCTCGCCGGCGGCGTCGTCGAGCGTCTGACCGAGCACCTCGTAGCCTGGCCCGCGGTCGGTCACCCGGGCCAGGAATGTATGGCCGCCGGAGGCGATCAGCGCGACGAACGGTGGGGCGACTGGCGCGGGCTGGAGAAACGCCGCGGCGACGTGGCCATGCAGATGGTCGACCGGCGCGAGCGGGAGTTCGTACGCCGCAGCGATCGCCTTGGCGGTGGCGAAGCCGACCAGCAGCGCAGCGACGAGACCGGGCCCACGCGTGACGGCGACCAACTCGACGTCGGCGAGCGAGGTCTCGGCCCGTGCGAGCGCATCGTCGATCGCGGTGCCGATCAGCTCGAGGTGGTGGCGGGAGGCGATCTCCGGCACCACGCCGCCGAATCGGTCATGAATCCCCTGCGAGGAGATCACGTTGGCGGCGATCCGGCCGTCGGTTGTGGTTACCGCCGCGCACGTGTCGTCGCAGCTGGTCTCGATCGCGAGGATCAACCGGTGGCGCCGGAGGTCGAGATCGTCTCGGCCGTGCGCCACATGATCACCGCATCCTCGCCCGTGTCGCGGTAGTAGCGCGGCCGCTTGCCGGCGGGCCGGAACCCGTAGGCCTCATAGAGCGCGATCGCCGGTGCGTTCGAGGTCCGGACCTCGAGCGTGTACTGCTCATCGGACCCTGCGCGGTCGAACATCTCCTCGAGCATTCCGCGTGCGATCCCCTCCCGTCGGCGGGAGGAATCGACGGCGATGTTCATCAGATGCCAGACAGTGTCGTAGCGCGACAGCACCAGGTAGCCGACGAGCTTGTTGGTGTCACCGTCGGCGGCCGCCAGGCACAGACCGGACGGCTTGGAGAGCTCGAGCACGAACATCGCCAACGACCACGGCGCCCCGAAGGCCCGCCGCTCGATCGAGATCACCTGCGGGAGATCCGAGTACCCCAATGTTCTGATCTTGAAGTTCGCTTGCGTCATCGTCGTTGCGGTCCCTGCAGCGAGAGCTCGGCGTCGGGCAGTCGGAGATACTCGGGCCGTACATCCCCACCCTGCGCCGGATCCGAGCGGAACGCCAGTTGCCCAGTGAATACCGCGTTGACCCGGTGCAGCCCGGACCTGTCGGCTGGAATCGAGCTCCCCGGGCGCTCGAGAACCGCCCTGAATTCTACCGCCCCATCGCCGATTTCCAGGCGTGCACGACCGATCGCAGTCGCCGTCTGCGCCAGCGCGGCCGGCGCGAGCGCGACCGGCTCCAGCAGCGGCTCGACGCCGTTGCGCGCGGCGACGTCGTCGGGCCTCCACGCGGCGGCGAACACCTCGCCGCGGCGCGCGTCGAGCACCGGTACGACGGCGTCGCTCCCGAGCGCGCGGGCCTCGTCCGCCGCCCCGAGCGCGAGCGATCTCAGGCTCGAGACGCCGACCAGATCGATCCGGCGGGCACAAGCCAGCGCCCGTGCGGTCGCGACGCCGATCCTCAGGCCGGTGAACGTGCCGGGGCCGACCCCGACCGCGATCCGGTCGATGTCGGGCCAGCCGCACCCGGCCCGCCCCATGACGTCGGCGATCAGCGACATCAGCTGGGTGGTGTGTCGGGGCCGCTGGCCGGGCGCGGGGTCGTCGCGCGCCTCGATCGCCTCGCCGTCGGAGTCGACGAGCGCGACCGTCGTTGCCCTCGTGGCCGTGTCGAACGCGAGCACCCTCATGCGGCGCTCACACCCGCCGGCGTGCTCGATTGCACGCTGACGAGCCGGCTGTCGCCGCCGGCGTGCTCGAGCCGGACGTGGGCGGCGACCCGCGCGAAGCCGGCGATCGTCTGCTCGCCGCCCGATGGCCACTCGACGAACGCGATGGTGTCGTCGCCTAGATACTCCGCCAACAGATCGGGCTCCTCTCCGGTGAGTCCCGGGACGCGATAGAGGTCGATGTGCGCGACCGGAACGGTCCCCGGGTAGCGTTGACCGATCGTGAACGTGGGGCTGGTGACCGCCCCCGTGACTCCGAGCGCGCGCGCCGCGCCGCGCACGAGCGTGGTCTTGCCGGCGCCCAGCTCCCCCTCGATCAGCACCACGTCCCCGCGGACGAGCTCGGCGGCCAGGCGCGCTCCGATCGCCTCCGTCTCCTCGGCGCTCTCGGACCGAAATCTGCCCTGCATAGGGGACACTGTAGAGCGGCGCCTCCGCGTGGTTCGCTACCGTCACGGAGTGGATGACTGCTCCCGCGACTGACCGGGCCGCGAGTCGCACGTCCCGGCTGACACAACGGATTCTCGGCGACCGGGACCTGCGCGGCCTACTGGACTCAGAGACCGCGAAGGCCGCGGGTCTCGCGGGCGCGATGATCGCCAACAACGTCATCGCGTTGATCTCGACGGTCGTGTTCGCGCGGCTGCTGACCGACTACGGATCGCTGGCGGCGCTGGTGAGCTACTTCCTAATCCTGTCCGTGGCGGGACAGGCGCTCCAGGTGGCGACGGCGCGCGAGGGAGTCCTCGGGCACCTCGGCGTCGGGGCCGCACTGGCGGCGACGGTCAAGCGGTGGACGGTGATCCTGTTCTTCGGCACGCTCGTGATCTCGGTCATCTCGGTACTGCTGCGCGATCCGATCTCGCAGGCGGTCGGCGTGCCGCACGATCAGTGGGCCGCGGCGGTCGGGCTGCCCGCGGCGATGCTGTGGCTCGAGCTGGCGATATTACGGGGAGTCCTACAGGGAGTCGGCGACTACAAGGGCGTCGGGATCAGCCTGATCGGCGAGCAGGGCGCGAGGCTGATCACCGGGGCGCTGCTGGTCGTCGCCGGCCTCGGCGTGACCGGCGCCTATCTCGGTACGCCGTTGTCGTTCATCGCGATGTGCATCTTCTGCGGGATCCGGCTGCGCCAGTACGTCGAGAAGACGGCCGCCAGGCCGGTCGCCGCCGCCGGGGTCGCCCCGGCCCAGGTCGGTCTCTGGACCCACATCCGGCGTGCCTGGGCGCCGATCGCCGGGCTGATCGTGATCGCCGTGCTCCAGAACATCGACATCATCGCCGCCAAGCACCGCTTCACGAGCCCGGTCGCGAGCTCCTACGGTGCCACGGCGGTCGCCGCCAAGGTCCTGATCTGGGTCGCGATCGGCGGCGGCTTCTACCTCGTCCCGGAGGCCTCGCGCCGCCATGCGGCCGGCGAGGACACGCGGCCGGTGCTATTCGTCGCGCTGGGGATCGTCGCGGTCTGCTCGATCCCGGTGCTGCTGATCTTCGGCTTTGAGCCCCGGCTGCTGCTCCGGCTCGCGTTCGGCCCCAAGCGACTTCTGGCCGCAAACTCGTTGTTCGTCCTCGGCGCCGCGTTCACGGTCCTCGCCGCGACCTATCTCGCGGTGCAGTACATGCTCGCGCTGCGACGAACCTGGTTTTTGCTGGCGCTTGGCGCGGTTGCCGTGGCCGAGCCGATTCTGCTGCTCAACGCCTCCCGCCGGCCGACCGGGTTTGCGACCGTGGTGCTGGGGATCCAGGCCGTCGGCGCCGTGCTCGCCTTCGCGATGGCGCTCCGCCATGACAAGCGCCCGGCCGTTCCCCCGTCTGCGCCGCCGCCCGGCGCGCGGGAGGACTCCGCCGCCGCCCGGCTCCCCGAGCCGGTCGAGCTCTAGAACAGATCGAGCTGCGTCGCCGGCTCGACGGCCTGCTCGCTCGCCGCCTCGGGCTCCGGCGACTCCTCGAGCTCCGGTTCCGGAATCGGCGCGAGCGGTTCCGGCTGTGCCAGTGGCTCGAGCGCCAACAGGTCCGGGATCCGATGAAAGTCGGTCCGCAGCGCCTCGAGCGTCGATGGCGTGTAGAGCGCGGCAGCCGGGTGGTAGAGCGGATACAGGCGCACGGCGCGCGGGCCGATCATCTGCTCCTGGACCTGCCCGTGAAGGCGTGAGATGCCGGTCGCGTCACCCCGCAGCAGCTTGGTCGAGAAGTTCCCCAGCGTGCAGATCAACTTCGGCTCGATCAGCTGCACCTGGCTGTGCAGGTAGCCGCTGCACGACTCGATCTCGTTCGGCTGCGGGTCCCGGTTGCCCGGGGGGCGGCATTTTAAGGTGTTGCATATGAACACGTCACCGCGTTCGAGCCCGATCTCGTTCAGCAGCTTGTCGAGCAGCTTGCCGGCCTGCCCGACGAACGGGAGCCCGAGCCGGTCCTCGTTGGCACCGGGCGCCTCGCCGACGAACATCAAGTCGGCATCGGCGTTGCCAGACCCGAACACGACCTGCGTCCGCGTCTGATGTAACTGGCAGCGAACGCAGCCCCTGGCCTCGTCGTAGACGGCCTTCAGCAACTCCCGCCGCTCGGTCGCGGATGTCACAACAGTGATGCTAATCGGATCGCCAGACGGGGTATCCTGTAGTGCGAGGCCGTCACCCGGCAACGGGCAGGACCTCGTGCGGTTCAACAGATCTCTTTTCCGACCGGTATCTCATGCGGGAACTGGAACGGCCCTCACAAGCCCCCATAGCGCGCGCCACGACGCGAGGACTGAGCGCGGCCCCGCCGGCACCCCCGTCGACCGTCGCCGTCGTCGGCCGGGGCCGACTCGGCAGCGCTCTCTCCCGGGCGCTGCGCGAGCGCGGCGTAGAGGCCTCCGAGCCGCTCGGGCGCGGCGCCGATCTGAGCGGCTTCGACGCGGTCTTGCTGGCGGTACCTGACGGCGAGATCGCCCGAGCCGCGGCGGCAGCTCCCGCAGACGTGCTGATCGGCCACTGCTCGGGCGCGACCAGCCTCGAGCTGCTCGCCCCGCGCGAGCGGTTCTCGCTGCACCCCCTGATGACCTTCATCGCCGATGACGGCGCCGAGCGCTTCGCGGGCGCTGGGGCGGCGGTCGCGGGCAGCTCGCCGCGGGCGCTGGCGTTCGCGCACCGGCTCGCGCGGGCGCTCGAGATGCGCTCGTTCGAGCTGGCCGATGCCGATCGCGCGGGGTATCACGCGGCTGCCTCGATCGCGTCCAACTTCTTGGTCACGCTCGAATGGGTGGCCGAGCGGCTCGCCGCCGAGGCGGGCGCCGACCGTGAGATGCTGGTCCCACTGGTCCGGGCGACGGTCGACAACTGGGCCCGGATCGGGCCCGAACGGGCACTGACCGGCCCGGTCGCGCGTCGCGACGAGGCGACGATCGTCGCCCAGCGCGAGGCGGTCGCCGGGAGTGCGCCGGAGTTGCTGCCGGTGTTCGACGCGCTCGTCCAGGCGACCCGCGCGCTGGCCGGAGCGCGCGGCGAGCCCCGCTCGCCCGAGGTGGCGCGGCGATGAAGGTCGTTCGATCTGTTGCCGCGCTGCGAGTGGAGCTGCTTCCGCACCGTCGGGAGGGCCGCTCGATTGGCCTCGTGCCGACCATGGGCGCCTTCCATGACGGCCACCTGTCTCTGATGCGCCGCGCCCGCGAGCGCTCCGATGTTGTGGTCGTGTCGCTGTTCGTCAACCCGGCTCAGTTCAATGACGCCGCAGATCTCGACGCGTATCCCCGCGACGAGGCGCGAGACATGGAGCTCGCGGTAGAGCAGGGCGTCGACTTCGTGTTCGCCCCCGCTGCCGAGGACGTGTATCCGCCGGGCTTCGCGACCACCGTCTCTGTCAGCGGCCTGACCGAGGAGCTCGAGGGAGCCCACCGCGGCAGCGGCCATTTCGACGGTGTCACGACCGTCGTCGCCAAGTTGCTCAACATGGTCGGACCCGACGTCGCCTACTTCGGCCAGAAGGACGCCCAGCAGGCGGTGGTGGTCAAGCGCCTCGTGCGCGATCTCGACATGCCGGTCGTGATCGAGGTCTGCCCCACGGTCCGCGACCCCGATGGCCTCGCGCTCTCGAGCCGCAACGTGCTGCTCTCGCCGCCTGACCGCGAACGAGCCAGGTCACTTCACCGGGCGCTGGAGCGCGTCCGCGAGGCGGTGCTCGCCGGCAGCCGAGACGTGAGCGCCGCCCGAGCGGCCGGGCTACGGGAGCTGAGCTCCGCCGGGATCGAGCCCGACTACCTCGAGCTCGTCGAGGCCGACACGCTGGCGCCGGTCCGACGCGTCAACGGCGAGGTCCTCGCGGTCGTCGCCGCGAACGTCGGCGGCACGAGGCTGATCGACAACGACCTGATCGTCACCGGAGGGCGCGAATGAGCGCGCACACGAGCTGCTGGATCCACAACGAGGTGGCGACCCCGTTCGGGGCGCCAACCACTGCCCAGAGGAGGCGACCGTAGTGTCCGCAACCCCCCAGATCTCTATCCCCCATGGCCTTGACGGGCCGCTGCCGATGACGCTTCCGCGGCTGGCCGAAAAAAAGCAACTCGGCGAGCAGATCGTGATGGTCACGGCCTACGACTACCCATCGGCGCAGGTCGCGCAGGAATCGGGAGTCGACATGGTGCTGGTCGGCGACTCGGGCGCGATGACCGTGCTCGGGTATCCGTCGACGATCCCGGTCTCGACCGATGAGATGCTGATGCTGGCCGCGGCCGTGCGACGCGGATTGCAGACGCCGTTGATGGTCGGCGACCTCCCGTTCGGCTCTTATGAGTCATCCGACGTGCAGGCGATCGAGACCGCGCAACGGTTCATCAAGGAGGCCGGCTGTGATGCCGTCAAGCTCGAGCGCGGAGGCACCAGCGTCCAGCGGGCGCGCGCGATCGTAGACGCCGGGATCCCGGTCATGGGTCACGTCGGCCTGACGCCTCAGACGGCGACCGCGCTGGGGGGCTACAAGGCCCAGGGCCGCACGGCCGATCGGGCGCTCGGCGTCGCCCGCGATGCGCTGGCGCTGCAGGACGCGGGGTGCTTCTCGATCGTGTTCGAGGCGATCCCGGCGGCCGTCACGGAGGCTCTGATGCCACATATGGAGATCCCGGTGATCGGGATCGGGGCCGGCCCGGCAGCCGACGGCCAGGTGCTCGTGTTCCATGACCTGCTCGGGATCTACGACGGCCATGCGCCCCGGTTCGCCAAGCGCTTCCAGGACATCAAGGCCCAGATGGTCGCCGGCGTCGCAGAGTATGCGGCCGAGGTGCGGGCGGGCAGCTTCCCGGGGCCCGAGCACTGCTACTCGATCGACGACCAGGAGCTGGCTCGGGTCCGCGCGGAGCTCGCCTAGCCGTCTCGCCCTCGCGGTCGGTCACCGGATTGATCGACCGCGAGGGCGGCCGCTGATCTAGGATCCGCCTATATGGCCCGCTTCGCGCAGGTGTTCTCGCCCCGAGACCGCATCTACTTCGAGCTGTTCGAGGAGGCGGGCCAGAACATGATGCGCGCCTCGGACCTGCTCGACACGATGCTCGCCGGGTACCCCGACGAGCGCCACCTCGCGCAGGAGATCCTCGACTGCGAGCACGAGGGCGACCGGATCACGCACGACATCATCGATCGCCTCAACCACACGTTCGTGACCCCGATCGACCGCGAGGACATCCTCGCGCTCGCCTCGGCGCTCGACGACATCGTCGATTACACCGAAGAGGTCGCCGACTACCTCGGCCTGTACAAGATCGAAGCGCCGATGGACCAGGCGATCCGGCTGGCACGGGTGCTCAAAGAGGCCTCGGCGCAGATTGCAGAGGCGATCCCCAGGCTGCGCGGGTTCCGCGACATCTCCCGCTATACGGTCGAGGTTAACCGGCTCGAGAACGAGGGGGACCGGATCACGCGCGAGGCGGTCGCGTCGCTGTTCGACGGCGGCATCGACCCGATGGTCGTAATCCGCTGGAAGGACCTGTTCGAGCGTCTCGAGGCCGCGGTCGACGCGACCGAGCGGGTCGCGAACATCCTCGAGGGGATCGTGATCAAGAACTCCTAGCGGTCGCCGGCACCGGTTGCAAGCTGGGGTATGCTTGTGTACCACGGCGGAGCACCGGAGACTCGGATTGCGCCATAGCAGGGCTCGAAGGATGGTCGATCGCAGGTTGTGCTCGGTCCTGTCCGGGATCATCGTGGCGGTCGCCGCGGCGGTCCTCGCGCCGGCTGCGTCGGCGTCGATCATGCCCGCGGTGACGCTCGATCAGAGCGTGGGCACCGCCGCCGGCACGACGGTAGCGCTGGGGATGGATCTGACCTTCTCGCCGAGCGTCCTGGACTCTCCCAAGGACGTGACGCTGAGCCTCCCCCCCGGTCTGCTCGCCGACGCTTCGATCGACGGCGGCGAGTGTCTGACGACGACCCCGAGCTCGCCCGTCGTCGCGTGTCAGGTCGGCACCGGAACACTGAGCGAGGCGGGCGTCCTGCCAGTGGCGGTCACGTTCGACCTGGTCGCGCCGCCCGCCCCAGGCGACCTCGCGGGGCTCGCGATGTTCGTCGGCACGACGCCGGTGGAGCTGGGCTCGCCTGCCGACGTGACCGTGCGGCCCTCCGGCGATCCCGACGGCGTCGGCCTCGACATCACGTTCTCGAACCTCCCCAACACCGGCATCACGGGGCTGGACTCGACGTTCAACCTGCGGATGCCCGACCGCTGTCCGGCAACCGCGGCGAACGTCACCGTCACCGCGAACTCCGCCGATGATCCGACGCTCAAGACCGCGTCGGCGCCGTTGGCCGTGACCGGCTGCTCGACCCTTCCGTACGCCCCGATGCTCGCCGTGAGCGCGGTTCAGGATACGGGCGACCGTGGCGTGCAGGTCACGACCGACATCACCCAGGCGGCCGATGACGCGACCAACAGCTCGGTCGCGCTCAAGTTCCCGCCGGCTGTCCTGGGCGTCAACACCGCGGTGGCCGGCCTGCTCTGCTCCAACCCGATCATCAGTGACTGCGCGCCGGTCGGGTCGGCCTCGGCGACCTCACCGTTGTACCCGACGACGCTGACTGGCATCGTCTACCTGACCGGATCGCTGACCCCCCCCACCAAGCCGATCGCGATCACGATCGTGTTCGGGCCGCCGTTCCCGGTGACGATCAACGGCGCCGTCGGCCTCACCACGGCCACGACCACGTTTGCCGGGATCCCCGACCTCCCACTGACCGACCTCCAGGTGGTGCTGTCGGGTGGGCCCGACAGCGTCTTCACCACCAGCTGCGCCACGCCGAGCGGGACCGCGACCGCGACGCTCACCTCGCAGAACGGTGACCAGACCGCGACCGAGTCGGCGCCGTTCACGATCTCGCCGTGCAGACCGCCCGCGGGCGGCGGCGGGGGTGGCGGCGGGACGGGTGGCGGCGGCACCGGCGGCGGTGGTGGGACGGGTGGCACCGGTGGGACGGGTGGCACCGGTGGGACCGGTGGGACCGGCGGCACAGGCGGGACGGGCGGCACGCCCCCGACGACGACCACGCGGCCCGCGATTCATGGTGCGTTGCTCACCGGCCTCAAGAGCGGCAAGCCCACGCTGCGCTTCCGGCTCGCGGCGGGCCAGGGCGCACCCAAGCTGAGGTCGTTCACGATCGCGCTGCCGCGCGGCCTGAGCTTCGTCCGCAAGACCGTGCTCAAACGGTCACGGCACCCGGTGGTGTCGGTGAGCGGAGCGAAGGTCAAAACGCTCGCCCTCAGGCACGGCAAGCTGGTCGTGACCCTGCAGACGCCTGCCGGCGCCGTGACCACGAAGGTCGGGACGACCGGGCTGCTCGAGAGCGCCGCGCTGACGACCAGCGTCAAGCACGACCACGTCAAGAGCCAGAAGCTGGTCGTGACCGTCAAGGACGCCGGCGGCAAGACGAGCACGCTGACCGCCCAGGTGCGCTGAGCACGGGCGCCACGCGCGGCCGCGCTACTCGTGCTCGATCGTGCGCAGGACCCGCGCCGGCGCGCCCGCCGCGATCGAGTACGGCGGGATGTCGTCGGTGACGACCGAATTCGCCCCGATCACGGACCGCTCGCCGATCGTGACGCCGCTGGTGACGACCACGTTGACTCCGCACCAGACGTTGTTGCCGATCCGGGTCGGACCCTTGGTCGTGAATCCCTGCCACGGGACCGGCCGCCGGGGATCGTCGAACCGGTGGCTCGCGTCGCTGACGAAGCAGCCGTTGGCGAGCATGCAGTGGTCGCCGATCTCGACCAGCACCATCGAGGCGACCATCACCCCGAGGTTCAGAAAGCACCCCGAGCCGATCGTGATCCGAGCATCGCCGGGAGCCGTGATCCAGACGCCGGGTTCGAGCACCGTCTGGGCGCCGATCTCGAGCCGCCCCTCGCGCAGCGCCTCGAGCACGTTGCCGTGCACGGGCCAGCGGATGAACGCCTGCCGGCGCATCGCCTCCCAGTGGATCAGGGCCCGGTTCCATGGCAGCGAGTTGCGCTCGTACCAGCGCCACTTCTGGGCCCACAGCTTCAGGTCCGCGGCCGATCGCGGGCCGCTGCGGCTCAGGACTGCACCACCCGGAAGACCGGATGGTCGGGCGCGATCGCCAGCAGCTCCTGGTCAGAGGCGTCGGGGACCGACGCCGCCGAAGAACTGCCCCACCTCCCACTTCCACTTCTTCAGGTAGGCCCGCAACAGCGGCGCCTTGGCATCGTCGGCGAGCTCGGTCGCGGTGAATGACCGGGCGCGGCGACCGATCAGAAGCCGGCCACTTCCGCTGACGCGGAGGTTGCGCACCCATTGGGTGTTGCCGCGCGGTGCGACTAGGTAGTCGCCGCCCTCGAACCGCAGCAGGTTGACCGGCGTACGGCGGGCCAGGCCGCTGCTGCGGCCCGGAACCTCGAGCACGCGCGAGCCGTAGACGCCGATCCCGAGACGGGTGAGCCCGGCCACGATCGGGTTGAAGACGTGCTTGGTGAACCAGTCCGGACGTTGGTAATGGTCAGCCACGGCTCACCGCCCGGTGGTCGCCTTCCGGCGCGGTTTGGCGGCCGCCGCCGCCGAACCCGATCCATTGCGCCCGCGCGCCTTCGCGCCGTTGCCCGCGGTGGCCTTCGACCCGTTGCCGGCGGCGATCCCGGCGCCGTTGCGTGCGGGCGTCCGGCTCCCGCTGCGGGCCGCAGCCGTGCGGCTCCGGCTCGCCCGGACCGGCAGGACCTCGCCCAGGAACTGGCCCGTGTGGGAGGCGGCGATGGTGGCGACGTCCTCGGGGGTCCCGATCGCGACCACCCGCCCGCCGTCGTCACCGCCCTCGGGCCCGAGATCGATCAGCCGGTCTGCGACCTTGATCACATCGAGGTTGTGCTCGATCACGATCACCGAGTTGCCCGCGTCGACCAGCCGCTCGAGCACCTCGAGCAGCCGCTGGATATCGGCGAAGTGAAGCCCCGTGGTCGGCTCGTCGAGGATGTACATCGTGCGGCCGGTCGCCACCTTGCTCAGCTCCGCCGCGAGCTTGACCCGCTGGGCCTCGCCGCCGGAGAGCGTGGTCGCCGGCTGTCCGAGCCGCATGTAGCCGAGGCCGACGTCGACCAGCGCCTCGACTCGCCTGCGGATCTTCGGGATGTGAGCGAAGAACTCGAGCGCCTCCTCGATTGGCATCTCGAGCACGTCGGCGATCGTCTTGCCCTTGAAGCGGACCTCGAGCGTCTCGCGGTTGTAGCGCTTGCCGTGGCACTGCTCGCATGGGACGTAGACGTCGGGCAGGAAGTGCATCTCGATCTTGATCTGACCGTCGCCGCGACAGACCTCGCACCGTCCCCCCTTGACGTTGAACGAGAACCGACCGGGCTTGTAGCCCCGTGCACGAGCCTCCTGGGTCTTGGAGAACAACTCGCGGATCTGGTCGAACAGGCCGATGTAGGTGGCCGGGTTTGACCGCGGGGTGCGGCCGATCGGCGATTGGTCGACCGAGATGATCTTGTCGAGCTGGTCGAGCCCGGTGATCCGCTTGTGGGCGCCCGCTCGCTGCCGCGAACGGTGCAGATGGTTGCCGACCGCCTTCAGCAGGACCTCGTTGACGAGCGTCGACTTGCCCGAGCCCGACACGCCGGTGACACAGCACAGCACCCCGAGCGGCACCTTGACGTCGATGTCTGTCGAGGTTGTGCTGGGAGGCGCCCTCGATCGCGATGTACCCCGCCGGCTTGCGGCGCCGGGCCGGCGTCTCGATCACCCGCGTGCCGGCCAGGAACTGGCCGGTGAGCGAGTCCGGCAATCGCGGCGACCTCGTCGGCGGTTCCCTGGGCGACGACGTGACCGCCGTGCTCTCCGGCGCCGGGGCCCATGTCGACCAGATGGTCGGCCGCCCGCATCGTCCCCTCGTCGTGCTCGACGACCAGCACCGTGTTGCCGAGGTCCCGCAGCCGCTCGAGTGTCGCGATCAGCTTCTCGTTGTCGCGCTGGTGCAGCCCGATCGACGGCTCATCGAGGATGTACAGCACGCCGACCAGCGAGGAGCCGATCTGGGTCGCGAGCCGGATCCGCTGTGCCTCGCCGCCCGAAAGGGTCGCCGAGGCTCGCTCCAGGGACAGATAGCCGACGCCGACGTTGTCCAGGAACCGCAGACGCTCCTCGATCTCGCGCAGCACCAACCGCGCGATCCGCCGGTCCTGCTCGGTCAGCTCGAGCGCCTCGACCCACTGCAGCGCCCGCCGCGCCGACAGCGCCGTGAACTCGTGGATCGGGGTGCCCGCGACGAGCACCGCACGTGACTCGGGTCGCAGCCGCGCGCCCTCACAGTCCGGGCACGGCCGCAGGGTCATGTACTCCTCGATCTTCTCGCGCGAGAACTCGGAGTCGGTCTCGCGGTATCGGCGCTCGAGGTTGGGGACGATCCCTTCGAATCTGGTCGCGTACGTTCGCTTGCGGCCGAACCGGTTGCGGTAGGAGACGTGCACCCGGTCACCGCCGGTGCCGTTCAGGAAGAAGTCCCGCGCGTCGTCGGGCAGGTCCTGCCAGGGGGTCTCGAGATCGACGCCGTACCGTTCGGCGATCGCCTGCGCAAGCTGGCCGTAGTAGTCCGAGGCGCTGACAGCCCACGGCGCGATCGCCCCCTCGCCGACCGACAGCGTCGGGTCCGGGACGACGAGCTCGGGGTCGATCTCCATCTGGGACCCGAGCCCGGTGCACCGGGGGCAGGCCCCGTGCGGGGAGTTGAACGAGAAGATCCGAGGCTCGAGCTCGACCAGGCTCGGACCGTGGACCGGGCACGCAAACCGCTCCGAGAAGGTCAGCTTCCGGTCCGGCTCGTCGACCAGCTCGATCTCGACCAGCCCGTCCGCCAGCGCGACGGCCGTCTCGATCGAGTCCGCGAGCCGCTTTCGGAGCTCGCCCTTCATCACCAGCCGGTCGACGACGACCGCGATGTCGTGCTTGTACTTCTTGTCGAGCGTGATCTCCTCGTCGAGCCGCCGCAGCTCGCCGTCGACCTTGACGCGGCCGAATCCCTCGGCCCGGAGCTCCTCGAACTGCTTGCCGTACTCGCCCTTGCGTCCCCGGACGATCGGGGCCAGCACCATGAACCGGGTGGCCTCCGGCAGCTCCATCACCTGGTCGATGATCTGCTCTGCCGACTGGCCGGTGATCGGCCGCCCGCAGATGTGGCAGTGCGGGTGCCCGATTCGTGACCACAGCAGCCGCAGGTAGTCGTAGATCTCGGTCACCGTGCCGACCGTCGACCGCGGATTGCGAGAGGTCGTCTTCTGATCGATCGAGATCGCCGGCGACAGACCCTCGATCGAGTCGACGTCCGGCTTGTCCATCTGACCGAGGAACTGGCGCGCGTAGGCCGACAGCGACTCGACGTAGCGCCGCTGCCCTTCGGCGTAGATCGTGTCGAACGCCAGTGACGATTTGCCCGACCCCGACAGGCCCGTGATGACTGTCAGCGAGTGCCTCGGGATCGCGACTGTCACGTCCTTGAGGTTGTGCTCTCGGGCGCCCGAGACGACGATCTGATCCACTTTCAGCGAGTCTAGTGCATCGAACAGACGTTCCCGTCCGCCCCTCGCGCGAGGCGGCGTACAGTTGCCGCAATGAGCGACGAGTCCGCTCCCAAGCCCCCGCCCGCGAGCGGGATCCGGGTCGGTGACCCGGCCGCGCTACCCCTCGACGCTGGCGTAGACCTCGTCGAGCAGCCGGTCGCGATCCGACAGCCGGAAGTGCTCTGAGAGGTATTTCGCCGTCTCGTCGCGGGGTGTGCGGTTGAGCGCCATGTTGAGCGCCACCAGACGAGCTGCCTCGGACTCGTCGGCGCCATCACCGGCCTCTGGGGCCGGAGCCGCCTTGGGGGCGGCCGGCTCGGGCGCGGCCGGCGCGGGCGCGGCCGGCTCGGGCGCGGCCGGCGCGGGCGCAGGCGGCGCTGGGGCAGCTTCTGGGACCGGAACGGGCGCCTCGGCAACCTCATCAGCCGCCTCGGCCGCCGCCCCGGCGCCGTTGTGGCCGACCTCCGCCGGCGCTCGATCAGCCGGGCCCAGCTCGCCGTCGAAGTCGCTTGCTCCCGACCGCAGCGACTCGATCACCGACTCGAGCTCGCGGCGCGTCGCCTCGAGGCGCTCGAGCAGCGCGGCGCTCGATGCCGACAGTCTGCGCGCGTGCTGCTCGGCGTCGTTGCGAGTCGCGTCCGCCTTGGTCTCCGCGTCGCGGCGGATCTTCGCGGCGCTCGTCTCGGCAGCCTCGACGATCGTCCGGACGTGATCGCTCGCCGACGAGGCGAGCGTGTCACCACGTCCGGCGTTCGCGTCCTGCGCGGCCAGCTCGTCGGCGACCGCGGCCAGGTGCGCATCGACTGCCGCCGGGTCGTAGCCCCGGCGGACGAGGGGAAAGTCCTTCCGTTGGATGCTCTGCCTGTCCAGCGCCACGCGCCACACCTCCGATTCGATCGAGCAGGCGCAGCGTAGCGAACAGCCCTCGAACCGGCGGCAGGTTACGGCCCAGGTTCAGACGCGGGCGTCGCCCGCCGCGATCGCCTCGTCGAGCTCGCGCTTGAGGTCGCGGATCTCGTCGCGGAGCTTGGCGGCGTATTCGAACCGGAGATCCTCGGCGGCGGCCAGCATCTCCTCCTCGAGCTCGACGATCGCGCGCTCGATCTCGGCCGGCTCCATCGAGCCCTCCTTGCGTCGCCGGCGGCGGCGCGAGCGCGGGACCTTCGAGTCCGACTGCAGGAACTCAGCGATGTCGGAGATCCCCTTGACGATCGTCTCGGGCGTGATCCCGTGCTCGTCGTTGTAGGCGCGCTGGATCGCCCGCCGGCGATCGGTCTCGGAGAGCGCCGCTCGCATCGCGGCCGTCTCCTTATCGGCATACATCAGCACCTTGCCGTCGACGTTGCGGGCCGCCCGACCGATCGTCTGGATCAGTGAAGTCTCGCCGCGTAGGAACCCCTCCTTGTCGGCGTCGAGGATTGCCACCAGCGACACCTCGGGCAGGTCGAGCCCCTCGCGCAGAAGGTTGACCCCGACGAGCACGTCGTATTCGCCGAGCCGTAGCTCGCGGATGATCTGGATCCGCTCGAGCGTGTCGATCTCGGAGTGCAGATAACGCACCCGGAAGCCCATCTCGAGGAGGTAATCCGTCAGATCCTCGGACATCTTCTTGGTCAACGTCGTGACCAGCGTCCGCTCGTCGCGCTCGGTGCGACCCCGGATCTCGTTCATCAGGTCGTCGATCTGATTGCGGGTCTCGCGCACCTCGATCTCGGGATCGATGATCCCGGTCGGCCGCACGATCTGCTCGACGATCCGGGACGCCTTGTCGCGCTCGAACTCGCCGGGGGTGGCGGACACGAACACCAGCTGGGGCGTGATCGAGAGGAACTCGTGGAACGTCTGCGGGCGATTGTCGAGCGCGCTCGGCAGCCGGAACCCGTAATCGACGAGCGTCTGCTTGCGCGACCGGTCACCCTCGTACATGCCGCCGATCTGGGGCACCGTCTGATGGGACTCGTCGATGAAACAGACGAAGTCGGTCGGGAAGTAGTCCAGCAGGCAGTAGGGCCGATCGCCGGGCTGGCGGCCGTCGAGGATCCTCGAATAGTTCTCGATCCCCGAGCAGAAGCCGAGCTCGCGCAGCATCTCCATGTCGTACTGGGTCCGCTGGCGCAAGCGGTGAGACTCGAGCAGCTTGCCCTCCTGCTCGAGCTCGGCGCAGCGCGCGTTGAGCTCGCGCCCGATCTCCTGGACGGCGTCTTCGATCATCCCCTCGCGCACGTTGTAGTGCGAGGCGGGCCAGATGCCGACGTGCTCGAGGTCGTCCTCGATCACCTCGCCGGTAACCGGATCGAAGTGCTGGAGGTGCTCGACCTCGTCTCCGAACAGCACCACCCGATAGGCGGTTTCGGCGTACGCCGGAAAGATCTCGAGCGTCTCGCCGCGAACCCTGAATGTCCCGCGCGACAGCGCGGTGTCGTTGCGCGTGTACTGGATCGAGACGAGCTTGCGCAGCAGCGCGTCGCGGTCGATCATCTCCCCCTTGCGCAGCGTCTGCAGGTTCTCGTCGTAGACCTCGGGCGAGCCCAGGCCGAAGATGCACGAGACGCTGGCCACGATCACCACATCGCGACGCGCGAACAGAGCCGCGGTGGCCGAGTGGCGCAGCCGGTCGATCTCCTGGTTGATCGCCGAGTCCTTCTCGATGTACAGGTCTTTGCTCGGGACGTAGGCCTCGGGCTGGTAGTAGTCGTAGTAGGAGACGAAGTACTCGACGGAGTTGCGCGGGAAGTAGGTCCGAAACTCGTTGCACAGCTGCGCGGCGAGCGTCTTGTTGTGGGCGATCACCAGCGCCGGCTTCTGGACCGCCTCGATCGTCGCGGCCATCGTCATCGTCTTGCCGGTCCCGGTGGCGCCGAGCAGCGTCACGTACTGCTCGCCGGCCTCGATCCCCTCAGCCAGCCGCTCGATCGCGGCGGGCTGATCGGCGGTCGGCCGGAAGGCTGCGTCTAGCTCAAAATTAGGCATCGATGGACACTTGAACATATCGCGAGCGGCGGACGACTCCGACCGAGGCCCGCGATCAGCCGATGCGCCAGTTCTCAGACCCCCATCTCGCGGCACTCGCCGTGCTCGTCGCCGCGGCCGGGCTCTCGATCTGGGCTCCGCGCCGGCACCCCGGACCCTGGGTGCGCGTCTACGCCCGCGCCCTCGCGCTGCTGATCCTCGCCGGCTGGCTGGGCGAGTACTTGGCCGACGTGATCGCTGGGACCTGGACGATCAAGTACTCGCTGCCGCTGCAGCTGACCGACGCGGTCTCGCTGGCCTCGATCGTCGCCCTGTGGTCCCGACGCCCGCTGGCCGTCGAGCTGACGTACTTCTGGTCGCTGAGCGCATCGCTGCAGGCGACGCTGACGCCCGATCTCGGCCAGACGTTCCCGAGCGCCTACTACTTCACCTACTTCACCTATCACGTCGGCGCGATCACGGCGGCGTGCCTGCTGGTGTTCGGCTGCGGCATCTACCCCCGGCCGCGAGCCGCCTGGCGCGTGTTCGCGCTCACGGTCGCGTTCGCGGCGATCGTCGGGCTGGCGGATGTCGTCATCGGCGGCAACTACATGTACCTGCGGACCAAGCCGGTCCACAACTCGCTCCTGAGCGTGATGGGACGGTGGCCCTTATACATCGTCGCGACGGCCGTGGTGGGGCTCGTGATGCTGCTGGCGCTGGCGCTGCTCGCTGACCTCGTCCGCCGCGGCGACCGGCGTCAGACGAACGCCGCCGAGCCCGTCATCGTGCCCGTCGGCGCCGCTCAGCCGTAGCCGAGCTCGGTCGCGTATGTGTGGCGATAGTCCTTCTGGGCCTGGAGCACCCGCGACACGTACGCCCGCGTCTCGGGGAACGGGATCTCGTCGATCCGCAGGCTGTGACCCTGCGCGCGCGCGTTCGCGACCCACTTGTCGACGTTCGCGGGACCGGCGTTGTAGGCCGCGATCGCCTCGACCTTGTTGCCGTGGTAATGGTCGAGCAGATACCGCAGCAGGTAGCTGCCGTAGGCGATGTTGACGGCCGGGTTCGACAGATCGGACGTGTGGAACGTGGTCGCCCCTGACTGGCGCGCGAGGAACTGCGCCGTCTCGGGCAGGATCTGCATCAGCCCCTCCGCCCCGGCCGACGAGGTCCGGGCGTCGAACTTCGTCTCGGCGTAGATGACGGCGGCGATCAGCGCCGGATCGAGATGCTTCTCCGCCGCCTGCGTGCGGATCACGTCCTGGTACTGGAGTGGCAGGCCGAGCTCGTTGACGGCCTTGCGTGCCAACGGCAACATCACGATGCCGCCGACGACAACCGCCGCGGCCACGATCACCACCAAGACCGCGCGCCGGCGACGCCGCGCAAGGTCCCGGCGCCTCGATGGCGACGGCCTGCGCGGGGAGCGACGGTGGCTGGCGGTGGCGGTTGTGGGGGTCACTTGGGCAGCATGTCAAGGATTGCCGACAGCTTGCGCTCGAGTTCGTCGACCGTACCGTCGTTCGCGACTGTATACGTCGCTCGGTCCGACTTTTCCTGTTGCGTGAGCTGCCGGGCGGCGCGCTCGGCGAGCGCCTGATGGCCCCTGGCGAGCGCTCGGCTGCTGCGCAACTCCTCCTCGGCGACGACCGCGATCGTCGCGTCGAACGCCGACTCCATGCCCGACTCGAACAGCAGCGGCACCTCGACCACCGCCGCCCTGGGAGCGGGCTCCTGACGCTCGACCTCGTCGCGCCACTCCGCGATCCGGGCCCCCACCAACGGCCACAGCAGTCCCTCCAGCCACGCTCGGCCGCCCTCGGGCGCGAACGCTGCCCGCGCGACGGCGGGGCGGTCGATCACGCCGTCGGAAACCGTGTCGGGCCCGAACCGCGCAACGACCGCGTCTCGCACCTCAGGCGACTCGTACAGCTCGTGCACCACACGATCGGTCGACAGGCAGTCCGCCCCGAGCCGCTGCAGCGCATCCAGCGCCGTCGATTTGCCGGCGCCGATGCCGCCCGTCAGCCCGATGAACGGGATCACGCCCCGGCTCAGGCCGAGGGTGCGTCCGACTGCTCGGCCTCGGCCTCGGCGGCCGCGCCGTTGGCGCTGGGCGCCTCGGACTCAGGCTCGATCTGGCCCGACAGGTCGGGCTCGACGGCGGCCGGGGGATCCGCCACCGGCTCAGGCTCCGGCGTTGCAGGGGCCTCGGGCTCCTCCGATGTGGTCGCCTCGGGCTCGACTGGGGCCGCGGCCTCGGGCTCAGCCGGAGCCTCGGGCTCAGCCGGAGCTTCGGGCTCTGCCACAGCTGCCTCAGCCGAAGCCTCGGGCTCAGCCGGAGCTTCCACAGCCTCTGGCTCTGCAAAGGCGGCGGGCTCGGCCAACGCCTCGGGCTCGCCGATCGCGTCATCGGCCGCCACCTCATCGGGCTCGCTGGCCGAGAAGACATCCTCTGAGAGCCCAAGCTCAGGCACATCGTCGAGCGTCCCCGCGTCGCCCTCGCTCGGAGGCTGGATCGGACGGACCGGGAGGACCTGCCCCTCGACGCGCTTGATCGAAAGTGACAGCCGCCGGCGCTCGGAGTCGATCTCGAGGATCTTGACTCGTACCGGGTCACCTGGCTGGATTATCTCCCGGGGATTGTCGACGTGGTGCTGGGCGAGCTCGGAGATGTGGACCAGGCCCTCGACGCCGTCGAGGATCTCGACGAACGCGCCGAACGTGACCACCTTGGTCACGCTGCCCTCGAGCTCGTCACCGATGTTGTAGGTGTCGACCACGCGCTGCCACGGATCCTCTTGGGTCTGCTTGAGGCCCAACGAGATTCGCTGGCGCTGGCGGTCGATGTCGAGCACCTTGACGCTTACCTCGTCACCGATGTTGAGGATCTCGCTCGGATGGTTGACGTGCGACCAGGACAGCTCCGAGATGTGGATCAGGCCATCGATCCCGTCGAGGTCGACGAACGCGCCGAAGTCGACGATGTTGGAGATCGTGCCCTCGACAACCTGGCCGGGCTGGAGGCGATCCAGGATCCGCTCGCGATCCTCCTTGCGCTGCTCCTCGAGCACCGCGCGCCGCGACAGGACGACGTTGTTGCGCGAGCGGTTGAGCTCGATCACCTTGCACTCGATCGACTGGCCCATGTACTCGTCGAGGTTGGGCACCCGGCGGATGTCGACCAGCGAGGCCGGCAGGAAGCCGCGGACACCAAGGTCGATGATCAGGCCGCCCTTGACGACCTCGATCACGGCGCCCTGGACGGGCTCGCCGGACTCGGCCGCAGCTTCGATGCGCCGCCACGCCTTCTCAAAGCGGGCGCGCTTCTTGCTCAGGATCAGGCGGCCGTCCTGGTCCTCCTTGGTCAGGACGAGCGCGTCGACCTCCTCGCCGAGCTGGACCTCGTCACTGGGGTCGACCGACTTGCGGATCGAGAGCTCGCCGGAGGGGATGACGCCCTCGGACTTGTAGCCGATGTCGACGAGGACTTCGTCGTTGTCGATCCGGACGACGTGGCCGGTCACGACGTCGCCCTCCTGGAAGGGGTGCAGCGTCGCGTCGTAGTTGGGAACGATCCGGCCGTCGATCTCGAGCAGGAGGCCGTCGGAGCCCTCGACTACCTTCGCGTTCGACTGATCGGGCGGAGTCAGAGTTGTGGTTGGAGACATGAGTAATCGCAGGATAGCCGCACCGGGCCTACGGTGTTGCCCTGTGGCGACACGGCCGATCTGTGCCATCTCGGCAGGCGCGGCGTCGCGCCGCTCGTATCATCAGGCGGCGATGCCGACGCGAGCGACCAAGCGGGGCGCGGATCGTACCCCGCTCCAGCGCGACTGCGACGTCCTGATCTGCGGCGCCAGCTTCGCCGGGCTCGCCGTCGCGCGCGAACTCGCGGGCAGCGGCGCCGACGTGCTGATGATCGACCGCTACGAGATCGGCGAGCGCCAGACCTCCGCCTGCGGCATCCCGACCGATTGGCTGACCGCGATGCGGCTGCAGGGGTCGCTGCAGCAGACCTTCGGCGAGCTGGTCGTCCACACGCCCTACACAACCGTCCGCTACGACCTGCCTTGGACCTTCTCGACGTTCGACTACCGGACTCTGTGCGGCCTGCTCGCCGATCAGGGCGAGTTCGAGTTCGAGACCGCCAAGGTCGAGCGCCGCCGCGGCGACACGGTCGTCACCGACCGGGGTGAGATCCGCGCGCCGCTGATCGTCGACGGCCTCGGCTGGCGCCGGGTGCTCGCCAGTGGCGACAACATCCAGCCGCCGGACGCGCTGTTGTCCCGGGGACTCGAGGTCCATCCGTTCGGGTCCGGTCGCGACATGGAGGTCTGGGTCGACCGCAGCTACGTGCCGGCCGGCTACGGATGGCGGTTTCCGGCCGCAGATGAGCTGCGGATCGGCGTTGGGTCGTTCGATCCTCGCTTCCACGTGCGCGAGCCGACCGTCAGGCTGGCCGAGGAGCTCGGCGCCGACACGGTCCGCTACCAGGGCAACTGGATCCCGCATGCGCTGCGCCCCGCGGTCGAGGACGGCATCTTCTTCGCCGGCGACTCGGCCGGTCACTGCCTGCCGCTGACCGCCGAGGGGATCCGGACCGCGCTCTACTTCGGCATCGCCTGCGGCCGGGAACTGCGGCGCGTGATCGCCGGCGAACAGACGCGCGAGCAGGCGCTTTCCACTTACGGCGCGTTCTCGGCCGGCCACGCACAGCCGTTCGCCTGGATGCTACGCGTCCAGCGCCTGGTGCCGCGGGTCGCCCCGCGCGTGCTCTCGCCGACCCTGCGCGCGATGGGCGCCAAGCGGTTCGTTGACTGGTCGTTTCGCCAATACCTCGATGTCGCGCACCCTGATTTCGTCTCGGCGGGCGGGTCGCCCGCCCGTGCGCTGGCGCGCGCAGCCGCCTAGGACCGTCGGCGTGAGGCGCCCCCGCGGCCCCGTCAGCTTCAAGCAGGTCCTCAAGTGGCTGGCGCTCGGGGTCGCGATTCTGCTCGCCGCGCTGCTGGCGCTGGGCAACAACGTCGGCTCCTCGCAGCCGCTCGGACATCCCGATCGCGGGTCCGGACAGTCGCACGCCAGCGCTGGACCGTGACCGGCGCCGGGCATACGATCGCCGCCGCCTGAGTCAATCTCATAGGAGGCATCACCATGCAGCACCTCAAGCCACGCCGGCTTGCCTTCATCCTGGCCGCCGTCGCGGCGCTCGCGGTCGCCGCGATCGCCACCGGCACCAGCGCCGCCAGGCAGGCCCGCGCCCATGCCACCGGCGGCACCGTGCACGTGATCGAGCACGCGATCACCGACAAGGAGATCCCCACCGGCGGCGGGAAGGATGTCAAGGGGAACATCCTGACTTTCAACAACCCCGTCTACAACACGGCCAACACCAAGAAGGTCGGCCACGACGACGGATTCTGCACCCGGATCGCGCCCAAGCAGCACATCTGGGAGTGCCTGTGGACGACGTTCCTCAAAGCCGGCCAGATCACCGTCCAGGGGCCGTACTACGACACCCGCAACAGCGTCCTGTCGATCACCGGCGGAACCGGTGCATATCGCAGCAGCCGGGGTCAGATGCAGCTCAAGGCGCGTGACGGCGGCAAGGAGTACGACTTCATCTTCCAGCTCAGCTGAGGCGCCTTTGACGACCCGATGCCCCCCGTGCTCGGCGCGGGGGCGCGGGCGTCACTTCGCCGACAGCCAGTCGGGTCCGATCCCGGCCTCGACCGCCAGCGGCGGGTCGAGTTCGTAGGCCGACGACATCTCCCGCACGGCGATCTCCTTGACCCGCTCGGCCTCCTCGGCCGGACCCTCGAACAGGAGCTCGTCGTGGATCTGCAGCACCAGCCGCGTCTGCACCCCGGCCTCTGAGAGCGCCTGGTCGCAGCGCACCATCGCGACCTTCATGATGTCGGCGGCGGTCCCCTGGATGACCATGTTGACCGCAAACCGCTCGCCCTGCTTACGCAGCTCCCAGCGGCGAGCCCGCAGCTCGGGCACCTGGCGGCGCCGTCCGAACAGGGTCGAGACGTAGCCGTTCTCGGTCCCCTGCTCGATCGTCTCCTCGATGAACCGCCCGACCGCCGGGAAGCCCGCCAGGTAGCGCTGGATGAAGTCGTCGGCCTCTGACTGGGGGATGTCGAGCCGGTCGGCCATCCCGTATGCGGACAGGCCGTAGACGATCCCGTAGTTGATCATCTTCGCCTTCGACCGCATCCCGGGGTCGATCTGCTCTGGCGTCACCCCGAACACTCGGCACGCGGTCGCGGTGTGCACATCCTCCCCGCGCCTGAAGATCTCCTTGAGCACGTCCTCGCCGGCGATATGGGCCAGCAGGCGCAGCTCGACCTGCGAGTAGTCGGCCGATACCAGCAGATCGCCCTGCCCGGCCACGAAGCAGGCGCGGATCTCACGCCCGAGCTCGGTCCGGATCGGGATGTTCTGCAGGTTGGGGTTGTTCGATGACAGGCGTCCGGTGGTGGCCGCGGTCTGGTTGAAGGTCGTGTGCAGCCGGCCGCGCGAGTCGACCAGCAGCGGCAGCGCGTCGAGATAGGTCTGAGCGAGCTTGGTCAGCTCGCGCCAGCGCTCGATCTTGGGGATGATCGGATGCTCGTCGCGGATCGCCTGCAGGACGCGAGCGTCGGTCGAGTAGCCGGTCTTGCCACGGCGCTTGCGCGACAGCCCGAGCTTGCCGAACAGGATCTCCTCGAGCTGCCTGGGCGAGCCGAGCGTGAACTCCTCGCCGGCGAGCTCGAAGATCTCTCGCTCGAGCGCGTCGGCCTCTGTCTTGACCCGCGAGCTGATGCCCGCCAGCCGCTCAGTGTCGAGCTTCACCCCCTCGAGCTCCATCGCGCGCAGCAGCCGCACGAGCGGCAGCTCGACGTCCTGAAGCAGGTCCACCAGCCCACGACCGCGGATCTCCTCGCGCTGCCACGCCGCCAGCGCCTCGACCAGCCGCGCGTCATGGCCGGCTTCATCCTGCACGTCGGTCGCCAGGCCGCGTTCCTCGCACAGCTCGCGGAACGGATATGCGCGGCGGGCGGGCTCGAGCAGGTACGCCGCCACCTCGGTGTCATGGGCGAGCACCTCGGGCACCTGACCCAGCGACTTTGCGTCGTGCGTGACCGCCGGGCGCTGACCGACGGCGGTGACGAGCTCCTCGGGGCTCGAGCACGCTCCGATCAGCAGCCCGCCGCCATTGTCGGTGTAGAGCCCGAAGCGCCACTCCTGATTGTCGCCGAACAGCGCTCCCTCGGGAGTCTCGGGGGCCCGGACGGCGATCGCGACCTCACCCGAGCCCAGCTTCGAGACATCCGACAGCGAGCCCTGCCGGACCCGCGCCGAGAGCGCCTGCTCGGCGGCCGGGGCGGGAGCCGCGGCGTCGGCCGATCCGAGCGCCTCCTCGAGGCGGCGCAGGGGCTCGCGCAACTCGTACTCCCTGAACACGTCGCGAAGTCGTGAACGGTCGGGCGCCTCCGACACGAAGTCGGGCACGTCGAGCTCGATCGCGACATCACGCTTGGCGGTCGCCAGCTGCTTTGAGATGCGCGCCGCATCGGCGTGGCCAATCAGGTTCTGCTTGCGCTTGGCGCCGCTGATCTCGTCGATGTGGCCGAGGACCTCCTCAAGCGAGCCGAACCGCTGGAGCAGCTCGGCGGCGGTCTTGTCCCCGATCCCGGGTACGCCCGGGATGTTGTCGCTCGTATCGCCCTTGAGCCCGATGAAGTCGGGCACCAGCTCGGGCGGGATGCCGTAGCGGTCGATCACCCCGTCGCGGTCATAGACGCGCGTGTCGGTGATCCCGCGCGAGGTGGTCATGATCTTGACCCGGTCGTCGACCAGCTGGTAGGCGTCACGGTCTCCGGTGACGATCATCACCTCGACCGGCGGGTCCGAACGCTTGGCGCGCTCGGCGATCGACGCGATCACGTCGTCGGCCTCGTAACCGTCGACCTTCAGGTTGCGGTAGCCGAACGCGTCGACGAGCGGCTCGAGCGCCGGCCACTGCTCCTTGAGCAGGTCAGGGCGGCTCGAACGCTGCGCCTTGTACTCCGAGTAGACCTCCTTACGGCCCGACGAGCCGGCGTCCCAGACGACCACGGTCGCCTTCGGCCCGTAGTCGGTCAGGATCTTGACCAGCATCGAGGCGAACCCGAAGATCGCGTTGGTCGGAACGCCCGTCGAGGTCGCGATCGACTCGGGCAGCGCGAAGAACGCCCGGTACGCGAGGCTGTTGCCGTCGATCAGGAAGAGCTCATCCGACATCCTGATCTGAGCCTATCTCGCGCCCCGGTGCACAGCCCGCGAGGCATAAGATGGCGCGGCCATGGCAACGACGCCGAGCGCCCAGTACAGCCTGACCCTGCGGGTCGAGATCGACCACCTGCCCGGAATGTTGGGCAAGGTCGCGAGCGCGATCGGCGACGCGGGCGGCACGATCGGCGCCGTCGACCTCGTCTCGGTCGAGTCCGGGCACACGATCCGCGATATCACGGTCGAGACCGCTGACGCCGCCGATTGGCCCCGGCTGACCGACGCCGTCGACGCCGTCCCTGGCGCCCGCGTGCTCGACGCGACCGACCGCACGTTCACGCTCCACAACGGCGGCAAGATCGAGCTCAACAACAAGAGCCCGGTCAAGACCCGGGACGACCTCTCGATGGCGTACACGCCCGGGGTCGCGCGCGTCTGCTCGGCGATCCACGACGATCCCGACAAGGCCTTCCAGTACACGATCAAGCGCAACACGGTCGCGGTCGTCTCCGACGGCACCGCGGTGCTCGGACTCGGCGACATCGGTCCGCGGGCCGCGATGCCGGTGATGGAAGGCAAGGCGATGCTGTTCAAGGAGTTCGCCGGCGTCGACGCGTTCCCGATCTGCCTCGACACCAAGGACACCGACGAGATCGTCGCGACCGTCAAAGCGATCGCCCCGGGATTTGGCGGCATCAACCTCGAGGACATCTCGGCGCCGCGCTGCTTCGAGATCGAGTCACGGCTCAAGGAGGAGCTCGACATCCCTGTCTTCCACGACGATCAGCACGGGACCGCGGTCGTCGTCCTGGCGGCGCTCTTGAACGCGCTGACGCTCACCGACCAGCGGATCGGCGACATCCGGGTGGTGATCGTCGGGCTCGGGGCGGCCGGGATCGCGGTCGCGAACATCCTGATGGAGGCCGGCGTGCGCCACATAATCGGCTGCGATTCGCGCGGCGCTGTGCACGTCGAGCGGCCCGACTATCTCGACGGGAGCATGGGCGCGGTCAAGCGACTGCTCGCCGAGCGGACCAACAGCGAGCGCCGCGCGGGCGCCCCCGCCGAGGTGATCGAGGGCGCCGACCTGCTGATCGGGCTCTCCGGGGCGCGCGTGATCCCGGCCGCCGCGCTGACGAGGATGAACGCAGATCCGATCGTGTTCGCGATGGCCAACCCGAACCCCGAGGTCTCGCCCGAGGATGCGCTGCCGCACGTGAGGATCCTCGCCACCGGCCGCTCGGACTACCCCAACCAGATCAACAACGTGCTCTGCTTCCCGGGCATCTTCCGCGGGGCGCTGGACGTGCGCGCGCGCGAGATCACCGAGACGATGAAGACCGCCGCGGCGCGGGCGATCGCGGACATCGTCTCGAGCGACGAGCTGAGCGAGGACTACATCATCCCGTCGGTGTTCAACCGCGAGGTCGTGGGCGCGGTGGCGAGCGCGGTCGCGGACGAGGCGCGTGAGAGTGGGACTGCCGAGGGGGGGTCCGAGATGGGCTTCGCGTCGACGGAGGAGTTCGGGGTTCTGCCGCGGCGGTAGGTGGCGCGTTTGCTCAGAAGTACGGGTCGACGCCGTTCAATCACGGTCGCCCCGGGTCGGTGGGAGCGGCCGCAGCCGGCAAGGGCTGAACTCAAGGTGACGAGCGCGACACAGGACAGTCCCGGTTTATGGCTTCATCATTCAACCCGACGCATTGTTGGCGGGAGTCAGCTGGGACGGTGCTTGCGCCTCGGCAGCCGGCCCTCCACCGTCCACTTCGACCCCGGCCGCCCTGGCAGTAGGAGTGCGAGCAGCAGTCCGATGGCTGAGAGGATCAGGCCGAACGCGAGCCCGAGCCGCTCACCGTAGCCCTTGCGCTCGGTCAGCCAGGATGCGGCGACGGCCGAGATCAACCACACGAACAGGAGGTAGAGAGCTTTCGCGCCGATGGTCGCGTAGGCGATCATGTGCCCAGGTACGCCCGTTGCACGGCGGGGTCCTCGCGCAGCTGGTCCGAATCGTTGGCCAGCACCACCTGCCCGGTCTCGAGCACGTAACCGCGCTTGGCGATGTCGAGCGCGTAGTTGGCGTTCTGCTCCACGAGCAGGATCGCCACGCCCTGGCGATTGACCTCGGCGATCGTCTCGTAGATACGCTGCACGAGGATTGGCGCGATCCCCATCGAGGGCTCGTCCAGCATCAGCAGCTTCGGGCGGGCCATCAGCGCGCGGCCGATCGCGAGCATCTGCTGCTCGCCACCGGACATCGTTCCCGCCTTCTGGCGCTCGCGCTCCTTCAGTCGCGGAAACAGCTCGAACACGCGCTCGAGGTCTTCGCCGACGCCATCTCCCTGGCGCCGAAACGCCCCGAGATCTAGGTTCTCGCGCGCGGTCATTCGCGGGAAGCAATGGCGCCCCTCCGGCGCTAGGGCGATCCCGCGGCTGACGATCTCGTGGGCCGGGACGCGCGTGATGTCCTCGCCGGCAAACGTGATCTTGCCTTTGCGGGGAGGAGTGAGGCTCGTGATCGAGCGCAGCGTGGTGGACTTTCCGGCGCCGTTTGACCCGATCATCGTCACGACTTCGCCCTCCTCGACCTTCAGCGATACGCCGCGCAACGCCGCGATCGCCCCATAGAAGGTGTGGATGTCTTCGATCTCGAGGAGCGCCATCAACCCTGTTTTCCGAGATAGGCCTCGATCACGCGCGGGTTCTCGCGTACATCGGCCGGAGGTCCCTCGGCGATCTTCTCGCCGTGGTCGAGCACCGTGACGCGCTCCGAGACGCCCATCACGACCTTCATGTCGTGCTCGATAAGGAGGATCGCGAGCTCAAGCTCATTTCGCAGCTTGCGCATGAACTCGGTCAGCGCGGTGGACTCCTGCGGGTTCATGCCGGCAGTCGGCTCATCGAGCAGCAGCAACTTGGGATCGGACGCGAGTGCGCGCGCAATCTCGACCCGGCGCTGATCGCCGTAGCTGAGATTGCTCGCGAGTTGCCCGAACTGGGCTCGTTTCAGTCCGGCGTAGGAGAGCGTTTCAGCGGCGCGCTCCTCAACCGCCCGCTCCTCCGCCCGCACCCATGGGGCGCGCGTGATGGCACCGAACACGCCCGCTCGCATCCGGCAATGACGCCCGACGATCACGTTCTCCAGTGCGCTCATCGCGCCGAACAGGCGGATGTTCTGAAACGTCCGGGCGACACCCATCTTGGTGATCTTGTCGGGCCGGGAGTTGGTGATGTCGCGGTCGGCGAACACGATCCGTCCGCTGGTGGGCTTGTACAGCCCGGTGAGCATGTTGAAGAAAGTCGTCTTGCCGGCGCCATTGGGTCCGATGATCGAGACGATCGACTTGAGCGGTATGTCGATCGAGACGTCGTTCACCGCAAGCAGGCCGCCGAACAGCTTGGACACCTGTTCGGCCTGGAGGATGGCGCCAGTGGAAGCCTCCGTCGCCGGGGGCGCGTGAGCGCTCACGGGGCCTGCTCCCCCGGCTCGACGGCGGACCAGGCCGTGCCGGGCTCCTCCAGCTCGAGCTCGCCGATCCCTGTGGTCAGCTCGAGTTTTCGCCGGCGCTCAGGGATCAGTCCCTCCGGGCGCAGGACCATCACTAGCACCAGAAGGAACCCGAAGATGCTCACCTGGAGCTCGGTCAGGTTGAAGTTCAGGCCGAAGTCGCCGGGTAGGCCGTTGAGCACGTCCGGGATCAGGTAGTAGTTGATGTTGGCGAGCAGCAATGCGCCGAACACCACCCCCCAGATTGAGCCCAAGCCGCCGAGGATGACCATCGAGAGAACGAAGATCGAGAAGCCGAACTGGAACTCGCCGGCGTCGATCAGCGTCGTGTAGGCACCGAGGAAGGCGCCGGCGATGCCGCCGAACGCGGCGCCCAGCCCGTAAGCGAGCAGCTTCGTCTTAACGATTGGAATCCCCATCGAGACAGCCGCGACCTCGTCCTCGCGCAGCGCGATCCACGCCCGCCCGAGTCGCGAGTCTCGCACCCGGAAGTTGACAAACAGCGTGAGCAGGACCAGCGCGAAGATCGTGTAGTACCAGGGTCTGATGTCTAACTGTGAGAACTGGCCGATCCCTGGGAGGTAGGGGGGGTCGGTACCGCTGATTCCGAGCTCGCCCCCGGTCAGCGGCATCCCGAAGACCTTGATCTGCGGGCCGTTGAGCGCGATCACGCGGATGATCTCCCCGAACGCGAGCGTCACGATCGCGATGTAGTCGCCACGCAGGCGCAGCGTCGGCACGCCAATGATCGCGCCGGCGAAAGCGGTCAACAGCCCGGCGCAGATCAGGATCATTACGAAGTTCAGGTGGATCCCGGGAAGCGTGCCCGTGGGGCCGTGTACGAGGATGTGCACGTTGGCCTTGTAGAAGAAGCCCGAGCCGAGCCAGCCGAACGCATATGAGCCGAGCGCGAAGAACGCCACGTATCCGAGGTCGAGCAGGCCGGCGAAGCCGACGACAATGTTCAGGCCGAGCGCGAACATAACGTAGGTCAGCGACAGGATTTCTGTGTTGACGAAGTTGCTCGTGTTCGAGAAGAGCTGCGGCAGGAGCAGACCGAACCCGATCACCAGCACCACGAGGGCCCGCGACCACCACGGGGGCAGCCGTCGCTCGATGGCGGCTCGCCATTCGCGCAGCTGGGCGAGCAGCTCGTTCACCCAGCCTCCCTCGTCTCCTCGCCGAGCAACCCGCGTGGCCGCAAGACCATGACCACGATCAGGTAGCCGAACACGATCACCGGCGTCCACTGGGGGCCGAACGGCGGGCTGCGCGAGTCGGAGATCTGCTGGATCACGCCGATGATCAGACCGCCGAGCACCGCCCCGCGGATGTTTCCGATCCCGCCCATGACCGCGGCGGTGAAGGCAATCAGCCCCGCCTCGAACCCCTGGAGATAGGAGATCGTGGTCTCGTACAGGGCGTAGATGAGGCCGGCGGCGCCCGCGAGGGCGCCGCCGATCAGAAACGTGAGCGAAATCGTCGTGTCGACGTTGATGCCCATCAGCCGCGCGGCCTCAGGGTCCTGTGCGGTGGCGCGCATCGCCCGGCCCATCCGGGTGCGGCCCACGTACCACGTCAGCAGGATCACGAGCGGCACCGTGACCCCGATCGCGAGCACGTCGCGGCGATGGATCGCCACGCCGGAAATCGAGAAGACGACGGCGTTGCCGCGGATCAGGTCCGAGACTCCGGCCGGGGCTCCCCCGATCCACAGCAGCCCGACGTTCTGGAGGATGAACGAGAACCCGACCGCGGTGATCAGCGGCGCGAGCTTCGGCGCATTCCGAAGCGGCCGATAGCCGACCCGCTCGATCAGCACGTTCAGGCCGCCACAGACGGCCATCGAGACGAGCAGCGCGGCCGCCAGGCCAAAGATCACGCCGAATGTCCCGGTCGCCAGAGTCAGTCCGATCCCCGCCCAGAAGCCCGCGGCGGTCAGCGAGCCGATCATGAACACATCGCCGTGCGCGAAGTTGATCAGCTCGATGATCCCGTAGACGAGCGTGTAGCCGATCGCGATCAGGGCCCAGATCGCGCCGTTCGAGATGCCCTGGAAAAGGTTGGTTCCGATGAACGAGAGGTCGTGGACGCTCGTCGTGTGGCCATTGACGAACGCCGGATAGCCCGACACGAGGTCGTGAATGGTGTAGTAGACCGGCAGCGCCGCGAGCGCGACGATCAGGCCCCATTTCCCCGCGAAGCGCCGAACGGCCACGAGGACACGATGCGCGGCCGTCGAGGCCGCCTTGGGAGCGAGAGAGCCAGCTTCCATGTGGGCCGAGCCTAACGCCGGAGCGGGGCCGCGGCAACGGCCCCGCTCCGGTCAGTTTCAGCCGGTGATCGACTTGATGTACAGCGGATCGCCGTCCGAGCCGACCTTGTAGAGGCCGTACTGTTTCAGTGTCGTGTCACCGTTGGCGTCGAACCCGTAGGTCCCGATCGCGCCGTGGTAGTCCTTGGTCGCGAACAGCGCGGCGAGGACCGCCGACTTGTCGTTGCCCTTGGCCCCGAGCTTCGCGATCGTGTCCAGTCCGAGCTTCATCGCCTCGTAACCGTAGATCGAGTACGGATCGGGGTTCGAGACCCCGTATTTGGCCTTGTAGGCGGCGAGGAATTGCCGGCCGCCCGGGTAGGACGTGAGGCCCTGCGTCGCCACCGTGCAATGGAACAGCGGCGCGATGCTCGCGGGGAACCCGCCCGTTTTCGGATTGGTCACGCCACCGGAGCAGACGCCGTCGCCGCCGAAGATCTTGGCGGTCGGGAGCTGGGAGTTGATGTCCTTGATCAGCTCCACCTCGCCCGGCGGGTTGAAGCCGGTGTACACACAGTTGGCACCGGCTGCCTTGAGCGACGATGCGTACGCCCGGTAGTTGGGCGCCGTCGGGTCCAGCCCCGTGCCGCTCGCTCCACTGCCGCCCACAATCGTGATCCCGTACTTGCCGTGGTTCAGAATGATCTGCGTAGCGAGACCGATGCCGTACGGCGTCTTGTCATTAGCGACCGCAACCCGCGTGCAGCCCAGCTGCTTCATCGCGACCAGACCGGCGACTCCCTGGATCGTGTCGCGCGGAACGATCCGGAGGTATGTGCGCTTGCCGGTCCGGTAGTACTTCTGCGGCTCCCCGGGCGAGGTTCCCGGGTCACTGGTGGTCAATCCGGGATATGTATTCGCCGGGCTGACCTGCGGGAGCCCCCCCTGGTTGGTGATCGGGATCTCGACCTCGGCGCAGCCGGAGTTGAACGGCCCGACGAGGTAGACCGCCTTCGAGTCGGTCGCCGCCTTGCGGGCATTGGCCTGGCAGACGTTAAGGTCGTAGTTGGTAGGCGACGTCGCCGTCGCATCGTTCATCGAGATGAAGTTGACCTTGAATTGGCCCGCCTTGCCGCCCGCCTGAGAGAGCGCGAGCTTTTCACCATTCAGCGCCGGAATCGTCTGCGCGGTCACGGCGCCGTTGAGCGGCAGGTCCGAATAGATGTCGATCGTCTTTGAGCCGCCGCTGCTCCCACTACCAGCAGCACTGCTCGAGCTGCTGCTGCTACTGCTGCCACATGCGCTCAGCGCCAAGACCGAGCCCACGACTAGGCCGCCCTTCCACGCCTTGCCGAGAAAACTCATATACGTCCTCCTCTAGATCGGCCCGGGTTCTCGGTGACCCCGGTCTGCGCAGACTAATCCGGCCTCCGGACGCGAGCAACCTGGGAACCGCCTCGGGGTGCCCCTCCCTAACGCAAACTAAATATGACCTTAAGGGGCGATCCCGAACTGCAGGGTCAGCCGCGCATCGTCTTCAGAAACCGCAGCTGCCCGTTGTCGACCCTCCACACCCCGTAGCGATTGATGCTCGTATCGCCATGGCCGCTGATGCTGTAGGTCCCGAGCGCGCTGTGGCGGTTGCGGGTCCCGAAGATCGCCGCCACCACCTTTGACCGCGTCGCCTCGACCCGCCCCTGATCGGTCGCGCGCGCGATCGCGTCGAGCATCAGGCTCATCGCCTCATAGCCGAAGATCGCGTCCGGCTGCGGGGTGCCGTAGCGACGCTTGTAGCGGGCGTAGAAACGGCGGCCCGCGGGCGGGTAGGCGGCGGGATCAAGCGTCGGATCGGTGATCAGCACGCGGGGATCGAGCGACAACGGGATGCCGCCGAGCGCAGGGTTGGCGAACGTGCTCTCCGCCAGGCCCGCGGTGCCGAAGATCAGGGCATTCGGGAGCGCCGCCGCCACCTGTCGGGTGACGAGCGCGGCGTGGTTCTCGGGGAGCGCGGCGATCAGCACGCAATCGGTGCGGCTCTGGGCGACGCCGGCCGCCAGCGCTCTGTAGTCGGTCGCCTTGGGCTCATATTCGGTGTCGCCGACGACGTCGAGCCCGGCGTTCTTGGCCGCCACCTGGAAGCTGTCGGCGATGTCGCGCCCATCGACCTCGCCGTCGTCGAGCACATAGGTCCTGGTGCATCCGGAGCTGCGCTGGAGCTGTGCCTGCACCGATGCCTGCACGACATCATTGGGCACCACCCTCGCGAACGTGCGCCGGTTGGAGGGGTAGTACTTGGCGGGTTCCCCCGGCGAGGCCTCGGGGCCGCCGCTGGTCAGGCCGACGGCCGAGGCCGTGGGGCTGATCTGGGGCACGTCGCCCACGTTGAGCAGCGGTATCGAGATCGCGCTGGCACCCGAGTTGAAGTCGCCGATGTAGCCGATCATCGTCTTGTCGAGCATCGCCGTGTGGGCGTTGGTCTCGGTCAGCCCGGGATCCCACGTGTCGGTCTTGGGGTTGGCATTGTCGAGCGGCTTGAGCGTGATCGCGTAGTCGCCGATTCGTCCGTGGATCGAGTCAAGCGCGAGCTGCGCGGCGTGCAGGACCGATTCGCCGCTGTCGCTCGATGCGCCGTGCAGCGGCACGCTGACGTAGATCGTGAGCCCGTCGCCGCCGATCTTGTTGTGGGTCGCGGCCTCCCCGGAGCCGCAGCCGCTCGCCGTCGCTGAGACGAGCGCGGCGGCAAGCGCGACAGCGAGGCGTGCGCGGCCCGGGGCGGTCACCCTTGCAGCTGGACAAACTTGAACGGCGCCAGCCTTCCGCCCCGCACGTGAGCGAAGATGATCGGCGCGATGCTCGGATCGCCGCCGTTGATCGAGTACTGGCCGATCACCGAGTTGGGCGGATTCTTGAGCGAGCGGAAGTCGCTCACGACCACGGCCCGCTGGTTGGCTTTCGAGCCCGCCTGATTGAGCACGGCGATCAGGGCCGACATCGCCTCATACCCGAAGATCGCCTGCGGAACCGGCTGATGGCCGTAGGACCGCTTGAAGCTGGCGACGAACGCCCGGCCCGGGGCCGGGAGCGTGTTGGGCAGGAAACCTGGCGATGAGACGAATAGGTGGCCCGCTGCAGCGGTGCTCAGCCCCGCCACGAACGAGTCGTCGTAGAGCCCCGACGGCGCGAACAGCTTCGCGCTCGGGCTCGCGGCCGCCGCCTTGTCGAGCGCCTGGGTGGCGGCGGTGCGCGCGGACGGGCCGACCAGGCTCGCGCCATAGAAGACTCCGTCGGCGGCCGACGGGTTGGAGACGAGCGTCACGCCCGCGGCCTTGGCGTCCTGGGAGACCTCCTGCGCGACCGACTGGCCGTACTGGTCGTCATCGTGGCTCACATACAGCCTCGAGACTCCCTGGGATCGCATCTCGGAGACGATCGCCCGGGCCTCGGCGGCAGAGTTGGGAACGACCCGCGCGAACGTCTCCTTGTAGGTGGACCGCGCGGGGTAGTACGACGACGGCGTCGTCGACAGCGGCGCCGGCACCGGCTGGGTCAGATAGTCGGCTGTATCGGCCGGGCTGACCACGAGCAGTCCCTGCTGGTTGACGATCTCGACCGGGATCTGCGAAGTGCCGGGCTGCAGCTCGCCGAGGTAGGCGATCGAGCTCTGATTCTCGATCGCGGTACGGGCGTTGTCGGACAGCTCGCGGCCCTTGAGCTGGACGAGCTTGACCGTGAACGCCCCGGCCTTGCCCCCGGCCCGCTGCAGCGCAAGCTGCTCGGCATCGAGGATGTCCGCGGCCGCAGGCCCGCCCGAGCCACCGGGAGGCTGGCTGGCGTAGACGGTCAGGGTGTTGCCCTTCACGGTGACCGATGACTTGCCGCCGGTGGAGCTCGACGAGCACCCGGCGAGCGCCAGCGCCGCGCACGCGAATATCCAGACCGCAGGGGTCCTGACCGGCACTCGGGTGAACATCGAGGCCGCCCGGGCTAGTCCCGCCGGCCGGGCAGGAGCGGGATCAGGTTCCGCAGACCGATCGCGATCAGCACCATCACGACCGCGATCAGGATCGCGTCGAGACCGCTGACGTTCAGCGACCAGATGATGATCCAGATGCAGAGGCCGGCGGTGGCAGTGAGAATCAGGCCCATCGCCGGAGGATCTTACTTCTCCGCAGGGTCTGAAGGCGACAGCGCCGCCGCGAAGCCGCTCACCAGCTCGGACACCGCCGCCGGCGGGTCAGCAGCCTCGGCGACCGCACGGACCAGCCGCGACCCGACGATCACGCCGTCGGCTCCGGCTGCAGCCGCCGCGGCCACCTGCTCGGGGGTGCCGATCCCGAACCCGACAGCGACCGGAACCTCGGTGTTGGCCGCAGCACGGGCGACCAGCCGCTCGAGCCCACCGTCGACGCGCGTCCGCTCGCCGGTCGTGCCGGCCAGCGAGACCGCGTAGAGAAACCCGCGCGCACGGCCGCCAATCCTGGCGATCCGCTCGTCAGGGGTGGTCGGCGCGACGAGCGGCACCAGCGCGAGCCCGCGGCGATCACACGCGTCGAGCATCTCCGCTGACTCCTCGAGCGGCAGGTCGGGCACGATCAGCCCGCTGATCCCATGCTCCGACAGCGAATCCGCGAACCGCTCGACCCCGCGCGCGAAGATCACGTTCGCGTAACACATGAGAACCACCGGCAGGCGCTCCGCGATCTCCTGACCCACCTCCAGCACCGCCGGCAGCGTCGCGCCGTCGGCCAGTGCCGCGGTCGCCGCGGCGTGGATCACAGCGCCGTCGGCGAGCGGATCGGAGAACGGCACGCCGAGCTCGACCAGGTCGGCGCCTGCGCGCGCATATGCCAGCCCGATCTCGCGCGAGCCGTCGACGGTCGGGAAGCCTCCCATCAGGTAGGGCATCAGGGCCGCGGATCGCCCATCCGCGTGCGACCGGGCGAACGCCTCGGCGATCCGCTCCAGTCCGGCTGTCACGAGCCTCGGCGAGCCTCGAACTGCGCCAACACCTCGGCGAGATCCTTATCCCCGCGCCCGCTCAGGCACACGAGGTCGAGCTCGCTGTCGGGGTCGGCGAGCACCCAGGCGAGCGCATGGGCGCTCTCGAGCGCCGGGATGATCCCCTCGAGCCTCGCGGTCCGCGCGAACGCGTCGAGCGCCTGGGAGTCGGTGACCGCGACGTACCGAGCGCGGCCCTGGTCGCGCAGCCAGGCGTGCTCGGGGCCGCTGCCGGGGTAGTCGAGACCGGCCGAGATCGAGTGGGCCTGAAGGATCTGACCGTCCTCGTCCTGCATGATCGCCGAGTAGGCGCCGTGCAGCACGCCGGGCGCGCCGGCGACGGTCAGCGGCGCGCCGTGGCGACCGGTGTCGAGCCCCTCCCCCGCCGCCTCGACGCCGATCAGCTGTACCTCGCGGTCGTCGACGAACGGGATGAACACGCCGATCGAGTTCGAGCCACCCCCGACGCACGCCACGACGCGGTCCGGGAGCCTGCCGGTCCGGTCGAGGATCTGCGCACGGGCCTCGTCGCCGATCACGCGCTGCAGGTCGCGCACGAGCGCCGGGTACGGCGCCGGGCCGACGCATGAGCCGATGATGTAGTGGGTCGTGTCGACGTTGGAGACCCAGTCGCGGATCGCCGCCGAGACCGCCTCCTTGAGCGTCCGGGCTCCGTCCTGGACCGGCTCGACACGGGCGCCCAGGAGGCCCATCCGCTCGACGTTGGGTTTCTGGCGGCGCATGTCCTCGGTGCCCATGTAGACGATGCACTCGAGGTCGAGCAGCGCGCAGGCGGTGGCCGCCGCGACACCGTGCTGGCCGGCGCCGGTCTCGGCGATGATCCGCCGCTTGCCCATCCGCCGTGCGAGCAGGGCCTGACCGAGCGCGTTGTTGATCTTGTGCGCGCCCGTGTGGTTGAGGTCCTCGCGCTTGAGGTAGACCGGGTGGCCGGCCGCCTCACTCAGCCGTGAGGCGAGATACAGCGGCGATGGACGCCCGACGTAGTCACGCAACAGCTCGGCGAGCTCGGCCCTGAACGATCCGTCGTCGCGAGCCTGCACCCAGGCCTGCTCGAGCTCGCCGAGCGCGGGCATCAGCGTCTCGGGGACATACTGCCCCCCGTAGGGACCAAACCGGTGCGCTACGGCACTCACGTCGCGCTCAGCGCCGCCCCGCAGGCGGCGACGGCGGCCGCGAAGGCGGCGAGCTTCGCCGGGTCCTTGCGGCCGGGGGCGACCTCGACGCCGCTCGCGACGTCGACCGCGAACGGCCGCGTGGCGGTGATCGCGTCGGCCACGTTGGCGGGCGTCAGCCCGCCAGAGAGGATCATCGGGACGCTGCCCGTGTGAGCCCGCGCGAGCTCCCAGGCGAACGTCTCGCCGGTGCCGCCGGGAACCCCCGCGACGTGGCTGTCGAGCAGGTGGTAGTCGGTGTGAAACGGCGCCAGCGCCTGGATGTCGGCGCCGCTGCGCACGCGCGCGGCCTTGATCACCTGGCAGCCGGTTCGCCGGGCGGCCTCGGCGCAGAACGCGGGCCCCTCGTCACCGTGGAGCTGGAGCATCGTGAAACCAGCTGCGTCGGCCGCCCGGGTGACCTCGTCGAGCCTCGGATTGACGAACACGCCGACGACCTGGACGTGGCGCCGGTGGGCGGCGGCGATCTCGGCCGCGACCTCGAGCTCGCAGTGACGCGGCGATCGCGGCCACATGATCATCCCGAGCGCCCAGGCGCCGGCCTGCGCGGCGAGCGCCGCGTCATCGGGGTTGGTGAGCCCGCAGAACTTGATCCTTGTACCCGTCTCCACGTACACAATCGTACGAACGGCAGCTCACCGACCACTGCCGGTCAGATCCCGGCAGGCGGCCTCGATCTCCGAGGCACGCATCAGCGCCTCGCCGACGAGCACCGCATCGACCCCGGCGCCCGCGAGTCGATCGAGCTCGGCGCGCGTCCTGAAGCCGGATTCGGCGACCACAACGGTTCCCTCGGGGACCGCCGGCAGCAACGCGAACGTGCGCTCGGTGTCGACCTCAAGCGTCGTCAGGTCCCGGTTGTTGATCCCGATCACGCGGGCCCGCGCTGCGACCGCAAGCTCGAGCTCAGCCTCGTCGTGCACCTCGACCAGCACCTGCAGGCCGAGCGACAGCGCCTGCTCGTGGAGCTCTGACAGCAGCTCGCCCTGCAGCGCCGCGACGATCAGGAGGACCGCGTCGGCGCCGTGGACCGCCGCCTCGGCGAGCTGGTAGGGGTCGACGACGAAGTCCTTGCGCAGGATCGGCAGGCTCGCCGCCGAGCGTGCCCGCTCGAGATCGGCGAGCGAGCCACCGAAGCTGTGCTCCTCGGTCAGGATCGAGAGCGCGGCCGCACCACCGCGCTGATAGGCGACCACCACATCCTTCAGTGAGAGGTCGTCCCGGATCACACCGGCCGACGGCGAGCGGCGCTTGTGCTCGGCGATCACGCTGATACCCGGTGCGGCGAGCGCGTCGGTGAACGGCCGCCGAGGGTCCGCCGCGATCCGCTCGCGCGCCGCCTCCCACAACTCGTCCGGCGGCAGCTGATCGCGGCGGCGGGCGACCGCGGAGCGCGTCCGCTGCACGATCGCCTCCAGTGCGTTCACCTTGCCGCCCGCGGGGCGAGCTCGCCGGTCAGCGCGACGAACCGGTCCAGCGTCGACGCCGCCGACCCCGTGTCGATCGCCCGCTCGGCCGCGCGGACGCCCTCGGGCAGCGATTCCGAGCCACCGCCCGCGTAGATCGCCGCGCCCGCGTTGAGGACCGCGAGCCCGCGGGCGGGCCCCGGCTCGCCGTCCAGGATCCGTCGCGCGGTGTCCGCGTTCTGAGCCGGGTCGCCGCCGGGAATCGCGTCGGCCGGAGCGTTTTGGAGCCCTACCTGCTCCGGCGTGACGTCATAGGTCGTGATCGCCTCACCGACCACCTCGACGACGTGCGTCGGCGCCGAGATGCTGAGCTCGTCGAGACCGTCGGAGCTGGAGACCAGCAGCGCGTGCTCGGTTCCGAGCAGCGCCAGCGCGCCCGCCATCGTCTCGAGATAGCCGGCGTCGGAGACGCCGATCAGCTGACGGCGCGCACCCGCCGGGTTGGTCAACGGGCCGAGGAAGTTGAAGATCGTGCGGACCCCCAGCTGGCGGCGGACGCCGACCACGTAGCGGGTCGCCTGATGGTGCGCGGGCGCGAACATGAACCCGAACCCGACCTGCTCGATGCAGGCCCCGACCGCCTCGGGGCTGAGGTCGATACGTACTCCCAGCGCCTCGAGCACATCCGCGGATCCCGACAGCCCGGTCGCCGAGCGGTTGCCGTGCTTGGCGACCGTGCAGCCGGCCCCGGCGGCGATCAATGCTGCCGTGGTCGAGACGTTGAACGTCCGCCGGCCGCCGCCGGTTCCGGCCGTGTCGAGCAGCTTGTCGCGCGCGACCACGACCGGAGTCGCGAGCGCCCGCATCGCTCGCGCGAGGCCGGCCAGCTCCTGGACGGTCTCGCCCTTGGTCCGGAGCGCGATCAGGAACGCGGCGATCTGGATCTCGGACGCGTTTCCGCGCATGATCTCCTCCAGCACCGCCGAGGTCTGATCGAGGCTCAGGTCGTGGCCGCTCGCGAGCGCATCGATCGAGCTCGTCAGCAGGTCGGCTCCGGCGCTCATGAGGTCCTGTTGAGGAAGTTCGCGAGCAGCTCGCGGCCCTGCTGCGTCAGCACCGACTCGGGGTGAAACTGGACACCCTCGGCCGGCAGCTCACGGTGGCGGACCGCCATCACGATCCCGTCGGCGACCGCGCTGCGCTCGAGCACCTCGGGCAGCTGCGGATCGGCGATCAGGGAGTGGTAGCGCCCGACCTGCAGCGGCGCGCGCAGGCCCGTGAAGATCGTCCGCCCGTCATGCTCGATCTGGGTCGTCTTGCCGTGCACCGGCGTGTGCGTCACGACTCTGCCGCCCCATGCCTGGACCAGCGCCTGGTGGCCGAGACAGACGCCGAGCGTCGGGACGCCGGCCTGCGGGAAGCGCCTGACGGCGTCGAGCGAGATCCCGGCCTCGTCAGGCGTGCACGGCCCCGGCGAGACGATCACTCGCTCGTAGCCGCGGATCATCAGCTCGTCGACCGTGGCATGGTCGTTGCGGACGACTTCGATCTCGGCGCCCAGCTCGCCCACGTACTGGACGAGGTTGTAGGTGAAGCTGTCGTAGTTGTCGAGGACCAGCAGTCTCACGGCCACTCCGGCTGTGCCACCGCGAGCTCGATCGCCTGCCGAACTGCCCTGGACTTGGCCTCGGACTCGCGGAACTCGTAGTCGGGCTTGGCATCGGCGACCGTTCCGCCTCCAGCCTGGATGTGCGCGACGCCGTCCTTGATCACAACCGTGCGGATATGGATGCAGGTGTCGAGTTCGCCGGTGTAGCTGACCCATCCGATCGCGCCGCCGTAGCCGCCGCGCTTGACCGGCTCGAGCTCATCGATGATCTGCATCGCCCGGACCTTCGGAGCGCCCGACAGCGTGCCGGCGGGCAGCACTGCGCGCAGCGCGTCGAGCGCGCCGACGTCCGGGCGCAGGGTCCCGGCGACGCTCGAGACGATGTGCATCACATGGCTGTAGTTCTCAACCGCCATGAAGCTCTCGACCTCGACGCTCCCGTACTCGCACACCCGGCCGAGGTCGTTGCGGCCGAGGTCGACGAGCATCACGTGCTCGGCGCGCTCCTTCTCGTCGGCGAGCAGCTCGTGTGCCATCCGCCGATCCTCGTCGGGATTGGCGCCCCGGGGCCGGGTGCCGGCGATCGGGCGCGTCGACACCCGGCGGCCGCCGACCGTGATCAGCGGCTCGGGGCTGGCGCCCGCGATCTCGAAGTCCCCGAAGTCCAGGAAGTACATATACGGGCTCGGGTTGACCGCCCGCAGGCCTCGGTAGACCGAGAACGCCTGCACGTCGATCGGTGCGGACCACCGCTGCGAGGGCACGACCTGGAACGCATCCCCCGCATAGATGTACTCGATGATCCTCGAGACGGTCGCCTCGAATTGTTCGCGGGTCATGTTCGACTGAAACGCCGGAGCGGGCCGTCGCGACGGGACCGGCTGCGGCGGGCGGGGAACCGGCGCCGCGAGCCGCCAGCGGACCTCGGCGATCGTCTCCACGGCGCGCGCGTAGGAGGCGTCGACGTCCCCGTCTGCGTACACGTTCGCGATCACCGTGACCGTGTGCTTGAGGTGGTCGAACACGACCAACGCGTCGGTCAGCATCAGGGCCAGGTCGGGGACGCCGATCGGGTCGGGGTTCGGGGGGCCGAGCGACTCGACCGTACGGACCAGGTCATAGGCGAACATCCCGACCGCGCCGCCGGCGAATGGAGGGAGATCGGGCAGCTCAGCGACTCGGTAGCGACCAAGCTCCGCGGTCGCGATCTCGTACGGGTCACCGCGGTCGCCGAGCGACCAGCGGATGATCTTGCGCGGCCGAAAGCCGATGAACGAGTAGCGCCCGACCCGGCCCTGGTCGGCCGATTCGAGCAGGAAGCCCGGCTCGCGGGCGTCAAACGGGAGCTCCCGCAGCTTCAGGAACGCCGACACCGGCGTCTGGCAGTCGTCGATGAACGTCTCGTGGATCGGGATCAGGTTGTGGTCGCGGGCGAGCTCGCGCACGACCGCCAGCGCCGGCACCGGGCCGGTCGCCTGCTTCTCAGCGCCCGCGACGGCCATCGAGCACGCGCTCGACGTCTGCTAAGGAAACCTCCCGACCTGCAAGCAACACCGTCAAATGGTAGATCAGGTCGGCGGCCTCCTCGGCGACGCGCTCGGTCGACTCCTCACGGGCTGCGCGGGCAACCTCCTCGGCCTCCTCCTGGACCTTCTCGCCGATCTGTTGCGGATCGCGCAGCAGCGAGGCGGTGTACGACCCTTCGGGGAGCGTGACGGCGCGCTCCGCGATCGTTCGCTCGAGCGTCGCGAGCGACTCAAACGGCGCTCCGGGCTCGAGCTGGCCGCGGTAAAAGCAGGTCCGCTCGCCGGTGTGGCAGGCCGGCCCGGACGGCTCGACGAGGGCGACCAGTGCGTCGCCGTCGCAGTCGTAGCGGATCGCTCTGACCAACTGTGTGTTGCCCGAGGTCTCGCCCTTGTGCCACAGCTGCTGCCGGGAGCGGCTGAAGAAGTGAGTCTCGCCGCTCTCGCGCGTGCGCGCAAGCGCCTCGGCGTTCATGTAGGCGAGCGTCAGGACCTCACCCGTGCGCCAGTCCTGGATGATGCACGGGACCAATCCCCGCTCGTCGAATGCGATCTCGGCGTCGTCCACCGGGGTGATTTTAGGCCGGGCGGGCGGCCCGGGTCAGATCTGCCTCAGGCCGCGGACCTCGCCGTTGGGAACCTGCACGATCTCAAACCAGTACTGGGTCCAGGTGCGCATCACGTCGACGAGCGCACCGAACGTGACCGGCTTGGTGATGAACGAGCTGACGCCTAGGTCATAGGTGCTGACGATGTCGGCCTCGTCGTTGGATGTGGTCAGCACGACGATCGGGATTCGCCGCAGCGACTCGTCGGCCTTGATCTCGGCCAGCGCCTCGCGGCCGTCCTTCTTGGGCATGTTGAGGTCGAGCAGGATGATCCCCGGCCGTGGCGCATCGACATCTGGGGCCGCCCATCGCCCCTCGCGCCGCAGATAATCGAGCAGGTCCTGCCCGTCGACGACGAACTTCATCTCGTTGGCGAGCCGCGAGTCCTGGAGGGCATCTCGGGCCAGCTCGCGGTCCTCCTCATCGTCGTCGGCGAGCAGGATCGTGAACGGGCGGCGAGGGATCTCAGACTGCGACATATGGCTCCTCCTGCTCGGCGCGTTCTCCACTCTGCGGCACGGGGCGCTCGGTGGGACTCTCGCCGGGCTGTATCGGCAGGGTCACGGTGAAGGTAGAGCCGACGCCGGGCACGCTATGTGCATCCACCGTCCCGCCGTGGCGCTCGGCGATCTTTCGACACAGCGCGAGCCCGATCCCGGTGCCCGGATACGCCCCACGACCGTGGAGGCGCTCGAACACGCGGAAGATCCGCCGCGAGTACTGGGGGTCGAAGCCGATCCCGTTGTCTGCAACGACGAGCTCGACATGGTCCTCGCCGACCCTGGCCGAGACCCGGACCTCGGGGGGGACATCCTCGCGCCTGAACTTCAACGCGTTGGAGATCAGGTTCTGGAGCAGCTGGCGCATCTGCGGCGCGTCGGCGTTGATCGTCGGCAGCTCGCCGACGACCACCCGAGCGCCTGAGCGGCGCACCAGGTCGTCGAGGTCCTCGAGCACGTCGGTGGTCACGGCATTGAGGTCGACGGGGCCGAAGGGGCGCGTCTGCATCGCCACGCGGGAAAAGACAAGCAGATCCTCGATCAGCCGTTGCATCCGCTCGGCCGAGGCGTTGGCCCGCTGCAGGTACTCCATCCCGCGATCGGAAAGCGTGTCGGCGTCTACCTCCCTGACGCGCTCGGTGAACGTCCGCACCTTGCGCAGCGGCTCCTGGAGGTCATGGGAGGCGATCGACGCGAACTGCTCGAGCTCGGCGTTGGAGCGCGCGAGCTCCTTCGCCCGCCGCTCGAGCTGCTGGTTTGAGTCCGCCAGCCGCGCGTTGGCCTCGACGACGAGGTCGTTGGCGCGCAGGGCCCGCGCCGCGAGCACCAGCGCGAGCAGCGCGACGAACGCGAACGCGCCGAAGATCACCCACGGCAGCCATCGGCTGGCGCCCGAGACGCTGGCGAAGAACTCGCTCTCGGGCGCGGCGAGCAGCACCCGCCAGGACGTGTTTGCGAGCGGCACCTGATCGAAGTAGTGGTTCTGGACGATCCCCGACGGATGCGTGAGCACATCGATCTGGGTCGGCGTGTGAAAGACATAGCCCGGCGGCCGCTTCGGGTTCGTGGAAGCGATCACGACGCCGTTGCCGTCGAGCAGCAGATGGTGGGCGCCCTTGACGGCGGGCACCTTTTCGAGCTCGCGGGTCGTGAACGCGCTCAGCCGCGAGGGCCGGTAGCCGGTCACCAGGATCCGGACACCCGACGGCGTCGAGATCCGCGACGCGAAGTTGATCACCCCGTCGCTGCCGTACGGGCGGACGTTGCCCAGCGACCACGCGTGGCCGGCGAGCACCATCCCAACGGCCGCGTCAGACCCGTTGGCGATCTGCTCGCGCGCCTGGTGGTTGAAGCCGTGCGACGCGGCCAGCACCCGGCCATTGGACGCCAGCAGCGCGAGATACTGGTTCGCGCCCCGGTTGCGATTCAGCGTCCGGTCTGAGACGCTGGGCATCCGGTACTCGGCCAGCAGCTCCGGGTTGGGGCGGCTGACGGCGCCAAAGACGGTGTCGACCAGCCCCGCGACCAACACCGCCCGCTGGTGGGCCTGGAACTCGACGACGGTGCGCGAGCGCGCCTGGTCGTTGGACAGGTCGACCGCGAACACGGCCAGCAGGGCGAGCAGGATCAACGCCCCGGCGATCAGCGCTGCAACGGCTTCTCGACGCTTCATGTGCTGGCCTCAAACGGGTTCCTAGCAGAACCGCTATTCGATGCCAAGCCGGTCGAGCAGCCGCTCGTCGGTCCGCCAGTGGCGGCGGACGCGCACCGACAGCTCGAGGTGGACCTTGGTTGAAAGCTCGCGCTCGATCGCGCGCCGGGCCGCGATCCCGATCGACTTGATCATCCGGCCGCCCGCCCCGATCAGGATCCCCTTCTGCGACTCGGTCTCGCTCAGCACGACGGCGTCGATGAACAACAGGCCGTCGCTGCGGCGGTGGATCTCCTGAACCTCGACCTCGACCGCATGCGGGACCTCCTCGCGGGTCCGTGCAAGCACCTGCTCGCGGACCAGCTCGGCCAGCACCACCGTCGGCTCCTGATCGGAGTGCGCCGCGGCCGGGAAGTAGAACGGGCCCTCGGGCAGCAGCGAGATCAGGTGCTCGGTCAGCCGCGGGATGCCGTCGCCGGTCCGCGCGGAGACGGGGAAGATCTCGTCGCCTATCTCGAGCTCCTCGAGCGCCTGCAGCGATGCGGCGGTCCGCGCCCGGTCGGCACGGTCGGACTTGTTCGCGACGATCGTCACCGGCACCGGCGCCGAGGCGAGCAGCCTGGCGATGAACCTGTCTCCGGGGCCGATGCCCTGCTCGAGATTGACGACGAACAGGCAGCCGTCCGCGTCGGCGAGCTCGCGCTGGACCCGTTGTTGCATCCGCTCGGTCAACGTGTCGCGCGGTCGCTGGACGCCGGGCAGATCGATCAGCACGAGCTGCCAGTCGGGACCGGTGGCAACGCCGCGGATCGCGCGTCGGGTCGTCTGCGGCTTGTCGGACACGATCGCGACCTTGGCGCCGATGATCGCGTTGGCGAGCGTCGACTTGCCGACGTTCGGGCGCCCCGCGAGCGCCACGAACCCCGAGCGTGTCTTGAGACCATGCCCGTCGGCTAGTTGACCCATCGCATCAACTCGGCTTGCAGCGCAAGCATCTCGCCGTGGTCGGTCTCGTGGTCCATGCCGCTGAGATGGAGCGCCCCATGGACCACCGCCTCACGCACGTCCTCGGTGTACGGCGGGCAGATGACGATGTCGCCGAGCTCGCGCGGCCCCGCGCTGACCCCGTCCTCATCGACCCCGAACGAGAGCACGTCGGTGGGCTCGTCGATCTTGCGGTGGTCGCGGTTGAGCGCGCGGCTGCGCTCCTCGTCGACGAACGCGATCGCCACGTGGCCCTCGTCGATACCGGCCGACGACAACGCCAGCGCGCACAGCTCCTCGAGCTCGACCGCCGACGGGGCGTCCGACACGACGGCGTCGAGCCCGATCACCTCGACATCGAGCATCGGGTCAGACGCGCGGTCCCCGGCTGCGCGCGAGCAGCTCGGGCGCCAGGCGCTGGGAGTGCTCGTTGTAGGCGGCGACGATCCGCCGCACGAGCTTGTGGCGGACGACGTCCTCCTCGCCGAAGCGGACGAAGTCGATTCCCTCGACGTCGTTGAGGATCTCGGCCACGACCACGAGCCCGGAGTCCTGCTCGCGCGGGAGGTCGATCTGCGTGATGTCCCCGGTGACCACCATCTTGGAGTTGAAACCGAGCCGCGTCAGGAACATCTTCATCTGCTCCGGGCTGGTGTTCTGGGCCTCGTCGAGGATGATGAAACTGTCGTTCAGAGTCCTACCACGCATAAACGCCAGTGGCGCGACCTCGATCACGCCGCGCTCGAGGTGGCTCGAGACGCGCTCGGGATCGAGCATGTCGTGGAGCGCGTCGAACAGCGGCCGCAGGTAGGGATCGACCTTGGCCATCAGGTCGCCGGGGAGGAAGCCGAGCCGCTCGCCGGCTTCGACCGCCGGCCGCGTGAGGATGATCCGGTTGATCTCGCGCCGGCTGAGCGCGGCGGCTGCCAGCGCGACCGCCAGGAAGGTCTTGCCGGTTCCCGCCGGGCCGATCCCGAACGTGATCGTGTTGTTGCGGATCGAGTCGACGTAGCGCTTCTGGTTGATCGTCTTGGGCGCGACCTTGGTGGCGCGGTGGCGCCAGACGACATCCTCGAGGATCTCCGACGGCGACTCGTGCTCGTCAAGCGCGCGGCTGACCGCCTCGATCGTGCCGGGCGCGATCTCGTGGCCCTGCTCGATCAGCTCCGACAGCTCGCGCACGACCGCGGTGCCGGCCTCGACGGCCTGCTCATCGCCGTCGAGCGTCAGCACGTTGCCGCGCAGATAGATGTCGCAGTCGAGATGACTCTCGAGCGTGCGCAGCACGGCGTCTTCGCTACCGGCCAGTTCGGCCGCGACGGCGTTGTCGAGCTCGAGCGCCTTGCGCACTATCGCGTCCGCACTCCTAGCCGGCTCCCAGCGCCTCGCGTACGCGCGCCGAGGCGCGTTTGCCGTCCGCGCGACCCACGGTCCTCGCCATCACTTCCTTCATCACGCGACCCATATCGGCCTGGCCGGCGGCGCCGGTGTCGGAGATCGCGGCGGCGACGATCGAATCGAGCTCTGCATCGTCGAGCTCGGCCGGGAGGTAGCCGGCGATCAGCTGCGCCTCGGTTTCCTCGGTATCGGCGAGCTCGGGACGGCCGCCGTCGCGGAACTGCGACGCCGCCTCGAGCCGTCGCTTGCGCTCGCGGCGCAGCACGGCGAGCTCGTCGTCGTTGCCGTCCTTGGCCGCCTTCTGCAGCTCTGAAAGCACGAGCCGCAGCGCCCCAACGCGCTCCTTCTCGCCCGCCTTCATGGCGCTGGTCATGTCCGCCCTGACCTGTTCGGCAACCGTCACTTTGAACTCAGGATAGCCCGCGCCGCCTCGGAATCCCGCATTTGATCCCATCGGCGTACAGCTCGCTGCACTCGACATCGACCAGCTCGCCCCGCTGCCCCGCGCCGGCCGGCAGATAGCAGCGCGTGTAGTCGCTCGTATAGCCCGAGCACTGCGAGTCCGCGACCTTGTCGATCAGCACCGTCTCAGTGGATCCGAGCTTTGCGTCTCGATGGTGGCGAGAGCGGACCTCCGAACGGGCCCGCAGCTCCCGCGAGCGGCGCTTCTTCTCCGGCGACGGCACCCGGTCCCCGAGGCTCTCCGCGACCGTGCCCGGCCGCGGCGAGTACTGGAACACGTGCACGCGCGTGATCCCGGCTGCGTCGACCGCCGCCAGCGTTCGCGCGAAGGCTCGCTCGTCCTCGGTCGGAAAGCCGACAATCACGTCGGTGGTCACGTTGACGCCCGGTGCCGCGGCGCGCAGCGCCTCGATCTGGCTCAGATATTGAGCCGAGTCGTAGTGGCGCCCCATCGCCGCCAGGACCGCGTCGTCGCCGGACTGCATCGGCACATGCAGGTGCGGGCAGACCTTCGGCTCGTGCGCCAGCGCGTCGAGCAGCGAGCCCTTGACATGGATCACCTCGATGCTCGAGAGCCGGACGCGCTGCACCCCGGGCACCTGCGCGACGGCGGTCATCAGCTCTCCGAGCTCGAGCCCGGATCCAGGGTCCCGGTAGTCGCCGACGCTGATCCCGGTCATCACCATCTCGGGCTGGCCGGCCGCGACCCGCTGAGCCGCCTCGCGGAGGATCGCGCTCGCCGGCCGCGAACGGGCGCCCCCACGCACGGTCGGGATGATGCAGTAGGCGCAGTGACAGTCGCAGCCGTCCTGGACCTTCACGAACCCGCGCGTCCGGTCGGCTCGGTGAACCGGCTGGCGGGTGAGCACGTCATGCTCGAGATCGGCGCAGCCGCCGATCTCGGCGGCTACCTGTTCGGCGGTGCCGACGAACGGCTTCACGCGCGGATCGATCCGAGCGAACTGATGCGCGTTGAGGTTGACCGCGCAGCCGGCGACATGGACGCTCCCGGCGGTCCTCAGCGAGCGCCGGACCGCTTGGCGTGACTTTGACTCGGCCTCGCTGGTGATGCAGCAGGTGTTGATCACGTGCAGGTCGGCCTGGTCCTCGGGCGCCTCGACGTGGCCGGCGTCGAGCAGCGCACGGCGAGCGAGCATCGCGTCGGCCTGAGAGACCTTGCAGCCCAGGAATTTGACCGCGAACGAGGTCACTGCGGTCACGGTAGCGGTCGCCCACGATCCCCGCGGGCCTGGACGGTCTAGCCGAACGTCGCAGGTCGACCTAGACCTATGTCTGTTGCCGGTCCGGGGAGCGAGGGGCACAATCCGCCCAGGTTCAGAACGAACTTGCAGCGACGGTCAGCTGCAAAGGAGCAGTGCCACCAGCGATGCAACACCATTTCGAGACGCCACACGTCGAGCCGTTGGAGAACGGGCACGACCAGCAGCAGGTGATGCTCCGCGTCGCGCCCTCCGACGCCGCGCGGATCCTTCGCGCGCTCGAGGAGGTCAGCCTGATCTTCGCTCCGACGCCGGGCGGCAGTCGCGGCGCGACCGCCTACCGCCGGCTCGCGGCGGAGATACGAGACCAGGCCAGCCTTGCGCCGGCGACCGGTCAGCCTGCGCTCTGAGTTCGGGCCGAAGGCCACGGCCCACGCGCAAGCGCGCGACCCCGGCTCGAATGCAGCTACGAAACCCGTCCCGCCAACGGTGACGCGTCGTGCTGCTCGTGGCGGAGATCGTGGCGCGGTGTCCTCGCGTCGGCTCGCCCACAACGAAGGTGCGCGTATCCGGCGCGGGGCTTGGGCCGCGGAGCGATCAGATCGAGCAGCAGGCCACCGAGCGTCACGCTGATCGCGAACGGGTTGGGCAACTGTTCACCTCCTTTGTTGACGGATCGCAAGCCGGTGTTGGCGCTCACAGGATCGGCCACCACCGCTCCTGCGACATCGGCCAGATGGACAAGATCGGCGGACGGCGATTGTCCAAGCGTGCCGGGCCGCCCGCCCGACGGGCGCGTCAGGCGGTCACGGCGGGGCCTAGCCAGGCGCCCGGATACTCGTTGCCGGCCAGCGCGTGGGCGGCGATCACCGCGTTGTGCAGGACCCACACGTCGGTCATCGGCCCGACCCCACCCGGCACCGGTGAGACAGCCTCGGCGCGCCGCGCGACGCTCTCGAAGTCGACGTCGCCGACCAGCCGCAGCTTCCCGTCCGGCCCTTGGACCGGGTTGATCCCAATGTCGACCACGATCGCTCCCTCGCGCACCATCTCGCCGGTGATCAGGCCTGGCACTCCCGCCGCCACGACCAGGATGTCGGCGCTGCGAGTGTGCTCGGCGAGCCGCCCCGCGTCGGCGGTGTGCTTGTGGCACGAGATCACGGTCGCGTTGCGCGCCAGGCCGAGAATCGCCGCGGGCTTGCCGACGTTGTTGCTACGGCCGACCAGGACCAGGTCGAGGCCGTCGTAGGCGCGCGCCGGGTCCCGTCCGACCGAGGTCATGTACCGGTCGAGCATCTGAAACGCGGCCGCGGGGGTCGATGGGACGAAGCGAGGCATCCCGAGCGCCAGCAGTCCGGCGTTCTCGGGGTGCAGCGCCTCGACGTCCTTGACCGGCGGCAGCGCGCGGAACACCCGCGACTCGGGGATCTGGGCGGGCAGCGGGCGAAGCACCAGGATCCCCGAGATCTCGGGGTCGACGTCAAGCTCGGCGAGCTTGCCGACGACCTGACCGAGGGTCGCATCGGCCGACAGCCGCACCGGCCGCGAAGCCATCCCGACCTTGCGCGCGCCGGCGTCGATGCGGTCCTGGTAGACCGCCGCGGCGTAGTCATCCCCGACCAGGACGGTCGCGATCCCGACCGGATCGTCCGCCAGGGTCTCCAGCTCGCCGCGGACCGATTCAGTCAGCTCGGCAGCGTAGGCGCGTCCGTCGATCACATTCGCCACGGGGCGACTGTACCGATGCCCAGCCGGTCAACCGGCGAGCAGCAGCGCCGCCCAATCGCCGTCAGTCCGGCGCTCGCGCTCCCGCAGCCCGCGTCCCGCGAACACCGCGCCGACGCCGTCCGCCTCGGCGACCAGTAGGCCGCTCAGGATCAGCTCCGGCGGCATCCGACGCTGGGACGCGGCCCAAGCACGCAATGGGCCGGCGAGCACGTTTGCCGCCACAAAATCGCAATCGGGCACCTGCTCGGCCCGCATGTCGAACCGCGTCGCGCGCACGTGCACGCCGTTGCGCTGCGCGTTGATCTCGGTCGCGGCAATCGCCGCCGGGTCGTTGTCGAGCGCGATCACCGGCCCCCACCCGAGCTTGGCGGCGGCGATCGCCAGCACTCCGGAGCCGCATCCGAGGTCCGTGAACGATCCGCTCGGATGCTGGCGCGCCACGATCAGCTCCAGGCACAGCCGTGTGGTGGCATGGGCGCCGGTACCGAACGCCTGTCCGGGGTCGATCACGACGTCGATCTCGGTGGCCCCGGAGGCTGCCCACGGCGGCCGCACGCACAGCCTGTCGCCCAGCAGCAGCGGCTTGTGGAACTCGCGCCAGCGCTCGGCCCAGTCGTCGGCGATCTCCTCGGTGGCAACCTGCACCAGCGCGTCGCCGGCGGCCGCCTGCAGCGCCGGCAGCGAGGGCAGCTCGCCCGGCGCCCCATAGACCGCGTACTCGACCAGCTCGGAGTCCACGTCGACCTCCTCGACCCCGCCGGGCGCGAGCTCGAGCAGCTCGGCGAGCACCAGCTCGGCCTGCTCGCGCGCGACGCGGACCGCGAGTCTGATCAACCGCCGAAGGCGCGCTTGAGCTTGCCGAACATGCCTTCCTCGGTACGGAGGTTGTCCTCGGTCAGGCTCTCGGACAGCTGCTGGAGCAATTCGCGCTGCTCGCGCTTGAGTCGCTTCGGGATCACGACGTTGACGACCACCGCAGGTCACCGTGGCGGCGGCCGCGAAGCGCCGGCATCCCGGCCCCGCGAATCGGGAACGTCTCGTTGGGCTGCGTCCCAGCCGGGACCTCGAACTCGGTCGTGCCATCGATCGTCGGCACCTCGACGGTGGTGCCGAGCGCCGCCAGCGGCGCCGCGACGTCGATCACCGTGACGAGATCGTCGCCGTCGCGCACGAAGCGCGGGTCCTGCTCGACCCGGATCTGGACGTAGAGATCGCCGGTCGGGCCGCCGTGCTCGCCTGCGTGGCCGCGGCCGGTGACGCGGATCCGCTGGCCGTCGTCGATCCCGGCCGGGACGTCGACCGACAGCTTGACCCGGTTGGCCTTCCGGCCCCGGCCGTGGCAGACGTGGCACGGCTCCTTCGCGACCCGCCCGTCGCCGTTACACATGTCGCACACGGCCGCGCGCACGACCTGGCCGAACGGGGTACGGGTCACCGCCTGGAGCTGGCCCGTGCCCTGGCACTTGGGGCACGTCTCGATCGGCGTCCCCGGCTCGGCCCCGTTGCCGTTGCAGTGCTCGCAGAGCTCGATCGCCTCGAACGAGACGTCGACCGACGTCCCGGTCGCAGCCTGCGCGAGCGTGATCTCGGCGCCGACGGCGACGTCTCCGCCCGCCGCCGGGCCGCCCGGCCGGCCGCCGCCGAAGATGCCGCCGAACGCGCCTCCGCCACCCCCGAAGAACGCCTCGAAGATGTCCGACACCGAGCCGAACGCCGTCGAAGTTCGGGGCGTAGCCGCCGCTGCGCAGCCCCTCGTGGCCGTAGCGATCGTAGGTCGCGCGGCGATCGGCGTCCGACAGCACCTCGTAGGCCTCGGCCGCCTCCTTGAACTTCTCCTCGGCGTGCGGGTCGTGGCTGTTGACGTCGGGGTGCAGCTCGCGCGCGAAGCTTGCGGAACGCCTTCTTGATCTCGGCGCTCGCTCGGCGTCGCGCGGGACGCCGAAGCACCTCGTAGTAGTCGCGTGGCATCTGGCCGGAGGTCATCGCTCGTCGTAGACCTCGGCCACGAAGCTCGACAGCTGGGCGGCGGCGTCGCGGACGGCGTGGATCGCGTTGGCGTAGTCCATCCGCAGCGGGCCGATCACCGAGACCGTGCCGAGGCTGCGCTGCGGCAGGCCGTAGCTGGCCGCGACCAGCGCCAGCGACTGCAGCGCCGGGGCGTCGTTCTCGGCCCCGATCCGGACCGAGACGTCGTGCGACTCGGTCAGCGCCGAGCGCAGCACCCCGAGCAGCGTCACCCGCCGCTCGAGCATGTCCATCAGGAGGTTGAGCTCCGAGACGTCGCCGAAGCGCTCGACGGTCAGCAGCCGCGCGGTGCCGTCGACGTACAGCGTGGCCTGGTCCGTCTCCTCGAGCTCGGTGAAGACCGGCGCCAGCGCGTCGAGGAACGCGCGCTCGACGTCCGACAGCGACGGGTCGTGGAGCCGCTGATGCAGCATCCGCGCGCCGAGCCCGAGGCCGATCAGACGCTCGTTGAGGTAGCTCACCGCCCAGTCCGACAGGCCCGTGTCGACCGGCCGCGGGAACGTGAACATCCGCTTGGTCACGCCCCCGGTCGAGGTGATCACGACGACCATCAGCACCTGGGGCTGGAGCGCCAGAACCTCGACGTGGCGGATCGTCGAGGTCTCGATCGGCGGCGCGGTCACGATCGCCAGCAGATTGGTGACCTGCGACAGCGTCTCGGTCGTGACCCGCATCGCCTCGTCGAGCTCGCGCCGGACGAGCGACAGCGACAGCGCCCGGCCCGGCTGCTCGGCGGGCAGCAGCCGGTCGACGAAGTAGCGGTAGCCGGCCTCGGTCGGGATCCGCCCGGCCGACGTGTGCGGGTGCGCGAGCAGCCCGAGCTCCTCGAGGCTTGCGAGCTCGTGGCGGATCGTCGACGGGCCCCACTCGAACGTCGGCGCTGAGCGCCTTGGAGCCGACGGGCGAGCCGGCGTCGAGGTACTCCTCGACGAGCCTGCGCAGGACCAGCTCCTGACGATCGGTAAGCATCGAGTTGATTGTAGGTAGGCGCGGGGCGGTCACCGGGCCGTTTGCGCCGCCGGCGTGGGCGATTGCACCGCCGGCGTGGGCGTGGAACGCGGTGCCCGAGCGGCGCGCGGGCCGTCAGCCGAGCCTGATGTCGGCCGACCCGTTGCGGACGATCCGCTTGCCGTCCTGCTCTGCCTCCGAGCTGACGACCGCGTGCGTCGTCGGCGACCGACAGCACGGTTCCGTGGACGACGATCTCGTGCTCGAGCATCCCCAGGCCGCGGAACTGGACCGCGAGGCGCGCGAGCCTGTCAGGCCCGCCGAACGACTCGGTGTGGGCGCGGGCGACCTGGGCCATCGTCCACAGGCCGTGCAGGATGCGGCCTGGCAGACCCACCTGCTGCGCGAACTCCTCGTCGATGTGAATCGGGTTGAAATCGCCCGACGCGCCCGCGTAGCGGACCGTCAGGTAGCGGTCGGGGGTGACCTTGAGCTCGAACTCGTCGCCGGCCTTCATTGGGCAGCCCGTCCGCCTCGCACGATGTTGGTCCAGGTGCCCGTGCAGACGGTCTGGCCTCGCTGGTTGACCGACACGGTCTCGAACACGTAGAATCCGATCCCGCCCGCTCGCGAGACGTCCGTGACCGTCGCCGTCGTCTCGATCTCGTCGCCGGCGATCACGAGCGGCCCCCACCGGAACTCCTGGGCGCCGTGGACGAGGTGCGCGAAGTCGATCCCGACGTCGGGGTCGAACAGCGGCGCCGTCAGCGCCTGCCGGCGAAGACGACTGCGAACATCGGCGGTGCGACGACATCCGCGTGGCCGGCCGCCCGCGCGGCGTCGTGATCGAGGTAGAGCGGATTGGTCTCACCGACGGCGTACGCGAACTCCCTGACCTTCTCGCGCCCGACCGCGTAGGTCGTCGCGGGGTAGGTCTTGCCGACCACGTCCTCGTTGACCGCCATCGTGCCGGAGTCTAAGGGTGCGCCGCGGACTCAGATGATCACCTGGACCGCGCCGCCGTCGACCGACCACGCCGCGCCCGCCGCGTAGGAGGCCGCCTCCGAGCAGAGGAAGACGATCGCGCTCGCGATCTCCTGCGGCGCCGCGAGCCGCCGGATCGGAAGCGCGGAGGCGGTCGCCTCGAGCACCTCGTCACGCGAGCGGCCACTCGCCTCCGCGCTCTGGTCGGCCAGGCCGCCGCGCTCGAGCCACAGCTCGCTCGCGACCGGGCCCGGCGTGACGGCGTTGATCAGCACCCCCGAGCGCGCGTAGACGTCGGCGTACGCGCGCGACAACGAGAGCTCGGCGGCCTTGGTGACCGAGTAGGCGACGTTCCGCTGGCCGGGCCGCTTGCCCGACGACGAGCTGACGTTGACGACCCTCCCCCATCCGGCGTCCGCCATCACCGGCACGCACGCGCGCATCAGCCGCATCGGCGCCATCACGTTGAGCTCCCAGTTGGCCTGCCACTCCTCGTCGGTCAGCCGCTGCAGCGAGCGGACGGTGCTGATCCCGGCGTTGTTGACCAGCACGTCGATCCGCCCGAAGCGCTCGACGCAGGCCGCGGCCGCTCGCTCCCCGGCATCTCGCGCAGTCACGTCGAGCGTCAGCCATCGCACGGTGCTGCCGAGCTCGTCCGCCGCGGCCCGCAGTGCGCCTTCGCCGCGTCCAACGAGCAGCAGCCGGGCCTCCTCGTGGTGCAGCAGCCGGGCTACCTCGAGCCCGATCCCGCGTGAGCCGCCGGTCACGATGCACGCACGATCTCGCAGTCCGAGCTCCATCCGCCGCGAATCTTTCCACGCACGCCGCCGTGAGCGCCGACCCGCGATTGCACCGCGTCCGAGAACGGACGCAGCGCAAAAGCTCCGCACGCTTGCCCGACGCTCGACCTCGACTAGACGTTGGTCGAGTCCGACTAGACGTTGGCGGGCGGCGACCTCGACGTATGGCGACTCCAGAACAAATCTAAGAGCCGATTAACGGAGCATCGAAGGTCGCCGAGGCAGCATGCGGGTTGGGAGCTATCCCTTGCCACGCGCACGGTTGTCACTGGCGCGAATTTCCAGTTCGCGGATTCGCGGACGAACGTTACTTTTTTGTGCTCGCTCGACGGAGCTCGCTTTCGGACCTGCGGGTCGCCGAAGGGCTACGGCGGGCTGGGCGACGGACGCCACGTGTTCCGCGTCGAGGCACGGACTACCTCAGGTGCCGTGAGCGATCCGGCTCGGTACGCGTGGTCGGTCGAACACAAGGCGCCGAAGCTCGCGGTCGCATTCGCGGCCAAGAACGCCACGTACGGCAGGGCGCGCTGGCAGGCGAGCTGTGCGCCGCGCGGCGTGGGTCTGTGCGGGACCGCGGCCGCCCCAGCGGGGCTGAAGTCGGTGATCGTCTGGATCCAGCAGAAGGCGACCGGTAAGTACTACAACGGCCACGCCTACTCGTCCAAGAAGCTGATCTGGAATAAGGCGGCACTGAGCCCCAAGCCGACGAAGCGCAAGCGCGTCGTGAGCGCGAGCTGGTTCTACCGGCTGCCGCTTCCAAAACCTGGCAAGTACACGATGCGGGTCCGGGCCACCGATCAGATCGGGAACATCAACCGGGGCAAGACACAGAAGACGCTGAGCTTCGTGATCGACACCTCGCGAACGTCGAAGCCGCAGATCACGTCCGGGCCCGCGAATCCGACTCCCGCGACCAGCGCGACGTTGACCTTCATCGACAGCGAGGCCGACGTCACCTATCAGTGCAACCTCGACGGCCTCGGCTGGCGTCCGTGCACCAGCCCGGTGACCTATTCCGGCCTGAGCGTCGGCAACCACGTGTTCCAGGTTCGAGCGCTGAACAAAGCAGGCAGCCTCTCGGCGCCGGTCAGCTACGCCTGGACAATCGTGCCGAGTGGCGGGACGCCGTTCACGATCAGCGGCAGCGCGGTCGGGGGGCTGTACCCAGGAGGGACGTCTCGGACGATCCCGCTGACGCTCGCCAACCCCAACGGCGTGCCAATCCACGTCACGGGCGTGACGGTTACGCTCGCGGCGTCGAGCCTGCCCGCGGGCTGCACCGCAGACGGCTACCAGATCACCCAGGCGAGCATTCCGAGTGCCGGAATCGTCGTGCCGGCTGACGGGTCTGTGACGCTCCCGGCGCAGGGAGCGACGACAGCGGCGATCCAGATGGTCGACACGCACACCAATCAGGACGCCTGTCAGAACGCGCATCTCAAGCTCGGCTACACCGGGAGCGCGCACTCGTGATCGGCCGCCTGCTCAGCTCCCGGGGGCTTCGTGGGACGGTGCTCTCCGCCCTGGCGCTGCTCGCGGCCACCACCGCCGCGTCGGCGTTCTTCACCTCCACTGGGTCGGGTACCGCAGCGGCCAGCGTCGGCGCGCTGAGTGCCCCCACGGGGCTGACTGCGACGGCTGGAGCCGGCACCGTCATGCTGCATTGGAACGCGGTGACGCCGCCGGGCGCGGGAACCGTCAAGTACTACGTGACCCGCAGCGGCGGCGTGCCCGCCGGCAATTGCCCGACATCGACGTCGCCGACGAGCGTCACGACGTGCACCGATAGCGGCCTGACCGCGGGTACCTACCACTACACCGTCACCGCCGTCTGGCAATCGTGGACGGCGACCAGCAGCCCGGCCACGAACGTGACGCTTACCTCCGGGGCCGCCACCCAGATCGTCCTGTCGAGCGCGACCACCGGTGGTCTCGCGTCCGGGACCACGCGCATGTTCACCGCGACCGTCGAGGACGCCGCCGGCAACACCGTCACCACCGGCGCCGACGGCGGCATCTCGATCGCGTTCGCGCAGACCACCGGCGCCGGCACCGTCACCGGCCTGACGACCACGCCCGCGCTCGCCGGGGTCGCGACCGACACGATCACCGGCAAACTCGCCGGCCAGGTCACCCTGCAAGCGTCCGGCACCCTCACCGGCCCTGGCCTGACCAACTCAAACACCCAGACCTTCACGGTCACGTTCGGCGCCGCGACGCAGATCGCCTTGTCGAGCGCGACCAGCGGCAGTCTCGCGTCGGCGACCACCCGCACGTTCACCGCGACCGTCCAGGACGCCGCCGGCAACACCGTCACCACCGGCGCCGACGCCGGCATCTCGATCGCGTTCGCTCAGACCACCGGCGCCGGCACCGTCACCGGCCTAACGACGACGCCCGCGCTCGCCGGCGTCGCGACCGACACGATCACCGGCAAACTCGCCGGCCAGGTCACCCTGCAAGCGTCCGGCACCCTCACCGGCCCCGGCCTGACCAACTCCAACACGCTCACGTTCAGCGTCGTCGCCGGCACCGCCACCACGATCGCGGTCGTGTCCGGATCGGGCCAGTCAACGAACACGAACAGCGCGTTCACCAGCCCACTCGTCGCCCTCGTGACGGACTCCAACGGTAACGACGTGTCGGGCGTGTCAGTCACGTTCGCGGCCCCGACCACCGGCGCCAGCGGTACGTTCGGTAGCTGCTCAAGCAACCCGCAGACGACCTCGTGCGTCGCGATCACCAACGCGAGCGGTGACGCCACCTCCTCGACGCTTACGGCCAATGCGACCGGCGGCACCTACAACGTCTCAGCCGGCGCCACTGGCACCAACACGGTCAACTTCTCGATGACTAACAGCGCGAACTCGGTCACGCTGACGACTACCGGGTCGCACACGATCACGGTCCCGGCCCACACGACCACGATCGGGTTCACGCTCAACGGCGCCGGCGGCGGCGGCGCTACCGGCGCCGGCGGGGCCGGGGCCAGCGTCAGCGGGACGATTCATATTCCGAACAGCAGCAGTCCGACGACGCTCACGGTGGTCGTCGGCGGTGGCGGCGCGAGCGCCAGCACGGCTGGCACCGGGGGGACCGGATGCGCTGCGGGCGGTGCGGGTGGCGGCCACGGCACCAACGGTGGCGGCGGAGGCGGCGCGACCTGCGTCTACGTCACGAGCGGCTCGCCGATCGTCGTCGCAGGCGGCGGCGGTGGCGCGGGGGACGTGGCCGGCGGCGCGGGCAGCGGCGCCAACAGCGGCAACGCGGGCGGGGCCGGCGGCCACAGCGGTGGTGGCGGTGTCACGTCCCCGCTCGCCGGTGGCTCGGCTGGCGTGAACGACGGGGGCGCTCCGGCGGAGGCGGCGGTGGCTCGGGCTTCAGCGGTGGCGCCGGCACGATCACGGTCACGGGCGTCACGACCGGCACCGGCAGCGCGGGTGGCGCGGCCAGCGCGAACGGCGGCAACGGTTCAGCGACGTTCACCGCGACGGGGATCACCAACACGTAGTCTTGGCCCGGCGGCAACCCGCCCGGCGCCGACGTTGCGACACTTCCGGTCAGGCGCCACGCGCTGACATGGAAGGCTCCGACCACACCCCCGGCCCGCCCGCGTTCCTGTTCGACCTCGACGGCACGCTGATCGACAGCGTCTACCAGCACGTGCTGGCCTGGCACGAGGCGCTTGGAGAGCTCGACATCTCGCTGTCAGTGTGGAAGATCCACCGGCGGATCGGCATGAGCGGCGGCCTGTTCGTCAACGCGCTCGCCCGCGAGCTCGACAGGACGCTCGACGCCGACACGCTCGCTCGGCTGCCGGAGCTGCACGCGGCGGCCTACCTGCGCCATTTCGACAGCGTCGTGGCGCTCCCGGGCGCCGGCCAGCTGCTCGCCGCGCTGACGGCTGACCGGGTCCCGTGGGCGATCGCGACCAGCGGCGCCGAACGCGGCGCGCGGCTGGCGCTGGAGCTGCTCGGCCTCCCGTCCGACACACCGCTCGTCACCCGTGACCAGGTCCGCTACGCCAAGCCCGACCCGGACCTGTTCCTGACCGCCGCCGACCGGCTCCGGGTCGATATCCAAGAGGCGATCGTCGTCGGCGACAGCGTCTGGGACCTGCTCGCCGCGCAGCGCGCCCGGGCGCTGGGGATCGGGCTGCTGTCGGGTGGTTACGGCCGCGAGGAGCTGCTTTACGCGGGGGCGTTCAGGGTCTACGAGGACCCGGCCGACCTGTTGGCCCACCTCGATGAGGTCGGGGTGCGGCGCCCGCTCTAGCTGCGGTCGTAGGAGCTGATCGCTTCCGCCAGCAGCGGGATCCCGCGCTCGATCGCGGCCTCGGAGACGTTCGCGAACCCGACCAGAATGGCGGCCGTTTGGGCGCCGGGCTCGCCGATCCGATGCTGGGAGAGCCCCTCGACCCAGACCCCCGCGTTCGCCGCCGCACGCAGGGCCGCCGCCTCCCGGGACCCGTCCGCGAGGACGAATCCGGCATACAGCCCGGCTGCAATGCCCATCACTCGTGCCTCGGGGAGCGCCGCGGCGAGCGCCCCGACCACCGCGTCGCGACGGCGGCGGTAATGGCCGCGCATCCGCCGCAGGTGGCGGTCGAGCTCGCCGCGATCGATGAACTCGGCCAGCGCGAGCTGTCCAAGCACGGGCGTTCCCCCATCGGCCACGCCCTTGGCGAACGTCAGCTCCCCGGTCAGCCAGGACGGGCACAGCATCCAGCCGAGCCGCAGCCCCGGCGCGAGGCGCTTGCTCACCGAGCCGATGTGGCAGACCCGTTCGGGGGCGAGCCCCTGCAGTGCTCCGACCGGGCCGCGGTCATAGCGAAGCTCGGAGTCGTAATCGTCCTCGACGATCAACCCGTCGACCTCCTCGGCCCAGCCGAGCAATGCAGCCCTGCGCTCGGACGACATCACGACGCCGCTGGGGAACTGGTGCGCCGGCGTGACGACCACCGTCTCGCATTGCGATCCTTCCAGCCGGCCGACGTCGAGGCCGTGCTGGTCGACGTCGATCGGGATGGCCTCGAGGCCGAAGTGCTCGGCGATCAGCCGGTGCTGTGCCCAACCGGGCTGCTCGAGCGCGACCCGCTCGATTCCTCGCCCGCGCAATGACGCGCACAGCAGCGAGAACGCCTGCGTGAAGCCCGCGCAGATGAGCGTGTGCTCGGGTTCGGGAGCCGCGCCGCGGGCACGGCTGAGATATGTCATCAGCGCGTTGCGCAGCTCCGGAGCCCCGCGTGGGTCGCCGTCGCCGAGCGCCTCGAACGGCGCCTGCCGGATCGCCGCCCGCAGTGACCGCAGCCAAGCGTCTCTGGGAAACGCCGCCAGGTCGGGCAGCGCCGGATCAAAGCGGTAGGCGTATCTCGGCTCGGGAGATCGCACGGCCAGCGGCGCGAGTTCGGAGCTGGGCCCGCTTGCGACCCTGGTCGGCGCGCCCTGGCTGGCGGTCAGGTACCCCTCGGCCGCGAGCTGCCCATACGCCTCGAGCACGACCCCGCGCGACACGCCGAGCTCGCTCGCCAGCGCCCTTGACGAGGGAAGCCGCGCACCGGGCGCCAGGCGGCCGCTACGGACATGCTCGCGCAGCGTCAGCTCGAGCTGCTCGTGCAGCGGACCGGCGCCCGGTCTGAGGCTGAGCAGCAGCTCGGGGCCGGAAAGCGAATCGTCGTCAACTGGCTCTTTTTCAAGCATCACAACTGGACCTTAACTCCGAGCCAGTTGGAGGGTACCGTCCGCGGCGCATCGTCGGCAGCGTCAAAGGAGCGACAGATGGACAAGATCAACGTCGTGGGTGGAGGCATCGCAGGTCTGACGGCGGCGATCGCGTGCGCCGAGCAGGGGGCGGGCGTGCGAGTGCTCGAGGCCCACGAGCAGCTCGGTGGACGCGCCCGGAGCCTGTCCGGGCCCTACAAGGCCAACCTCGGCCCTCATGCGCTTCTGTCCGACAGCCCCTTCTGGTCCTGGATGGGAGCGCGCGACCTGCTGCCCCCGGCGGCGCGCCCACCGCTGTCAGGGGCGCGGTTTCGTTTTCGAGACGGCATCCGCCGCGTCCCGGCCGTCGGCGCGACCGTCGCGGCCCTTCGGCTCCGTGGCCGCAGCGCGCCGGTCGAGCTCGACTTCCACACCTGGGCCTCAGACCACGTCGGCGCCGAGGCTGCGACCGCGCTCGCCAACAGCGGCGGCATCCTCACCTACCACCATGACCCGGGGCAGCTGTCAGCGGCCTTCCTATGGGGTGCGGTCGTCCGTGGCCTGCTCTCCGCACCTCCCACGGCCCGCTTTCCGATCGGTGGCTGGAGCTCGATCATCGAGCGGATGTCCAACCGAGCGGTCGAGCTGGGCGTCGAGATCCGGACCGGCGAGCGGGTCTCGGAGCTGCCGTCGGGCCCGACGGTCGTGGCCACCGAGCTCGATGACGCCCGGCGGCTGCTCGGCGACGACGGGCTGCGATGGAAGAGCGGCCATTCGGTCTGCCTCGACCTCGCGCTGCGTTCGCGACGCGGTGACCCGTTCGTGGTCGTCGATCTCCAGGAGGCGGGCTGGGTCGAGCGCCACACGGCCGCCGATCGCACGCTCGCGCCATCGGGCGAGGAGCTCTGCCAGGCGCAGATGCCGATCCGTCCCGGCGAGAGCGCCGACAGCGCCGCCGCGCGGCTCGAGCAGCTGCTCGACGCCTCGTTCACGGACTGGCGCGAGCGCGAGAGCTGGCGCCGGCGCCAGGTGATGAACGGCCGCACCGGCGCGCTCGATATGGCCGGCGAGACCTGGCGCGACCGCCCGGCGATCGACCGTGGCGATGACGTGTTCGTGGCCGGAGACATGGTCGCGGCGCCCGGGTGCCTGTCGGAGATCGCATGGGCGAGCGCCGTCGAGGCCGGGCGGCTTGCGGTGGCTGCAGTGCAGCGCGTCTCGGCGCGCGGCCCAGCCCACCCGCGGCCGGCGGCGGTCGCGTGAACTGCACGCCTCAGGATTGCGCCCGTCGCGGCCGCGCGCTAGCCTCGCAGGCGTGAGCAAGCGTGGCGGCCTGAGGGCGTCGGATCAGGATCGAGAGCAGTTCGTCGATCGCCTCCATAAGGCCGCCACCGAAGGGCGGATCGGCTCCGACGAGCTCGAGCAGCGGGTCAGCGTCGCGCTCAAGGCCCGCACCTATGACGAGCTCGAGGCGACGGTCGCCGACCTTCCCAAGCCGGGGCGCACGCCGGCACGGCGGCGCTCGGCGGCCGGCTGGGCGCTGACGACCGTCAGGGAGTACCCGATCCTGCTGCTGTTCGCGATCCCGGTCCTCGCGGTGACGACCGCGATTCTGGTCGCCGCGACCGTGCTGTGGGCGACGCTGCTGGTCGTATTCATGTTGGTCGGCCGGCGGGCGGTTCCCCGAGCGCCGTGGGGTTACGCGCGCCATTACGACCCGGTCCGTTACCGCCGTTACGCCCAGCGCCACGGCCCGCCGCGCTACCGTCCCCGCCCGCCGCACGGGCCTCGCCCTGGCGGACGGCCGGGCGGCTTCTGGGCCTCGTAGCGCGCTCGCAGCGCGTTGCGGCGGTCAGTCGCGCTGCACGCGCAGGATCACGCCGTCCATCTTGTACGGCCGACCGGCGAGCGTCCGGCGGTGCAGGTACCGCTTACGCCCGAGCTGCTGGACACGGACGCGCTTGCCCGCTCGGAGTTCGTCGGCGACCGTGTCGGGCACGCCGAACATCGGATCGTGCATATACGCGATCAGCGCGTCGGGCGCCAGCAGCTTGACCACCGCCGCGAGCGCCGCCGGCGGCAGCTGCTGTGAGGCATCCCCGACCGGCGCAACGCAAGACACCGCGCTCGCCTGCAGGCGCGCGATCGCCTGCCGCTGCTCGTGCGAGAGGGCGAGCAGGTCGAGCGTCTCGTACGCGTCGTAGACGCCAGGGCGGTCGCGCAGCGCCGCCTCGCGCGCCTCGGGGAGGATGTCGGTTCCGAGCACCGGCCGCAGATTCTGGTCGGCCAGCGCCTGGCCGGAGATGCCGTTGCCCGCGGCAAGGTCGATCACGCCGACGGCCTGTCGCTCCCAGCCGAGGCCGTCGACAGCGGCGGCGAGCATCGCCGTGAGCTCTCGAGGCGAGCTGCAGCCTAGGCGCTCGTGGACGATCTGTTCATACAGGCCGGGGATCGAGTACACGCGCCCGTAGTCGTGCAGACGCAGGTCCTCGGTGCGCCCGTCGGCGTAGCGGACGCGAATCAGCTCCTGGCCGATCGCTGGGTCGCCCTGCTCAGGCAGCTCGGCTGCGTATCCGCGAGCGTCGGCGGCCAATGCCCGGGTCAGCCCTTCTCGCCGAGCTCGAGCACGGCGAGGAACGCCTCCTGGGGCACCTCGATCCGCCCGACCTGCTTCATCCGCTGCTTGCCCTTCTTCTGCTGCTCGAGCAGCTTGCGCTTGCGGGAGATGTCGCCGCCGTAACACTTGGCGATCACGTCCTTGCGATAGGCCTTGATCGTCTCGCGGGCGACGATCCGTGACCCGATCGCTGCCTGGATCGGGACGTCGTACTGCTGGCGGGGGATCTTCTCGCGCAGCTTCTCGGTCAGGGTTCGGCCGGCGACCTGCGCCTTGCTGCGATGGACCAGCATTGAGAGCGCATCGATCGGGTCGCCGGCGAGCAGGATGTCGAGCTTGACAAGATCGGACTCGCGCAGTCCGATCAGGTCGTAATCGAGCGACGCGTAGCCCCGCGTGCGTGACTTGAGCTGATCGAAGAAGTCGAGCACGATCTCGGCCAACGGCAGGTCATAGGTGATCTGCAGCCGCTCGGCCGAGAGGTAGTGGATCCCGGAGTGGTCGCCGCGGCGCTCCTGGCAGAGCTCCATGATCTGCCCGACGAACTCCTTCGGGGTCAGGATCGAGGCGCGGATGTACGGCTCGCGGACCTCGGCGACCTTCGATGGGTCGGGCATGTCGTTGGGCGAGTGGACCGGAAGGACCGACCCGTCGGTCAGCGTCACCTCGTACTCGACGCTCGGCATCGTCGCCAGCAGCTCGAGGTCGTACTCGCGCTCGAGGCGCTCGCGCACGATGTCCATGTGCAGCAGGCCGAGGAAGCCGCATCTGAAGCCGAATCCGAGCGCGTCGCTGGTCTCGGGCTCCCAACTCAGCGCGGCGTCGTTGAGCGTCAGCTTCTCGAGTGCATCGCGCAAGTCGGGGTACTGGTCTGAATCGATCGGGAACAGGCCGCAGAAGACCATCGGCTTGACCTCGCGGTAGCCGGGGAGCGGCTCCGTCGCCTGGTCGCGCATGGTCGTCAGCGTGTCGCCGACCCGGAGCCTCGTGACGTCCTTGACGCCGGTGATCAGAAACCCGACCTCGCCGGCGCTGAGCTTCGGCGCAGATGTCATCTCCGGGGTGAAGAAGCCGATGTCGTCGATCTCGGCCTCGGTCCCGGCCTGCATCGCCCGGATCGCCTCGCCCTTGGTAAATGTCCCGTCGACGACGCGGATGTAGGCGATCACGCCCCGGTACTGGTCGAACTCGGAGTCGAAGATCAGTGCCCGCGGCGGGGCGTCGGGGTCGCCGTCGGGGGGCGGGACCCGCTCGATCAGCTCGTCGAGCACTTCGGTGACCCCCTCCCCCGTCTTGGCGCTGATCCGCCGAACCGCGTCGGCGGGCTCGCCGAGCAGATCGGCGACCTCCTCGGCGACGCGCTCGGGCTCGGCCCCGGGCAGGTCGACCTTGTTCAGGCACGGGATCAGCTCGAGGCCGGACTCGACCGCCAGATAGGTGTTCGCGACGGTCTGCGCCTCGACCCCCTGAGACGCGTCGACGACCAGCAGCGCGCCCTCGCAGGCGGCCAGCGACCGCGACACCTCGTAGGTGAAGTCGACGTGGCCGGGTGTGTCGATCAGCTGCAGCTGGTAGGTCTTTCCGTCGCGCCCTGACTTGTAGAAGACGCGCACCGCCTGGGCCTTGATCGTGATCCCGCGCTCACGCTCGAGGTCCATCGAGTCGAGCAACTGGGCGCGCATCAAGCGCGGGTCGACGGTGTGGGTGAGCTCGAGGATCCGGTCGGCCAGCGTCGACTTGCCGTGGTCGATGTGGGCGATGATCGAGAAGTTGCGGATCTGGGCCTGGTCAGCCATGCGGCTCTCAAGGGTACGAGGGTTTGCGCGCTTGTCTGCGCGCAGGCCTGCTTACGAGTGGCGTGCGCGCTCGCGGCGCGGCTCAGGAGGTCGCGACCCGCCCCGGCATCCGGCTGCGGATCAGCGCCTCGATCTGGCGCGCCTCTGGGATCCGCATCAGCAGCACGAGCCACGCATAGACCACCGTCGAGACCGACAGCGCGAGCCCGACCGACAGGACCTGCGCGATCAGCGACAGCCCCAGCGCCGACTCCAGACCCTTCCAGATCAGGTAGCCGACCGGGGTCATGATCGCCGTCGCGAGCAGGATCCGCACGGTGATCATCGCCGTCTGACCGCCCTCCAACCGGCCGTTGAATCCGGTCCGCAGCCGCCGCAGCTGCAGCCAGGTCATAACCGCGTTCGCGGCCACGGTTCCGATCACCAGACCGGCGATCCCGAGCGGTTTGTAGAGGGCCAGCGAGACGATCAGGTCAACGACCATGTTCATCGCGGCGAGCTTGGTCGGGATCCAGGGACGCTTGAGCGCGAAGAAGGTCCGCCCGAGCAGCAGGTTCAACCCCGCGAACGGGAGGCTGAAGGCAAACCAGAACAGCGCCGTCGAGACCTGGTGCGTGGAGCCGACGGTGAATGCTCCGCGCTGGTAGACGAGTCGCGTGATCGGCACCGCGAGTGCCGCCATCAGCCCCGCCGACGGGATCAGCAGCAGGTTGATCTGGCGCATGCCGTTGCCGAGCGTCCGCCGCATGCCGCGCACATCATGGCGAGCTGCCAGCCGGCTCAGGGTCGGGAACAGGACCGTCGCGACCGCGACCGAGAAGATCCCCTGAGGGAGCATGTAGATCCTGAACGCATCGTTGATCGCCGCCGGCGCGTGCGGTGAGACCAGCGTGCCCAGGCCGGCGTTGAGGAACACGTCGAGGTTGATGATCCCGATGCTCAGCGTGACCGGCAGAAACAGGATCAGCACCTCGCGCACGCGCGGGTCGCGCCAGTCCATCACGAACGCGAAGTGGAAGTCGATCCGCCGTACCGCCCAGGCGATCAGCAGCATCTGCACCACGGTCGCCACCAGCCACGCGATCGCGTACGCGTAGACGGCATCCTGGCCGTGAAAGCGGCCGTGCAGGATCACGAGGCCGACGACGATCACGACGTTCCAGACGGCCGGGGCGAGCGCCGGGATCGTGAAGTGATCGTAGGACTGCAGGATCCCGACCAGCAGGCCGGTCAGGCTGAGCAGCAGGACGACCGGGAACAGGACGCGGGAGAGCCCCGCCGTCAGCGTGGTCGCCGACGCGCTCAACGTCCCCGTGAACAGCGGCATCACGAGCCCGGCGATCAGCAGCCAGAAGATCGTCAGAGCTCCAAGCACGACCAGGATCAGCCAAAACAGCGATGACGCGAGCCGCAGCGCCTCGCGCTTGCGCCCCTGCTGCATCAGCTCGGTGAATACCGGTACGAACGCAGCCGACAGGGCAGCCTGCGAGAACAGGTTGCTGAACAGGTTCGGGATCTGCGAGGCGAGCGTGAATGCCGAGGCAGCCTGAGTCGTGCCGAAGAAGTTGGCCTGGACCACCTCGCGCGCGAGGCCGGCGACCCGTGAAAGAGCCGTCGCCAGCGCGAAGATCGCCGTGTTGAGTGCGATCCGACGTCGAGACCCCGGCGGGGGTGCTGACGGTGGCTGTTCGCCGACGACGGTGCTCTCGACTGACACGAGCGCGCTATAGTACGCGCGCGCCGCGGGCATCCGCGGTCGCTTGCTTTTTTATGGCCAACATTCACTCACAGAAGAAGCGGATTCAGCGCGCCGAGCGAGAGCGGCTCGAGAATCGTCGCTACACGTCCTCGATCAAGACCTACTTCCGGCGTCTCGAGCGCGCGGTCGCCGATGGCGACCCGGAAGCGGCCGACTCCGAGCATCGCGTGCTCGTACAGACGATCGACAAGGCCGTCAAGCGCGGCGCTCTGCATCGCAACAGCGGTGCTCGCAAGAAGTCGCGCGCAGCCCGGCTGCGCCGCGGCTCCTGAGCCGCCGCACCCCGAGCTTCAGCGCCATCGCGGGGAGCACTCGGCGCGGCTTCGGGGTAGCCAGATAGGACGTCAATGGCGAGTCAGACCCCCGACGAAACGACGGCCGGCTCGGATCGGATCACGTTCGAGGTCGACCGGATGGGCGTCGATCAGAAGGGCCAGCTGGTCGTCACCGGCCGCTGGTTCGGGGTTCGAGGCCGTCGATTCGTCCGCCCGACGCTGACGATCACGATGCGCTCTGACGGCACCGAGCGCCGGTCGCTCGCCGACCTCAAGCACAAGCCGTGGGCGGCCGAGGACGGCGGGCTCTGGACCGCGGCCTTCCAGCTCCCGGTGAAGCTCGACGAGGCCTCCTCGCTCGAGCTCTCGGTCGCGCCCGACATCGCCGTCGAGCTCACCCAGGCCCGGGACACGCCCCGCGGCCGCCGCGCGCGGCCGTCGGAGGCGCCGGACGCCCGCGCGCCGCGTATCCGGACCGATCGGGTACCGGCCCGCCCGTCGGCAGGCGACCGCGAGCAGGAGATCGACCGTCTCAGGACCCGGATGACGGCCGCCGAGCGCGCGGCCGAGCGCGAGCACGGCAAGCGCGAGGCCGCCGAGCAGGCGCTCGAGGACGAGCGTACCGAGGTCCGCCGGCTGCGCTCCGAACTCGGACGGCTGCGCTCCGAACTCGACATCGCCGCGACGACGCGGACCGAGCTGGCCGCGACCTCGGCCGACCTCGACGTGACCCGCGCCGAGGGGCGAAAGAGCGCCAATCGGCTGCAGGCCGCGATCCGCGAGCTCGACCAGCAGCGGGCCGAGTCAGAGCGCCTGCAGATGCAACTGGCCGCCGCCGAGGCGACCGCGCAGCGGCTGACCCAGGCGCGCGAGACCGAGCGCCGGCAGGCCGAGGCAGCCGACCAGCAGGCCAGCCGGTCAAGGGAGGACGACACGATCCGAATGTCGTCACGGCGCGGATTGTCGGCGTCGAGCCGCGAGGGGCCGCCTGCCGAGACCTCGAGCTCGAGGGAGCCATACGCGGCCCCGTCATCGCCATCTGCTCGACGGAGCCGTCAGCCCGTTCGCCCCGAGGCTCAGCACGCGCGCCCGGAGCGGCCGCTGAACCCCTCCCTGCGCACGAGGCGGAACTGGATCGGCCGCGTGCTGGCGCTGATCGTGATCCTCGGGGTCATCGCGGCGATCGTGCTCGTGATCCACTCGACGATGCCCTGACGGGGCGAGTCAGGCCGCGAGCCGCTCGATCGCGATCAGCGCCTCGGTGTCCTCGCCGGCTCCGCCGCGCCCCCCACCCCGCGAGGCCAGTTCGAGGTCGGCGATCTCGCAGATCGCCTCACGCAGCCGGTCAGCGCCCGCCCGCCGCGCGTCGGCGATCAGCCGATCGGCTGCCCTCGACGGCATCCGCATGCGCCGCTTGATCTGCGCCGGCGGCTCGCCGGCCTCGAGCGCGCTCGCGACCTCCTGCGCTAGGCGCAGGCGCTGGGAAACCCAGTACAGGACCCCGGGAAGGCGCTCGCCGTTATCTCGAAGCGCGAGGTAGGCGCGCACCGCGGGCTGAACGTCGCCGGCCACCAGCGCGTCGGCCACCGCCCACGCCTTGCGCTCGGCCGATGGTGCGGTCAGCTCATCGATCTGGGCCGCGTCGAGCGTCAGCTGACCGCCCGCGTCGGCGCCGATCGAGAGCTTCTCGAGCTCGCGCAAGAGGCGCTGCTGGCGCTCCCCGACGTGTCGGATCAACGCACGCGCGGCCTCAGGATCGAGTTCGATGCCGTGCTCGGCGGCGCTTTTGATCACCCACTTCGGAAGCTCCCACGGCTTGACGCTGTCCTGCGAGCTGAGCTCCCCTCCGACGGTCGTGATCAGCTTGTGAAGGCGTTCGGGGGCCCGGGTGCGATTGTCCTCCCGGGCGAAGAACGCGACCGTCGTCTCAGGGGCGATCGCGGTCAGCGCCTCCTCGAGCGCGTCGAGGTCCTTGTCCTTCCACCGCTCGACGCCGTCGACGATGATGAACCGCCGGCCGAGCGCGAGCGTCATTGAGTCCAACGCCGCGGCGATCCGGTCGGGCGTCGCCTCCTCGCCTTCGAACAGCTCGAGGCCCTCGGCGCCGCTCAGCGACTCGGCCAGTTCGCGCAGGCGGGCGCGCCGCTCGCCGATTCGCCCGTGGTCATCGCCGTGGACCAGGTACGCGGTCTTGAAGTCGGGCATCACAGCGAGTCTAAGCGGCAGCTGGACGTTGGATCATCGGCGCGCCCTCAGTCAGGCTCGCCGGCGCGTTCGAGCGCCAGCCGCACCGCCTCGGCCGCCGTCTCGACGGGATCGACGCCGTCGATCGGCCAGCTCCCGACCCCGACCACCGGCACGCCCGCGGCCAGCGCCAGAGCGATCTCCGACAGCGTCCCGTAAGCACCCCCGACCGCGACCACCACGTCGGCCGCGCGGATGATCAGGCCGTTGCGCAGCTCCCCGAGGCCGGTCGGGAGGGCGACCGTGACCCACTCGTTGGCATCGCGGCGATCAGACCCGGGCAGCAGCCCGACGACGGTGCCCCCGGCCCGCTCGGCGCCCCGCGAGGCCGCGGCCATTACTCCGCCGCGGCCACCGGTGATCACGATCGCACCTGCGGCGGCCAGGCCGGCGCCCACCTGTTCAGCCGTCTGAGCCTGCTCTGCGGTGGCGTCTGCGGCGCCGACGATCGCGATATACGGCGGCTGGCCGGCCACCGGTCAGCGGACGACGAAGTTGACCAGCTTGTCGGGCACGACGATCACCTTGTCGACCTCGTTGCCGTCGAGGTGGGTGCGAACGCCCCGCGACTCCATGCAGAGCGCCACCAGCTCGTCGCGCGCGGTGCCGGTACCGGCGGTGACCCGATCACGCACCTTCCCATTGACCTGGCAGACCAGCTCGAATGTGTCAGCCTGGAGCATGTCCGGGTCGGCGGCAGGCCACGGTTCGGTCCATACCCGCTCGCCTGTCACCAGCTCATAGACCTCCGATCCGAGGTGCGGGGCGAACGGGAACACCAGCGAGGCGGCGATCGCGGTTGCGTACCGCCGCGTCTGCACGTCGGCTTCGCGCTGCCGGTAGATCTCGTTGACGAGCTCCATGACGGCGGCGATCGCGGTGTTGAACGCGAACCGACCCCGCATATCGGAGGTCACCTTGTCGATCGCCCAGTTGACCTTGCGGACGAGGGTCAGGTCGGCACCGGCCGGGTTGGGCGGGGAGCCCGCCGGCGCGGGCGCGCCGGCGAGGTCATCGCCCAGGCGCCACAGCCGGCTCAGGAATCGGTACACGCCCTCGACGCCGGTGTCTGACCACGCAGCATCCTGATCGGGCGGTCCGACGAACAGCACGTAGCAGCGCGCGGCATCGGCGCCGAACCGCTCGACGATCTCGCTCGGGGCGATCACGTTGCCCTTCGAGGACGACATCTTGTTGCCGTCGGCGCCGAGGATCATCCCCTGGGTGAACAGCGCCTGGAACGGCTCCTGCACGTCGAGCAGTTCCATGTCAGCCAGCGCCTTGACGAAGAAGCGTGAGTACATCAGGTGCAGGATCGCGTGCTCGATCCCGCCGATGTACTGATCGACCGGCATCCACGAGCGCGAGCATCTTGCGGTCCCATGCGGCCTGGTCGTTGCGCGCGTCGCAGTAGCGCAGGAAGTACCAGCTCGAGTCGACGAACGTGTCCATCGTGTCGGTCTCGCGCAGCGCGTCGCCGCCGCATGTCGGGCACTTGACGTTCACCCAGTCCACCGCCCCCGCGAGCGGCGAGTGGCCGCGCGGCTGGTAGTCCTCGATCTCGGGCAGGATGACCGGTAGATCCTCGTCCGGAACCGGAACCAGGCCGCAGTTCGGACAGTGGATGACGGGGATCGGGCAGCCCCAGTACCGCTGGCGCGAGATGCCCCCAGTCGCGCAGGCGGAAGTTCACCGACGCGTGGCCGACGCCCTGGCGATCCAGCCAGGCGACGATCGCCTCGCGTCCGTTGACCGCGTCCATGCCCGTGAATTCGCCCGAGTTGATCAGCACGCTCGTCGTCGGTGTGGGCCGTGAAAGCCTGGCCGGCCGTCGGCGCCTCGGTCGCCGTCCGCGGGCGCGACGACGGGGCGGATCGGCAGATCGAACGTGGTGGCGAACTCGTAGTCGCGCTGGTCGTGGGCGGGGACGCCCATCACCGCACCGGTGCCGTACTCCATCAGCACGTAGTCGGCGACGAACATCGGGATCTGCTCGCCGTTGACCGGGTTGGTGACCGTCCGGCCCAGCGGCGCACCCGTCTTGGGTTTGTCCGCCGCGCCGCGGTCCTCGACCGACGCCGCCAGCACGTGGTTGACGTACTCGTGCACCCGCTCCTCGTGCGGCGTGCCGGCGACCAGCCGGAACACGTCCGGGTGCTCGGGCGCCATCACGAAGAAGGTCGCGCCGAACAGCGTGTCGGGGCGGGTCGTGAACACGGGGTAGTCGATCGCCCAGCTCCTCGCAGCGGAACGTGACCTCGGCGCCCTCGCTGCGCCCGATCCAGTTGCGCTGCATCGTCTTGACGTGCTCGGGCCAGTCGATCGTGTCGAGGTCGTCGAGCAGACGGTCGGCGTAGTCGGTGATCCGGAAGAACCACTGCTCGAGCTGGCGCACCTCGACCTCGTGACCGCACCGCTCACAGCGGCCGTCGATCACCTGCTCGTTGGCGAGCACCGTCTGGTCGTTGCGGGCACCACTTGACGGCCGCCTCCTTGCGGTAGGCGAGCCCGCGCTCGAGCAGCCGCAGGAAGATCCACTGCGTCCAGCGGTAGTAGGACGGCTCGTGGGTGCCGAGCTCGCGCGTCCAGTCGATCGAGATCCCCCAACGGTGAAACCAGTGGCGATAGGCGGCGATCGACTTGTCGGTCGCCTCACGTGGGTGCACGCCGGTCTTGATCGCGTTGTTCTCGGCCGGCAGGCCGAACGCGTCGTAGCCCATCGGGTGCAGCACGCGGTGCCCGGTGCGCCGGTGGAAGTGCGCGATCGCGTCGCCGAGCGCGTAGTTCTTCAGGTGGCCGATGTGCGGCTCGCCGCTCGGGTACGGGCAGCATCTCGAGCACGTAGGACTTCGGCTCGTCGCCGTCGTCGATCGGAGTCGTTGGTGACCTCCCACGTGCCCTCGCGAGCCCAGACGTCCTGCCACTTGGGCTCGATCTGCCGGGGGTCGTAACGGCGTTCGGGCATCTCTGGCGATGAGGTTACTTGCGGGGCGGAACGGAGCGTCGGGCCCGTCTGGTCGTGGGGTGGGTCCGTCCGTGGTCAGTGCGAACATGTGTTCGATGCTCACATCAAATGACAAAGGTCTGATCGCCGAGCTAGAGATCGAACTTGCGGCGGTGAGGCTGGGGATAGACGTGTACAGCGCGCACGAGCACGCCCGCTGTGACCTCGCTCTCGACGTGGGTGGACGACTCTGGCGCGTCCAGTGCAAATGGGGCGGGCTGAGCAAGCATCGAGACGTTGTGATCGTGCACACGAGCGCTGCTCGCCTATCCCCAGCCGGCTATGTGCGCTCGCCGTATTGCGCCGACGAAATTGACCTGTTCGGGGTGTATTGCGGCGAGCTTGATCGCTGCTTCCTGTTCCCCGTATCGCTAGCGGCGGGAAAACACGTGCAGTACCTGCGGTTGTCGCCGCCGCGTAATAACCAGCGCGCGTGTATTACCCTTGCTGATGACTTCGCATTCGAAGGGGCTATAGCTCAGCTGGGAGAGCGCTGCCATGGCATGGCAGAGGTCGTGGGTTCGAGCCCCACTAGCTCCACTCCTTCACCGGACGGTCCGATCACGATCGGCTCCAACCCGTTCCGGGACAAGCTGGGCTACTGGATGGAGCGCGTCGCTGGCGGTGACGAGGTAGTCGTCACCCACCGCGGCAAGCCTCGGATCCGCCTCACGCCGGCGGCCGTCCGTTCGTCTTAGCGCCACCAGGGCCTGACGGTGCGCCCTCACCTGGGTGCCGTAGCCGGATTACTGGGCTCCGCGCAGGTTTTGGGGGTACGGCTCACACCCGTAGTCGAATTACTGGGCTCGGCGCAGGTTTTGGGCATACGGCTCGCAGCCGTTGCCGAATAACTGGGCTCGGCGCAGGTTTTGCGAGTACCGCCGCGGCCGCATGGCGACGGTTCGGCGGCTCCGGCGCCCCGGGGCGTCGCTCAGCGTCCGCCCTGCTTGGCGGCCTCAAGCGCCGCCGGCGGGTCGAGCGCAGCGTTCCCGCGGGTCAGCTCGAGCGCGCGGTCAGCGAGATCGGCCGCCTCGGCGCCGCCGACCGTTTCGTCGCGTAGCGCCAGCGCGAGCAGCACCTGCCGCAGCAGCTCGGGGTTCTGCAGGTCGGGGGGCGGTCCCGCCGGCGGCAGCTCCCGGACCTGGGCGAGCAGCTTGGCGGCGCCGCCGCCACCGCCGAACAGGCCGCCGGGATGCTTGTCGGGGATCGTCGCCGCGATCCCGCCGGTGGCGGGGTTCACGAGGTTGACCTTGCTGCGCAGGCCGTGGCGCTCGAGCGCGAGCCGGTAGCCGGACAGCCGCAGGTAGCCCAGCTGCGCGGCCAGCTGGGTAAACGTGGCCACCTCTGAGTCGCTCTTGCAGCGAGTGTGGTGAAGGGCGATCTGGGTGCCGGCGTCGGGGAGCCCGGGGTCGGGCTCCGCCGCGACGAGCAGGAAAGCCTGCGACCCGAGGCGGCCCGCGCCGACGCCGGCCACGTCGGCCAGCAGCTGGTATCCGCCGAGACCGAGCGCGCCGACGATCCCCGGCGGGAGCGGGTGCTCGGCGAGATATCCGGATGGGAACGGCATCGCTGACCCGAGCTAGTTGTTGAGCAGGCCGCCGACAATGCCCCCGAGCCCGCCGCCCGGATCGCGCTGGGCGTTGCCGCCCGACCCCTCCTGCACAGGCGGGTGGAAGTAGGCGCTCTGGAGACCGACTCGGCCGGGGCCGGTGAAGCGGTTGAAGACCAGGTTGCCGCCGCCGCCGAGCAGACCGGTCTTGAAGCCGTAGACCTCCTGGGTCATCTCGACGGAGTGGTCGCGAAACAGCCAGCCGCCCGGCTCGATGTCGATCGTCTCGCCCTGCTCGAGCTGCTTCTCGAACACATTGCCGTAGCCGTGCACCCAGACCACCCCCTCGTGGTCGCCGGCGAAGAAATGATCGACGAAGAAGCCGCCGCCGTACATCATGTTCGCGAACCCCTTGATGCGACCGTAGTCGTACTCGACGTTGCGGGTCGCGGCCAGGAACTGGTGCTCGCGCACCATGATCCCCTGACCCTGCTCGAGATGCAGCGCCGCGATGTGACCGGGTGCGTCGCGACTGAACGCGATCTCCCCGGCCGATTGAGCCTCGAGCAACAGCAGCGGCATGCCGCCGAAGGCCCGGCGCTTGAGCCCCTTCTTGAGCGGATGCAGGCCGATCTGCATATCCGGGTACTTCCACAGGAGCACGTGGTGCTCGAAGTACACCGGCACCTGCCCGTCGAGCGCCATGTGCAGCACCGGGACCAACTCGCCCTCCAGCCGGTAGTTGAGACCGGGCGCAGTGCCCTGGGTGATCTGGGTGGGAAGGATGGTCGGGGCTGCCGGCATCAGCTGTCTCCTTGTCCGCGCGCCTGGTTGGGCAGCCAATTGCCCGCCGCCCCTGTTTGCATCCCGGACGGTATCGCGAGGCGCACAAACGTGTTCAGCCCACAGCGCCTGCAATCGGGCGATAATCGACCCATGGCGACGATCTACGTCACGGGTCATCGCAATCCGGACACGGACTCAGTTGCCTCTGCGCTCGGCTACGCCGAGCTCAAGAGCCGTCTGGACCCCGATAACGAGTACCGCCCAGTCCGTCTCGGCGACTGCAACCCCCAGACTCGCTGGCTGCTTGACCGTAGCGGTGCTCGGGAGCCCGCCTTTCTCCCCCACGTGATGCCCCGCGCTCGTGACGTGATGCAGACGAGCTTCCCGATCACGGGCTCGGACGAGCCGATCCGCGACGCTGGGCTCGCGTTGGCCAAGGCCGACCTCGAACTCGTGCCGATCGTCGACGAGCAGGGCGCGCTGGCCGGGATCCTCACCGAACGCGCGCTTGCCCGGCGCTACATCCGCGAGACGCGGAGGACATCCACCCTCCACGAGACTCCGACGCACGTCAGCGCCGTCGTGGCCGTCCTCGAGGGCGAGCTGCTCACCGGCGAGGACCGTGAGCTGTCGGGCCGCGTATGGGTTCACTCAAACGACGTCGACACCGAGAGCGGAATCTCGGACGGAGATGTGGTCGTGGTCGGCGATCGACCCGCCGCCCAGCTGCTGGCGATCGAGCTCGGCGCTGCGCTCGTGGTCGTCTCGAACTCCGCGACGCCGCCGGGCGAGGTCCTCGAGCGGGCGCGCGAGCACGGCACGGCGATCATCGTCTCGCCATTGGACAGCTACGTCTCGGGCCGGATGGTCACGCTCGCGGCGCCGTGCCGTGCGCTGATGGAGAAGGACGTCCTGACCGTGTCGCCCGACTACCTCGTCGACGACATGTCCGACCAGATCAGCGAAACCTACTACGGAGCGGCGGTCGCGGTCGACGGCGATTCACGACCGGTCGGACTGATCACCCGCACGGCCCTGGTCAGGCTGCCGCGACGCAAGGTGCTGCTCGTCGACCATGCCGAGCAGGCCCAGAGCGCGATCGGCATCGCTGACGCCGAGATCGTCGAGATCCTCGACCACCACCATGTCGGTTCGATCGAGACGCGCGTCCCGGTCACCGCGACGTTCGATCCGGTCGGCTCGACGGCGACGCTGGTCGTCGAGCGCTTCCGCCAGAACGGCCTCGAGCCGAGCAGGCCCGCGGCGATGATGCTCCTGGGTGCGGTGCTGTCCGACACGGTGATCCTCAACTCACCCACGACCACCGACCGCGACCACGCCGTCGTCGAGTACCTGGAGCGGGCGCTTGCGGTCGACGCACACGAGCTGGGCCGGGAGATGTTCGAGGCGACCGCCGACGTCTCGGGAATCAGCGCCGATCAGATCATCACCCGGGACGCCAAGCGGTACGAGATCCGGGGCGGCCACACGATCTGCATCGCGCAGGTGGAGGTCGTGGGCAGGGGTCTGCTCGAACGCAAGGACGAGCTGCTGCAGGCGCTGCGCCACGAGCGCGAGAGCAGGGAGCTGGCGCTTTACGCGCTGATGGTGACCGACGTGCTCGAACACGGGACCAAGCTGCTCGTCGCCGGAGATGTCGGAGCGGTCGCGCGCAGCTTCGGAGTCGAGCAGCAGGACAGCACGATCGAGCTTCCGGGGGTCATGAGCCGCAAGAAGGAAGTGGCGCCGCGGCTGATGACCGCGCTCTGAGCCCCGGGCTCAGCCCGCGCCGGCGCCGACTGCGAGCGACGGCGCCTCGCCCCAGAGCTGCTCTAGGCGGTAGTACTCGCGCGTCTCGGGCGTGAAGATGTGGACCACCACATCGAGATAGTCGATCAAGATCCAGCGGGCCTCGGTGAGCCCCTCCACGCGACCGGGCAGCAGCGAGTGCTCTGTCTTCATTCCCTGGTGGATCGCATCGTGGATCGCCTTCGTCTGGCGATCGCTGCGTCCCGTGCAGATGACGAAGTAGTCCGCGTAGCCGATCATGCCGCGGAGGTCGAGCTGCACGATCTCGACGGCCTTGCGATCGGCCGCCAGCTCGGCGATCGCCGCGGCCATCTGCTCGGGGCTGATCGCTGGTGGCCGGGCGGCACTCATGCAGCGTTCTCCTCGGCGTACAGACCGTTGCGTTCGATGTATTCGGCGACGGGGTCTGGCACCAGATAGCGGATCGGCTGGCCGGCCCGAACCCGCCGACGGATCATCGTCGACGAGACGCCGATCCGCGGCATCTGGAAGAAGTGCGCTCTGTCAACGCCATGCAGTGCTTCGACGGCCGTCTGTACCGATGCCCGCGAGGTGCCGCGCCGCTTCGCGATCGCCAGGCTCGCGAGCTCCAGGACCCGCTCGGGCTCTCGCCACCGCGGCAGTCCGACCGCGATGTCGCCGCCGACGATCAGGAAGAGCTCGTTATCTGAATCATTCGAGGTCAGCTCTTGGAGAGTATCGACCGTATAAGACGGTCCGTCGCGCCTGAGCTCGATCTCGGAGACCTCGAAGCGCTCGTCGTCGCTGACCGCCAGGCGACAGAGCTCGAGGCGATGCTCGGGGCCGGGTTCGTGCTCGACCGGCTTGTGGGGCGGGATTCGGGCGGGAATCAGCATCACGCGGTCGAGCGACAGCTCACGGTACGCCTCCTGACCGCAGACGAGGTGACCGAGATGTGGCGGGTTGAACGTCCCGCCGAGGATTCCGAGGCGTTCGGCGCTCAGCGCGGGCTCACGAACGAATGTGGCCGTCGCCCTCGACGAGGTACTTGAACGTGCACAGCTCGCGCAGGCCGATCGGACCGCGAGCATGCAGCTTCTGGGTCGAATTGCCGATCTCGGCGCCCATTCCGAACTCGCCCCCGTCAGTGAACCTGGTCGAGGCGTTGACGTACACGCAGGCGGCATCGACGCCGAGCTGGAAGGCGCGCGCCGAGCCGGTGTCAGAGGTCACGATCGCCTCGGAGTGGCCGCTGCCGTGGGCGTTGACGTGGGCGATCGCCTCAGCCGCCGAGTCGACCACGCCGACCGCCATCTCGAGTGCCAGGTACTCGGTATCCCAGTCGTCGTCGCGGGCGGCGTCGACTGGGACACCGGGGGCAGCGGCTCGGGCGCGCTGATCGCCGTGCAAGGTCACGCCTGCCTCCGACAGCGCAGCGAGGACGCTCGGCAGAAACTCCCCGGCGACGTCGCGGTGGACGAGCAGCTTCTCGGACGCGTTGCACGTCCCGGGACGCTGAAGCTTGGAATTGAGCACGATCGCGCGCGCGGCCGTCAGGTCGGCGCTCGCGTCCACGAACACATGATTGTTGCCCGACGCGGCGTAGATCACAGGGACCGTCGCGACGCCCTTCAGCGCTGCCTTCAGCCCCTCCCCTCCACGCGGAATGATCAGGTCGACGACGCCGGTCTGGGTCGCGAGCTCGGCCAGCTCGTCGCGGTCGCCGCCCGCGATCAGCGTCATCGAACCTGCGGGCAGACCGGCTGCCGTCGCGGCCTCGGATGCCACTGCGGCGAGCACGGCGTTGGAGTGCGCAGCGGAGCTCGAGCCGCGCAGCACGACCGCGTTGCCGGACTTCAGGCACAACGCCGCCGCATCGATCGTCACGTTCGGCCGCGCCTCGTAGACGACCGCGATCACGCCGAGGGGAACCCGCACACGACGCATCTGCAGCCCGTTGGCGAGCGTCGAGCCGTCGATCACCTCGCCGACCGGATCGGGCAGCGCGGCGATCGCGCGCACCCCGGCGGCCATTTCGTCGATCCGCCGCCGATTGAGCGTCAGACGGTCGAGCAGCGCGTCGGAGAGGCCGTTCTCAAGGCCGAGTTCGACGTCGCGCGCGTTGGCGTCGAGGATCTCGTCGGCACGGTCGCCCAGCGCTGCGGCGATCGCCTCGAGCGCGTCATTCTTGACCGTCGAGCGCAGCGTCGCGAGCTCGCGGGCCGCCCGCTTGGCGCCGGCGCAGATCTCGCTGATCGAAACGGCAGTGCTCGCCATCGTCGCTAAAGATTACGCGAGCACAAAGTAGTCCCGGTGGATCGCCTCCTCGCTGGCGCGCGGGAGGAGCTCACGCACCGCACCCGACTGCATTCCGCGCACCTTGCGCAGCTCGGAGGCCGAGTAGTTGCAGATCCCCTTGCCGACCGCCTGATCCTCGAACAGGATCTCGACCGCGTCGCCGGCGCTGAACGAGCCGACCACGTCGACCACGCCGACCGGCAGCAGGCTCGTCCCGCCCTCGCGCAGGGCTCGGGCGGCCCCGGCATCGATCAGCACCCGGCCGCGCGACGGTTTGGCGTATTTGAGCCACAGCTTGAAGCTCGAGTAGCGCCCCTCACGCGCGGGAAACCGTGTGCCGACCGCCTCGCCGGCGACCGCCGCCGGGATCACCCCGCCCTTCAGCCCGCTGGCGATCACGGTCTGGATTCCGGCCGCGGTCGCCATCTCGGCGGCCACCACCTTCGACCGCATCCCACCCGAACCGAGTGGCGAGGCGGCGTAACCGATATCGAGCTGCTCGAGCACCGCGAACTCCGTCACCTCCTCCACCAGCCGCGCGTTGGGGACGACTCGGGGATCGGCGGCGAACACACCGTCGGCGTCGGTCAGCAACAGCAGCAGCTCGGCGCCGAGCAGGATCGCGACCTGCGCGGCGAGGAAATCGTTGTTGCCGAACGAGATCTCGTCCGTGGTCGTCGTGTCGTTCTCGTTGATAACCGGCACCACGCGCCAGTCGAGCAGCTTGCGCAGCGTCTGGCGAGCATTGAGGTAATGGGTGCGCGCGCTCATGTCGAAGAACGTCAGCAGGACCTGGGCGGTCGGGGTGCCGCGGGCGCGCAGAAGCTCGTCGTAGACCTGATAGAGCTTGCCCTGTCCGACCGCGCTCGCGGCCTGGAGCTCGTCGATCGCGCGTGGGCGCAGCGGCAGCGCCATCACGCCCATCCCGCGTGCGATCGCGCCGCTGGTCACGACGATCACCGACCGGCCGGCGTGGTGCAGCTCGGCAAGCTCGTCGCAGATCCGTCCCAGCACGTCCTCGCGCACGGCGCCGTGCTCGTCGGCGACGATGCTCGAGCCCAGCTTGACGACCATGCAGCTCACGGCGCCAGAGCTTAGGGATGACGCCCCGCAGCGAAAGGGGCGGCGACCGCCGCCGCCCCTCCGCTCACGGATGCGCTACTGCGTTACGCCTTGCGGCGCCCGCACCAGGGGTTGCTCGGCACTCCCTGGCAGGGGTTGGGCATCGTCTTCAGGTGCTTGGGCAGCGGGTGCATGACCACGTGAGTCCGCTGCGGATAGTGGTCGCCGGGCTGGCAACCGAACGGCGGCAAGCTGATCGACGAGTCGCACAGCACCTCGTTGACGAACGGGATGTTGAGGTTCGGCGGCACCGCGGTCGTCGTGCACACCGGGTAGCTCTTCTCGAGCTGCACCGACACCGGCGTCAGCGCCCCGGAGGTGTCGACGTTGCCGCTGAAGCAGTCACTCGGATGCGACTCGAAGTTCAGCTGCTCGAAGTCGCCGTTGGTCGGGTTCCCGTATCCCCCGTTGTGCGTGAACGTGTTGTGGAGCAAGGCATCGCCCCACTCGTCGAACAGGCAGCTTTTCTTGCCCAGCAGCGGGGAGTTGTAGGTCCCGCCGGTGCACGGCTTGCCGCTGTCGGGGTAGTTGACGACGATCACGCCCCAGGCGTCGTTGTTGACGAACCGGTTGTTCATCACGGTGTCGTTGCGTCCGCCGGAGACCGACATGCCCGTCCCGACGGGGCCAGCCGCAGCGCTCCCGGCGCTCGGGATGTTGGGGTTGTTGTTGTCGTGCACGTAGTTGTGCATGAACACCCAGCACGAGTGCGTGTGAGTGATCGGGCTGATTGCGTGGTGCGGGCAGGCGCCGTTCTGCGGCGACGGCTCGTCGCCGTTCTGGCTGTTGGTGTCGAACCCGTCCTCGTTCTGGTCGAACTGCGAGTTCTTGACGATCAGCGTGCCGCCCGAATTCGAGCCCGAGTAGCCGAGCGCGTTGAACTCCCCCCACGCGTGGTTGACGGTCTGATCACAGACCTGCTGGCAGGCGCCGATGTAGTAGCCCGAGTCGTTGAAGTTCGACGCGTACGTCTGGTTCCACGTGCCGCCGCTCCAGTTGCTGGAGAAGATCCCGTATGTGGCGGCGGTCGGCTCGCCTTTGAAGAACGTGCTCGTCGCGGTCAGGTAGTTGCCGCTATAGCCGTGGCCGCGGAACACCTTGCCGCTGTCGGCCCCACCGTTCCACCAGATCCCGTTGCCCGCGGCGCGTGAGCCGCCGAGGAAGTTGCAGACGGTCAGGTTCTCGACCGACACATTCGACGCTTTGTAGACCATCACGCCGTTGAGGCCCGAAGGCTTTTTCGGGAGCGCGGAGGCATACGACGAGGCCGACTTGGCGCCGCCCTTGAGCCCGTAGTTCTGCGCCGAAGCGCGCATGCTGCACACCCCCGAGCCGGGCTTGGTGCCGTCGACGATCACGGAGTTGCGGTTCATGCCGCGGATGTGGAGGTTGTGCTTGGTGATCAGGACGCCGGCCGGAAAGTCGGGCGCGCCCTTTGGCGTACGGATCGAGCTCGGAGCCGTCTTGTAGTCGCCTGGGCCGACCAGGATCCAGTCGCCCGGCTTGGCGGCGTCCACCGCGGCCTGGATCGAGCTGTACTGGCCTCGGATCCCATGGTAGGACCCAACCGTCAGGACTTTCGCGCCCGCAGCAGCCGTGCACGCGAGAACCGCGCTCAGGGCGAGCAGGACTGCAGCAGCACGACGCATCTAACTCCTCTCTACTTCAGGTGGCCCCGGCCGGAACGGCGCGGGATGCTACAGATTCGCGTCTCGGGCGGCGTCAGCCGGCGCCGCGACGCCGGGCGCCGGTGCGGAGCGAACCGCCGAGCAACCCGCCCGCGACGGCTGTCAGCCTCTTCCCGTCGTCGGCAGCTCGCACCACGGGTTCCTTGGCACGCCCGCGCACGGGACCCGCATCGTCGGCAGGTGCTTGGGCAGCGGGTGCATGACCACCCGAGTGCGCGCGGGGTAGGGCTTGCCGCCCGGACACGGGATGCTCCCCCCGACCAGCGCGCCCTCGTTTCCGCAGAGAAGCTCCAGGGCCAGATCCACGTTCGGGTTGGCGGGCGCGGGCGCCCCCGTGCACGCCGGGTATACCTGCTCGAGACCGGTCGGCGAGGTCGTCAGACCGGCTGGATTCGTGTTGGCGCTGTAGCAGTTAGTCGGGTTGCCTGCGATGAAGTTGAGGGAGGCGATATCGCCGTTGCTCGCATGACCGAAGGAGCCGTTGTCGGCGAAACTGTTGTTCAGGATCGCGTTTCCCCAAGGCTCAAACAGGCAGTCAAAGTGGATGCCAAAGACGGTGATGTTGAGCACGCCGCCGATGCATGGCTTCCCGCCCTCGCCCGACTGGACCTGGATCAGCACGCCCCAGGCGTTGTTGCGCACAAACCGGTTGTGCATGATCGTGTCGTTTCGGGCTCCACTGAGTGACAGGCCTGTTCCGAGCGGCGTGGAGCCGGCCTGACCCACCTCGGGGACGTTGGGGTTGTTGTTGTCGTGCACGTAGTTGTGCATAAACACCCAGCAGGAGTGCGTATGGGTGATCGGGCTCGTCCCGCCGTCCGGACACGCCCCGTTCTGCGGCGATGGGGCGTCTCCGTTCTCGGTGTCGGTATCGAAGCCATCCTGGTTTTGGTCGAACTCGGAGTTCTTGATCACGAGCGGGCCACCGGAGTTGGTCCCCGAATAGCCGAGCGCATTGAACTCGGCGTGGGCGCGGTTGATCGTCTGGTCGCATCGCTGCTGGCAGGCACCGATGTAGTAGCCGGAGTCGCTGAAGTTGCTGGCGTATGTCTGAGACCAGGTGCCACCGGTCCAGTTGCTGGAGAAGATCCCGTACTGCGCGGCGGTCCCGTTGTTCTTCCAGAACGTGTTCGTGGCGCTCAGATACGAGCCGGTGTAGCCGTGGCCACCGATCTTGCCGCTGTTGTCGCCGCCGTTCCACCAGATCTCGTTTCCCGCGTCGCCCTTGCCGCTGAGGAAGTTGCACAGGGTCAGGTTCTGGACCCAGACGTCGGCGGCCTTCCAGACGATGATGCCGTTGAGCCCGAGATGTCCACCCCCACTGCGCGGACCGAGATTCTGGTCACTCCCCGAGCGGCTGCACGCCGGACCGGACTTGGTCCCGTCGACGATCACCCTGTTGCGGTTCATTCCGCGCACATAGATGCGGGGCTTGGTGATCAGGATTCCCGCCGGCGTGTCCTTGCGGCCGGGCGGCTCGGCGCTGGTCTTCGTCTTGTAATCGCCAGGGCCGATCAGGATCCAGTCACCGGGCTTGGCGGCGTTCACCGCCGCCTGAATCGATTTGTACTGCCCGGGGATCCCATGAAACGACCCGACCCTCAGAACCTGCGCTCCGGCAGAACCAGCCAACAGTAAAAGACCGCTCAGAGTGAGTAGGAGTGCAGCTCCGCGGCGCATATAGACCCCTCGTGATTGTCGCCCAGCCGAGATGATCCTACACCCGCGCAGGCGCGATGACCAATCACTCAGGCGCCGGGATCGAGCTCGAACGCCACGCCGGCGATCTCGACCTCGTTGCCGGGCTCGAAGCCCTGGGCCTCGAGCGCGCGGATCACGCCGATTCCCCGCAGGCGCCGCTCGAGGTGCGCCAGCGCCTCCTCGTTGTCGAGGTCGTAACGGGCGACCAGGCGCTCGATCCCTGAGCCCGTCACCGCGAAGCTCGCCTCTCCGGTGCGGCGGACCTTGTAGCTGCGCTGCGTCGCGGGCCTGAACACGCGGTGGTCGGCGAGCTCGCCCGGCGGCTCTGGCCCGGAAGCCGGGACCGCCTCGTCCGAGGCGGCCGGCACCAGTCTGATCAGCTCGTTCGCGAGCTGCCCGAGGCCGATCCGCGCCACCGCGGACGTGACGATCACCGGGACGTCGGGCCCCAGCCGGGCCTCCCATTCGACGCGCGCGGCAGCGCGGGGGCGCTCGTCGACCAGATCTGCCTTCGAGAGCGCGAGGATGCGCGGCAACGCCGCGAGCCGCGGGTCGTGCAGCTCGAGCTCGCGCTCGACGGTCGCGTGGTTGGTGCCAGGGTCCGAGCCATCGAGCGGGCTGAGATCGAGCACGTGGACCAGCAGACGGGTCCGCTCGACGTGGGCGAGGAACTCATGGCCGAGCCCGGCGCCGGCGCTTGCGTGCTCGATCAGCCCGGGGATGTCGGCGACCACGAGCTGGCGGTCGTCGGCCTCAAGCGTCCCCAGCACCGGCTGAAGTGTCGTGAACGGATAGTCGGCGATCTTCGGCGCGGCTCGCGTGAGCCGCGCCAGCAGCGATGATTTGCCGGCGTTCGGCAGCCCGATAAGCCCCACGTCGGCGAGCAGCTTGAGCTGCAGCGTGATCCACGTCTCGTCGCCCGCCAGCCCCCGCTCGGCGAACCTCGGTGCCTGATGGGTCGGGCCCGCGAACCGCTTGTTCCCCCGTCCGCCGGAACCGCCCCTGGCGACCACCGCCCGCTGTCCGGCGCGGACGAAGTCGTGGCGGGTCCCGTCCTGCTCGAGCACCGCCTCGGTGCCGGGGGGCACCGTCAGCTCGAGCGGCGCGCCGTCGGCGCCGTGGCGGAGCGCGCCCTCTCCGTGGCCTCCCCGGCGCGCCTTGAAGTGGGCGCGGCGGCGGTAGGTCTCGAGGTCGCGCAGCGAGTCGTCGCATACGAGGATCACGTCGCCGCCCCGGCCTCCGTCACCGCCGTCGGGCCCTCCCTTGGGCACATGCGCCTCGCGGCGGAAGCTAAGGCAGCCGTCGCCGCCGGCGCCTGCCTGAACGTGAATTCGCGCTCGATCGTGCATGCTTGAGAATCAGACTATGTCCGATCCCGTGTTCCTGATCACCGGCGCGTCGAGCGGCATCGGCGCAGCCACCGCCCGTGCCGCGGCCGCTGACGGCTATCGCCTCGTGCTCGCCGCGCGTTCGACCGATCGGCTTCAGACGCTCGCAGCGGAGCTCGGCGGGCCCGACCGCGCGCTCGCGGTGCGCTGTGACGTCACCGAGTGGCCCGATCAGGAGGCGATGGTCGCGACCGCGCTGGAGCGCTTCGGCCGCCTTGACGTGGCGTTCGCGAACGCGGGTTTCGGCGCCGCCAGGGGCTTCCTCAAGGAGACCCCCGAGTTCTGGCGCTCGATGGTGCTGACCAACGTGTACGGCGCAGCCCTGACGATCAGGGCGACGATGAACGCGCTGATCGAGACAAAGGGTCACCTGCTGCTCACCGGGTCGGTCGCCGGGCGCCGAGCGCTGCCGGGCTCGCTCTACTCGGCGACGAAGTGGGCCGTGACCGGGATGGGCGAGTCGGCGAGGCTGGAGTTCAACGGAACCGGGGTGCGGGTCACTTTGATCGAGCCGGGGATGGTCGACACACCGTTCTTCGACAACCCGGTCTCGAACGTGCTCGAGCCCGAGGACATCGCCCGGGCGATCATGTTCGCCGTCAAGCAGCCCGCGCATGTGGACATCAACGAGCTGCTCGTGCGCCCCACCTCCCAGGAGGGCTGACCAGGCGCGGTTTGGCGCCCGGCGCGCCGGGTTATGCTCGCGCCCGTCCGATCGATCGTCGCGGGAGGCGCAAGAGATGTCGGTAGTGAAGGAGTTCAAGCAGTTCCTGCTGCGCGGGAACCTCGTCGAGCTGGCGGTCGCGTTCGTGATTGGCGTCGTGTTCGCCGCGCTCGTCAAGTCGTTCATCGATGACCTGATCACGCCGATCATTGCGTTGATCTTCGGCAAGCCGAACTTCGGCTCGCTGTCGTTCACGATCAACTCGAGCCACTTTCTGTACGGCGACTTCATCAACGCGCTGATCACGTTCATCACCACCGCCGCGGCGGTGTTCTTCTTCGTCGTCAAGCCGTACAACCACCTCATGGCACGGCGCGCGAAGGAGGATCCGGACACCAAGGAGTGTCCGGAGTGCACGAGCGTGATTCCGGTCGCGGCGCGACGCTGCCCCGAGTGCACGGCGGTGATCGCCTCCGCGCCGGCCACATGATCGCGGTGGCGCCGGCCACGTGACGATCGCCCGGCCGGCGCTGCAGCTACTACTGTGCCGGCTCGGCGGCCTCGCCGGCGACCACCGAGATCACGCGTCCCCGGCGCCCACGGGTGAACTGCACGGTTCCGGCCGTGCGCGCGAAGATCGTGTCGTCCTTGCCGATGCCGACGCCGTCGCCCGGCTTGAAGCGGGTCCCGCGCTGGCGGACGATGATCTCGCCGCCGGTCACGGCCTGACCGGCGAACACCTTGACGCCGAGGCGCTTTGCGTTGGAGTCGCGGCCGTTGCGGCTCGAGCCGAGCCCTTTCTTATGAGCCATCTGTCGCCTCCGGCTTGCTCGATTGACGGCCGCCGCCCGAGCGGCGCTTAGCAGCGGGCTTGGTGGCCGGTGCCTCGGTTTTTGTCGCGGCGGCCTCAGCCTCCGGAGCAGCAGCCGGAGCCTCGGGAGCCTCGCCTGCTGCCACCGGCGCAGGCGACTTGGCCTTCGAGGCGCCTGACCTCCGGCGCCCGCCTTTGCCGAGCGAGGTGACCTCGATCCGGGTCAGTTCCTGACGATGGCCGGTGCGCCGCCTGTATCCGCGCTTGGGCTTGAACTTCACGATCCGCAGCTTCGGACCACGCTCGTGGCCGACGATCCGGGCCTCGATCTTGACCGCCGAGAGGCCGTCACCGTCGATCACATCGGTTCCGTCGACGAACAGCAGCGGCTCGAGCGCGATCGAGTCGCCGTCGGCGCCGGGCAGGCGCTCGACGAGCAGGGACTCACCCTCCTGCACCCGGTACTGCTTTCCACCTGTCTTGATGATCGCGTACATAACTAGTCCGAACTGGACGAGGACGATGCCGAGCCGGCCTTGGCGCCGGAACGGCGCCGTCCGCCTCTGCGGCCACGGCGCCGAGGCTTCGATTCTACGTCATCGCGTTCACTATTTTCCGATTCGTCCTCCGAGCCGTCACTGTCGCGCGCCCCGGGGACATCCACCAGGGTAGCCACAGCCGCCGTTCTCCCGACCTCGTCGATCCGCACCAGGTGCTTCTCGCCGACGTATCTGGTGCCCCCCTTGATCGAGATTATGTAGCCGTCGATCTTGGCGACCGCGTCGCCGGGGCTGTACATATGGGGCTCGACGATCTCGACGTGCACCTCCTCACCCTCGCGGAACGGCAGCGCGCGCTCAAGCACCTGCTCTCGGTCGCCTTCGAGCAGCACCGCGAAGTGCTCGAGCGGCAGCCCCTCGGAGCCCTCGAAGTGAAACCACTTCCCGGTCTCCTCCTCGATCGCATGCAGGGCCCGGGCCTCGTTGCCGGTGAACTCGGCGCTGACGCGCGGGTTCATCTGAATCAGGATCGCCTCCGCGTCGGTCTCCTTGGCCAGGTCACGCATCCGCCGTTCGAACTCGATCGCGATCGTCTCCTCGGACTTGATCACGCCCTCGCCCTCGCATGTCGGACAGGCGCGGGTCATGATCTCCCGGACCCCATCGGTGACGTTCTGGCGCGTCATCTCGACCAGCCCGAGCGGCGAGATCTCGACCACGAACGTCTTCGTCCGATCCTCGTCAAGCGCCTTGCGCAGCGTCTTGAGCACCGCGTCGCGGTTGCGAGCGCGCGCCATATCGATGAAGTCGATCACGATGATCCCGCCGATATCGCGCAATCTCAGCTGGCGGACGACCTCATCGGCCGCCTCCAGGTTCGTCTTGGTGATCGTGTCCTCGAGCCGAGCGCCCTTGCCGCGCCCGATGAACGAGCCCGAGTTGATGTCGATCACGGTCAGCGCCTCCGCGTAGTCGATCATCAGATAGCCGCCGCTGGGGAGATCGACCCGGCGTGAGAGCGTCGAGTCGAGCACCTTCTCGACCCCAAACGTCTCGAACAGCGGCTTCTCCCCCTCCCACAGCTCGACGTGCTCGACGAGCTCGGGCGCTGTCCGCGAGAAGAACGAGAGGAGCCGGTGGTGCTGCTTGGGGTCGTCGACGATCGCGCGCTCGAAGTCGGCCGAGAAGATGTCGCGGACGACGCGGACCGAGAGGTCGGCCTCCTGGAACACGAGCGCCGGCGCCTGGGTCTCGGCGACCCGCTTCTCGAGCACCTCGCCGAGCTTGAACAGGTAGACGAGCTCGCGCTCGAGGTCCGCCCGCTTGGCCCCCTGGGCGGCGGTCCGGATGATCGCGCCCGAGCCGCCGAGCTCGAGCTTGGACGCCTCTTTGCGCAGTCGCTCTCGCTCCTTGTCATCGAGCCGGCGCGAGACGCCGACCCCTTCGCCGTAGGGCGCGTAGACCATGTAGCGGCCGGCGATCGTGAGGTCCATCGAGAGCCGCGCGCCCTTCGTCTTGAGCGGGTCCTTGACGACCTGCACGACGATCTCCTGACCGGGCTTGAGCAGGTCCGTGATGTTGCGTCCATCGCGGGCTCCGCCGCGCCCGCGGCGCGGGGCCTCGACGCCCGGAAGGACGATCTCGTCGACGTGCAGAAAGCCGTTCTTGTCCAGGCCGATGTCGACGAACGCGGCCTCGAGTCCTGCGAGCACGTTGTCGACGCGCCCCTTGTAGACGTTGCCGACGATCGAGCGGTTGCCGCGGCGCTCCAGATAGAGCTCGGCGACCTGATAGCCGGCGGACGGAGCGGACGGCTTACGACGCCTGCGCGACGAACTCGAAGTCGTCCTGCGCGGCGCGACGGTGCCCGTTGCCTCCAGCAGCGCGACCCGGGTCTCCGCCCGGTCGACGCTGACCAACACTTGCTTTTTCAATTGTCATTCAGTCCTTTGGAAATTCTTTGACCGCATGCTCGCCCGAGCATGTGCGGTATTACGAAAGTAGCGCCCGGCCTTTGCCAGCCGATGCCATACGTGCTTGGACGTAGATCGACTGCAACAGTCCGATGGCGATGAATGTGACGATCACCGACGAGCCGCCATAGCTCACCAGCGGTAACGGGACGCCCGTGATGGGCATGATCCCGATCGTCATTCCGACGTTCACGAACACCTGGAACATCAGCATCGCGAGGATGCCGCCGGCGATCAGCGTGCCGAACAGGTTCTTGGACATCGTGAGGATTCTCAGTGTGCGCCAGATCAGCAGCGCGAACAGTGACAGCACGACGGCTGCCCCGACAAAGCCATATCTCTCACCCAGCGAGGCGAACACGAAGTCCGTCGAGGGGGCTGACAGAAAGCCCTGCGTCGTCTGGGTCGCCAACGCGCCGCGGCCGGTCTTCTGGCCCGAGCCGATCGCGATCAGCGACTGGTGGATGTTGTACGTGGCGCCCTGGGGATCGCTGGACGGGTGCAGGAACCCGACCAGGCGCTGCTCCTGGTAGTGGCTGAGCACGTGGAACCCCAGCGCCGGGGCCACGGCGAGCGCGATCACCAGCGCCGACACGAAGATCGCCGCCACGGTCGCCAACTGCTTCCACGACGTGCCGGCGAAGAACAGGATCGAGAACGCGATCGCGATGTAGACCAGCCCGGTGCCGAGGTCCGGCTGCTTGAAGACCAGCAGCGCGGCGCACACCGCCAGCACCATGATCCGAACGGTCGTGCGCCACTCGTGCAGACGCCGTGAGCGATCGACGGTGAATCCGGCCAGCGCCACGATCACCAGCACCTTGCCGAACTCCGAAGACTGGAACTCCAAGAACGGCAACGGGATCCACCGTCGCGCGCCCTGGACCGCTGGCATCCCGTACACGACCAGGTTGAGCGCGACCATCAGCGCGAACAGCCCGTACTTGTACTCACGGAAGCGCGAGTAATCGATCCGGCTGATCACCAGAGCCACCAGCAGCCCGACGCCGGCGAAGATCGCCTGGCGTTCGACGTAGTACAGCGGGTGGCCCGGAACGGTGTGCGCAGTCGCGCCCTTGAGCGTCGCCAGCGAGCACCCGATCAGCGCGACCGCGGCGAGCAGCAGCAGCGGATCGATCAGCATCCAGCCGCGCGGCGCGGTCGTGGCAACGCTCTCGTCCCCGGGTTGGATCGCGGTCGCGCTCATAGGGTCGCCGACGTACCCGCCTTGAACACGCCCGGCTTGCCGAAGAACCATTGCGAGAGAATCTGGCGCGCGACCGGCGCCGCCGCGATGTCGCCAAAGCCGCCCCGCTCGACGTGGACGACGACGACGATCGGCTTCGTCGTCGCGCTCGGAGGCACGAAGCATACGTACCACGAGTAGTCGGGCTGGCCGACGTACTGCGCCGTACCGGTCTTGCCGTAGACCTGCTCGGGGAAGTCGCCCATCACGTCGTCGGAGGTGCCGCCCGCCGTCTGGGCGGCGTCGTGGAGTCCCTGCAGGATCGCGTCGCGATACAGGGGGTCGATCGTGATGTGACGCGCGGGCGGCGGGTCGATCTTCTGCAGGACGGTGCCGTCGTTGTTCTGGATGTCCAGGCCGAGGTGCGGACGCACGATCGTGCCGTCGTTTGCGAGCGCCGAGTAGGCGACCGCCAGCTGCAGCGGCGTGACCTGCACATCGCCCTGTCCGACCGCGAGGTTGACGTTGTCGCCGACCGACCACGGCCGCCCGTCGGCGATCCCGCAGGAGGCGCGCTTGCCGTGGCCCTTGAACGGCCCGGTGCCGTGCTCGCACTGCAGCTCGAGCTTGTCCTGGTGCGCGCGCCACCGCGGCGAGGGCAGCGTCCCGGGCAGCTCACCCGGAAGGTCGACGCCGGTCGGGCGGCCGATGCCGAAGGCGTGCGCCCACTGGTCGAGCGGACCTCCGCCCGGGTGCGTGACCGGATTGCCGTTGGTCCGGTAGCCGAGGTTGTAGAAGAAGTCATCGGATGAGACGCGCAGCGCGTTGACGAGGTCCAGCGAGCCGTCGACCGCGTGCCCGGCGTTGTGCAGGCAGTCGGTCGTCCCGGGGAAGCAGAACGAGCCGGTGTCGTCATAGATGTCGCTGGTGGTCCAAGCTCCGCTTTGCAGCGCGGCGGTCGCGGTGATCGGCTTGAACGTCGAACCGGTCGGACCCGCGCTCTGAATCGCGCGATTGAGCAGCGGATCGCCACTGGCCTGGCTGGTCAGGCTCTTGTATTTCGCCTCCGAGATCGGCTTGGTGAAGATCGACGGGTCGAAGGTCGGGTAGGACCCCATCGCGTAGATCGCGCCGGTGACCGGGTTCATCGCCACGAACGAGCCGGCATCGGCCCCAGGGTTGCTGGCGATCGAGGTCGCGAGCGCCTGCTGTCCGACTCGCTGGAGGTTGGTGTTCAGCGATAGCGCGAGGTTGTTCCCCGGGGTCGGACTGGTGGCCTTCAGGTCCCGGGTCGGCTGGCCGAGCGCGTCGACCTGCACCTGTTCGGCGCCGTCTGCGCCCCGCAGGTACTTGTCGTATTCGCCCTCGAGCCCCGACTGGCCGATGACCGCGTTGGGATCGACGCCGCGGTAGGCCTTCTGCTTGATCTCCTGGGCGGTGACCCGGCCGACCGTGCCCAGCAGCTGCGCCGCGAGGTCGCCCTGCGGATAGCTGGGGACGTAGACCTGGGCCACCTGCACGCCGCGGAACTGCTGCTGGTTCTCGGCGATGTAGTACTGGAGGTAGCGATTGACTTGCTTGACGTTGATGTCGGCGTACGGCAGCAGCGCGAGCTGCTGCTTGACGTCGCACGGGATCGGGGCCAGGTGCATCGTGCCGACGCCGGCGACATGGCAGCGGATCCGCTTGGTGGGCATCCCGAGCACGTGGGCGAGGCGGCGGTAGACGACCGCCCGGCCGCCGGCCGAGCGGGGCAGCTCGGGCGCCGAGATCTGGAGCTCGAGCGCCTTCGTCGAGCCGACCAGGACCGCACCGCTGCTGTCGAGGACGTCGCCCCGGGGGGCCGCGATCGCGATGTCGCGCACGCGGTTGACGGTCGCGGCGTTGAGGTACTGGTTGCCCGACAGCACCTGCAGGAACCAGAGCCGGAAGAAGACGATCGCGAACATCGCCAGCGCGAAGGTGCCGACGACCGCGACCCGCCGCGCGAGCTGCGGCGTCATCGGTGGGCGGCGGTCCTCGGGCTGCTGGGGCATCAGGAGCCTCGCGTCATCTGCCCGAGCCGCCGCGACGGCTGCTGGAGCGGGCTCAGCCCGCCGGTCGTGTAGGCGCGGCGCCGGCGGCGACGCGGGTCATCGGGCAGCGCCGGCGTGACGACGCGCCGGACGATCGCGTACACCGGCAGCGCGATCAGCGTGTTGACCAGCACGGTGATGAAGATCTGCTGGAGCAGCAGCAGGCTGACCGGCGCATCGACGCCGAGCAGGAACTGGATCAACGTCATCCCGATGCCGGCGACCGCAGTCGCCGCGGCGCCCGCGGCGAGCGGGACGAGGGCGTGCGCCGGGTCGCGGACCTCGCGCAGGCGGCCGGCCCAGTAGCCGATCGCGATGTACAGCAGCGAGGTGACGCCGAGCGTCTGGACGAGCACGGTGTCGACCAGCAACCCGATCCCGAAGCCCATGATCGCGCCCGGCATCGAGCCCGCCAGCAGCCCGACCGAGCAGACCACCAGCGGCGTCAGGTCGGCGCTGACGCCGAAGATCGAGATCTGGGAGACCGCGGACTCCTGCACCACGACCGTCACCAGCGCGAGCGCAGCCAGCCGAGCGGTGAGACGTAGCGATTCCCTCATCCGCCTGACACCTGGGCCCGGACGTTGTTGTTATGCGGGCGGGTCAGGACCTGAACGACCGATAGATGGCGCAGGTCGGCGGCGGGGGTCACCGGCACCTGCTGGCTGTTGAGCAGTTCGTTCTGGTTGAAGTTCGACACCTGCCCGATCGGGATCCCCGGCGGATAGAGCGAGTTCAGCGCGCTGTTTGACGGGTCCCTGAAGCCGGCCGTCACGACCGGCTGGCCCTTCTGGATCGGCGCGTGGCTGGGGAGGTCCTGCAGCAGCATCTGGTTGGGGTTGCCGACCGCGGGGAGCATCACGCCGGTGTCGCCGCTGCCGTCCAGCACCTGGGCCGCGACCGCGAACGTGTGGTCGGTGATCAGGGTCACGATCGAGACCGTCGGGTCGACGGTCGTCACCTTGCCGACGAGGGCGCCGTCGCCGGTCACCGGATCGTTGAAGCCGACGCCGTCGTCGGAGCCCTTGTCGATCGTGATCGTCTGGTACCAGAGGGTCGGGTCACGCGCGATCACGTCCGCCGCGACCGGCTGGTAGGAGCTGATCGAGTTGGTGTCGTCGAGCTTGATCTGCGCCTTTAGCTGGGCGGTCAGGGTCGCCTGCTGCTGGTAGTAGTCGACCTCCTTGGTCAGCTGGTCGACCTCCTTGCGCAGCTGGTCGCGCTGGGACTTGGCCTGGAACGTGTCCGAGAACCAGCCGGCGACGTCCTTGACCGGCGACAGCACCGTGCTCGCGCCCTGCTGGACCGGGGAGAGGACCTCGACGATCCCCCGCTGGACATTGTGCAGCGGGCTGTCCGGCGACTCGCCGAAGTATGCGGTCAGCAGGATCAGGGAAATGCCGACGAGCACCGCGAGTACTGCGCGCCGCCGTCGAACCTGTTTGTCATGCACGAGCTGCTGGTCTCCAAAGTCTGCTCCCGAGCGGCGCCGACTACCGGCGGCGACGGTTGCGTGAATTCTTACTCGACCGGTGGATCGCTTCGAATTCCTCGAGCGAACGCCCCGATCCGACCGCTACGCACGTCAGCGGCGACTCCGCCAGGTGCGCGGGCATCTGCGTCTCATGACGCAGGCGCTCCTCGATGCCCTGTAGCAGCGACCCCCCTCCTGCGAGCATGATGCCACGATCCATGATGTCGGAGGCGAGCTCCGGTGGCGTCCGGTCAAGGGTCTGCTTGACAGCGTCGATGATCTGGGCCACCGGCTCCTCGAGCGCGCCCCGGATCTCCTCGCTGGTCAGGATGACCGTCTTGGGAAGCCCGGAGACCATGTCGCGGCCGCGGATCTCGGCCTGCACCTCTTCGGGCATCGGGTACGCCGAGCCGATCTCGAGCTTGACCTCCTCGGCCGTCTGCTGGCCGATCAGGAGCTTGTACTCGCGCTTGACGTAGTTGATGATCGCCTCATCGAGCTCGTCGCCGCCGACCCGGATCGACTGCGAGACGACGATCCCTCCCAGCGAGATGACCGCCACCTCGCTCGTACCGCCGCCGATGTCGACGACCATCGAGCCCGTCGGCTCACCGACCGGGAGGCCGGCGCCGATCGCTGCAGCCATCGGCTCCTCGATCAGGTAGGCCTGGCGCGCTCCGGCCGACAGGCACGCCTCCTCGACTGCGCGCTTCTCGACCCCGGTCACGCCGCTGGGAACGCAGACGACGACGCGCGGATGGGCCCACCGGTTCTGATGAACCTTCTGGATGAAGTGGCGCAGCATCTCCTCGGTGACCTCGAAGTCGGCGATCACCCCGTCCTTGAGCGGGCGGATCGCCGAGATCGTCCCGGGCGTGCGGCCCAGCATCCGCTTGGCCTCGATCCCGACCGCGTGGACCTCGCCTGTCCGGGAATCGACCGCGACGACGCTCGGCTCCGAGAGCACGATCCCACGGCCGCGGACGTACACGAGCGTGTTCGCGGTCCCGAGGTCGACCGCCATGTCGCGGCCACCGAAGCCGGTCAAGTACGTGAAGAAGCCCATTCGGATCTAGTGTCTCGATTCAGCGGCGCCGCTGCAGCGAGACAGATTCGCGTCGGCTCGCCCAGCGCGCTGAGCGGACCACCCGCCCGGCACCGAGCGCCCCGCCAGCCGTCCGTCCCTGGGGACGGGCCGCAAGTCGGAGCCCTCGAACGATGGCGAGTTTCTGAATCTGGACACGGGTAGCTGGAAGCGCGGACGAGTCGGCGAAAAACAAACTTGATCGCACCTGGCTGCCAGCTCCGTCCGACGGTGAGTGTATCGAACGTCTGTCGATCGAAAGGTCTGAGAATGCGCCAACCGGCGGCGAAAAGGGCTGGAAACGCGATAAATGGCAGCTAAGTTGCAGCGAGCCCGCGGTCAGGCGCCAAACAAAGCACCAGCGAGCTCCACCAACGCCGCCACCGGCAGCCCGACGACGTTGGAGTAGTCGCCCTCGATCGCTGCGATCAGGAGTGCCCCTCGTCCCTGGATCGCATACGCGCCCGCCCGCTCGCGCCACTCGCCGGTGTCGAGGTAACGGTCAATCGCGGCGCCGTCGAGTGGGCGCATCGAGACGAGCGTGGTCGCCGCCAGGGTCCGCGTCCGGCCGCAGCCGATCAGGCAGATCCCGCCGATCACCGCGTGCTGGTGTCCCGCAAGCGCGGTGAGCGTCGCGCGCGCGTGCTCGCGGTCGCGGGGCTTGCCGTAGATCCGGCCGCCGAGTGTGACGATCGTGTCCACTCCGAGCACCGTCGCATCCGGCGAGCGCGGCGCGACGGCGGCCGCCTTGCGGTAGGCGTTCTCGATCGCGACCTCGTCCGGTGGGCCCTGGTCGAGCTCATCGACCTCCGTCGGGCGCGCCTCGAACTGCACCCCGAGCCGAGTCAAGATCTCCGCGCGCTGCGGCGAACGCGAGGCGAGGATCAGCCGAGATCCGGGAAGAACAGTCCCACCTCGCGGGCCGCCGATTCCGGCGAGTCCGACCCGTGGACCATGTTCTGCCCGACCGCGATCGCGTAGTCGCCGCGGATCGAGCCGGTGTTCGCCTGCAGCGGATTCGTCGCACCGATCACCTGCCGGGCCGCGCCGATCGCCTGTTCGCCCTCCAGCACCATCGCGACCAGCGGACCCGAGGTGATGAACTCGACCAGCTCCTCGTAGAACGGCTTGCCCTCGTGCTCGGCGTAGTGGCGCGAGGCGAGCTCGCGGGTGAGGGTCGTCAGCTGCAGCGCGACGAGCCGCAATCCCTTTTGCTCGAACCGCGCGATGATCTCACCGGTCAGGTTGCGGGCGAAGGCATCGGGCTTGACGAGGATGAGCGTGCGCTCCATGGACAACCGTCTCTTCTGGGCCTGATCAGGTGGCCGACGGCTGCTCGGCGGCGGGCTCCGGCGTCGGCTCGCGACGCCGGCGCTGGCGTCGCGGCGCAGGAGCCGGGACGCCGACCTCGGCTTCACAGTACGGGCAGACCTGCCATGTCGGGTCCAGCGGCCGTCCGCACGCCTGGCACGGATCCTTGAGCTTGCGCATGCAGTTGGGGCAGCGCAGGAAGTCCTTCTCGACCTCGTAGTCGCAGTGCGGGCAGAGGTGGTAGCCGAGCTCGGCGAGCCGCGCCTCGGCCGCCTGCATCTCGAGCTCGCGCTCGCGAACGTCATCGAGATACTCGGGCGGCCGGACGATCATGTAGACGATCGTGCCGACGAACGGGAACAGCGAGGCGGCCGCGGCGCAGCCGATCAGCAGCGGATCGGCGATCCGCCGGCGGGCATCGGCGTAGGTCCAGTAGACCAGCGCCAGCCAGATGACGATGAGGAACAGGACGACGAGTTCGACTGCGAGATTGATCGCACTATTACTGATGCCAAAGATCGCGTAGGTCAGCATTTAGGAGGCCGAAGTGTAGTGGGCGCCAGGGAAGTGTTGGTGCTCTAGTACGCCGTCGAGGACCGCAGTCCTCGTTCTCCACGCCCGCGGATTGTTACAGGAATGCCCGCCCGAAAAGGTAGCCAATCCCGAAGAAGACGAGGATCACGACCGCCACGACGAGTGCGACGAGCCCGATCATGCTCAAGAAGCTCGGCTGTTCGCGGTCGTCGTTCACAGCATTGAGGCCCGTTTGGAGCCGCCGGACGACAGCAGATCGGCGACCAGGTAAAGCGAGCCGGCGGCGATCACAGCGCCGTCCCGACCGGCGAGCTCGCGCGCCCTTGCAAGCGCCCGTGCGGGGTTGGGGACGATCTCCGACATCGGCCCACCGATCTGCGTGGCGAGTGACTGGAGCGTAGGCGGGGGCAGCGCCCGCGGGTTCTGGCTGCTGGTGAAGACAACGGCGGCGCAGGCCGGCAGCAGCGCCGACAGCATTCCGGCCGCGTCCTTGTCGTCGAGGATCGAGATCGTCGCGACGATCTGCGCGTCGGCACCGACGAGCGGCGGCCGCAGTGACTCGACCAGGGCACGCATCCCGTCTGGATTGTGCGCGCCATCGACCAGCGTCAGCGGGTCGGTCGCGATCTGCTGCAGCCGGCCGGGAACCCTGACCTCGGCGCCTGCAGCCGCAACTGCGTGGTCGTCGAGCGCGCCCAGGAACGCCTCGGCGCCGGCCCGCGCGAGCGCGAAATTGCGCCGCTGGAACGTCCCCGGGGCGCCGACCTCGACGCCGGGATCGGTGCCCGCCTGCACGATCGTGGTGTGCCGGTCGGCGGCGACGCGCTCGGCCACCTCGACAACCTCGGGCGCCAGCCCGGCGCCGAGCACCAGCGTCGAGCCCTCGTTGACGACGTCGAGCTTCTCGCCCGCGATGTCGGTCAGCGTCGGCCCCAACCAGCGCGTGTGCTCGAGCCCGACGCTGGTCAGCACCTGAACCTTGGACGGGATCACGTTAGTCGCGTCATAGCGGCCGCCGAGCCCAGCCTCGATCACGGCCACCTCGACCCCCTGGCGCGCAAGCTCGGAGTAGGCGGCCGCGGTCAGGGCCTCGAACTGCGTGACGTTGTCGTCGCCGCCTGCGGCCCGGTCGACGAGCTCGGTCGCGCGGGCCGCTCGCGACACGGCGGCCGCGAAATCGGCCGGCGGAAGATCGCGGTCGTCGATCCGGATGCGCTCTCCGAACGACACCAGGTGAGGCGACAGGTAGGCGCCGGTGCGCAACCCGTGGTGGGCGAGAATCGCGGCGATCATCCGCACCGTCGACGATTTGCCGTTGGTCCCCACGACGTGGATCGACTCAAAGCTCAGCTCGGGCTGGCCGAGAGCGGTCATCAGCCGCCGCATGCGATCGAGCCCGAAGCGCATGCCGAACAACTCCAGCGACAGCAGGTAGCCCTCGGCCTCGTGCTCGTTCATCGTGCCCTCGCCCACGCCCCGACCCTGCTCATCTGTCCCGACCTCCGACCCCCACGGCCCGGTTCACAACGCCTCCAGTTCTCCTTGCAACCGCTGCAGCTTGTCACGTTCGGCCTGGACGACGGCGGGCGGGGCCTTGGCCGTGAAGCCCGCGTTGCTCAGCTTGCGCTCGGCGCGCTCGATCTCGCCCTCCAGCTTGGAGCGTCGCTGGGCGAGCTTGCGCTCCGTCGCCTCGAGGTCGAGCTCGTCATCGGCGAGCACCTCGATCGTGCCACCCGGGATCGCCACGGTCGCGACCGTCTCGCGGCCGTCCTGTGTGCCGTCGAGCTGCACGCGGGCGAGACGCTCGAGATGCCCTGCCGTGTCCCGGTAGCCGGCTGCGAGCAGCTTCACCGGGACGACCGCGCCGGCCTTGACGCCAGCCATGTCGCGCCAGGTGCGCAGCGCCTGGACGGCGGCGATCACGTTGGAGATCTGCTCCTCGGAGCCCTCGTCCACGGAACCGCGCTCGTGTCCCACCCGCGCCGCCAGCAACCCCTCGACGCCCGGAATGTGGGAGTAGATCTCCTCGGTCTCGAACGGGATGATCGGGTGGGCGAGCGCGACCGTCTCGGTCAGGACGTGCAGCAGCGTTGACGCGAGCTCGGGCTCGCGGGCCCGGAGTCGGGGTTTGACCAGCTCGAGATACCAGTCGCACAGCTCGCCGTAGACGAACTCGTAGACGGCCAGCGCGGCATGAGAGAAGTCGTAGCGTTCGATTCGGCCCGCGACCTCGCCCTTGGCCCGCTCCAGGCGCGACAGGATCCAGCGGTCCTCGGTCGCCTTGGGAGCGATCTCGGAGCGGGCATCGGGGCCGACCCCCAGCAGGATCAGGCGGGCGGCGTTCCAGAGCTTGTTGGTCAGCTGCTGACCTTGGGCGATCTTCTCCTCGGAGAATTTCACGTCCTGGCCCGAGGACATCGCCAGCAGCCCCCAGCGGACAGCGTCGGCGCCGTAGGGAGGAAACTCACCCGGCGGCTGTGACCCGACCGCGAACACCGGTGGCCGGGGCCCGCCCTCGATCAGGTCCAGCGGGTCGATCCCGGTGCCGAGCGACTTCGACATCCGCCGCCCGTCGGGCGCCTGGATGATCGCCGTGATGTGGACGTCGGTGAACGGCGCCAGACCGGTGAACTCGAACCCCATCATGATCATCCGGGCAACCCAGAGAAAGATGATGTCGCGACCGGTGACGAGCACATCGGTCGGGTAGAAGGCCGCCAGCTCGGAGGTCTGCGCGGGCCAGCCGAGCGTCGCGAACGGCCACAGCGCGCTCGAGAACCAGGTGTCGAGGACGTCCGGGTCCCGCTCCCAGCCGTCGCCATGCGGTGGCTCGATCCCGACGTAGGTCTCGGTGTCGCGGTACCAGACCGGCAAGCGGTGGCCCCACCACAGCTGGCGCGAGATGCACCACGGCCGGATGTTGCGCATCCACTCGAGGTACACGCGCCTGTGGTTCTCGGGGTAGAACCGGATCTGCTCGGAGGTGACCGCCTCGATCGCGGGCCGGGCGAGGTCCTCCATCGCCATGAACCACTGCAGCGAGATCAGCGGCTCGATCCGCTGGCCCGAGCGCTGCGAGAACGGCACGTCGTGCGTGTGGGGCTCGGTCCGGGCGACCAGCCCCTGCTCGTTGAGCTCGGCCACGACGGCAGCCTGAGCCTCGTCGACGGTCATCCCGACGAAGCGCTCGGGCGCCTCGCCGGTCATCCGGCCATCCTCGCCGATCACCTGCGGCTGCCCAAGGCCGTGGTTGCGCCCGATCTCGAAGTCGTTGGGGTCGTGCGCGGGGGTGATCTTGAGCGCCCCGGTGCCGAACTCAGGCTTGACGTATTCGTCAGCGATGATCTTCAGCCTCCGGCCGACGAGCGGCAGGATCGCGGTCTCGCCGATCAGCCGGCGGTAGCGCTCATCCTCGGGGTGGACGGCGATCGCGGTGTCGGCGAGCATCGTCTCGGGCCGCACGGTCGCGACCGTGATCGCGCCGCCGCCCGAGGCGAGCGGGTAGTCGATGTAGTAGAGGGTGTCGGTGACCTCGCGCTGCTCGACCTCGAGGTCGGAGATCGCCGAGCGCGTACCCGGGTCCCAGTTGACCATGTAGCGGTCGCGATAGATGTAGCCCTTCTCGTGCAGTGCGACGAACACCTTCAGCACTGCCTGCGCGTACGCCTCGTCGAGCGTGAACCGCTCCTCGGCGTAATCACACGACGCCCCGAGTCGCTTGAGTTGCTCGATGATCGTGCCGCCGTACTGCTGGCGCCACTCCCACACGCGCTGGACGAACTGCTCGCGGCCGAGTTGCTCGCGGCTGACCCCCTCCTGCTCGAGCGCCCGCTCGACCTGCGTCTGGGTCGCGATCCCGGCGTGGTCGGTTCCGAGAATCCATTTTGTCCGCCGGCCGCGCATCCGCGCCGAGCGGGCCAGGCAGTCCTGAATCGTGTTGTTGAGCGCGTGGCCCATGTGAAGCACGCCGGTCACGTTGGGCGGCGGGATCGCGATCGAGTAGTTCGCGTCCGGGCTGCCCTCGGCGGGCGGATGAAACAGCCCCGAGTCAAGCCACCGCTTCACGATCCGCGGCTCCACCTCCGCAGGCTCATACCGCGTCGTCGACTCGAGATCAGGCATCGGCCCGAGAGTGTAAGAGGGCCGCCGGGGTGGGTGAACTACAAGCCGGGGCGGTCACGGGTCGTGGCCCACGCAAGAGCCAGCGCCGGCATTGGCCGGGCGGAGCCCGCCCGGTCAAGACGACCTAAGCTGCAGCCTCTTCGTCCGGAGCCGCGACCGTAACCAGCGTCGGCGCCGTGTCTTTTTCGATCGTGTCGCGCGTCACGACGCACTTCTGGACGTCGCGCCGCGACGGCAGCTCGAATTGAACCTCGAGCAGCACTTCCTCGATGATCGACCGCAGCCCGCGGGCGCCGGTCTCGCGCTCGAGCGCCTTGTCGGCGATCGAGCTGAGCGCCTCGTCGGCGAACACGAGCTCGATCCCGTCGAACTGGAAGAACCGCTGGAACTGTTTGACGAGCGCATTGCGCGGCTCGGTCAGGATCTGCATCAGCTCGTCGCGTGACAGCTGGTGAATCGCCGACATCACCGGCAGGCGGCCGATGAATTCGGGGATCAGGCCGTACTGGATCAGGTCCTCGGGGAGGCAGTGCTCGAACATCTCGCCGAGGTCACGCTGCTCCTTGGACTTGATCACCGAGCCGAAGCCGACGCCCTGGTGGCCGATCCGACGCTCGATCACCTTGTCGAGGTTGGCGAACGCGCCGCCACAGATGAACAGCACGTTGGTCGTGTCGATCGACAGGAACTCCTGGTGGGGGTGCTTGCGGCCGCCCTGGGGCGGCACCGAGGCCGTCGTCCCCTCGAGGATCTTCAGCAGCGCCTGCTGCACCCCCTCGCCGGAGACGTCGCGGGTGATCGACGGGTTGTCGGCCTTGCGGGCGATCTTGTCGACCTCGTCGATGTAGATGATCCCTGTCTCGGCCTTCTTGACGTCGTAGTCGGCCGCCTGGATCAGCTTCAGGAGGATGTTCTCGACGTCCTCGCCGACGTAGCCGGCCTCCGTCAGCGCGGTCGCATCGGCGATCGCGAACGGGACGTTGAGGATCTTCGCCAGCGTCTGCGCGAGCAGCGTCTTGCCGCAGCCGGTCGGGCCGAGCAGCAGGATGTTGGACTTCTGCAGCTCGATGTCGTTCTCGTCGGACTGCAGCATCTGGACGCGCTTGTAGTGGTTGTAGACCGCCACCGAAAGTGATCGCTTGGCCTGCTCCTGGCCGACCACGTACTCGTTGAGCACGTCATAGATCTCCCGCGGCTTGGGGAGGTTCTCGATGTCGAAGCTCGGCGGGGCGGTGAGCTCCTCGTCGATGATCTCGTTGCAGAGATCGATGCACTCATCGCAGATGTAGACGCCCGGACCAGCGATCAGCTTCTTGACCTGCCGCTGTGATTTGCCGCAGAAGCTGCAAAGAAGCTGTTCGTTGGAGTCGGTCGGACGTGCCATGAATCTCCTCCCAGAACCGGGCGGCTCTCTCCGGCACCGAAGACTAATGCTTCAGTGCTGGGAGATCACCCGGTCGATGATTCCGTACTCCCTCGCTTGCTCCGAGCTCATGAAGTAATCGCGCTCGGTGTCGTGGCGCACCGTCTCGAGATCCTTGCCCGTGTGCTTGGCGATGATCTCGTCCAGCCTCCGCCGGACGTCGATGATCTCGTTGGCATGTATCTCTATATCGGTCGCTTGCCCCTGAAAGCTTGAGGACACCTGGTGGATCAGGATCTTGGCGTTCGGGAGCGCCATCCGCTTGCCGGTCGCGCCGCCCGCCAGCAGCAGCGCGCCCATCGACATCGCGATGCCGACGCAGATCGTCGACACGTCGGGCTTGATGAACTGCATCGTGTCGTAGATCGCCAGGCCCGCATACACCGAACCGCCCGGACTGTTGACGTAGAGCGAGATGTCCTTGTCGGGATCTTCGGACTCCAGGTGCAGCAGCTGCGCCACGATCAGGTTCGCGATTTGATCGTCGACGGGCGTGCCCAGGAAGATGATCCGCTCATTGAGCAGACGGCTGTAGATGTCGAAGGCGCGCTCCCCGCGGGAGGTTTGCTCGACAACCATCGGTACGAGTGGGCTCATGGTCCTCGCTTGTTTGCTGTCCTAGGCCGGAATCCTGCCGACTGTAGCAATCGCCTCTATCGCGCCCCGGAGCCTCGCGGGGGCCAAACACGCGCGCGGCTCGGTCAGCTGCTCCCCGGCGTCCAGAGCTGACCGGGCCCCTCCGAGCCCTCCTCCTGACCCGGGGTCCAGAGCTTCTCGCGGGCCTTCGCCTGCTCGACGCTGATCGGCGTCGCCTCCCTGACCAGCAGCTCGACCGCCTGCCGGCTGGCGACGTCCTCGCGCAGGGCGTCGAGCCGCCCAGCTTTGCGCAGCTGGTCGACGAGCTCGGCCGGATCTGAGCCGTCGCGCTCGGCGGCCGGCCGCAGCGCCTCGACCAGCTCTTCGCCCGTCGGCTCGATCTTCTCCGCCTCGACGATCGCGGCCAGCACCGCTTCGCGCCGCAGCGCGGTCGCCGCCTCGGGTTCGGCCTCGTGGGCGAGCGTCTCCTCGTCCTTGCCGGTGATCTTCAGATACGTGTCCTTCGAGATCCCCTGGCGGGCGAGCGTCGACAGCGTCTGCTCGATCATCTCGTGAGCCCGCGAGTGGACAAGCTGCTCGGGCAGCTCGACGGTCGCCTCGTCGGTCGCCGCCTGGAGCACGGCCTCCTCGAACTCCCGCTCCACGGCCGCATCGTCGGCCTGACGCAGCCGCGATCCGATGTCCTCGCGCAGCTCGGCCAACGAGTCAAACCCGGCCGCTTCGGAGGCGAACTCGTCATCGAGCTCGGGCAGCCGTTTGGCCTTGACCTCGGACACCGTGACGTCGAACACGGCGTCCTTGCCCGCGAGATCGCCCGGATATTCCTCGGGGAAGGTGACCTCGACCGAGCACTGGTCACCCGCCGCCGCGCCGATCAGCTGTTCCTCGAAGCCGGGGATCAGCCGGCCGGAGCCGAGCTCGACGAGCTGGTCTCGACCCTCGCCGCCTTCGAAGGGCTCGCCGTCGAGCCGGCCGATGTAATCGACGACCACGTGATCGCCGCTCTCAGCGGTGCGGTCGGCCGTCTCGAGCGTCGCGACGCGATCGCGCAGCTGTTCGAGCTCTGAATCGATCGCCTGATCGGAGACCTTCGGCTCGCGCCGGCCGATCTCCAGCCCCTTGTAGGTGCCGAGCGTCGCCTCGGGACGAACGCCGATCTCGATCGAGAACTCCAGCGGCTGTCCCTCTGCCGGGAGGTCGCCGACGTCGAGTTCGGGATCGCCGATCGGCGAGATCCCGGCGCCGTCGATCGCATCGACGTACCAGGCGCCCAGCGAGCTGCGAAGCGCCTCGTCGAGCACCGCCTCCCGCCCCAGACGGCGGATCACGACCGTCGGCGGCACCTTCCCCTTGCGGAATCCGGGCACCCGCATCTGGCCGCCCAACTTGCGGGCGGCCTGCTGGACACGGCGCTCGACCTCATCGGCCGGAACCTCGGCCTGGATCTTCACGCGTGATTGCGGAAGCTCGGTGACACTTGTCTTCAGCGACGGCACGGTGCGCAGACGATAGCTTGAGCACGTGAGCCGACGCACGGCAGCCCGATTGATCACGAGCCCTTTCGCGTTCTTCGTCGCCGGGGTGATCGACGTCGCGGCGTTCGCATTCTCGACCGCGCGGCGGGCACGCGGCGACAGCCGCCGGGGCTAGATCGTGGAGCGCTAGGTATTCGTCGGGTCGCTGACCAGGCTCTTGAGTTCGCGCATGATCACCGGCAACGTGGTTGTGTCGAACGCGCCGGACGCCTTGACGTCGGCCAACACACCGAGGGTGCGCGCCATCGGCTCCTCGACGCTCGCCGTCCATGCCTCGATGATCCGCTCGCTGTCGGCCCCGGGCGGGGCCGACCGCAGCGCATCGCGCGTGATCGCGCGATGCAGCCGGTAGAGGTCGTCCCGCAGCGCCGCCCGTGCAAGCGCCTGCCAGCGATCCGCCCGCGGCAGCTCGAGGATCCGGTCGCGCAGCCAATCGAGGCCAAGCCGCGACCCGAGCGCAAAGTAGGTCGCCATCACCTCGTGCTGCGAGCGGTCGGTCGCCGCCGCGTCCTCGACGATGTCGAACACTGATAGAACCGACTGCATGCTGGCGACGCGCCGCGCCAGCTCGGCCGGGACCCCCGCCTCGCCGAGCGCCCGGAGGCGGTGCTGGAACGACTCGGCGTCGAGTCCCTCGAGCACTTCCGGAAGCGCCGCCGCGAGCATCTGTGCCGCGGGCAGGAATCGGTCAGTCGTCGCCTCGATATCGATCGCCCTGGCGTTGGCGCGAACGAGCCACCGCGTGGCGCGCTCGACCAGTCGACGACCGTCGATCAACATCTCGAGCTGGGTCTGAGCCTCGATCTCGTCGTCCAGCGCCTCGACTTCGGACCAGAACGAGCGCATCTCGAACACCTCGCGCGCGACGGCGAATGCGCGAGCGAGTTGCGACGTGGCGGCTCCGGTCTCCTCAGCGAGCCGGAACGCGAACGTCGTCCCGGCCCGATCGACCAGCTGGCTGGCGACGACCGTCGCGATGATCTCGCGGCGCAGTCGGTGGCCACGCATCAGGGCCGGGAACCGCTCGGGCAGCGGGTCGGGGAAGTAACGCTGCAGATCGGCGACCAGATACGGGTCCTCGGGCAGGTCGGAGTCGATCAGCTCCTCGTAGAGGTGGATCTTGCAGTACGCGATCAGGGTCGCGAGCTCGGGCGCCACCAGTCCCCGCGTCTGCGTCCTGCGATCGGCCAGCGTCTTGTCGGTCGGCAGATCCTCGAGCTCGCGGTTGAGCCCCGCGTCGTTCTCTAGCTGGCTGATCAACCGCTCGTGCACGCCGAGCATCGGCGCCGCCTGCTTGAGTGCCAAGCTCATCGCCTGAGTCTGGGTGTAGCTCCCGTACAGCACCCGCTCCGCGACCGCGTCGGTCATCTCGACCAGTTGCGCGTTGCGCTCGTCGGTGGTCATCTCGCCAGCGGCGACGGCACTGTCGAGCAGGATCTTGATGTTCACCTCGTGGTCTGAGCAGTTGACGCCGGCGGCGTTGTCGATCGCGTCGGTGTTGATCCGTCCCCCGTCGCGGTCGGGTCCGCCCGCGAGCGCGTACTGCACTCGGCCTGGCTGCGTGAAACCGAGATTGCCGCCCTCGCCGACCACGCGGCATCGCAGCTGATCGCCGTTGACGCGCAGGGCATCGTTGGTCTTGTCGCCCGCGTCCGCCTGGGACTCCTCGCTCGCCTTGACGTAGGTCCCGATGCCACCGTTGAACAGCAGGTCGACGGGCGCGCACAGCAGCCTGCGGATCAGGTCCGCCGGCGACAGCTGCTCGTCCTCGATCGCGAGCGCCTCGCGGACCTCGGGGGATATCGGGATCGACTTTGCGGCGCGCTCGAACACCCCTCCCCCGGCCGAGATCAGCTCCGGGTCGTAGTCGCTCCATGACGAGCGCGGCAGCGAGAACAGCCGGCGCCGCTCCTGGAAGCTGGCGGCCGGGTCGGGATCGGGGTCGAGGAACACGTGCATGTGGTTGAACGCCGCGAGCAGTCGGGTGTGGGGTGAGCACAGCATCCCGTTGCCGAACACATCCCCCGACATGTCGCCGATCCCGACGACCGTGAAGTCCTCGCTCTGAACGTCGGTCCCGAGCTCGCGGAAGTGGCGTTTGACCGATTCCCACGCGCCGCGGGCGGTGATCCCCATCTGCTTGTGGTCATAGCCGTGCGAGCCGCCGGAGGCGAACGCATCCCCAAGCCAGAAGCCGTATTCGTCGGCGATGTCGTTGGCGATGTCGGAGAAGCGCGTCGTGCCCTTGTCTGCGGCCACCACGAGGTATGGGTCGTCGTCGTCGTAGCGCACGACCCGCTCGGGCACGACAACCCGGTCGCCCTCGTAGTTGTCGGTCAGGTCCAGGAGGCCGCGCAGGAACTCGCGGTAGCACGCGATCGCGGCGTTGACGTGGGCCTCCCGTCCTCCGTCGATCGGAGGACGCTTGACGACGAACCCGCCTTTTGAGCCGACCGGCACGATCAGCGCGTTCTTGACCATCTGCGCCTTCATCAGGCCCAGCACCTCGGTCCGGAAGTCCTCACGCCGGTCTGACCACCGTAGCCCGCCTCGCGCCACCTTGCCGCCACGCAGGTGGACCCCCTCGACCCTCGGGGAGTAGACGAAGATCTCATATCGCGGCCGGGGCAGCGGCAGCAGCGCCAGCTCGCTCGGGTCAAGCTTGAAGGAGAGGTAGTGCAGAGGCTTGTCAGAGGTGTCCGTGCGGTAGTAATTCGTGCGCAGCATCGAGTGGATCACCGACAGGAAGCTGCGCAGGATCCGGTCCTCGTCGAGGCTCCGGACGCCGTCAATCGCCCGCTCTACCTCCTGCGCGGTCTGCGCCGCGGCGATCGGGTCCTGTCCGTCAGGGTCGAACCTCGCCTCAAACAGCCTGACGAGCAGGACGGCGACATGCGCATTGCCGACCAGCGTGCGCTCCATGTAGTGGTCCGAGAACGCGATCGTCGCCTGGCGCAGGTACCGTGCGACGGCGCGGATGATCGTGACCTCGCGTCCGGTCAGGCCGCCCGCGAGCACCAGCGCGTTGAGCGCGTCATCCTCGAGTTCACCTGCCCACACCGACAGGAATGTTTCGGCGAATGCCGGTCCGAACTGCTCAATGTCCTCAGGCGGCGAGCTGAGGCCGAAGTCATAGATCCATACCGGACGTGACCCGGTCGGCGTGATCTCGTACGGGCGCTCGTCGACGACCTTGGCGCCCATGTGCTCGAATGTGGGCAGCACCTCCGACAGCAGCACGCTGGTCGCGCTGAGCAGCTTGCATCGACTCACGTCGCGTCCGTCGCGGAGCGTCCGGTAGAGGGCGAGGATTGGTCGGCCGGTGCGTTCGAGCTCAGCGATCCGATCGATGTCGACCAGCGCTCCCTTGGCGCTCCAGTCGGCGCGGTATGCGGGCGGGAATGCCTCGCCGAAGCGGGCGTAGAGGTCGCTGCCCCGCTCCTCGCCGTGGGCCTCCACCAGCGCTGCGCGCAGGTCATCGCTCCAGGCGCGGGTCGCCTCGGCGATTCGCGCCTCGACCGCCGCGACGTCGATGTCTCGCGGTACTCCGCGCGGGCAGCGCACGACGTAGTTGACGCGCACCACGACTGACTCCGACAGCTGCAGGCTCCAGTCGAGCTGGCCGCCACCGAACGCCTCCACGATGATCGCGCCGGCCCGCTTACGGTTGGCCGTGTTGAAGCGATCGCGCGGCAGGCACAGCGTGCAGGCGACGAAGCGGTCGAGCTGGTCGCGAGCGACGAACAGCCGCACCCGCTGCCGCTCGCCCAGCCCGAGGATCCCGATCGCCATCTCGAACAGCTCGTCGGTCGAGATCTGGATCAGGAGGTCACGCGGAATCGATTCGAGGATGTCGATCATCCCCTTCTCGTCATGGCTGTGGGCCGGGAACGCGGCGCGCGCCATCACGCGGTCGACCTTCTCGCGCAGGAGCGGGATCTCGCGCGGGCTGGTTTTGTACGCGGTCGTCGTGTAGAGACCGAGGAAGCGCCGCTCGCCGAGCACGGTCCCGTCGCGGGCGAAGCGCTTGACGCCGACGTAATCCATGTATGCGCGGCGGTGGACACTCGCGCGCGAGTTGGCCTTCGTCAACACCAGCGGATGTGACGAGCGGGCCAGCGACAGCGCCTTCGGGTCCAGCTGTTTGAGCGGCGTCGCGGCGGCACCGCGCAGGATTCCGAGTCCCGACTCGGGGACCGCAGCCAGCACCGCGCCCTCGCGCAGCTCGTATTCCCGGTAGCCGAGGAAGGTGAAGTTATCCTCGCCGAGCCATTCCAGGAACGCTTCGGCCTCACTGAGCTCGTGGGGCGCGACTGGCGGTGACTCGCGCCGTAGCTCGGTCGCGAGCGCGGTCGCCTTCGCACGCATCGGCGCCCAGTCATCGACCGCCGCCCTGACCTCTTCCAGGACCAGCTCGACCCCCGCTCGCAGGACCGCGAGACGGTCGGGGTCTGCCTGGCGGGCGACCTCGGCGTGGATCACCGATTCGCTCAAGAAACCCGGCGCCATCCCCCCCGGCTCAAGCACCTCAGTCAGCTCGCCGGCGGCGTCGCGCAGGACCCGGATCACCGGATGCACGACCAGTTCGATCCCGTAGCCCTGTCGACTGAGCTCCATCGTCACCGAGTCGACGATGAACGGCATGTCCTCGGAGACGATCTCGACGACCGTGTACGGCGAGTGCCAACCGTGTCGCTCAAGGTCAGGGTTGTAGACGAGGACCTTGTCCTCATCAGGCTGGCGCTGCTTGGCGGTTCGCCAGTGTGCGACGACCGCGCCGCACAGGTCGAGCGGGTTGCGATCCGCCAGGTCCTTGGCCGGCACCCAGTGGTAGTACTGACGGACGAACTCGGCGTATGACTCGACCGGCTCGCCCGGCAGGCGCTCGGCGACGCAGTCGCTCAACCCGCCGATCAGATCCAACTCGAGGTCCCCGGCCTTTACGGCCATCGCGCTATGGGCTCCTTGGTCACTGGGGTCAGTTATCAAACCTACCCCTCGGCAGCTGCGAGCGCACCAGCTGGCCGAAAACTGCCGACCCGCACCGATTCGCTCGGTGCGGGCCGGCCGTTGTAACTAAACGCGTCGTCGGCTACGGGGTGAAGCTCGTGCTCCCGCTCCTGCTCAGGAAGTTCGTCGAGCTTGCCAACGACTCGCCTGAGCCGCCCGCGATCGAGTCCGCGGTACCGCCGGTGATCGTGTTGCTCTCACCGCCGAGGATCGAGGAGCCGAGCTTGGTGTCCTGGTTGCCGATCCCGCCCGCGATCGACATGAACGAGTCGCCGAACGCATTGCAGTTGGGTTGGATCGACACGTTGCCAGCGCCGGCGAGGTTCGAGCAACCGCCGAGGATGCTGGCCTCGTCTTCGGTGGCGGTGTTGTAATAACCGCCGGCAATCGTCGACACCTCGCCGGTGGTGGTGTTCTCGCCGCCGCCCGCGATCGTGCTCTGCTGGACGTCGGCGCTGTTGGAGTACCCGCCGAGGACCGCCGAGCTGGTGCCGTCTGAGTGGTTGCCCAGGCCACCGGCGACCGTCGCCTGATCTCCCGTGGTCTCGTTGGACTGACCGCCGCTGATCGTCGACATCAAGCCGGTGGCGTCGTTGCTGGCACCCCCGAGGATCGCCTCGGCCTGATTCGAGCACGGTCCGGTCGGGACCGTGCCGATGCCGGCCAGGTTGTCGCAGCCCCCGCTGACGCTCGCCCACGAATCGGTCGCGAGGTTGTACTCGCCGCCGCTGATCGCCGACTGGGCGCCCTTGGTGGTGTTGTGAAGACCGCCGACGGCCGACGACTGGGTCCCGGAGGCGGTGTTGTACTCGCCGGCCGCCAGTGCCTCGGGCCCGGAGGCCAGGTCGTGGTAGCCGACTGAGGCCGCATACGGACCCGAGATCACGTCGTTGTTGCCCCCTACGATCCCGCCATAACTCGACCATCCGTTGCTGAGCCCGACGACAAGGTTGTTGGACCCCGTCTGAGCGTGATTGCTCGCGTTCTCGGCATAGCCGACGATCAGGTTTCCTTCGCCGTTGATCGCCCCGTTGGTCGTGCCTGATCCGGACACAACCTGGACGTTGACGGTCGAGAACTCCACCGTCGGCTTTCCGCCCACTCCGGAGGACACGTACGTTGGTGCCAGCACCGCAGTCGCCCCCCCAGTGCAGGATGGGTTCGCACCCGTCCCGCCTGACAGGACCGCCTGACCGGCCGTCGTCGGAACGCACTCCCACCCTGGCGTCACAGCCGCAAACGCAGTCGTGACTCGCGCAATCAGCGAAACCACCGCAACGACCGCCGCCGCGGCGGCGACGCGTGTGCAACGGGACATATTTCACGCCCTTTCCGATTCCAGCCGCCGGCAGGCGCACAAGCCGTCCGCCGGCCTCAGGCCCCATTTACACCTGCAGCGTCCGCGCTCTCACCAAAGCCTTGCCAAAAAGCCGCCAAAGGACAGACTCGTCGGGCGCCGAGCTTGCGCAGCGTCAGGCGGCGTGGCGACGTTCGAGGCCGGCTCGGAGCTCGGCCGCCGTCGCGGCTGCATCGGGCACCGACACCAAGAGCCGACCGAACGGTGCGTGCGCGGCCAGCTCGACGCGTACCGCGGGCCCTGACCCGTGCAGGGCGGCGAAGTCCGGACGTCCACCGGTCAGCAGCCGGATACCGTAGGCGAGCTTCCCCGGCACCCCGGTTCCGGGGGCCCGGAGCCCTCGCAGCGCGGCGTACGGGTCGTGATCGGCACAGACCTCCTGCACTGCGTCCAATGAGACTCGGACGTCGCCACGGAATGCTGCAATCTGCTCGAGCTGCGACAGCCTCACCACGAGCTCGTCGTGGTCGATCACGAGCGAGGCCATGCGAGCACGATACTCGGAGCTCAAGCATGCCTCGCCGATGCCGATGCAGCCCCCATGATGGGAATCTCGGGTCGGCGGGTGGCCGCCCTGATCGCGGTCTCGGTCGCGCTCGTCGCGAGTGCGGTCTTTGCCACCGCGACGATCGAGCGCGACAGCGCGCTTCACTCGAGCCGGCAGCAGGAGGCCGGACAGCGGCTGCTGACCGCGATGCTCGACCAGGAGACCGGGGCTCGCGGGTACTTCGAGACGCGCCAGGCCAGCTTCCTGGCGCCCTTCTACCAGGGCCGCGGGCAGTTCGCCGCGGCACTCGCAGACGCCCGGTCGGAGTCAGCGGGGGATGCGCCGCTGCTTCAGTCGCTGAGCGAGCAGGCGCGGCTCAGTAGCTCATGGAACGATTCGGTGGCGGCGGCGATTTCGCGTTTTCGCGCGACCGGCGTCGGTCCGTCGCTCGCGACCGACACGGCGCAGAAGTCGCTGATCGACAACTTCAGCGAGCTCAATTCGCTGTTTCAGACTCAGGTCGGGACACGGCGCGACAGCGCCCTGTCGAGGGCCGCCTGGCTGGCGGTCGGCGTGGCCGTCGTCGTGTCGATCCTGCTGGTGGGCGCCGCGATCCTGCTGACCCGCCGGGTGGCGCGCCGCGAGCAGACACGCCTCGGCCGGCTCCAGGAGCTCAGGGACATGCTGCAGGTCGCTGCCTCCGAGCAGGAGTCCAGGCTGCTGCTGATCCACCACGTCGAGCGGATCGTGCGCGGGTCAAGGGCGGCGGTGCTCACGCGCAACAACAGCGATGACCGGCTCGAGCCGACGCTGGGCGAGAGCGCCGGCGACACGTCGCTGCGCGAGCTCGCCTCAGAGCGTCTGAAGCCTCGCTCGTGCATGGCGGTCCGGCTCAGCAGGCCGTACCACCAACACCCGGGCTCGGAGCCGCTGCAGCGGTGTGAGGCGTGCGGAAAGCTGGCCGCCAACGTCGTCTGCGAGCCACTACTGGTCGGCGGGCAGGTGATCGGCTCGGTGTTGGTGGCGCGCGAACGGTCGATCGCCCCGTCGCTCGGAGCCAACGTCCACGAGTCGGTCGTTCAAGCGGCGCCGATCCTCGCCAACCACCGCAACCTCGCGCTCGCCGAGCGGCGCGCCGCAAGCGACGCACTGACCGGCCTGCCGAACCGGCGCGCCGCCGACGAGATGCTGACGCGGATGGCGGCCCACGCGGGCCGGACGATCACCCCGCTGTCGGTCGTGATCGCCGACCTCGATCACTTCAAGCAGGTCAATGACCTCCACGGCCACGATCTCGGCGACCGGGCGCTCGCGACGGTCGCGCAGATCCTGGCCGGCGGCATTCGCGCCAGCGACTTCGCCGCTCGCTACGGCGGTGAGGAGTTCCTGTTCCTGCTCCCCGACACCGACCGCGCCGGTGCGGTCGAGGTCGCCGAGAAGCTCCGCCGGGCGGTGGCGCAGGCCGAGATCCGCGATCTCGGGCCGATGACCGCGAGCTTCGGCATCGCGACGCTGCCCGACGACGCCGCCGAGCCCGACGAGTTGGTCAGAAACGCCGACCGGGCGCTGTACGCCGCCAAGGCGCTCGGCCGCAACCGCGTCGAGGTCGCGATGCCGATCCCCGACATCGAAACCGGCGACGCGGAGCATCCGCCGCAGGACGGCTGACGGTCAGCTGCCGGGTGGGAATGTATAGGAGGGGTGGGGCGGCACATGGGGCCCGACCTCGAGCACGATCTCTGAGTGCGGGCGAAGCGGTACCGAGCCGGGGGGCCCGCGCCACCGCCGGCCACCGACGAACACGCTCACCGGTCCATTGAACGACACCAGTCGCCGACTCGAGAGCGGCTGGCCCCACGACCGCAGCAGCGCCGCGAGGTTCGGCGTCACCCCCCGGCGAACCAGCACGACGCCGGTCGGTTCCACCGTCACCAGCGCGCCGTAACAGCGAGCGTGTGAGATCCGCCCCTCGGATACCGATCGCGGCGATTCGGTGCCGACCCCCGCCGGGACGATCACAACCCGGTCGGCCGCGAACACCTCGACGTGGACCCCGCGCCGGGGTCCGAGCCCGCGCCGACACGGTCCGATCACCGGCCCCGTCGCCGGCGGATGGAAGCGGGCGCCACGCCCGATCGGCCTGGCCTCGCGTACGAGCGCGGCGGGCAGCGCGCTCGCCGTGGTGCTCGTACCGTTCGCGCCACAGCCCGCCAGCGTGGCCGCCACCAGCATGACCGCCGCCGGCACCGCGATCGCGGCCACGCCGCGCCCTATCGGTCCCATCCAAGTACCGGATCGTCTTCCCACTCGGGCTCGGCCGCAGGTCGCTCCCGAGCCCCGCCCGCCTGGCGCTTGGTCGGCTCGGCGAGCCGGAAGATGAGCGGCAACAGCGCCGCCCCCGCGGCCAGGCAGACGACAACCGCAAAGCGCGCGACGAACGGAGGCAGTGCGATCAGCACGAAGCCGTGCACAAGCACGCCCGCCAGCGTCGCCCCTTCGAACAAGGCGGCAAGGGCGATCAGGAAGAACGCGAACCAGCCGTGGCGACCGAGCACCAGCCCGCGTAGCGCCCAGATAACGAACGCCACCATCAGCGCGAGCACCACCAGCTGGCCGACCGAGACGTTCGGTCGACCGTGGAGCTGCTCGCCGATCGCGGCCACCGTGAACCCGGCGAGCGACGCGAAACCCAGTCCGCGCGCGATCCAGAGGTCGAGTTCGCGCCGCCGGACGAGCAGGCCCGCGAACACGCACGCGACCGCCACCACGATCGGCCAGAACCAGACGATCGACGGATCCGGCGCGTACGTCAGCCCGCCCGCGATCACCGCGGACCGGCCGTCGACCCGCACCGGGATGCTCCAGCGACCGACGTAGGTCGTCCCGGGCAGCAAGCGCGGTCGCCGCCAGCGCGTGTAGGCGGCCGTCATGCCAGCCATAGGAATGTCCGCCCGAGACCGATGACCAGCTCGGCGGCGTCCGGGGCCCGACGTTGGCGGGAACGAGCTCGGCCGGAACCTGGTTGAGGTAATACATCGACGAGTTGTGGTTTACCTGCACACCCGTCGCGCGAGAACCGTAGATACGGAGCACCGCGGTAGTCGAGCACGACCACCGTCTCGGTCCGGGCTGGCTCGCAGCCACATCCGCTGGTCGCCGTCGACGACCTTCGCGTTCGATCCCGGGTGGCGTCTGACGGACCGTCGCCAGATAGCTCGCTCGCCGCCGGATTGACCGGACCGTGCGCAGCCGCGGTGCCGGGCGCGATCAGCATCGCGACAACCGCGGCGAGCACCGCGAGGAGCGCCGCCGCTGGCCGCGACGCGTAGAATCACTCTCCGGCCACGGTCGCGGCTCCATGATTGACGCCGCGTGCCGTTCCGAACTCATCTCAGGTGGCGGACTCTACGCGCACTCAGCCCAGCTCGGCGGTTCCGCGCGCCTGTGGCGCTGACCTCCTGCTTGGCGCGATCGCGCCTGACGTCGCGCTCTGGTCGACCCGGCTCGCCGGCGCCGACGGCGACCCGGCCAGCGACGTGCTCGTCTCCCAGCGCTGTTCCTGCCCCAGACGGCGCGTCTCACCGTGCGCCAGCAGGGCGCAGCTGGCGGCGCTGCTGAGCGCCGCCCGGCACAGCGGCTACCGCTCCGGGTCGCGATCATCGCGAGCCGACGACCTGGGCTCGATCACCGAGCTCTGGCGTCAGCCCGCGAGCTACGCACGCTTCCTCGGGCAGGAGCTCTCGCTCGTCTATCGCGGCACGCTGCTGGTCGTGATGCCGAATGGCTTCGGTCTCTACGGGCCGGCGGCAGCGGTTGCCGCACAGCGCGACGCCCTGCCGGCGGGCGCAGCGGGCAGCCCCGGTCCGCAGCTCGGTGACGCCGCGATCTCGGGCGTCAGACGGCTTGCGCAGGCGGCCGGCCATCCGCTTGGAATCGGCGCGATCTCGACGCGCTCGGCGGCCTCGACTACCGACTACTGGGCGCTGATCGCGCTGGCCCTCGGGGTGGTGCTGATCCTGCTCGCCTGGATCGCGAGTGTGCGTGCCCGGCCGCTGGGTTCAGGGACGCACCCGGCGCCCTGACAGCTCGGTCGTGTGGCGGCTCAGACGGCGATGGCGCACTGGACCCGGACCGTAGCGCCGCGCGCGAGCGAGCCGCAGCGCCGCGCGGCAGCGGGCCGATTTGGGGCATAAACCGGCCCGCTGCCGCCCCGCCGCGAGCGGGGCTTGCTGGTCAGCTGTGCTTCTCAGTTTTGAGAAGCTTCGCGCCAGCTGCGACGCAGTCGCTAAAAGGTGTTCCCTTCTGGCCCGTGACGTGCTTCTTGCTCTCGGTCGAGCACGCCTTCGACGGGCTGGTCGTGGTGCCGTGGGCGAGCTTCGCCATCGCGGTCACACACTGCGAGAACGGCGTCCCCTTCTGACCGGCGACGTGCTTCTTGCTCTCGCCCATGCTCTGGCACAGCTTCCCCCACGCCTTGGCTTTCGAGGCGCTGGAGCTCGAGTGGGTGCTCGCATGGCCCTTGCCAGGGTGAGCATTCCCCGGATGGGCTGTGGCGGCGCCCGCGAGCGCAAGCGGCGTCGTGCCGATCGCGCAGACCGCGATCGCGGTCAAGAACTTGTTGCGCAGCTTCATTGATGCCTCCTGGGGCTGGCAGTCGGGCCTCATCGCCGGCCCTGACTCCGTCGGTTTCGGCTGCCGCACGGTGGCGACCTTGCCTGCGTGTCAAACCATCTACGCCCGCGGGGGCGCAAGGTCAGGAACTAATTCGGGTTGCCCTTGGAGCCGGGGTTGCGGTTGGAGCCCGGCGCGCGCTCGGGCCGTCGCCCGCGCTTGAGTCCGGCTGCGTCGTCATCTGGGTCGGCCCCTGTGGAGCGCTCTGAGCGCCGCTTGGGTGCGAAGGCTTGGTGCTGGCGGTTGCGCCGTTGGTCGTGTTCTTCGCGTGCGAAGACGTGGCGGGATGCGCGGGCGTCGCCGGGTGTGTGGCCTTGGTCGGGTGCACGGGTTTGGTCGGGTGTGCAGGTTTGGCCGGATGCGCAGGCTTGGCGGGATGGACGCGCTTGACCGGGTGCACGCGGGTGCCCCTCCCGGCATGGCCGTTCGCGTGCGCGTTGGCCTCCCGGCCACGGGCCACTGGACCCTGCGTCTGATCGCCGCCGCTCGAGGCCCCGACGGCCGACGCCGACGAGTTCCCGTTGGCTGCACGGGTGGTCGCCGCCGTTGCTGGGGCCGCCCCACCGTGAGCGCGCCCACGATCAGCTTGCGTCTTCGCAGAAGCGGTGCGTGCGTGCGTGACGGGCGCACCGGTGGTGCTCACCCCGACCGACTGCTTCCCGGCGCCCGCTCGTACGGTACCGGCAGAGCTCTGCTGTGCTGCCGGCGCCTTCGCATGCGTGTGCGACCGGCTGTCGAGGTGCTTAACCACGCTCGTGAGCCCAACGGCGGCCGTGGCGACAACGGCCACCGTGGCGACGGTCTTGGCGGCAATGGCGACGCCGGCTGCCTTGCCCGCAGCGCCCACGGCCGCGCCGGCCGTACCGCCACCGCTATGGCCGGACCCAGCCGCCAGCGCTCGTCTCAACAGACCGGTCGCCGCGACCGCCGACAGCGGCGGCGCGATCGCCCGTAGGTCGCGGGAGCGCGTCGAGATGCCCTCGGCGAACGCGGCGCAGGAGGCACAGTCGCGCAGGTGTGCGCGGACCTTGCGGCCGCGCAGAGTACGGCCGTTTCCGTCTGAGACGGCCCGGCAGATGTCGTCACACGCCATCGCACGTCCCTGTGCGAACTCGGCCAGCGACCGCCTGGCCTCGAAGATCGTCTGCTTCGCGGACCCGGTTGAGATGCCGAACGCGACCCCGATCTCCTCGTGCGAGAGCCCGCTCAGCTCGCGCATCACCAGCGCGCCTCGTTGGCGCTCGGTCAGCTCGCCGAGATCGGCGACCAACAGCGTTAGCCGCGCCCGGTCGGCGGCGACCTCGGCCGCGGAGGCCGTCGGCGTCTCGTGCAGCTCGGTGAGCGCCAAGTCGGCGCGCCGGCGCCGCAGGATCGAAACCGACTCGTTGTAGGCGATCCGGTACAGCCACGGACGCATCGGCGCATCCCGCCGACTGCGCGCCAGTGCGGCGTACGCGCCCGCAAAGGTCGATTGCAGCGCGTCCTGCGCATCGGCGTCGTTGCGAACCATCGACCGGCAGTAGCGGTACAGCCGCTGGTGATAGCGCTCGTAGAGCGTCGCGAATGCACGCTCGTCGCCGTGCGCGACGAGCCGCGCGAGACGCTCGTCTCCGACCAGCGATAGGCGTGCTGGCCGGGCACCGCCCAGGGTCGGTACGGGCGGGGCCAGCTGTGCGTCCGTGGTCCACATATTCGACTACGCCAGCCCGGACGAATGGTCAGGATCTAGCAGCTTCACGCTAGCGTGTTCGGCATCCAGACGCCCCGGGCCTCACACCGGAGAGGTTACAAGACAACACCTCGGCGTCAGGCATTCGAATGGACGAACGACCGATGCCGGCGGCGTAGCCTCTGACGACAATGGCCGACGAGTCACGTTCGCAGCCGCCCACCCCGCCCGCGGGTCCGCGGGCTGCACCGAGCCGCAGCGCGCGGCCACCCCGCGCGCCAGGTGCCTACCTGCGGCTGCCGATCTGGCAGCGGTTCCTGCTCGCTGGGGTGATCGCGGTCGTCCTGCTGGTGGCGATGGTGATCTACGTCGACCACAACAACACGAACTCCAACCCGTCCCTCAACGAGGCGGCCGAGGTGCGTGCCAATCGCGAGGCCGAGACCCTCGTCCGGCAGGACCAGGCCCCGCACACCGTGATCCTGCGCGCCCACGTCGCACCCCGGGCGGCGCTCGAACAGGCGATCCATGAACGGATGGCAGCGCAGGTCGCGGCCGGGGCGATCGACGGTCCGGCGAAGGCCGCTCGCTGCAGTCAGAGCGGGGCGACAAACGGGGGTCGGACGGCGTTCACCTGTGCGATCTTCGCCGGCGCTGTGTCGTACCCGTACCTCGGCGTCGTCGACTCAGGGCGGCACCGGGTCACCTATTGCAAGCGCGACCCGCCGCCGAGCCCGTCAGACAACGTTCCGGTGAGTCCACGCTGCCGGCCGTGACGGCGGACTCAGTGGTGGACGTGTGTGTCGGCCGCTCCGGCCTCGCGCTCCTGCGTCGCGGGCTCGGACTCAGGCTCCCGATCGCCCGCCACCGGCTCATCTGCGGCTGAGCGTCGATCGTCCTCCTCGGCGACACGGTGGTGCTCGTAGGCGGCGCCCGCCCCCGCGCCCACCACGGCGCCGGCTGCTGCGGGCGCTCCGCGCCTGGACCGCCAACGGCCCGTGTCGTGGGCGACCGCCTCACCGTCGGCCACGACCGTCCTGCGCCTGCGCGGCACCACCGTGTTGAACAGCAGGATCGCCGCCGCGATCCCCCATGCGAGCTCGGTCCAGCCGTTGGCGGCAGCCATTCCCAGCACGTTGCCGCTGACGAGCGCGATCACCGCCGCCGCGCCGAGCGCAGCGCCCACGATCAGGCTCATCGTTTTGGCGAGCAGATGCTGGGCCGCGCCAAACAGCAACAGACCGCCCGCGACCGCCGTCAGCATGCCGGTCCAGCCGTTGGCGCCGAAGATGCCGAGCACCTTGCCCTCCACCGATGCGTGACCGTTGGGGAAGTTCGAGAACGGCGGGAATGTGTGCTCCCTGTAGAGGGCGTACAGACCCACGGCGAGCAGGATCGTTCCGACGATCAGCGCGGGTCCGCGCGCGAGGCTGACCCCCTTCTCGGTTCGGCTCTCGGTGGTTGCGACCATGCTGAACCCTCCAGTTGGCGTCGTACGGGGCGCCGGTGGCGCCTCCCCGTTATGCAGTTACTACCCCCTCGAGGGCATCCAACACATGCACTCAGACCATGTGCGCCGAGCCCTAAGCTCCCGCCGATGGACGATCAGCTTCGTCGCCGCGCCGTCGGGACCCCGGCCGCGCGCTCGGTGCTGTTGACGATCCTCGGCGAGTACATGCTGGCTGCCCCCGAAGGGGTCTGGCACCAGACGCTGGTCGCGGCGCTCGGCGGGCTCGAGATCAAGCCCCAGTCGGCGCGCCAGGCGCTGGCTCGCAGCATCGCCGCCGGGTGGTTGCATTCCGAGCGGTCGGGTCGCCGGGCCCGCCTCCACCTGAGCGAACCGACCGCCGAGATGCTGCGCACCGGAGCGCAGCGGATCTACGGCTTCGGCCGCCCGAGGCAGTGGGACGGCCGCTGGCTGCTGGTCACGCTCCGCGTTCCCGAGCAGCGTCGCGACGTCCGCCACCGGATCAGGACGCAGCTCGCCTGGGCCGGGTTCGGTTCGCTCGGCGGCGGCGTCTGGATCTCACCGCATGGCGAGCGCGAGAGCGAACTACTCGAGATCTCGGCCGACGGATCGGTCGCCGAGCTGCTCTCGTTCCACGCCGAGCTCGGCGCGCTCGGCGACCCCGCCCGGCTGGTCGCCGACGCCTGGAACCTCGACCGGGTGGCGGCTGGCTACAGGCAGTTCATCGCCGACTTCACCCGCCAGCGCCCGCGCACGCCGGAGGCGACGTTCAGGGCCCAGACGCTGCTCGTCCACGCGTGGCGCAGGTTCCCGTTTCTCGACCCTGACCTGCCCGAGCGTCTGCTGCCCTCTGCCTGGCCACGGACGCGCGCGCACGAGCTGTTCGACGAACGGCACGAGGCCTGGCACGACACCGCCCAGGCTCACTTCGCTGCGTTGGAGTCCGGCTAGGCCAAACGCAGCTAGTTCGACGCATCCTCCCCGGGCCGCTCGCGCGCATCGAAATTGTCCCGAATCGCCTCGAAGTAGGAGCCACAGCGGGCGCACCGCCACTGCGCCGTGATCATCTGCGCACCCCACTGCCCGACCTGCTCAACGTCCGCACGGTCGCAGAACGGGCACCTCGGGGTCGTTTTCAGCCGTCCGGATTCCATCGCCGGCGCTCGGGATCCCAGCGCGAGAAGTCGGTCGGCTCCTCGAGCTCGAGCCAGACGCCCTCGGCCGCGAGCAGATCCCGCAGCCAGCTGCGCATCAGCTCGCGCTGGGCCACCGCACTTGACGAGACCATCCCCTGGGCCACCGCCGCGTTCAGACCCGGATCGTCGGCCGGCCCCAGCCACCGCCCGGCCTGCTCCCACGTCGCCGCCAGCCGCACGACGAGCAGCTCGCGCTCGGCATCGCCCGCGCGGCACAGGCGGCGGGCCCACGCCTCGGCGTGGATCCGGTGCGAGCCCTCCTCCTGAAGAATCTTGCGAGCTCGCTGGGCCATCGCGGTCACCGAACTGTCGGCGCAGGCGGCGACGAACGTCGTCAGCACGCCGTCGACGAGCAGGTTCGCCGCCACGGCAGCCGACCAGTCCTCGAGCTCGGAGTCCAGCAGCGCCAGACGGCGGTCACCGCCGAACGGAGCGTCGTGGGCGACCTCTGCGCCGAGCGCCTTGAGGACGGGATAGGTGGAGCGCGAGTGCCCGAGCTCGTCCTGGGCCATCGCGGCCGCCGCGACGGCCGACTCGAGCGTCGGGGCGCTGACCGCCCACTCCGCGTAGCGGCGGCCGAGCGCCGCCTTGTTGTCGGCCAGCGAACCCACCAGCGAGCGCATGGCGGCCGTCGCGAGCGCCTGCGAGGTATCGGCCAACGGCGCCTCGGTGCTCACGCGCGGATCGCCTCTCTGATCGCCGACCGCGGCACGATGATCATCTCGATCCACGGCTGCTCGTCGTAGATCGAGCGTGCGCAGACGAGCGCCAGGTCCTCGTCGTTCTCGGTCACCGCGCCGACGTGGTGCAGCGGCAGCTCGTAGTCGGTGCGCGCGAACACCTCCCACACCTCGGTGCTGTTGGCGGCTCTGGCGGGCTGCGCGCTCACGCGACGATCCCCAGGCTCCGCATCCGCGCGCGGGCGTCCTCGCGGATCCGGCTCCGCGTCCAGACCGGGTCCCACACGACCTCGATCCGGACGTCGTCGACATCGGGCTCGAGCAGCAGCCGCTCACGGATGTCGTCTTCGATGAACTCGGTCGCGGGGCACCCCATCGCCGTGAACGTCAGCTCGATCTCGGCGGCCCGGCGGGACTCGTCGTACGCGAGCGAGACGATCAGCCCGAGGCCGACGACCGAGACCGGGATCTCGGGATCCTCGACCTCCCCCAGCGCCGACCACAGCCGGGACTCGACACCCTCGGCGGCAGTCAATGGTCCTGCTTGGGCTGCCTCGGCGGCGGCCTGCGCGCGTGTGATCGGCGGCGCCGGGCTCATGCGGCAACCTCGACTCGCGATCGGTATCCCCTCTGGAGCCGCCACACGTAGTCGCGGTTCATCGGCCCGCGTGCCTTCCAGCGCACGACCACGTCGTCCCATGGGACCGGACCATCCTCGAGCAGCCACCGCTTGCGCTCCTCGTCGAACGCCGCCGGGAACGGGCAGTCGATCAGGTAACGCTGCTCGGCCTCGTCCCAGTGCGCGGGCACCTCGAGCCCGACCTCGTTCATGAACGGGACCACCTCGGCCATCCACGCCTGGCGCAACTCGTCGTTGCTCTTGCCCTTGAACCCGTACTCCAACTGGATGCCGTGGAGCTTGCGATCGTCGGGTAGCCCGAACCATTCGAGCGTGAGGATGAACATCCAGTCAAGCGAGGCTTGGAGCCGGGCCTTCTCCGACGGGTCGGCCGACAGCTTGCGGACCCACGTCCGTCCATGGCGCAGGTGGAAGGTCTCCTCCTTGTCGACCTTCGCCAGCGCCCGTTTCCACGGGCCGAATGTGCTCGACTGGTGAACGTCTGACAACAGCACGAACCCTGCCTGGTCATACAGTGCGTTGGCGAGCACCAGCTCGTGCCACGAGTCGAGCGGGACGTCGAACGCGTACGGGTACTTGAACTCGCGCGGCTCACGTTCGTAGATCAGGGCGTTCATATCGACCCCGAGATCGCCGAGCAGGCGATACCCGATGTGAGCATGGGCGAGCTCGTCCTGGATGATCGAGACCGCCGATCCGAAGTTGTTGAGCGCCGGGGCGTGACGGGCCGCGCGGAGATAGGACGGTGCGCTGACCAGTTCGGTGTCGGCCGACACCGTGAGGATCCGGCGCATGCCCGCCAGGTACTGCGGCGACATGTGGGCCAGGCCCTCGACCAGCTTGCCCGAGGCGATGTGCTCACGGACCTCGTCCTCGCTTCTGGAAGCGAGCTCCTCGACCGGGAGATCGGTCGCCGTCATCGGGATGTCTCCTCCGTCACATATGACAATTGACTGACGCCCGACAATGTATAGTACATCGTGGATGGGATCAAGCATCATCCGAGAGATGCTGCTCGTTGAACAGGTGAGCGACTCGCAGCCCGAGGGCCGCTGATGGCGACGCTCATCGAGCTCGACGGCGTCTCGCCGACAATCGGACGCGACGTTTGGCTCGCCCCAACCGCCGTCCTGATCGGCGATGTCCGGGTCGCCGACCGTGTCAACATCTGGTTCGGAGCCGTGCTCCGCGGTGACTTCTCCCATATCGAAGTCGGCGAGGAGGCCTCGATCCAGGACAACGCGGTCGTACACTGCGGCATCGATCTGCCGACCATCATCGGCAGGCGCGTGACGCTCGGCCACGGTGCGCTGGTCGAAGGGTGCGTGATCGAGGACCACGCGCTGATCGGGATGGGCGCGATCGTCCTGCACCATGCCCACGTCGGCGAGGGGGCGATGCTCGCCGCCGGCTCCGTGCTCCCCGAGCGCGCGACCGCACCCGCGGGAATGTTGAACGCCGGCGTCCCGGCCCGCGTCAAGAAGCCGATGTCGGGCGCCGCCGGCCGTTGGCCACAGATGGCCGCCGACGACTACCAGCAGCTGCGGGCGCTGTATCTGGAGAACAGCGTGGCGGTGCAGCGCGACGTCAGCACGCCGCTTCAACCCCAAGCAGAGGAGATCTGATGGAAGCATCGATGTTGATCGGAGGAGAGTGGCGTCGAGCCGCTTCCAGCAAGGAGATCGAGGTCATCAACCCGGCCACCGAGGCGGTCGTCGGGACCGTCCCGAGCGGCTCGAGCGCCGACGTCGAGCTGGCCGTCGAGACAGCCAGGCGCGCGCTCGCCGACTGGAGCTCGACCGACGTGGAGAAGCGCGCCCAGATCCTCGCCCGGGCGGCCGATCTGATCGAGAGCAACGCCAAGGCGCTGGCGCCCGTGCTGACCTCCGAGCAGGGCAAGCCGGTCGCCGAGGCGATCGGCGAGGTCACCCACCTCGCGCACGGCGTCCGCTACTACGCCGAGGCGGCGACCAAGGTCCGCGGCTCCTACCAGGAGCTCCCGTCGGCGTTCGGCCCCGCCTACGGTCAGGTCGTGCGGCGCCCGATCGGGGTCTGCGCCGCGATCACGCCATACAACTTCCCGCTCACCCTGCTCGGGACGAAGGTCGCGCCCGCGCTCGCGAGCGGCAACACGGTTGTCGCCAAGCCGGCCGCGACCACGCCGCTGGCGACGCTCGAGGTCGCGCGCCTGTTCGCCGAGGCGGGCGTGCCCGACGGCGTGCTGAACGTGGTCACCGGCCGCGGCGCCGAGATCGGCGACGCGCTCGTGTCGCATCCGGACGTGCGCCGGATCGCGTTCACCGGCTCGACCGAGGTCGGCCGTCACGTGATCTCGATCGGCGGGCCGCTGCTGAAGCGGATCACGCTCGAGCTCGGCGGCTCGGACCCGGTGATCGTCTGCGAGGACGCGGACATCGACGCGGCCGTCAAGGCGGTGATCATCGGCCGCTACTGGAACGCGGGCCAGGCCTGCCTCGGCTGCAAGCGCGTGTTCGTCCACGACTCGGTGTTCGATGATTTCGTCGCGCGGCTGGTCGAGCGGGTCGAGCGCTACGAGCCGGGCGACGGGACCGTCAAGGCCGAGAAGCCACGGCTGCGGATGGGACCGATCCACACCCGCGCCGGCCGCGACGAGCTGGTGGCGCAGCTCGAGGACGGCGTCGCCAAGGGCGGCGAGGTGCTGACCGGCGGCGGTACCGCCGGCCACGACCGGGGTTGGTTCCTCGAGCCTGCGGTGGTCGCCGAGCCGGGTGCCGATTCAAGGCTCGTGACCGAGGAGGTGTTCGGACCGGTGCTCCCCGTGTTTCGCTACACCGACTTCGATCAGGCGCTCGACCGCGCCAACGACACTCCGTACGGTCTCGGTTCCTCGATCTGGACCCACGACGTGCGCAAGATCCATCGCGCCACGCACGAGATCGATGCGGGCATGACCTGGGTCAACCAGATCCACTACGGCTATGACGAGCTCCCGTTCGGCGGCGTCAAATCGAGCGGCTTCGGCAAGGAGCACGGACTCGAGTCGCTCGACAGCTATGTCGAGCTCAAGTCGGTCGTCGTCGGAGGCCTGTCCTGATGTCGTTCGTAACCTTCAGCTCTGAGGGCCGGGTCGGCACGATCACGCTCGACAAGCCCCCGGCAAACTCCTACGACCTGACGATGATGACCGAGTTCGCGGCCGCCGTTGACGAGGCGGTCGGCGGCGAGGCGCGGGTCGTCATCGTGCGCAGCGCGAGCGAGCGGTTCTTCTGCGCGGGCGCCGACATCAAGACGTTCCTCGAGGGCGACGTCGACGCCAATATGGAGATGATCGCCACCAGCCAGGCGACGTTCGGGCGGATGGCCGCGGCGGGCACGGTGTTCATCGCACAGATCGGCGGCCACGCGCTCGGCGGCGGCCTCGAGCTGGCGCTCGCGTGCGACCTGCGCTACGCCAGCACCGGCGCCTACAAGCTCGGCACGCCGGAGGTCACGCTCGGACTGCTGCCCGGCAACGGCGGCACGCAGCGGCTGACGCGGATGATCGGCCCGGCGCGGGCGCTCGACGTGCTGATCACCGGCCGCGCCTACTCGCCCGATGAGGCACTCACGCTCGGGGTCATCAGCGGCGTGTTCGAGGCCGCCGACGCCGATGACCGCGTGCGGGCGATGGCCGAGGGATTCGCCAACGGGCCCGCGCTCGCGTTCGCGGCGATCAAGCGCTGTGTCCACCAGGGCGGCGAGATGTCGCTCGATGACGGGCTCGCGCTCGAGGCCAGCGAGATGGAGAGGCTGTTCAGGTCCAAGGATGCGCGCGAGGGGATGACCGCATTCGCCGAGAAGCGCAAGGCGGAGTTCACCGGTCAATGAGCGCCGCGACCGAGGCGCTCCAGCGAGGCGCGTTCATCGACGGCTCGGCCCTGGCGATCGACCGTGAGCGGCTGACGATCATCAACCCCGGGACCGGCGAGCTGGTCGGCCACGTGACCGACTCCAGCGCCGAGCTGGTCGACGCGGCGGTGCGCTCCGCGGCGGCGGCGGGGCCGGAGTGGTCGCGCCTCGGTTATGCGGATCGAGGCCAGGTCCTGCACGCGTGCGCGGACGCCTTCGAGGCCCACGTCGACGAACTCGTCCCGGTCCTCGTCGCCGAGCAGGGCAAGACGATCCGCGAGGCGCAGATCGAGCTCCACAAGGCGGCCGAGACACTCGAGCACTACGCGGGGCTCGCCAAGGAGGTCCGGGCGGTGTACGTCAACGGGCTCGACCCGGGAGTCGACGGCCGCGTGCTGCGCCGCCCGCTCGGGGTCGTTGGGGCGATCGTGCCGTGGAACTTTCCCACCACGCTGCTGTGCAACAAGCTCGGCCCGGCATTGCTGTGCGGCAACACCGTCGTCGCCAAGCCGGCCGACACGACGCCGTTCACGACCCTGCGGCTGGCCGAGATCCTGACCGAGGCCGGCTTGCCGCCCGGGGTCCTGAGCGTCGTGCCCGGCACCGGGCCGGGGCCGGCGAGGCGCTCGTGACCCATCCGCTGGTGCGCAAGGTCGCGTTCACCGGCTCGACACCGACGGGCGAGCGGGTCGGCGCGCTGGCGGCGGTCGGCTCCAAGCGGGTGACGCTCGAGCTCGGCGGCTCGGATCCGATGATCATCTGCGCCGATGCCGACCTCAAGCGAGCGGCGAGCGCGGCCAGCATGGGCCGGTTCTACAACTGCGGTCAGGCATGCCTGGCGATCAAGCGGCTGTTTGTACTCGAGCCGGTCGCCGACGAGGTGATCGAGTCGGTCGTGGCCAAGGCGGCCAAGCTCCGGCTCGGGGTCGGCGCCGAGCCCGGGAGCCAGATCGGGCCGTTGCACACCGAGCGCCAACGCGCGATTCTCGAGCGCCAGGTCGACGAGAGCGTCGCCCGCGGAGGCGAGCTGCTGACCGGCGGCGCGCGACCGGACGATCCGGCGCTGGCCAACGGCTGGTTCTATCGCCCGACGGTCGTGCTCGAGCCCCCGGGCGACTCGCCGATGGCGCGCGAGGAGGTGTTCGGGCCGGCGCTGCCGGTCTGGCGCGTGGCGACCCTCGATGAGGCGATCGAGCGCGCCAACGACTCGCCATTCGGGCTCGGGTCCGCGGTCTGGACCGGTGACCTCGAGACCGCGGAGCGCGCCGCCACCGAGCTCGACTGCGGCTACACCTGGATCAACTCCCCGACCAAGGTCTATGACGAGTTGCCGTTCGGCGGCCTGAAGGCCAGCGGCTACGGCAAGGAGCACGGCTCCGAGGCGCTGGATCACTACACGGACACCAAGTCGGTCGTGGTCAAGCGAGCGGTCTGAGAATCTGCGGGCGCTGCTCCGAGGGGCGCCGCGATAATCCGTTTTGCCATGTCCACGCAGCTCCTCAACGCGTCAACGATCGTCGACCGCCACCCGGGCCTGTTCGGTAAGCCCGCGTTCATCGCACCGGATGCGACGCTGACCTACGGTGAGCTGCGCCGGCAGGTGTGCCGCGCAGGCCGTCTGCTGCGCGAGCTGGGCGTTCGGCGTGAGGAGCGCGTGTTGCTCGTACTTGACGACACGACGGCATTTCCGATCGTGTTCCTCGGGGCGATGCGGATCGGCGCGGTCCCGGTGCCCGTGAGCCCGCTCGACAAGGCCGACAACTTCGCGCACTACATCGACGACTGCTCGGCCCGGCTGGTCGCAACCGACGCGGCCACCCTCGAGCGGCTGCGGCATGCCTTCGACGGCCGGCGGCCCCGCTACCTGGTGCGGGGGATCGAGGATGCCGATGTGGTCGAGCTCGAGTCGGGGCTGGGGGCGCAGGCGGACGAGCTCACACCGGAGGCCACGCACCGCGACGACATGGCGTTCTGGCTCTACAGCTCGGGGTCGACGGGAAAGCCGAAGGGAGTCGTCCACCTGCACCACGACATCGCGGTCACGTGCGAGACCTACGGCGAGCAGGTGCTCGGCCTGTCGGCCGATGACGTCACGTTCTCGACCACCAAGCTGTTTCACGCCTACGGCCTCGGGAACTCGTTGTCGTTTCCTCTGTGGACCGGCGCAACGTCGGTGCTGATGCCGGGACCGAGCAGGCCGCAGCCGATTCTCGACCACCTCGCGGGCCACCGACCGACGGTCTTCTTCTCGGTGCCAGCGTTGTACGGCGCTCTGTGTCGGGAGGCCGGCGCGCCCGCAGCGTTCGAGTCGGTTCGCCGCTGCGTATCGGCCGCCGAGGCGTTGCCGCCGCAGACGTTCGAGCTGTTCAAGGAGCGATTTGGCCTCGAGATCCTCGACGGCGTCGGCTCCACCGAGATGCTCCACATCTACTGCTCCAACCGGCCGGACGAGGTGCTCCCGGGGACGACCGGCCGCGCGGTGCCCGGCTACGAGTTGCGCCTCGTCGACGACGAGGGCTCGGTGCTCGAGGGCCCGGCGATCGGAGCTCTCCAGGTCAAGGGTGATTCGTGCGCCGCGTCCTACTGGCATCAGCACGAGAAGACCAAGCGCTCGATGCTCGGCGAATGGTTTCAGTCGGGGGACCGCTACGAACGGCGCGAGGACGGCGCCTACGTCTACGTCGGCCGCGTCGACGACATGCTCAAGGTCGGCGGCCTGTGGGTCTCGCCGATCGACATGGAGCACGTGCTGCTCGAGCACCCGCGGGTAGCCGGTGTCGGCGTTGTCGGGATCACGATCGACCACGCGAGCCGGATCGCGGCGTTCGTGCAATGCGAAGGATCGTCGGGAGACGACGCGCTCGCCGACGAGCTGCGGGGATGGTGCAAGGAGCGCATGCGCCGCTACGAGTACCCGCACGTGGTTCGATTCGTCGACGACCTGCCGCGGACACTGACCGGCAAGGTCCAACGCTTCAAGCTCCGCGAGCTTGCCGACCAGATGCACGAGGCGCACGCATGAGGGCGGCCGTGATCGGAGCCGGCCCGGCCGGCTTCTATACCACCGACCAGTTGCTCGGCGCGGGCTTCGAGGTCGACCTCTATGAGGCGCTGCCGACGCCGTTCGGGCTCGTCCGCTCCGGCGTTGCGCCCGACCATCCGAAGATCAAGTCGGTCACCCGCGTCTACGACAAGACCGCGCTCAAACCGGGCTTTCGCTTCTTCGGCGGGGTCGCGCTCGGATCGCACATCTCGCGCGCCGAGCTGCTGGCGCGCTACCACGCGGTCGTCTACGCGTTCGGCGTCTCAGACGACAATCGGCTCGGGATTCCGGGCGAGGACCGCCCCGGCTCGCACGGCGCGACCGAGTTCGTCAACTGGTACAACGGCCACCCGGACGCCAGCGATTCGGGCTTCGACCTCTCGGCCCACCGAGCCGTCGTGATCGGCAACGGCAACGTCGCGATCGACGTAGCCCGGATGCTCGTGCTCGACCCTTCCGAGCTGGCCCCGACCGACACGGCCGACCATGCCCTGCAGGCACTCGCCGCCTCGGCCGTCGAGGACGTCGTGATGCTCGGCCGTCGTGGTCCCGTGCAGGCCGCCTTCACCAACCCCGAGCTGCGGGAGCTGGGCGAGCTGATCCGCGCCGACGTGCACGTCGATCCGGCCGACCTCGAGCTCGACGAGCACAGCGAGGCGTGGCTCGAGAACGAGGCCGATCCGACCACGAAGCGCAACGTCGAGCTGCTTCGCGACTACTCCCGGCGCGAGTCCCGAGGCCGGCGCCACCGGATCTCGATGCGTTTTCTCTGCTCGCCGGTCGAGGTGCTCGGCGAGGGCGAGGACGGGCCTGTGACCGGGATCCGGATCGTGCGCAACCGGATCGAGGCAGGCGATGACGGCCGCCTGCGCGCCGTCAGCACCGGGGTCGAGGATGAGATCGAGTGCGGACTGGTGCTGCGGTCGATCGGCTATCGAGGAAGTCCGGTCGACGACATCCCTTTCGACGAGCGCCGAGGGCTGATCCGCAACGACGGCGGGCGCGTCTGCGACGACGGCGGGCAGCCGCTCCGGGGCGAGTACGTGGTCGGCTGGATCAAGCGCGGGCCCAGCGGCGTGATCGGCACCAACAAGAAGGACGCCTCCGACACAGTTGCCAAGATCGTGCAGGACGCCGAGCGCGACGCGCTGGGGACTCCCGAGAACCACGACGCGCCCGGAATCGCAGCGTGGGTGGCGAAGCAGGCCCCCGAGTCGGTCACCTGGAGCGGCTGGCAGGCGATCGACGAACACGAGCGCGGGCTCGGCGAGCCGCACGGGCGGCCGCGCGTCAAGCTCGTCCGCGTGACGGAATTGGTCGCCGCGGCGCGGAGCGAGTGAACGCGCCGGCGTCAGGCCGCGACCACGGTGGGATCGGAAGCAACGCCGTCGGCGTGCTCGCCGCGGCGACGCTGCCGGGTCCGTCGCGCACGGGTCATGTCCTGACGGGACCGCACGACCTCGGGCAGCTTGCCGCGCAGCTTGCGCTTGCCCATGCCCTTCTTCTTGGACTTGCCCTCACTTCGGCTCCGGGCCAGCGCGATCAGCGCCTCCTGCACCACCTCGCTGCTGCTCGCGCGGGGGTTGGCGTCAACCAGCTTCTCGTACAGCTCGCCGAACTCATCCGGCATCGTCACGGTGATGCGCTTGGACACTTATTGTTCCTTACTTGTGCAGGGATCCCGCGTCAAGCGCAGGGTCCGGGGTTGTCAGGGTTGAACTGCTGTGGGCGGCCGCGGGTGGTGCGTGCGCGCGGTTGATGGGATCGGTGTTGTGCGCGCGGGCGCCCAGCCTTACTTCGGTCCGCGACCCTCGGGTTGGCTCCGGGGCCGGCGACATGATGTTTGATGGGGTGATCCCGCTAGGGGAAGCGTTGCGGCCGCTCAGTCTTTCTAGGCGGTCCACGTGGGCGTGGCGGTAGGAGCATGCCGGGAGCCAGCCGCGGTGCATCGGTGTGACGAGGGACTCGGCGCGCACGGGGAAGGTCATGCGGGTGCTAGCGCCTCCTCGCCGAGCTCGCGCAGCGTGTGGTAGCTGCGCTTGAGCATTTTTCGCGCGACCGCCAGGCATGCCCGGTTGCCACCGATCCGTTCCGCGGTCTGCGTGTAGTACTCGCGGTCCGGTGAGCCGGGGCGGCGTGCGACTTGGGCTGCTTCATACAGCGCCCAGCGCAGCGCCGGCGGCCCTTGGCGGGAAATGTGCCCGGGCGCGCGATGTTGGTCTGATTGCTTGACGGTGATGTCCATCCCCGCGTAGCGGACCGCTTGGCGCGAGGAGGAGAACCGGGTGCAGTCACCCAGCTCTGAGAGGATCGTGACCGCGGTCAGCTCCCCGATCCCGTACTGCGCCATCAGCGCCTTGCATCCCGCCTGGCGGCGCGCATAGGCACGAAGCTCCTTCTCTAGCGGAGCGATCTGCACGCTCAGCGCGTCGATCATCGCTAGCGCGACCGTCACCTGCTCACGCGCGGTCTGCGCCAACGGCTGGGACGCAAGCCACTCGCGCCCGTCGCCGACCATCAGCTGGCGCCGCTGCGGACAGCCGTGGTGATAGAGCACCGCCTGGATCCGCTGCTGCCACTCCGAGCGCTGCTCGCCCAGCTCGTGGCGCAGCCTCACCCGCGCGCGGAGATCGAGGATCTGATCGGGCGCGATCCACGATTCCGGTAGCCGCTCGATCATCAACAGCTGCCGCAGATGCCGAGCGTCCGCACGGTCGCCCTTCGCGCGCTTCTTCGGGCCTCGCAGCCCGGCGGTCTCCGCCGGCTCGGCCAGATGCACCTCGGCGCCGACCCGACGCAGCTCCTCGACCACGAACCGCCACCCCGTCGTCGCCTCCAACGCCACCTCGAGCTGCCCGCCATCAAACCGCTCCAAGAACCGGCGCACACCAACGCGATCCGCCGGCGACACCCGCCCGCGCCTCACCTCACCAGTCTCGATATCCAGCCAATCAGCGGTGATCTGCGCTCGATGCTGATCAAGTCCCATTACGATGCTCACAAGGGGCCTCCTCAAGCTCCACGGTTACCAAGCCTGCGCGGACACACTCCGCGCTTGAGCTGAGGAGGTCCCTACACGCGAGAGTGGACAGACTGCTCATGACATCTTTCGGTTTGGTCGCGGGGCCTCGGCCGCCGCTCGCCTGCCGGAGCGAACGGAGCTGGAGTCCCCACGCGGGCGAATCGGCGCAGAGATCCGGTCCCTGTAGCCAAGCCTGCCGGTGCTCAGCGGATTGCCCACTGGCCGCAGACGATCGCCTTCACCGCGGTTCATGCGCGCCTGATGCGATAGCGGGCTCGCTTTCCGCGCGACGCCCCGTGAGCCCCAGCGACGAGATCGTGATCGCCAGCAGCGCGGCCGCGCCGAGGACGGCGAACGCGATCGGGAGCCGCGGGCCGAGCGCCGCCGCGTTCAGCACCGCCCCCAGGATCGACACCGCCATCAGCGCACCCGCCTGCCTGGTGGTGTTCTGGACACCGGATGCAAGCCCCGACTGGGCCCGCGCGACGCTCGCGAGCAGCAGCGAGGTGAGCGCTGAGAACGAGATCGTGCTCGCGAGGCCGACCAGCAGCAGTCCGAGCGCGATTTGCGGGTAGGCCGTGTCAGCGCCCGTCGTGGCCAGCACCCCGACGCCGACCGCCGAGCAGACGAACCCGCCGACAAGCAGCACGGGATGGCCGAACCTGCGCGAAAGCGGCCGATAGATCAAGAATGGCCCGGCGAGTGTGCCAACCGTCAGCGGCAGCAGCGCGACCCCGGTCGATCCCGGAGACCAACCGCGCAGCTCCTGGAAGTACAGCGACATCATGAACAGCGTTCCGTAGAACTCAAAGCCCATCAGCGATGCGCAGACGACGGCCACGGTCCGCACCCGGTTGGCGAAGAACTCGGGTGGCAACAACGGCTCGGCGAAGTGGCGTTCCCAGGCCCAGAACGCGGCTCCGACCAGCAGGCCGGCGACCAGCATCGCAATCGTGACCGCCGACTGCCAGCCAGCCTGCCCGCCATGGATGACCGCCCCGGTCACGAGCACCAGCGCCAGGATCACGGTCAACTGGCCAACCGGGTCAACCGCGCGGCGGCGGCGCGGCGTTTCGCCGATGCTGCGCCGTGCGAGCAGCACGCTGATCACGCCGACCGGCAGGTTGATCACGAACACGCTGCGCCACCGGAACGCGTCGATCAGCAGCCCGCCGACGAGCGGGCCCAGCGCGACCGCCCCGGCTCCGATCCCGACCCACACAACCGTCGCCCGTGACCGACCGGCCTCGTCGGTGAACAGGTACGGGATCAGCGCGAGCGTCGCCGGCAGCAGGGCAGCCGCGCCGACCCCCTGCACAACGCGCGCTGCGATCAGCGCCGGAATCGACGGCGCCGCCGCGCAGCCCGCAGACGCGGCCGTGAACACCACCGCCCCGAACAGGAACATTCGCCGCAGCCCGATCCGGTCCCCGAGCGCGCCGGCGGTGAGCAGCAGCCCCGCCAGCGTCAGCGTGTACGCGTTCAGCACCCATTGGGCGCTGGCTAGCGACGCGTGCAGGTCATCGCGGATCGCGGGCACGGCCACGTTCAGGACGCTGCCATCGAGGATGATCGCGAAGTAGCCGAGGCAGATCGCGACGAAGCCGATCGTTCGCGCCCGCTGCTGTTCGGTCGAGCGTGGCGCCACCCCAGGCATCACCGCCCGATCCTAACGGCGTGCGCCCAGCCGTCAGGTGGGGCGCCCGCGGCGCGCCGGCATCGTAGAGTGAATCGCGAATGCGACCGGCGCAGGCACGAGGTGACGACCGACCGATCGTGATCCTCGGCGGCGGGCTTGCAGGTGGCAACGCCGCGGTGACGCTCCGCGAAGAGGGCTTCAAGGGCCGGATCGTGATCGTCAGCCGGGAACCCGGGGTTCCGTTCGGTCGGCCTCCGCTGTCAAAGACCTACCTCCGCTCAGAGGAAGGTCTCGACGGGTGGTATGTCAGGCCGCCCGGTTGGTATGACGAGCACGGCGTCGAGCGGCTCGAGTCGAATGTGATCGGCGTGGACGTGTCCGCCCACCTGGTCGTGCTCGAGCCAGGCCCTCCGCTCGAGTATCACCAGCTCCTGATCGCGACCGGCGGACGGAACCGACGCCTACAGGTTCCGGGAGCGGACCTGCCGGGAATCCACCAGCTCCGCACGGTTGCCGAGTGCAACGCGATCAAGGCCGAGGCGACCGCAGATCGCACGGCCGTCGTGGTCGGGATGGGGTTCATCGGTTGCGAGGTGGCTGCCTCGCTGACGCAGCTCGGGGTTCGCGTGACCGCGGTATTCCCTGGTCACGCCCCACTGGAAAAGGTGTTGGGCCACGAGATCGGTGCGGCGTTCGCCGCGATCCACGCCGCCAACGGCGTCGAGTTGCGCGGCCAGGACAAGATCGTGTCCGTTGAAGGGACCGAGCGCGTGGAGTCGGTCATGACCGCCGCCGGCGAGCGTCTGGTTTGCGATTTCGTAGTCGTCGGCGTCGGGATCGAGCCCGAGGTACCGCCGTTCGTCTCGGATGGGGTCGCGCAGTCCAACGGCGTGCTCGTAGACGAGTCGTGTCGGGCCAGCGTGCCCGACGTTTACGCCGCCGGCGACGTCGCAAATCACATGCATCCGGTCTTCGGTCGCGTTCGCGTGGAGCACTACAACAACGGCGAACGCATGGGGCGCGCGGCCGCCCGCTCAATGCTCGGCTCGACCGCCCCGTACGACTACATCCACAGCTTCTGGTCCGATCAATACGAGAACAAGCTCGAATACGTCGGCCACGCCACCGAATGGGACCAGTTCGTGGTCCGCGGCAGCCTGCAAGAGCGAAAGCTGATCGGGTTCTATCTGCTCGGAGGTCAGATCCGGGCGGCGGTCGGGCTGGACCGCGGCGGCGACCCGGAGCTTGACAGCGACTCCGAGATGGCCGCGTGCGCGCGCCTGGTGGGTGCACGCGCGCGACCGGCTCCGGACCGACTCGCCGACGAGCGCGTTGACCTGTGGTCGCTAAGCGTTTGAGAACAACGGGATGTTTGCCCCGCTGGCCGGGGCCAGCGGGCTATCCAGCAACCCCACGATCAGCTGCGCTACCTGACCAGGTGTGAGGCCGGGACGGAGGTCGGGGTTCGCCCGGCGCAGCATCTCGGTGTCAACGGCCCCAGGACTGACGCAGATCGCGCTGATCCCGTGGCTCTTACCCTCGACCGCGATCGCCTCCGTGAGGCCGATCACCCCGTACTTCGAGACGTTGTACGCGCTCAGTCCGGGGAACTTCTCCGTCGCGTAGACGCCCGACAGCGACGCGATGTTGACGATCCGTCCTTCGCCTGCAGCCCGCATCGCGGAGAAGGCTTGGCGACAACAAAGAAACGAGCCGGTGAGGTTGACCGCCAGTGTTTGTTCCCAGATCTCCGGGGTCGTTTCCGCAAACGGCGCCGACGTCAGCACGCCGGCTGCGCAGACGAGCGCCGCGAGCGTGCCGCCTGCCTCGACGGCGGCGAACAGCCGCTCGACCTCGCTGACGCTGCTGACGTCCGTTGGCGCCGTCGTGGCCTGTCCGCCCGCATACCGGATGCGGGCGGCGACGGAGTCGAGAGCCTCGCGGTCGCGGGCCGCGAGCACGACGCGAGCGCCCGCCGCCGCGATCGCCTCCGCAGTGGCCGCCCCGATGCCGCGGCTGGCGCCGGTCACGAGCGCCAGTCGCCCTGCAAGCCAATGCCTTGGCTCAGCCACCAAGGGCTGCCTCTGCGCCCGCACTGGCCACGCGCTCGTAGAGCCGCTCGTGCGCGTCCAGAGTGAGCTCCAGATCGAGCTCGTGTTCGGCATGCTTGCGGCACTCCGCGCGCGAGAGCTCGGCCGTCCTGGCGACCGCGTCCGCTGCCGCGTCGACGTTGTCGGGGGCGACCAGAAAGCCCGTCACCTGGTCGAGGATCACCTCATCGAGCGCTCCGCGCCGGAACGCCACGACCGGCGTCCCGCACGCTTGCGCCTCCGCGGCGACCATCCCGAACGGCTCCTCCCACCGGGCGGGGCAGACAACGACAGACGCGCGGGCCATCACCTCCCACAGCTCCGTCCGGGGCACGCCTTCGTGGATCGCGACGCTCGGGTCGGCGCGTCGCGGCTCGATCTGCTCGCGCGTGTATTCGGCGTCGTAGCTGTCGCCGTAGAGATCGATGCCAACGCCTGCAGCCTGGGCGATCTCGATCGCCTCCGCCGCTCCCTTCTCGGGACTGAACCTGCCGGCGAACAGCGCACGATCTCCGGCACTGGGCGACCAGCGGATCAGTCGCGTCGGGACGTACGGCGGCAGGATCGCGTCGACGTCGACGATCTGCCGCCAGGCGGTCGCCTGGGAGACCGACACGGCCGCGACCGTGGGGCGCGGGGCGCGCTGCACCGCGTGACGCAGCGCGGCCGCAACCGCCACGTCGGGGGGCAGGTGGAGCGTGTGCACGACCGGCGCGCGCAGCGTGGTCGCGAGCCTGACCGCCGGCGAGTCGAACGCGTGGTTGTGGACAACGTCGTATCGGGCCTCCCGTATGGCCGTGTAGACCCGCGCGAAGGCCTCTCTCCGCCGCGTGCAGCGCGGGAGCCACGGCGCCCGCGGACGCACGATAGAGCGAGGCCGCCAGAGCCCGGTGATCGACTCCGGTGTCGATCACTTCGACTCCCTCGACCTCGGATCCGGACGCGGCGTAGAGATGAACCTCTTGGCCTCTGCCGACCAGTCCACGCCCCAGATCGGAAATGAACGCCTGCGACCCGCCGCGCTGTGGTTCCCGGATCGCGGAGACGAGTGGCGCGACGAGCGCGATCTTCATCGCGGGCATCACCTTGAACGCGAGGTCGCGAGGCGGATTGACCCCCAGCGCCTCGTACGGAATCCGTCGCCAACCGCGGCGCCGAACCTCCGCGGTCACATCCGGATAGAAGATCTCGGTCAGCTCGGCGGCCTCCTCGTGGGTCGTGAACTCGAGGAACATCTGCCCCTCGAAGCTCACGCGCCGATAGCCGTGGACGGCGAGCCAATCGAGGTGGTTGGGCCAGACAATCACGACGCAGCCACCCGGTCTGCAGACCCGCTCCATCTCCGCCAGCCCCATCTCGCCACCATGTCCCTGATCAGGCGTGAGCGCCGAGCACGACACCACGACGTCAGCGTAGGCGTCGCTCACGGGCAGCTCGTCAAAGAAGCCGTCGGTCACGCGAGCGCGACCGCCGTGGGCCACGCGTGCAAGCTTCTGATTCAGGATCTCGCGTAACGGCCTGGCGGGTTCGATCGCCACGACCTCGCTGGCGCGGTCCACGAGCTCGAGCGTCAACCGACCCGTGCCCGCCGCCACCTCGACGATCCGGTCGACGTGGTCGGGCAGCCACTCAACGATCGCGGGATGAAGCCGCTCTGCGCTGACCAGCCGCTCATACAGGTTCGGCTCGAGCCGGTACAACAGCTCCCAGGCCAGGGCAACGTCCTGTTGCGGGTCGCCGGCGCCTCCGGGAACAAACCGACTCGCCTCGTCTGGGGTGAGCACGCCGACATCCGCGACGGTGTAGCGCGTTTGCAGATCACGGCCCCGCCGCGGCGAGGCCTCAGACGTGATCACCAACTTCAGCCCAGTTCTTGTCGGTCTCCCACAGCCGCATCGATCGCAACGACCCCTCGGGAAGCTCGGAGCGGACTCGCTCCCAGAACGCCAGGACCAGGTTTTCGGCGGTCGGGATGCTCCCCTGCAGCCAGGCAACATCGGTATTCAGGTTGCGATGGTCGACTTCGTCGATGATCCGGCGGCAGACGACATCCGAGAGCTGCTTCAAGTCAAAGACATAGCCCGTGGCCTGATCGACCTCGCCGGCCAGCACGACCTCGAGGACGTAGTTGTGCCCGTGCAGGTTCGCGCACTTCCCGAACAGCCGCTGGTTCTCCTCATCGGACAGGGCCGGATCGCGTAGCTGGTGCGCCGCATTGAACGATTCACGGCGACTCACCAGCACCGTCGTCGAGCTGGACATCGGCGTCGGGTCGGCGACAGCCGTATCTCTATCGGTCAGGTCGTGATAAGCCACGTCAACGCTCCTAGCTCTTCGATCACCTGATCCAGGCAAGCCGACGATACCGCCCGGTTCGCGCCAGCCCCAAATGGCAGTCACGCGGTCGCATCCTCATGTCCGCCTCAGCCGGTACCGGCGCTTTGGGGAGCCGGCGGTCGAGGTCCGGCCGCGAGATCTCGAGAGCGGGTGCTGACCAGAGGGCTGAAACTCGCTCTGGCAGCGCTTTCATAGAGGGTGAGCGAGGGTGAGCGAGGGGACTCGAACCCCCGACCGCCTGGACCACAACCGAATACCCAGGGATTTTCTAGGTGGCGGTCAATTGCTGTTTGCAGGGTCTTCTTGGTTTGAGTTGTTCGCACTTTTGCTCAAATTGATGGACAAATTGATGGACGCTCCGCGGGCGAAGGCGGCGTTGACGATCTCGGCCTCGTTCGCGGCCGGCGCGTAGTCGGCGTAGATCAGCGTCGTCTTGAAGTCGCGGTGGCCCATCCACTCCTGGAGGGTGCGCATCGGGACGCCCGCGGCCGCCATCCGCGTCCCGAAGGTATGTCTCAAGTCGTGGAAGCGGATCTCGCGGACGCCGGCGCGCTTGAGCGCCGCCTTGAACCGCTTGAGCAGCAGCGAGCGGTCGATCGGCCTGCCGGTGTGCGGATGGGCGAACACGAGGTCCTCGTCGGCCTGGTAGCTCGAGGCCTGGAACAGCAGCTCGAGCTCTCGGGCGACGTCGTCGGCGAGCGGGATGCTCCGCGAGGAGCGCTTGGACTTGGGCGTCCCGAACTTGCCGCGGACGAAGTTGCGCCGCACCCGGACGCGGTGCGCGATCCAGTCGACGTCCATCCAGCGCAGTGCCAGCAGCTCGCCCTGCCGCATGCCGGTCATCGCCGCGGTGAGGTACAGCACCCGCTCGACCACGCTCAGCGGGTCGTCCGGGCCCGTGTCGTCGAGGTCGAGGCCGTAGAGGTAGATCGCCGTCGACTCGGCGACCCCCAGCTCGGCCGCGATCGCCTTCCACGCCATCTGCTCGCCGTCGCGAAGGCGCCGCACCCGCCTCACCCGCTCTGGCGTCCCCGGCTTCCGGCGGCTGCGCGGACCAGTGGTCGCGGCCAGCAGCGCATCGAGCTCGGTCTGATCGAGGAAGCGGATGTCCTGGTCCTCGTCGACCGCCTCGGGCTTCTCGACCGCCTTGCACGGGTTCGCGACGACCCACCCCTTGCGCAGCGCGGGTCGCTACGGTTTTGTGAGGATGCCTGAACCTGCTGTTGTCGCGCCCGATGTTTCGGATCGTCCTGGCTGACGATCATGCCGTGGTTCGTGTCGGGCTGCGGATGCTGCTCAACGCGGAGCCGGGCTTTGAGGTGGTGGCGGAGGCCGGGAACACACAGGATGCGGCGCGCTTTGTCCGCGGGCGTCACCCGGATGTGCTGGTGCTCGACCTCAACATGCCTGGGGAGTCTGGTCTGGAGCTGATCCCACGATCTGCGAGGAAGCACCAGCGACCAAAATCGTGGTGTTGACGATGCAACGCGATCCGGCGTTCGCGAGGCAGGCGCTGACCTCGGGTGCGCTGGGCTACGTGACCAAGGATGCCGCTGACACGGAGCTCGTCTACGCAGTCCGACTGGCGGCCGAGGGTCAGTATTACCTGAACCCGCAGCTGGGTGCGAGGCTGGCGGCGACGCCGGCGGATGCGCGGCCTGGTGATCTGAGTGAGCGCGAGGTGGAGATTCTGAGGCTGATCGCGCTGGGACACACCAACCTGGAGATCGCAAGGTAGGACGCTTGCCGGGGATGTCGACGTACTCGTGCGGCCATCAAGGCAGGAGCGTGGAGACCCGGCGAGGGGGGAGCCAGTCGTGCTCGGCAGTAGCGGCGACGAGGGGCCAAGGGATTTGGTGGCTGCAGCGATGAATTGAGCCGCTCTTGGCGGTCTCAATGGTTGTTGGCGACACTGGAGTCGGGAATGAGCGACGTGGCGGACACGCTCGCGGTGGATGTGCGTGGCCTGGTGAAGTCCTATTCGGGCATGAAGGCGGTCGGGGGGATCGATCTGGCGATCCGACATGGCGAGGTTTTCGCGCTGCTCGGCCCGAACGGGGCGGGGAAGACCACGACGGTCGAGATTCTCGAGGGCTACCGGTCCCGTGACCACGGCGAGGTCAGCGTTCTTGGTGTGGATCCCGGTCGTCAGCGCGCAAGGCTGAAGAGCCGTATCGGGATCGTGTTGCAGTCCCCGGGCATCGACCGGTACCTCACGGTACGCGAGACGATCGCGATGTATGCCACCTTCTACCCTCGCCCGCGGGCAGTGGATGAGATGATCCACCTCGTCGGTCTCGAAGAGAAGCGCTCTGCCCGCGTGCTCAAGCTCTCCGGGGGCCAGCAGCGGCGGCTCGACGTCGCGATTGCGCTGGTCGGCAATCCAGAACTACTGTTCCTCGACGAGCCGACCACCGGCTTCGATCCCTCGGCCCGGCACGAGGCGTGGGAAGTGATCAAGAACCTGGCGACGCTCGGCATGACGGTGTTGCTTACCACGCACTACATGGACGAGGCGCAGAGAAGTTGCAGGCGATCTTTACGAACCCGGGCTCAGCGAAGGTTAGGAAGTCGGTGGCGTCGATCCGCGCCCAGACTCTCTCCGGCCCAGAAGCGTCCGACAACGCCGAACGAGATCTCGCGGGGTGGTCCTCGCCGAGAAGCACCCAGTCACCGTGAGTTGGCATGTCGGCGAGTCGCATCGACTCCGGTGGTGGTGGCTCGGGATGCTCACGCCGAGCGATCAGTGAGACGGCCCACCCACCCAGGCCGCGGGCGGCGAGCAGCAGCCGGACGGCGACGGACTGCCGCCAAGCGCGGATGAAGTCGGCGCGGCGAGTCGCGGCGTATACGGTCGCGATGTCGCGCGAAACGATCCGGTGCTCGGCGCGCACCGCGTCGTAGCAGGGCATCAAGCGGTCACTCAGCATCGGCTCGCCGGCCGGCGAGCCGCCGGTCGTCGATTGAGCTGCCCACTCGGTCGAGGGGGCTTGACCGATCCTCGATCGTCATCCGAACCTCCTTGGTAACCGGAACCCCAAAACGCTACGACACGGACAGCTGCTCGCCATCCGCAGTTCCCCGCCCGCCACGGACGGAGAAGCCACGCGTGCGACGTCAGGCAGCTAGCGATCAAGCGCGATGTTGTTGCGCCGCCAGTCGGCGAGCCACCACGAGCCCAGCGTTCCAGCCCGGAGCACGGCCACCGTCTGGTGGCTGGATCGACTCCGGGTTCAAGCCGCTGCTGGCGATCAGCCACGAGATCACCGAGTTGGAGTTCCACATCTCGCCGGTGGCCAACTCGTCCCGGCCCCAAACTGGCGTCGGGACGGAGGGCACCAGGTCAAGCAATCGCCGTGCACACCCTGCGTCATCCGTCAACCGCCGAGGACTATCGACGGCCTCGCTGACATCCGGGATGACACCATCGTGCCAGCGACGCACGTCGTAGCGGAAGATCCGAAAGCGCCCTGCCCAGCGCGCCAACCGCGCCACCAGCGGCGACGCCACGCCGCGCTCCGTCACCGCGAGGGACGGGCGCTTGCTCAATCACGAAGCGCCCCTCCGGCACTCGCACCTCAAGCGCGGAGTGGTAGAGATCACACGCCGGCCGATGCTCGAGCCGCGACACCACCGCTTCGAACACGCGACCATTGAGACGCACGGAATGGCCACCCGCCCCCAACGGCAACCAGTACAGATCGACGCCAGCAACGGACAAACCGCGGCCGCGAGCGCGACTGCTCAAGGTCGTCAGTCGTCATCCGAGCAAAGGCTCTCACGACCGGACCCGGTCGATACTCAGCTGCGGACGTTCTCAGGATCTCGCTCGCGAGCATGCTCGCTGTTATCACGGTTGCGTCGCCCTGCCGACGGGCTGCTCGTTAGGTCGCGGTGCCGACGAGTGCTCCGATGCCGTAGGTGACGGCCATCGCGATAGCGCCCCAAGCCGTCACGCGCACAGTCGCACGCGTTTGGTTGGCGCCGCCCAGGCGTGCGCCGGTCAGTCCGAGCGCCGCCAACGCGATCAGCGTCACGATCACGATCGCCGGCGTGCGGAGCGATCCGCTCGCGACGATCGCCGCCACTAACGGCAGGATCGCCCCGGACGCGAACGCCAGCGCGGACGATCCGGCGGCTTGCAGTGGTCGAGCACGGCGATCGTCCGCCATCCCGAGCTCGTCCCGGACGTGGGCGGCGAGCGGGTCACGAGCGGTCAGGGCGTCCGCGACTTGGCGGGCAAGCTCTGGGCTCAGGCCGCGGTCCTCGTAGATCTCAGTGAGCTCTCGCAGTTCGCCGCCCGGGTTGCGAGCCAGCTCCCGCTGTTCGAGGACCACATCGGCGTTCTCGGTGTCCCGCTGGGAACTGACGGATACGTACTCCCCCGGGGCCATCGACAGCGCCCCGCCGACCAGGCCTGCTGCACCCGCCGTGATGACGGCGGTGCGCCCGGCGCCTGAGCCCGCGACACCAAGCAGCAGGCTTGAGGTGGACAGGATCCCATCGTTCGCGCCAAGGACCGCCGCGCGCAGCCAGTTCGACCGGTAGCTGAGATGTGTCTCCGTCAACGGGGCGATCGGTATCGGCATGGCGCGAGCGTAGTTCTCGCGGGCCCGAAGGCGTCGGTTGCCGCGATCCAGTCACATCACCGCTCGAACCAATTGATCAGCGGTAATCCCGACCTCGGGATGCGTGCCGCGGCAGCAAGCAGGCCTTGATCGAGAGCGACGTGCGACGACGAAGCGCTACGGCTCGACGATCTTCCGGTAGGAGTCCTTTCGGGTGATTTTGCCATCGGTGAACTCGGACAGATCGCAGCCCCATGACCTCGATCCGCTCGCCGTTGGAGGCGGGCCCGCGCAGAAGCCATTCCGAGCACCCGCGGTTACCTGCGACCCAGTGACGGTCCTCGCCATAGTGGACGTCAGGGATGCCAGCAAATCTGCTGGCGGGACCGGCGCGAACCTGCTCACGACCTGTTAGCCGGCGTCCCCTCGGATCGGGGCCGCGCGGCATCTCCAGAATGCAGTCGTCGACAAAGAAGCCCATTACCGCGTCGATGTCGTACACGCAGAGAATCCTATGGCGGACTCAGTGCCCGAACCTGCTTTTCGCCACAAACGCGCATCGGGTGCTTGCAACCCCCGAGCAAGCGCCTGATCGAGGCAGCTAGTCCGTGGCTGCCTCAATTTGAATTTGGTCTCCCCGGGAACGATCGCAGCACTCTCCGCGCCCGGCTGTGCCGCTCACCCTTCGTCGTCAAGCGGGCCACGAGCTCGGCGCTTCCCCTTCGGCTGGCCGCCGACCCGGAGCAGAAGTGCGGCGGACAACTGATTCCGCCTATGACGTAACCCCGTCTTCGTGATTGGAGAAGCGAGCGATCACCTCGTGATGTGGTGCTGAGCGTGTCGCCTGAGCCGCCCGGCCGGGTCTCTCGTTCGATTGCATCCGCTGGGTGTTCGGCGCGTTTCCGGGTTGCTGGCCGGGCGTGGTTGATGCGGGCTGGTGGCTGGTCCTGCCAGATCGTGGGGAGTTGATCTGCTCGAGCTGGGGGCCGGATTGACAGCGGCGTTTGCGGGTGACATGGTCCGTTCGGGCATTCTCGGAGAGGGACCGCTGCGGTGTGACGATTACTCCTGAGGAGATCGAGCGCGAGAAGAAGACGCTGCCGTTCGGCTGGGGGCGGTACGGCAAGGCCTACGACCAGTTGGCGGGGATCTCAGAGCCGGACGAGTCGCTGCTGGCAGCGGGAGTGGCGATGCAACCCTGAGTACCACCAGGGTGGTCGCTTCGTCTCGGGTACGTTGGCAAGCGCGGTCTCCGAGCTGAGGAAGACCACCAACGTTCTAGTCGCCTGCACCAACCGGCGACTCATCATGATCAGCACCGGCGTGGCCGGCGGGGTAGGCGAGCACGTCTCGATCCCCTACGAGGGAATGGAGATCGTCGAGCGCGCGAGGAGGTATTTCGTGATCGCTGTGCCGGAGGGCCGAGTCAAGATTCGGGGCATGGCCAAGCCGCAGCAGCCGCGTGTGCTAGAGGTTCTCGAGGCCCGGGTGCGGCCGGCGGAGACGGAGTCGGCATAGGCCGCACGTCCGCGCCCTGGCGCATACGCTTGCCGTGTGGGCCGCTACGGAAAGCGCGGGGACGTCGTGGTGCACGAGGCGGAACCGTTTAACGCCGAGACTGGACCTGCGGCGTTGGCCGACGGTCCGGTGACCGCCACGGATGTCTTCTACGTGCGGTCGCACGCCGCGGTGCCGGAAACCGACCCCGAGGCGCGGCGGGTGCGCGTGGATGGGCCGTCGAGCGGGAGCCGCGTCACGTCCGCCCGCCGGCGAGGCGCAGATTCCGCAGCACGAGATCGGCGCAATCAGCGCCAATCCGCGTCAGCCCTGCGACGTTCTCCGCGCTGCTGGTGAGCAATACGCCGAAGCTCGGCTTGGAGACCAGCTCCTCGAACGACTGCGCCATGCTCGACTCCGTCCGCTCGAACAGTGCGCGAACCTGGGCCTCGGGCCCGGCGGAGGGGCTCGCGTCGGCCCTCGCGCCTATTCCTCCTTCGCCTGTGCCGCCGCGACCTTCTGTTCGAGCTCGGCCATCACTGTCGGGTCTCGAAGCGTCGTGACGTCGCCGAGCGTTCGGCCCTCGGCGATATCTCGCAAGAGCCGGCGCATGATCTTCCCCGAACGCGTTTTGGGCAGGTCATCGCTCCACAGGATGCGCTTCGGTCGGGCGAGCTTGCCGATCTGCTCAGCGACATGCTCGCGGATCTGCGCCTCGATCTCCGGGGTCCCTTCGAGGTCGCCCTGCAGGGTCACGTACGCGACTATCGCCTGCCCAGTCAACTCGTCTGATTGCGCCACGACGGCCGCTTCGGCGACCTTGTCGTGCGCGACGATCGCCGACTCGACCTCGGCGGTGGATAGTCGGTGCCCGGACACGTTGATCACGTCATCGATCCGCCCGACGATCCAGACGTAGCCATCCTTGTCTTTGATCGCGGCGTCGCCGACGAGGTAGGTGTCATTTCCAAACCGTGACCAGTACGTCTGGACGTAGCGCTCGTCGTCGCCGTAAAGCGTGCGCAGCATCCCCGGCCACGGGCGCTTGAGTACGAGCAGCCCCTGACCCTGCTCGATCGACTCACCGGTCGTCTCGTCGACGACGTCGGCGACCACCCCTGGAAGCGGAAAGGTAGCTGAGCCCGGCTTGGTCTCGGTCAGACCGGGCAGCGGGGAGATCATGATCTGGCCGGTCTCGGTCTGCCACCACGTGTCGACGATCGGGCAGTGCTCGCGGCCGATAACGACGTGGTACCAGAGCCAGGCCTTGGGGTTGATCGGCTCGCCGACCGTCCCCAGTAGGCGCAGCGAGGAGAGATCGTGCGCGTTTGGGTGCTCGGCGCCCCATTTCATGCAAGCCCGAATCGCGGTCGGGGCGGTGTAGAGGATCGTCACGCCGTAGCGCTCGCAGAGCTCCCACCAGATCCCCTTGTGCGGGTAGTCCGGAGCGCCCTCGTACATCACGCTCGTGGCTCCATTTGCGAGCGGCCCGTAGACGATGTAGGAGTGCCCGGTGACCCAGCCGACATCGGCCGAGCAGAAGTACACGTCGCGCTCGGGGTCGAGGTCGAACACGGCCCGGTGGGTGGAGCTGACGCCGGTCAGGTACCCGCCCGTTGTGTGCACGATCCCCTTCGGCTTGGCCGTCGAACCGGATGAGTAGAGGATGAACAGCGGGTGCTCGGCCTCCACCGGCTCCGCCGGGCAGACGGAATCCGCCGTCGCGAGGATCTCGTCGTAGAACACATCGCGGCCAGCTCGCATCGCCACGTCAATGCGGGTGTGGCGCACGACGACGATGTGCTCGAGCGACTCCAGATCGCCGATCGCCGCGTCGACTGCGGCCTTCACGGGAGCAGTCTTGCCTTTGCGCCGGGCGCCATCCACCGTGATCAGCACCTTGGCGTGCGAGACCTCCATCCGCTCCTTGACCGCCCCGGGCGCGAACCCTCCGAACACTACGTTGTGAGGGGCGCCGATCCGCGCGCACGCGAGCATCGCGGCGACGACCTCGGGGATCATCGGCAGGTAGATCCCGACGACGTCGCCCTTGGTGACGCCGAGCTCCTTGAGCGCGTTCGCGAGCCTTTGCACGTCGCGGTGTAGCTCCGCGTAGGTGATCGCGCGCTGCTCGCCCTCCTCGCCGGCCCAGTAAAACGCGACCCGGTTACCACGGCCGGCCTCGACATGACGGTCAAGGCAGTTGTAGGACACGTTTAGCTTGCCGTCCGTGAACCACTTGAAGAACGGCGGATTCGAGTCGTCGAGCACGGTCGTAAACGGCTCGTCCCAATGCAGCTCACGTGCCTGTTCGGCCCAGAACGCATCCGGGTCAAGCTCGGCCCGGGCGTGCAGCGACGCGTCGTTGATGCGCTCGTCGGCAACGAACTGCGGGGGCGGAGCGAAGCGATCCTGGTGCAGGAGCTCCGCGAGCCGACGCTCGAGCTTCTCGCCTGAGAGGAGCGCCAGCGACGACACCTTGCCTGGGGTGTGTGTGCTGATGGTGGACGAACTCATATCGACACCCTCCTTAAGGGTGGTTCGGTCGCTGACCGGTGGTCAGACGGTGAGGACCACGCGCGGCGCCTTGTTGCGCGCGTGCTCGACGTCGTCGAACGCCTCGTTGACCTCCTCGAGAGGGCGGCTCTCGTGGAGCACCTGGGTACGACCGAGCGTGTGCAGCTTGAACACGTCCTCGACGTCGCGGTGAGTACCCACGATCGACCCCTTGATATTGATCCCCCTGAGCACCGTCTCGAAGATTGGTAGCTGCACGTAGTTATCCGCCGGCAGGGCGACCATCATCAAAGTCCCGCCGCGGGCAAGCGAATCGAAGGCCTGCTCGAAGGGCCTCGGAGCCACGGCGAGAGCGATCGCGGCATCGGCGCCGCCCAACTTCTGGATCTCTGCCGCGGGATCCTGCTCGGCGGCGTTGACCACGTAGTCGGCGCCGAGCTCCCTCGCCATCTCCAGCTTGTCGTCGTCGAGGTCGACGGCGACCACGGTCGCGCCCTGGATCTTGGCGTATTGCACCGCCAGGTGCCCCAAGCCGCCAACCCCGAAGATCGCGCACAGCTGCGAAGGGCCGACCTCCGAGCTCTTGACCGCCTTGTAGACCGTCACGCCCGCACAGCTGAGTGGGGCAGCATCTAAGGAGTCCACGCCGTCGGGCACCTTCACGACCTGGCGCGCGTAGGCGGCGACGTACTCGGCGTATCCGCCGTCCATGCCGTAGCCGGTGTTAATCTGCGCTTCGCAGAGCGTCTCCCGGCCCGAGTTGCAATACCGGCAGTGTCCGCAGGCGAAACCGAGCCACGGTATGACAACCCGGTCGCCCTGGCTGATCTCCTCGCCCACGCCGGGCCCGATCGCCTCGACGAGCCCTACGCCCTCGTGGCCCGGGATCAGTGGTAGGGGGGCCTTGATCGGCCAGTCGCCGTGCGCGGCGTGGATGTCAGTGTGGCAGAGGCCACAGACCTCGATCCGGACGAGCACCTGGCCGTTGCTCGGCTCGGGCATGGGGACGTTGTCGATTGTGAGCGGTTGGGTGAAGTCATGGACGACGGCGGCCTTCATGGTGCCTTCCTTTAATCTGGTTGTGGCGGGGCGTAGCCTCGCCACCACACGGTCGTTTCGTTACGCAAGCTGGGTGACGACGGACTTGGTTTCGAGGTAGTTGTCGAGCGCGTTGTGGCCCATCTCCCGGCCCCAGCCAGACTCCTTGTAGCCGCCGAACGGCATCGCGGCGTCAAACACGCTGTAACAGTTGATCCACACGGTGCCAGCGCGCAGACGATGGGCAGTCCGGTGGGCCTTGTTGATGTCGCTCGTCCAGATCCCAGATGCGAGGCCGTAGTTCGTGTCATTTCCGCTCTGGATGACGTCGTCATCCTCGGAGCCAAACGGGATCGCGCACACCACCGGGCCGAAGATCTCCTCGCGCACGACTTTCATGTCGGGCGTCGTGTCAGTCAGGACGGTTGGCTGCACGAAGTACCCGCGGTCGCCCACCCGGCCGCCGCCGGCCGGCGCGCGCGCTCCGGCGTCGAGGCCCGAGGACAAGTAGCCGAGGACCTTTTCGTGCTGCTCCGCGGAGGTCAACGGACCCATCTGGGTGTCGGGCTCCAGCCCCGGGCCGACCTTGATCTTCTTGGCCGCGTCCGAGATCCCCTGGACCACATCGTCATAGACGTCGCGCTCGATGTACAGGCGCGAGCCGGCGTTGCAGCACTGACCCTGATTGAAGAAGATTCCGTTCGCCGCGCCAGGGATCGCAACGTCCATGTCGGCATCCTTGTAGAGCACCTGCGGGCTCTTGCCACCCAGCTCGAGCGTGACCTTTTTGAGATTGCCCACCGCCGCCTGCACGATCAGCCGGCCGACCTCGGTCGAGCCCGTGAAGGCAAGCTTGTCGACGCCATCGTGGGCGGCGAGCGCCGCCCCCGCGTCCCCGAACCCGGTCACGATGTTGACCACGCCCGCGGGCAGCCCCGCTTCCAGCATCAGCTCACCGAGTCGCAATGCCGAGAGCGGCGTTTGCTCGGCGGGTTTGAGCACGACAGTGACGCCCGCCGCGAGCGCCGGGCCGAGCTTCCAGGCCGCCATCAGCAAGGGGAAGTTCCACGGGATGATCTGGCCGACGACGCCCACCGGCTCCCTGCGGGTGTAGGCCAGGAACTCACATCCGGGCGACGTGACGGCGGAGATCGGGATCGTGTTGCCCTCGATCTTCGTCGTCCAACCCGACATGTAATGAAACAGGTCGGCGGACAGGGCGACGTCCGCGGCCTTGGCGATCGTCAACGGCTTGCCGTTGTCAAGCGTCTCCAGGATCGCGAGTTCGTCGGCGTGCTGCTCGATCAGATCGCCAATGCGGTGGATCACTTTGCCGCGCTCCGACGGAGTCATACGGCGCCAGTCCGAGCGCTCGTCGTCAAAGCACCGACGAGCCGCACCCACGGCAAGCTCAATGTCCTCGGCCGTGCCGTGCGCCACCCACCCGAGACTCTCCTCAGTCGCCGGGTTGAGCGTCTCAAATGTCTTCCCGCTCGCCGCCTCCACCCATTCACCGTCAATCAGCAGACGGCCCGGCTTGCGAACGAAGTCCTGGACGTACTGAGGCAAGCCCGCGGGAACGCCCGCAGAAGCGTGTTGCGGCGCCCCATTGGTCGGGCGGTTAGGGGTAGTGATAGACATAGTCGGCTCCTGACGTTTGCGCTTGGCGCTGACCGCTGTCGGGTCAAAACACCACGCCGGCCGAGAGTTGGAGCCGCGAACACATCGCCCGCCGAGGCTTGGAGCGGAACGAACACCCACCATACACCCGGCCGCAAGGGCGTCGGCGGCAGTCTCAAGAAGCGCCACCCGGAGGCTAGAATCGAAGTGGCTGGAGCCGCCGATGAGCTACCGCGAGACCGACCACCTGCGCGTCCTGATCGCCAACGAGCGCAAAGATCGGCTCGCTCTGGTCGCGCCGATCGTTGTAGCACTCGGACACGAGGTGATCGCACGTGAGATCGACGTCGCAGACGTTGGTGCCGTAACCGCCCGCGAGCGGCCCGACGTCGCCCTGGTCGGACTCGGGGAGAGCTCCGACCACGCGCTCGAACTGATCGACAAGATCGTGCGCGAAGCCGCCTGTCCCGTGATCGTGCTGATCCACACGCGCGATCCCGAATTCGTCAAGGAGGCTTCCAAGCGCGGCGTCTTCGCCCACATCAGTGACGCCGACGTCGAAGATTGGCAGAGCTCAATCGACATCGTGCTGCGCCGCTTCGCCGAGTACCACGACCTCGAAGGAGCATTCGGCCGGCGCGCGTTGATCGAGCGTGCGAAGGGGATCCTGATGGAACGCCACGCGATCGACGAAGCGAGCGCTTACACACTCCTGCACGAGAACTCGCGCATCAACAACCGCAAACTCCTCGACCTCGCCACCGCAGTCGTCGACGGCCACCGCCTGCTCCCCAAGCACCCGCAAGCTCCTTCCTAAGCGCGTGAGCGCACCAGCCGCGCGCTCCCGGCGCGGACACATGCCGGGCGTATGCTGGTTACAGGGATGCCGATCGCGTCCCCTTCTTTCCTGGAGGAGTGATGGAAGATGCTGTGATCGTCAGCGCGGTACGGACCCCGGTTGGCAGCTTTGGCGGGCAGTTCAAGGACGTCGCGGCAACCGAACTCGGCGCGCAGACTGTGCGCGCCGCTGTCAAGCGAGCCGCGATAACCGGCGAGGAAGTCGACGAGGTCCTGCTCGGCTGCGTCCTCAGGCCGGGCTCGGACAGAACCCCGCGCGGCAAGCGGCGCTGGCGGCGGGGCTGCCCGAATGATCGCCCGCGACACGATCAACAAGGTGTGCGGCTCCGGCCTCAAGGCAGTCATGCTCGCCGCCCAGGCGATCCGCGCCGGCGACGCCGAGCTCGTCGTGGCGGGCGGCATGGAGAACATGAGCCGCGCCCCGTACCTGCTCCCGTTCGGGCGCTCGCGCGCGGGTGGAAGTTCGGCGACCAGAAGGTCGTCGATGCGATGATCCACGACGGCCTCTGGTGATGCCTTCGAGGACTGTCCACATGGGCGAGCACCGCGGAGTATCATCGCCGACCAGTGCGGCATCACCCGCGCAGGAGCAGGACCGCTTCGCCGCCACCAGCCAGCAGCGGACCGGCGGCGCCGCTGGGAGCGGGGCCTTCAGCGCGACGAGATCGTGCCCGTGAGGTGTCGGTGAAGGGCGGCACAGCGAGGCTGACACCGACGAGCGATCCGCGCCGGAGACGACCGCCGCGAGACGCTGGCGAAGTTGCGCCCCGCGTTCCGGCCCGAGGGCGGCACGGTGACCGCCGGCAACGCCTCCGGGGTCAACGACGGCGCGTCGGCGATCGTCGTGATGTCGGCGAGCAAGGCCAACGAGCGCGGCGTGCGGACGTTCGGGACGGTCGAGAGCTACGCCTCAGTTGGGGTCGCGCCGAAGGTCATGGGCATCGGCCCGGTCCCAGCCGTGCGCA